>NZ_LZSQ01000054.1 GCF_001665535.1 Mycobacterium sp. 852002-51961_SCH5331710
TTACCCCGGCCGGAACCGGGCGCAACCACTCGTCGAGCACGAACAGCGCCGCGGTCGATACCGGCGCACCGATCGGCGCCGGCCCTGATCCCGGTGTCAGCGGCGCGCTCATCGACGCATACACCGTGATCTCAGTGGGGCCGTAGGCGTTGATCACCACCCGGCCCGGAGCCCACCGATCCACCACATCGCCGGGGCAGGCCTCACCGCCGAGCAGCAACGCCACCGACTCGAGCCCCTGCGGAGACAACGCCGCCACCGCCGAGGGGGTCTGGGTCAACACGCTGACCCGCTCGCGCACCAGCAGGGCGTGGAAATCCTCGGGCGAGGTGGTCACCGACTCGGGCACCACCACCAACCGCGCCCCACCCAGCAGCGCGGCCCAGATCTCCCACACCGAGAAATCGAAGGCATACGAATGGCATTGCGTCCACACCTGCTCGGCCGGCAAGTGCTCAGACGACGACTGCGCCAAGTGCGCCAGATTGCGGTGCGTGACGGCCACACCCTTCGGGGCTCCGGTGGTGCCCGAGGTGTAGATGAGATAAGCGATATCGTCGGGCGCCGGGGCGGGCAGCGCGGTGGCAGACCGCGCGCCGACCTCGAGATCATCGACATCGATCACCGCCAGGTCCAACCCGTCGAACCGGGCCACCAAATCCGCGCTGGTGACCGCGGCGACCGGCGCGGCATCACCCACCATGAACTCAATCCGCGCTCCCGGCACCGCCGGATCGATCGCCAGATACGCCGCCCCGGTCTTCAAAACCGCCACCATCGCCACGATCGCCTGCGCCGAACGCTCCAACAACAGCGCCACGCACTGCCCTGGGCCTGCACCCCGCCCGGCCAACGCGTGCGCCAACCGGTTGGCGGCCTCATCGAGTTCGCGATAGGTCAGCGACTGAGCACCCGAAGTCACCGCCACCGCCTCCGGGGCGCGAGCGACCTGCGCGGCCAACAACACCGGAACCGACGGCGCCATCTCCGGCTGGGTCAGCACCGCCCGATTACCCCACTCATCCAGACGGGCATGCTCACCAACGTCAAGCACATCCACCTGAGAGAGTCGCCGTCCCGGATCGGCGGCCATCGCCACCGCGACCGACACTCCGACCACGACCACCACCACCGAGGACGACGACACCACCACGTCGTCGACCCAGGCCGCCGACTCCGCCGCGGTGATCGGGGCCGACTGCTCCCCCGAGGGCGCCACCGCCCAGACCGCTGACGGCTCGACCGCCTACTGCTCGACGCTGCAGAGCACCGGCGCGACGATCTGGTCGCTGACCGAAGGCGACGTCCCGAGTCCGACCGTCACCACCGAGGCGACCGACCCACCGCTGCCGGTGGCCGAGGAGTCACCCGTTCGGGTGTGCATGGAGCAGACCGGGCAGACCCGCCGCGAATGTCGCAGGGACATCCGGGAAAGCAACGGCCTGCCCCCGCTGCCATGAGATTCGCCGTTGTCGCGCCCGTGGCAGCCGGCGTCACCGCAGACCCGGCCTTCATGGCCGCGTTCGCGCAGCACCTGGAGGCGTGCGGCTTCGAGTCGCTGGTGGTGGTCGAGCACACCGTGCTGATGACGCGATACACCAGCGTCTATCCGTACGACGCCTCGGGCCGCGTCGAACTGCCCGCCGACTGCGCCGTACCCGATCCACTCGACCTTCTCGCCTTCCTGGCCGGGCAGACCCGGCGGCTCGGGCTCGCCACCGGCGTGCTCGTGCTGCCCAACCACCACCCCGTCGTGCTGGCCAAGCGGGTGGCGACGGTCGACGCGCTCTCGGGCGGACGGCTGCGGCTCTGCGTGGGTGCGGGTTGGCTCAAAGAGGAAGTCGAGGCGTGCGGTGCGGACTTCGGCAGCCGCGGCAGGCGCGTCGATGAGCAGCTGGCCGTCCTGCGGCTGCTCTGGCAGCACCGTCCCGACGGGGCCGACTTCCACGGCGAGTTCTTCGACTTCGACAATGCGATGTGTTATCCGAAACCCCTGGCGCACATACCTATTCACATCGGTGGACACAGCCGGGCGGCGGCAAGGCGGGCGGGCAGGCTCGGCGACGGCTTCCAGCCCCTCGGCGTCGGCGGGGCCCAACTGGCCGAACTGGTCGCCGTGATGCGCGAGGAGGCCGAGCGGTGTGGGCGCGATCCCGACGCGCTGGAACTCTCGCTCGGACATCTCGTCACCAAGATCGACGGCGACCGGGCGGCCAAGCTCGAGGCGCTCGGCGCCGACCGGCTGATCCTGGCCATGCCCCCGACGGCCGATCTCGATGAGGCCCGCGACGCGCTGTCGGCATGCGCGCAGCGGCTGGGGCTGGCGTCGTGATGCTGAGCACCGCCGACCGGCTGGCGTTGGCCGACCTCGTGCACGTCTACGCCTCCGCGGTCGACGACCGTCGGTTCGACGACGTCGCCGAGCTGTTCACCGAAAACGCCGAACTGCGGCTACCGGAGCCTCCACGATCGCTGGAGCCCGTGCGCAGCCATCACGGGCGCGAGGGTGTCCGTGCGGCGATGGCTTCGCTGGCCGCCGTGACCAGGACCGAACACGCGATCGTCGGCGAGGTCTACGCCGCCGCCGACGAACGTGACTATGCGCTCGGCCGGATCACCTGCATCGCCCATCACTGGACGATCAGCGACGGTCAGGCCTCGGATCTCGTATGGCACCTGCGCTACGACGACGAATATCTGCGCACGCGGGTGGGTTGGCGGATCCACGGCCGCGCGCTGACGATCAATGCGATCGAGACTCGGCCAGTTCGTCGTCTGCGATTACCTCCATCAGACGGTCCACCAGGATCCGCTGACCCTTCAACAGCTTGGACCGAGCCTGTGCCGCGGAAAACCAACCGACCCGGTCGATTTCGGGAAACTCCTTGATCGTGCCGGAACCCTTCGGCCACTCCAGGGTGAACGTGTTGGAGAACGTGCCGTCGAGGTCGAGGTCGCCGCGCACCGCGAACGCGGTGATGACCTTGCCGCTGGGCTGCTTGACGGGCGCGAACTCGATGCGAGGACCGCTCGGCGGCGCCTTGCCAAGCTCCTCTTCGAATTCGCGGCACGCGACGGTCCACGGGTCATCGCCCTCGTCGTACTCGCCCTTGGGGATCGACCACGCCCCCTCGTCCTTGTGCGCCCAGAACGGCCCGCCGGGGTGGCCGATGAGAACCTCGACCACCCCACCGGTCACCCGGTAGAGCAACAGCCCCGCGCTGAGCTTCGGCACTCCCCCATCCTCTCCATCCGCGGGCGGTCGCCCGCGGAACGAGAAAACGTCAGTACTTGCGGTCACCCTCGCTGCTGTCGAAGAAGTCCCAGTCCCCGTCGTCGTTCTTGACCTCCATGCGCCACCCGAGCTCGGGCTCGGCTTTCTGGTCGACGAACCAGGCGTGGGCGTCGTCGGCGCTCTCGATGTCCTTGGAGTCGACGACCTCGCCCTTCGGATTCAACACGCGATACGTAGCCATTTCGCTACAGTTCCCCGGATCACCGGGTTTGAATCAGTCCGGTTTCGGCATCGGGATGCCTTCGCTCGCCGAGAACTGGGCGTCCTCCTGTGACGACAGGCCGAAGGAGACCACCGACCGGTCGAAGGCCAGGTCGGTCAGGTACGCCAGGGCCACCGCCCAGCGGTTGACGAAGCGCGGGATCGCGTACACGTGGTAGGCGCGGGTCACGACCTTGGCGGGGAAGCCCGACAGCTGGATGTTGAGGGGGTTCGCCACGGCGTTGCGCGGGCCGAGATCGACCACCAACCCCATGTTGCGGTGCTTGTACCGCTTCGCCTTGCCGATGCCGAGGCTCGCCGCGACGTTGCGCGCCAACACCTTTCCCTGCCGGGTGGCGTGCTGTGCGGTCGGCGGGGTGATCTTGCCAGGCTGGGTGACGTCGGGCACCGCGGCGGCGTCGCCCGCGGCGAACACGCCGGGCTGACCCGGGACCTCGAGCTCGGTGTTCACCTTCAGCCGGCCCCGCTCGGTCGGCAGCCCCAACTTCTCGATCAGCGGCGCACCCGTCACCCCGGCCACCCACGCCACGGTGTGGGTTCGGACCAGTGAATCATCGCTGAGCACAACGTGTTCGGGGTGTACCTCCTTGAGCGTGACCCCGAGCCGCACGTCGATGCCGCGGGACTTGAGCACACGCTGGGCGGCGGCACCCAGCTTCTCCCCGACCTCCGGCATCACCTGCTCGGCGAGGTCGAGCAGTAGAAATTTCACCTCGCGCGGGTCGAAGCCCATCTGCTTGGCCGCCGAATCGGCCAACGCCCGCAGCTGCACCGCCAGCTCGGTGCCCGAGTAGGACGCGCCGACCACCACGATCGTGCGCCGCGCCTGGCGCCGGCCGGGATCGTCGTCGACGTCGGCCAGCTCGAGCTGCTCGAGCAGGTGGTCGCGCAGGTACAACGCCTCGGCCGTCGACTTGAGGCCGCGGGCGTGCTCGGCGAGGCCGGGCACATCGAACAACCGGGTGACCGAGCCGGGCGTCAGCACCAGCCGGTCCCACGGCAGCGCCCGAGAGCGTTCCTCGGGGTCGGTGTAGGTGACGGTGCGCTGCGCGAAGTCGACCTCGTCGACGCGGCCGCGGATCGCCTGCACCCCGCGCAGCGCGTTGGCCAGCGGAATCGCGACGAATCGGGCATCGACCAGACCGCCCGCGACGTCCGGCAGCAGCGGGGTGTAGAGCATGTAATCGACGGGCGAGATGATCGAGATCTCAACGTCGGAGCCTTTTCTGCGGAACTTTCGGGCCAGTGTGCGCGCGCATTCGAATCCGGTGAAGCCGCTGCCGACGATTACCACGGAGGTCATGGGCCCGACTGTACGGAACCGGCCCAGACGGGAATGCTGGAGGCATGTCGCGCCCGGATCCCCTGCGCCGATTCGATCCCTTCCGGCCCATCGACATGCTGACGGCGTTGTGGTCGTCGGCGGCGGTGACGCCGGTCAGCACCGGGGCGGCCGCGGCATACCGCACGCTGTTCATGACGGTCCGCCGCCTCGTGGTCGGCAGGCGGCTCAACGTCAAGCTGGACGAGGGCGACCTGCGGTTGACGGTCACCGAGTTCGACTCACGCCTCGACGTCCGGGGCTTGTCGGTCGGCCAACTCAACGACGTGCGGCTGGCGGCCCGCGACATCCGGTGGAACGGAGCACGGTTCGACCACGCGACCGCGGTGCTGCACAACGTCCACATCCGGCCCACCGTTCCGCCGGTATTGGTCGCCGCGCCGGTCGGGCTGACGCTCGAGGTGCCGGCGCCGGTGCTCGACGACGTGTTCCGCTGGGCGGCGCCCAGACTCTCGGGCGCGGTCGGCGCCGACGGTGTCGCGCGCCTGAGGCTGGCGCGCCGTCCCGGTGCCGGCCACGTCGAGGTCGACGCCCGACTGGACGGGTCGACGCTCTGGCTCAAGCCGCGCTGCCTCACCTTCGGTCGCACGCGCTGTCCGCTGCCGGCCCGCACCCCCGCCTATCCGGTCCGCCTGCCCGAACTACCGCACGGCGTGCGACTCACCGAAATCAGTTTCGCGCCAGGGGTCGTCAGGCTGTCGGCGTCGGTTGCGGAGTGGCGAATGGACCTTCCCCTCACACGGCTCGAGGACATCCTCGGCCAGTTGAGCGCCGTGGGCCGCCCGCTGCAATTGAATCGGTTGGGCCGCTTGCTCTGACGTTCCGCTGCGAGCGAACATCGTTGTGCCGCTTAAAATCTGCCAAACAAGCGTAATTTCCTGCCAGGGAATTTAAGCGTCCGGACAATCGTTGCGCCGTATGAGCCGACGCGAATGCGACCGAAGCCGAAATGGTCTGCCGGGAACCGCATCAACCGGCTCGAAGACAGCAGAAAGAGGCACAGAATATGAGAAGGACACCTATCGCCGCCGTCGCAGGCGGATTGGCCGCCGCGTTGATCGGGCTGGCCGCACCGGTTGCCGCCGCACCGACGGGACCGTCGAACGCGCAGGACACCATCAACCAACTGAGGTCCGAGGGTTACACCGTCATCGTCACCCAGGTCGGCACCGCCCCGCTCAGCGAGGCCCAGGTGGTCGCGGTCCGCAAGGGCCCCAGCCACACCAAGATCGACGCGGGCTCGCCGGTGATCGGCAGCAGCCACAACTACACCACCTATGAGGAACGCACGGTGTACGTGGACGTGAAGTAGCCGGTCCTGGGACAGGCGCGAGAGGGGCACCCGCACCGGGTGCCCCTCTTCGCGTATGGGCACAATCCTCGCTGTGGCCGAACTCGCCCGGTATCAGGACGGGCCCACGTGCGTCGTCATCTCGTCGGAGGGCGCCGATCTGGTGTTCTCTACCGACCACCACGACGGCGGACGGTCGAACGTCACCGAATCGCGCATGCGGGTCGCGGACTTCGTCGCCCGCGGCGAAGGGCCGTGGCCCTGGTACGACCTCGGTGCGCGGCGCGACGGCGCACTGCAGGTGCTGGCCGCACTGGGCGTCGAACCACCCGCATGGACCGAGGCGTTGCGCCCGGACGTCCTGGACCTGTTCCGCCGGGCCCAGCGCGGCGACTCGGCGGTGATCGAACTACTCGCGATGGGCGCGGACCCCGATCCGGTGGACGCGTGCGGCGCGTCCCCGCTGTGGTACGCGGTGCGCTCGCCGGGGTCGGGTATCGCGGTGGCGCTGATCGACGCGGGCGCCGACGCGGGACGCCGTATCGACCTGTCGGCGCGCGGCGAGCGCTACACCACGATCCTGCACGAGATCGTGCGGGAGGGCCGCACCGTGGCGCTGAACCACGCGCTGGTCAACGGTGCCCCTCCGACGCTGACCGACTCCGACGGGGCGACACCGATGCACGTCGTCGGTGGCGACGGCGACAACGTCAACCCGGAGATCGTGCGCGCTCTCGCGCGAGCCGGCGCGGCGGTCGACGCCGCGATGCCCGACGGCTCCCAACCCGTCGACCGGGCCGCGCGCCTCTTGCTGCCACGCACCGTCGCGGCGCTCGTCGAGCTCGGCGCCGACCCCGCGCGCGGCCTGGACACCCTGCTGGCGTGGTGGGCCACGGCGGCGAGGTTCGACGCATACCGGGCCGGAGTCGTCGCCGAGGTCGCCGAGGTGTTGTGCGCCGGGGGCGCACGGGTGACCGAACGACACCGCGAACTCGCGGCGAGCGCCCGCGCCGAACAGGTGATCGCGGCCCTGCGTCATTAGAGTTCACAAGCGTGGTTCGCTACACCCGCTACGTCGCGATCGGCGACAGCCAGACCGAGGGGCTCTGGGACGTCGACGATTCCGGTGAACTCGTCGGATTCGCCGACCGCCTGGCCGCGATGCTCGACACCCACCACCCTGGCCTGGCGTACGCGAACCTCGCGGTGCGGGGACGGCGGATCCGCGACGTGCTCGACGAGCAGTTGCCGCAGGCGTTGGACATGCAGCCGGACCTCGTCACCGTGTGCATCGGGATGAACGACGTCACCCGCCCCGGGCGGCACTTTCCGCAGGCGCTCGCGGAGTTGGAGGTGCTGTACGACAGGCTCGCCGACTCGGGCGCCACCGTCGTGACGACCACCTTTCCGGACCTGGCCCGGATCCTGCCGATCGGGCGGGTGATCGCCGGGCGGGTCGAGCGGATCAACGCCGCGATCCGGGCGGCCACCGACCGGCACGGATTCCGGTTGGTCGACCTATTCGCGGCGCCGTCGATGACCGACGTGGACACCTGGAGCGACGACCGCGTGCACGGTTCGCCCAAGGGTCATGCTCTGTTCGCGGCGGCCGCGGCCGAGGCGCTGGGATTGCCCGGCAGCAACCGCGACTGGACGCTGCCGTCGGATTCTGCGCGCCGCCCGCCGCTGCGGTCGCAGGCCTACGCCCAGTTGTTGTGGACGCAGAACATGCTGCTGCCGTGGTTCTGGCGGCATCTACGGGGCCGCTCGACCGGAGACGGCCTCGGACCGAAACGCCCGCGGTTGCAGAGTGTGGCGGCCTAGATACCGAGGAACGGCAGCGGGATCGGTGACCGTCCGTCGGCGATCGAGGACACCATCGAGGGGCAGAACATCGAGATCGCGATGCCGGTGAACATGGTCGCCGGTCCCAGCGACATACCGCCCATGTCGGCGACCTTGGCAGCGACGTCGGCGGCGTTCTGGCCCGGGTCGGCCAACATCGGGCACACCTGCTGACCGACGGCGGCCGCGCTGCTCGGATCGCTCATGACGACGCCCGCTTCGGTCACCGCGTTGAGGAACGCGTCGTCGACGGGGTCTGCCTGAGCGGGTGCGGCGACGACGGCCGCCGCGGCGAGGAGTCCGGTGGTCAGCGCGAGCGCCGACACGGGTTTGCTAAGCACCCGGGAATCCTACGCTGCGGGTCCCTCAGACGCCCGTCCAGGCGGTGTCGATGGTGGACCCGACGTCGATCACCTTGGCCTTCTGAGAGGCCGGGCTGTCGATCTCCCCAGCGACGTGCGCGGCGATGAAGCGCCGGATCTCGGCGTCGATGCCGCCGAGGATGCGGACCAACTCGCCGCGCAGCGATTTCGACGTCACATGGATGGAGATGTCGGAGGCCCGCGGCTTCTCGACGTCGAGAATCAGCAGCAGCGGTTCGGCGGCCCGCGCGGTGGCGCGCAGGGCGATCTCGCCGAACACCATGAACTTCGGCTTGTCGATGCGCAGATCGACCATCATGTCGATCTCCAGCGGGATGCGGATGGCAAAGGTGATCATCGGCCCGACGTGGCGGGTCAGGCGCGGCTTCTGGATCCGGACCCTGGCGGTGACCTTCGCGATCTTGCCCGGGCCCTGAGCGATGGGCCCCATCTCGAACTCGTCACCCGCGATGTCGGCGATGGCATCACCGACGCGGTCCTCGGTCACGGCGACCTCGAAGAATCTGCGACCGAATTCCTCGTAGGTGATCTCGGTGATCTCGTCGTCGGCAGGCATGGTGCTCATACCGTCTCACGTGCCCACTGCGCGCCGCACGCGACGCGACTGCCGCGACCGAATCGAGACACCCCGTGCAAGCCTCTCGCGATGTTTCCGCGACCGTTCCGCGATCCCGTGTGCCGGCCGATCAGCGACCGTCGTTGCTGCGCGCCTCGGCCCCGCTCTCCTCCGCGTCGATCGCGTCGTCGGAGAACGTCTGGCCCACGTAGCTGCCGTCGTCGTCGCCGCCGTCCTTGCCGGCCCGGGAGGCCGCGACGTGGTCGTCGTCGGTGACGCCCTCTTCGCTGTCGTCGTCTTCACGCGGAGTCATGCGGCCGGGTTACCCGCGGCGGGTGTGGTCAAACGGGTGCTCGACGGTCGACGGCCCGGGACCAGCTTGAGCGCCAGCAGCCCGAGCAGCGCGACGACCAGGGCGGGCACCCCGTACAGCAACACCCCCATGGCCAGCGTCGACGCCGAGCCGCTCATCGCGGCGGCCACCACGAAGACCGAGAAGGCCCAGCTGACGATCATGGCGATGCCCATGACCACGACCGCGACGGCCACGCTGCGGGCCAGCCCGTAGTGCCGGTAGCCGGTGACGACCAGCACCGCGACGGTCGGTATCCCCAGGATCGCCGCGGCCGTCCATGTCCCGTCGAGTGTCGCGAGGTGGCCCATGGTGGGCAGGATCAGGCAGGACGCCAGGACCGCGGCCACCACCACACCCACGATTGCGATCTCGCGTGAATCAGTGTGTCGCATAGTTGCCGGGTTGCCCCGGCTCGTCGGGGCGAAACGTTTCGGTGGTTCAGCCCCGGGCCGCGGCGTAGTAGCGGATTCGCCTGATCGCGAACGGCTTCGCCGCCACATCGGCGATGAGCACATCGCGCGCGCCTGCGGCTTCGACGCCGCAGACCAGGCTGTGGCCGGCGGCGATCAGTTTGCGCGAACGGGCGCCGGTCAGCCGGGACAGCAGTTCGGTGCTGGCCATTGGGGCATGGTCACCTGCGGTGATCCGCGTGCCGCCACTCAACCAGCGGCGCACCCCGACCTCGTCACCGGTGTGGGCGGCGGCGAGGAACTCGTCGAAGCGTCGCTTGCCGGCCGGGCCGACCCCGCGGAAGCCGCCGAGGAAGCCGAGCGCACCGACCACCCCCTGGTTCATCAGCAGCCCCCGAGACAGTTGGAGCCCGGCGGGCACCGCGCGGACTCCACCCTTGAGAAACTGCCCGACCATCGTCGGAAGCTCCCAATAAGCCGACAGCTCAGCGATTTTCAACTCTCCCGCATCCTCCTCGAGGTGGTAGCGCAGATAGGTCGGGATCCGCAGGGTCAGCCCCGCCGCCATCTGCACTTCGAGCTCCAGGTCACGGATCACGGTGGCGCCCACGACGATGTCGATGTCACGGTGGAACGCGATGTCGCGCGGGCCGACGAACGTGTCGTAGAAGCGCGCGAGCGCGGTGGTGCCGCGGTGCGGTTGCGAACCGACCGGGTCTTCGACGACGCCGTCGAAGGTGAAGGCGCCCGCCCAGGCGTCGCGGTCGTGGACCGCGACGGCGGCCGGGGACCGCTCGACCGCGGCCAACGCGTCCGCCGGTGGAATGGCCATACAGGTTGCCTACCACCTCGCGATCGCTTCAGTCGACTACTTCCCCGCCGGCGGGCACACTGGGATTTACCGCCCCGCAGAGGTTCGCCGGGCGCCGAGGAGGAACACCATGAGCAGCAACGGCCCGTTCGGGTTCGACCCGGAGGAATTCGATCGCGTCGTGCGCGAGGCCGGTGAGGGGTTGCGCGAAGCGCTCGACGGCCTCGGCAGGTTCTTCAGCACCTCGGGTGAACGCGCCGGGTGGGCCAACCTGGTCGACGAGTTCACCCGCTCGTCGCGGCCGCGGCGCGAACCGGAGACCACGGGCGAGACCGGTGACGGGGTGTGGGCGATCTACACGGTGGACGCCGACGGCGGTGCCCACATCGAGCAGGTCTATCCGACCGAACTGGACGCGCTGCGCGCGAACAAGAACAACACCGACCCGTCCCGCAAGGTGCGGTTCCTGCCGTACGGCATCGCGGTCAGCGTGCTCGACGCCAACCACACGGATCCGGCTCCGGACTCCCCTGCGTCCGACGAGGGTTAGCTCTCGAACCGGCGCCGGATGCCCGCGAGCATCTCGCGATGCGCGCTCGTCGCCTCGCGGACGGTGAACGCCGCCAACGGGCGAGGGGCGTCGATCGTGATGTGTTCGGTCACTCGAGTGCCCGTGTCGATCGGAACGAACTCGACTCTCGTGTGCAGGCGCACGCCGGGGAATTGTCGCGCCTCCGCCGTCACGTCACCGGCAGCGGGAACGCTCAACCGCGCCCGGTACGCCGTGCGCATCGTGAACGGCCCCATCCGGATTCGGTCGACGATCCGGTAATCCTGTTGATAGCCATGCCTGTTCGGCGCGCGCCCTGTTGACCGCACCGACACGACGAGCGGGTGTAGCGCGGAGAGGTTGTCGAAGTCGACGTAGAAGGCGCGGACGTCGGCGGCCGGTGCGGATATGTCCTCGTGCAGGGTCCGGTGCGTGGAGGACATCAGCCAGGTGCGCCGATCACGCTGCACCGCTTCATCGTTCGTTGGCAGGCTGGGCCTCCAGAACGCGCTGGACATCGGGTTTCATCTGTAGTAGCTGCTGGCCCGCGTAACCCCAGCTGTGGATGCCTTCGGGGAAGTTGAAGACACCGTTGTTTCCGCCGGCGGCGATGTAGGCGTCGACGAAGGCCCGGTTGGAGTCGATCGCGAAACCCTCGAGGAAGCCCAGCCCGGCGATGGGTGCGTCGGGGCTGGCGAGCGCGGGGTCGGTGAGTGTGCCGTTGCCGCAGTAGATCCAGACGCGGGTGCCGTTGGCGGCGAGCCGGCCCGCCTGCACGGTGGGGTCGTTGCGGGCCCACGCAGGATCGCCGGTCGGTCCCCACATCGCGGTGGGGTCGAAGCCGCCGTTCCACATCTGGGCCACCCTGACCTGGCCCGGTCCGTTCGGTGCCGACAGGTTCAAAAAGCCCGACAACGATCCGGCGTAGCTGAACAGCTGCGGGTGATAGGCAGCCAGTATCAGCGCCGCCGACCCGCCCATCGAGAAGCCCACCACCGCGTTTCGCGTCGGCCGTACCCCCTTGTTGGCGGCCAGCCACGCGGGCAGCTCCTGGCTCAGGAAGGTCTCCCACTTGTAGGTGTAGGTCCCACCGTTGCCGACCGCCGGTGCATACCAGTCGGAGTAGAAGCTCGACTTACCGCCGACGGGCATCACCACGGAGATGCCCGAGCCGTTGTACCAGTCGAAGGCCTGGGTGTTGATGTCCCACCCGTTGTGGTCGTCGCCGGCCTCCATGCTGTCGAGCAGATAGAGCGCGGGTGAATCGGTACCGGCGGAGAGGAATTCGACGCGCACGGTGCGGTTCATCGCCGCCGACGGCACCTCCAGTTGTTCGATAGGCAGGTTGGGGCTCGAAAAGGCTTGTGCGACAGGGCTTGGACCTCCGGCGACCAGCGCGGGTAGCAGCGCGGCGGCCGCGGTGGCGGCGCTCCATCGGATCACCCGTCGCAACGACGGCCACTTGACACGCGACATCGGCGACCTCCCTCGTCCCTGACCGGACGATACGCCCCGAAACCGGCTCACCAGCGGTTTTCGCAACAATGAACCCAGCGGAGGTCAACGGGCGGCGGTTCTGCGGGCCGTGTCGAGGCTGCGGGCGTTCGATCACGCGCCCATTTCCGATGTCTTCTTTGTTATGTTTGCACTAATAGCGACCTTAGCGGGCACGCGGTGTCGCCATGACGTGGCTCGCGGGCCGATGCCGTTCGTCGACGAGGAGGCGCCGTCATGAGATCGCTGACGTACGAACGGCTTTTCATCGGTGGCCACTGGGAGTCGCCGGCCACCGAAGAACGTATCGCGGTCATCTCGCCGCATACCGAAGAGCAGATCGGCGAAACCCCCGGGGCCGCACCCGAGGACGTCGACCGCGCCGTTGCCGCCGCGCGAAAGGCATTCGACGAGGGCCCTTGGCCGCGGATGAGCGTCGAAGAGCGCATGGACAAGGTCGACAAGCTCGCGGCGGTCTACGCCGCCGAGACCGACGAGATGGCCGATCTCATCACCGCCGAAATGGGCTCGCCGCGCAGCTTCAGCAGGTTGGGGCAGGCGACCGGTGCGCTCGCCCAGATGCATCTGATCTCGGCCACCGCGCGCGACTTCCCTTGGATCGAGCGGCGGCCCGGCCTGTTCGGTGACGTCCAGATCCGGCGTGCCCCGGTCGGTGTCGTCGGCGCGATCGTGCCGTGGAACGTCCCCCAGTTCCTGATCATGCCGAAGATGATTCCCGCGCTCATCGCGGGCTGCACCGTCGTGGTCAAGCCGGCGCCCGAGACACCCATCGACGCGATGTGGCTGGCGGAGATGATCGAAGAGGTCGATCTGCCCGACGGCGTCGTTTCCGTCCTGCCCGGCGGCCGCGACACCGGTGAGCGACTGGTACGCCACCCGGGTGTGGACAAGATCTCCTTCACCGGCTCGTCGGCCACCGGACGGCACATCGCCGCCGTGTGCGGGGAGCAGCTCAAACGCGTCAGCCTCGAGTTGGGCGGTAAGTCGGCGGCGATCATCCTCGACGACGCCGACATCGAGCGCACCGTCGGGCATTTGAAGACCGCCAGCCTGATGAACAACGGACAGGCGTGCGTCGCGCAGACGCGGATCCTGGTGAGCGACCGCCGCCACGACGAGGTGGTGGACGCTCTGGCCGCGATGATGTCGGGCCTTCAGGTCGGCGATCCGGCCGACGACGCCACCGACATCGGCCCGCTGGTGGCGCAGCGCCAGCAACAGCGGGTGCAGGGCTACATCGAGGCCGGACTGGCCGACGGGGCGCGAAAGGTGCTGGGCGGCACGGACAAACCGTTCGACCGAGGATGGTATGTCCAGCCGACGCTGTTCACCGACGCGACCAACGAGATGCGCATCGCCCGCGAGGAGATCTTCGGGCCGGTGTTGACCGTGCTCAAATACTCCGACGAACGCGACGCGATCCGCATCGCCAACGACAGCGAGTACGGATTGGCGGGCTCGGTCTGGACGGCCGACGTGGCGCACGGTCTGGAGGTGGCCGCCGAGATCCGCACCGGCACCTACGGAATCAACATGTACACCCTCGACACGACGATGCCGTTCGGCGGGTTCAAGCAGTCCGGAATCGGTCGCGAGTTCGGTGCCGAGGGACTCTCCGAGTACGTCGAGTTGCAGACCACCGTCAGCGCGGACAAGCTGCCGGACCTAACCTGACAGGTCGAGCGTGACCTCGGCGGGGCAGCACAGCTCGCCGCGCTGATTCGACACCGTGACCGTCAGATCCACCAGGCGGCCGTCGCGCTTGGCCACGACACGGCCGCGGCCCACCATCGAATCGCCGGCGTAGATCGATCCGAGCAGGGTGATCTTGCGTCGCACCACGCGTGCGCACGGGCCGGCCCAGTCCGTGGCGACGCGGTCGACGAATCCGGCCACGTGCATGGTGTTGACGAAGATCGTCGGATGCCCGTGGTCGCGGGCGTAGCGCGGATCGTAGTGTGCCGGAAAGTAATCCCATGTGGCGCCGGCGTTCATCACGACGCGCTCGTAGTCGATGTCGTCCACCACCTCGGGCAGGTCCGTCAGCACCGCGATCTGCTCCCAATGCAGGCGCGGGCCCGCCCTCACCCTTGCTCCCCGGGAGTGAACCGGAACAGGGTGTTGCGGTTGACCGCGACCAGGGTTCCGTCGTCGCGGCGGAACTCGTCGCACGTCTCGACGAAGTGTCCGACCCCGAGGCGGGTGCGTTTCTGCGGGGAGACCGACACGACCTCCTCGACGGCGTTCAATCGGTCACCTTCGACGATGGCGCAGGGGAATTCGGCCTCATTGGCGGCGTTGACGAACGTGGTTCCGGGCAGCGGCACGCGCAACGCGATCGCTGCGACGGGCGGTTGACCGTTCGGCTGCCACGGCGGCGGGATCAGCCAACCCATCAGCAGTCCCGGAGGCGCTAGCAGTCCGCCCCACTGGCGTCGGGCGAAGTCCTCGTCCCAGTAGGACGGGTTCGCGTCGCGGACCATGGCGGCGAAGTGCCGGATGCGGGAAGCGCTCACCGCGGTGCCGGCGTATCTCGGCTCCGTGCGCATGCCCACCATCTGCAGCGCGTCGTCGTATGTGCCGTACGCGAGCTCGAAGCGGATGGGTACGGTCACCCCGGTAACGCGTTCTCACGAGGAACCGCATCCCAGGCCAGCCGGCGGGATGCGAAGTACCAACCCCCGCGCTCGTAGACGAGACGGTCCGTGTAGTTGCCCGTGGCCTCGAGTTGATTGTCGCGCAACAGGAGAGCGACGCAGTGCTGCGTCGCTTCGACGCCGTCGACGGCGATGTCGTGATCGACGGTGACCAATCGGCGCCCGTCGCCGCCGTGAAAAGCGTCGGCGAGATTGCTGAACGAGGTCTCGCCCTCGGTGTACGTCGCTCCGGAATGCCGGAACGTGGCCAGCCAACCGGCCAGGTCACCACTCGTGAACAGCCGGTTGTGCCTGGCGTCGAGGTTGAGGATCGCTGCCCGCCCGGCCAGCCCGTCGAGCACGTACTGCTCTTGGTAGCTCAAAGGCATCGTGACTCCTTCACCGACTCAGCAGGTAGCCGTTGGCTTCTCGATCCCACGCCGCAGGGCTCAGGCCCCGCGTGCGCAGGAGGTCTTTGCGAATCCGCCCGATGACGGTCTTCGGGATCTCGTCGAGCACCTCGAGATAGCGCGGCACACAGAAGTACGGCATGCGTGCGGCGCAGAAGTCGAGCAGCTCGCAGAAGTCGATCGTCGCACCGGGCCGCAGCGTCACCACGACGAGGATGTCGTCCTCACCCAACTCGCTGGGCATCGCGACCGCGGCGGCCTCGGCGACCGCCGGGTGTTGCGCGACGGTCTGCTCGACCTCCACCGAGGACACGTTCTCTCCGCGCCTGCGCAGCGAGTCCTTGGCGCGGTCGACGAAGGTCAGGTTCTGGTCGCCGTCGAGGAAACCCAGGTCTCCGGTCCGGAACCACTCGGGGTGGGGGTCGATCGGCAGCCCGCGGTGCCCGGGCGCGGACGACACATACCCCTCGCTCATAACATGCGCAGTCCGCGGCCGGCACGCGATCTCACCTGTCACACCAGCGGCCACGGGACGCCCGTCCCCGTCGACGATGCGCACCTCGAAGGCCGGGTTGACTTGTCCTGACGTACCCGGCACGCCGTCGTCCGAAACCGCCTTGTAGGCGATGGGGAACGCCTCGGTCAGTCCGTACATCGTCACCACGCGGCAGCGGTACCGCTCCTCGATCGCGCGGTACAGCTCGGCCGGGATGGGTGCGGCGGAGACGAACCGGATGCCGAGCTGCGCGTCGCTCGGGGTCGGAGGCAGGTTCCACAGCATCGACACCATCGCGCCGGCGCCGACGAACCCCGCTGCGCCGCAGGCACGTAACTCGTTCCACGCGTCGGCGGGGTGGAAAGCGCTCGCCAGCACGCTGGTGCCGCCGACGAGCATCGGCGCCAGCACCGTCGGCGCCGCGCTGAGGTGGAACAACGGCATCGCCGTCCAGATCACGTCGCCTTGGCCGTACTCCCACGCCGACGCGACGGTGGCCGCCGCGACGAACAAGTAGTGCCACGTCGTCGCCACCGCCTTCGACGGACCGGTGGTGCCGGAGGTGAAGAACAGCGCGCCGGCCTCGCCGGCGTCGGTATTCACCGACGGGACGGTGCGGGGATGCGCCGCGCTCAGCTCCGCGGCCACCGAATCATCGAGCAGGAGGGTCGGCGTCGGAGCGTCGAGCCGCTCGGTGACCTCGGCCAGCCGCTCGCGCCTCGCCTCGTCGGTCACCACGAGCTTGGCCCGCGACACGTTGAGCGCGCCGGCCAGGAAGTCGCCCTTGTTCGCCGCGTTGACCGCCGCGCTCACCGCGCCGAGGCGGGCTGCGCCGAGCCAGAAATACACCCACTGGGCGCACGTGCCCGCGAACAACGCCACCGTGTCGCCGCGGCCGATGCCGCGGTCGGCGAGCATCGCCGCGGCGGCGCAGGACCGGTCGCGCATCTGACCGAAGGTGATCGGCGTGCCGTCGATCGACAGCATCGTGCGGTCACCGAACTGTTCGGCACGTCGATCGAGAACCGACGCGACCGTGAAGCGCTCGACGCCGAATGTGGCCGGCTCGACGCGCCACGGTCGATCCTGCGGCATCAAGCGTCCGCGGCGGAGGGATCGGGCTCGCCGGCGGCGGTGTAGCCGAAGTCGGTCGGCGTCGGTTCGGCGCTCGGATAGAAGCGGTGTGCCCAGCGGCGCAGCGCGGCGTAGTCGCGGGCCTCCTCCGGCGCGAGGTTGGGCTTCTCCAGGTACTTCATGTTCTCCCAGGTGAAGAAGTCCTGCTTGATGACCTCCTGCTGTAACTGCAAGAACTTCGCTGCCCGGCCGGTCGGCTTGTCACCGCGGTCGCCGGGTTCGCGGCTCGACGCCTGGGTGTAGAAGTAGTCGGTGTAGTCCTCGTCGACCGGCGTCTGACCAGTCACCTGAACGGTGGCGACCAACTCCGAGGGGAAGCGCACCACGCCGAGGCCCAGCGAGTAGTTGTCGTAGATGATCTTTGCGTCGACGGGCCCGTTGGGGGTGAGCCACGTCTTCGCCCGTCCCCCACCGAAATTCGCGTTCACCGTCGCATGCAGGTGATAACCCGACACTTCGAACGACGCGGTGTTGGCCGGATTCGCGGCCTTGTGCACATACTGCACGTGGTACGGGTCCGCCGCGTTCTCGATGATCATCTGCGCGTGCACCTTGACCCGGTTGACCATCCGGGTGTGCGGGTGCAACGGGTAGTACTCGTCGGTCTCGAGTTCGGGTAGCACCGGCGGCTGCCAGTATGGAGCGCGCCCATGGCGTTCGTGCCAGACCAGGATGAAGCCGTACCACTCGGTGCTGGGATACCGCTTAATCCGGACATTCTGTTTGCAGCCGATCTTGCTGTACGGGATCAGCGCGTTGGTGCCGTCGCCGGTCCACTGCCAGCCGTGCCACGGGCAGACGATGTGCTCACCCTCGACGGTGCCCCCGACCCCCATGTTGGCGCCCAGGTGCTGACAGTAGGCGTCGAGCACGTTGACCCGTCCCGATGCGGTCCGGAAGATCACCAGCTCCTCGCCGAAGTAGTGGGCGCGTTTGACCTGACCGGCGCCCAGTTCGGAGGAGAACCCGACGATGAACCACCCGGTCGGGAAGCGGTACTTCGACAGGCTGATGCCGCTGGGCCCGAACTCGCGCTCCGACGGGTCGAGGGTTGATTCGTCGACCGTGTCCGTCATCGCAACTCCGTTCGCGCACGCACCAGCCGAGGTCAGCGGCGCTGTCCGTTGCCTATTTTTACTATTTTAGGCATTCTGGGTCAAGAACGGCGAAAGGAAGCAACATGCCGACGACGACTCCGGTCGACCTCTCGGATCCGGCGTTGTGGCAGAACGGCTTTCCCGACGAACTGTTCGCGCAGCTGCGCCGGGAGCGTCCGATCTTCCGGCACGGGCTCACCGACCGTGTGGCTGAGACGCTCAAGCACGACTTCTGGATCACCACCAAGGTGCATCACGCACACCGGATCCACCGCGACACCGAATCGTTCACCGCGGCGGAGGGACCGCTGATCCAAGGCGTGGGCGCGGTGGGCTCGTTCCCGACGGTCATCAACATGGACCCACCGGTTCTGCTCAAGCGGCGCCGAGTGCTGTCGCACGCGTTCACGCCGAAAGCGATCGCGAAACTCGAGCACGACATCCGCCGCCGGGCGGCCGGTATGGTCGACCACCTCCTGGAATCCGGCGGCGGCGACTGGATCGAAGACGTCGCCGACGCGCTCCCCATGTCGGTGATCGGCGACATCGTCGGAATTCCGGAGGACGACCGAGCGGAGATCTTCGACACTTTCGACTTGGTCCTGCAGGCGAATTCGGCGGCATCGGGTGAGGAGGCCGAGCAGCAGCACCTCGAGCTGTTCGGCAAGATCTTCACGTACGCGGCGGAGTTGACCGCCGAGAAGCGCCGCAATCCCACCGACGACATCTGGAGCACACTGGCCACCGCGGTCGTGACCGACGAGTACGGTGAGCAACTGTCGATCCCCGCGGCCGAGCTCGACATCTTCTTTTTCGTCATCGCGTTCGCTGGGAGCGACACCACGAAGAACGCTCTGGCGTACGGACTTCGGGCGTTCATCGACAACCCGGCGCAGATCGAGCGCTACCGCACCGACCCGTCCGTACGCCAGACCGCGGTCGAAGAGGTGCTGCGGTGGTCGTCGCCGATCGCGTTCTGGAGCCGGGTCACCAAGACCGACGTGGAGATCGACGGCGTCACGATTCCGAGCGGTGAGCGCGTGGTGTCGATGTTGCGATCGGCCAACCGCGACGAGGACGTGTTCAGCGATCCCTTCACGTTCGACATCGGGCGGGCCGACAATCCGCACGTGGCGTTCGGCGGCGGAGGTCCACACCACTGTCTCGGGGCGATGCTGGCGCGTGCGGAGATCCGCGCCGTGCTCGACGAGCTGTTGTGCCGCGCCGAGGACATCGAGCTCGGTCCGGTCGCCGTCACCTACCCGAACCTGACCAACAACATGACGATCTTTCACGCGATGCCGATCTCGTTGCGCAGCCGCTGAACTCACAGCCCCTTCGGTCGCGAACCGATGACGCCCTCTTTCTCGAGCCGGTGCAGATCGCTCTCATTCAGCCCGCACAACGAGGTGAGGATCTCCGGATTGTGTTCACCCAGCGTGGGGGGTGGCATCCTGAGCCATCGCCGGCTGCCCGGCAGTCGCGCGAACGGCGGACACGGGTAGAGATTCTCCCCGGTGGAGCGATGCTCGAGGCGTTCGAAGAACCCGCGGTGTCGTAGTTGCGGGTTGTCGGTGACCAGCGAGGGCGAGACCACCACCGCGGCCGGCACACCGGCTCGCGTCAACTCATCGGCGGCGGACTGAGCGTCGCGGGTGGTGAGCCAGGCTTCGATGGAGGCACCGGCGGTGACATCGGTCAGTGCCGTACGCTCGGCTTCGGTGTGCGCGGCGACCGCAACCCAATCGTCCTCCCCTGCACAGCGATAGACGTCCTGCACAACGTCCCCGCGCCCCCGGTTCCCCCGGCGCTCCATCACCCGCCCGAACACTTCGTATTCGATGGTCTGCACGGCGGTGACGTTCAGCACCGCCTCGATCATCGGGACCTCGACGAGTTGTCCTCGACCCGTGCGTTCGGTGAACTCGAGCGCCGCGAGCGTGGCGAACGCGGCGTGCGCGCCGGCGAGTGGATCGCATGCCCCGCGCGGGGCGATCGGCGGGCCGTCGGGTAACCCGGTCACCCAGGCCAGTCCGGCGATCTGCTCCATGGTCGGAGCGAAACCGACGCGGTCGCGCCAGGGGCCGGTCAATCCGAAGGCCGGCATCCGGACCACGACCAGGCGAGGGTTGAGGTCGAGCAAGGCCTCCGCGCCGAGGCCGAACTGCTCCATCACCCGCGGGGAGAAGTTCTCCACCACGACATCGGCCTGGCCGATCAGCTTGCGCACCAGCCGACGTCCCTCGTCCGACTGCAGGTCGAGGGTCACCGACCGCTTGTTGGTGTTCATCGCGTGGAACACCCAGCCGTACTCCCACCAGTCGTCGACGTCTTTACGCATTCCGCCCGAATAGCGGATACCGTCGGGGCGCTGGATCGACTCGACCTTGACCACATCGGCGCCGAACGCGGCCAGCGAGTGCGTCGCGGCCGGGCCGGCCCAGAACGCGGTGAAGTCGACGATGCGGACACCGGCGAGCGGCATATCCCCGGTGGGATCCGGGTTCGCCGTGAATGACCGTGGCTCCCAGAGACACTCGGCGTCGGCCTCGCCAACGGCGGGCGCGGTGCGGATCGGCGCCGGCCGCGCCTGCGACATCAACCACGGAGGCCGCGGCTGACGGAATCCGGCCGGATTGTCGACGTAGACGCCGCGCTCACGGAGATGGTCCATCGACGGGATCGTCGCGCCGTTGCCCAGCGGCGCCAACGGCAGCCGGAACAGTTGTCCGAGTTCGACGATCTCGCCGACCGTCCGTTCCCTCATCCACGGGTCGATGCGTTCGCGGATCCAGTCGCGGTAGTCCCACCGGCCGATCTGGAACTGCAACTGCGGAATCTCGGTCAACTCCGGGCAGTCGACCATCGCGGCGAAGTCCAGCCACTGCTGCCCCGTCACCATGCTGATACCGACGTAGCCGTCCTTGGCCGGTTCGATCGATGGCACCTCCACCGATCGCCGCACAGCCGGGACTTGTAGCAGCGCCGAATGCAGCCACTCCCCGCTCTGCATCAGCGTGATCGCCTCGAGCATCGACATGTCGAGGTGGCCGCCCGCACCGCCGTTGAGCACGCGCCGCCGCAGGGCCAGTGCGCCGTAGGCGGCCCACACCCCGCCCATGTACTCCCCCAACCCCCCGCCTATGGAGATGGGCGGGCCCGCGGGCTCGCCGCGGAAACCGGTGAGCCCGGAGGCGGCCTGCAGCGTGAATTCCGTCGCGGGCCGCTGCGACCACGGCCCGGTCCAGCCGAAGTTCGAAATCGATACGACGATGCACCCGGGCGCGCTCGCCAGCAGGCCGGGAATGTCGACGCCGTACCGGCGTGCGGCGGGTTCGTCGGCCGTCACCACCACGATGTCGGCAGCTCGCAGCAGGTCATCGGAAAGAGTTGTGATGCTACGCTTTCCGGCGTTGAGGTAGCTGAACAAGGGCGCGTCGGCACCCTCGTCGAGTTCGCCCCCGGTGGCCGTGGACCCGCGCATGGCGTCACCGTCGGGGGGTTCCACCTTGACCACTTGGGCGCCCGCGTCGGTCAGCAGCTTGCCGCAGTAGGCTCCGGCGATACGGTCGCTGATCTCGACGACTCGCACATCGTGCAGTGGGGTGGGTATCGAACCACTCGCACCGTCGCCCACGCACACCTCCCGCTTTCGCTGCCATCTTAGTAATTATTGGCAGAAACGAGGCCGCTGGGTGGCGGGGCTATCACTGTTAATATTGCTAAGACATGACAACACTGGGAATCGGCCCCGAGGCACGTCGCCGGCTGGGGGCGCGCCGCACGGCCGAGATCGTGGCCGACGAACTGCGTCGCCAGATCATCGAGGGTGAACTCAACGACGGTGACCTGCTGCCCCGCCAGGAAGTGCTCGTCGAGCAGTTCAACGTCAGCCTGGTGTCGTTACGAGAAGCGTTGCGAATCCTCGAGACTGAGGGGTTGGTCTCAGTGCGGCGGGGTAACCGCGGCGGCGCCGTCGTCCATGCACCCGCGAAGGCAAACGCCGCCTACATGCTCGGTCTGTTGCTGCAGAGCGACTATGTCCCGCTGGCCGACCTGGGAACCGCGCTGCAGGAACTCGATCCGATGTGTGCGGCACTGGCGGCGCGCCGACCGGACCGTGCGAAGACGCTCGTTCCCAAGCTGCGGGAGTTCAACGCCGCGATGGAGGAACACATCGAGGACGGCGCGCGGTTCACCGAGATCGGCGGGCAGTTCCACGACGAGATCGTCCGCGGCTGCGGCAACCACACGATGGTCGCGGTGGTGGGCAGCCTGGAAACGCTGTGGACCGGCCACCTGAACTGGTGGGCCAACGAAACCGCCGCCAAAGGCGAGTACCCGTCGACCAAGCGGCGGCGAATCGCGCTGAGCGTGCACACCAAGATCACCGACGCCATCGAGGCCGGGGACACCGAACGCGCTCGCAAGCTGGCCGCCCGCCACGTCGCCGACACCCAGACCTATTTGTTGGCCGGCGAGCCCGAACAGCGGATCGTCGCCCTGTCGCCACAGGCGCTGGCGCAGCGCAAGCGTTGAGAGGCGCCTCGTGCGAACGGCTTTGATCACCGGCGGCAGCGGCGGCATCGGCAAGGCGTGCGGCAGCAAGCTCGCCGGGCTCGGCTACGACGTGGTGTTGACGGCACGTCGGGAGGCGCCGCTTCGGGCCGCCGCCGAAGAGATGGGTGCGCGCTACGTCGTCGCCGACGCGAGCGTCCCCTCGGGCTTCGAACCCGCCGTCGAGGCCGCGGGCAGCATCGACCTGCTCGTGCACGCCTCGGGCATCCTCGGTGGAACCTACGCCCGCAAGCAGACTTTCGAGCAGTGGCGCGCGACCATGTCGGCGAATCTGGACTCGTGCTTCGTGGTGACATCGGCGGCCCTGCCGCGGATGCGGGCCGGTTCCCGGTTCGTGTTCATCTCCTCGTCGGCTGCTCACGAGCCGATGCGGGCCCGCACCGCCTATTCGGCGGCGAAAGCCGGGATGAACGCGTTCGCCGGTGCCCTGGCGCAGGAGGTCGACCGCGACGGGATCAACGTGCACGTCGTCACACCCGGGCCGGTCGAGACCGAGATGCTGCAAGACGTTCCGTTCGAGATGTACGCGATCCGCTCCGCCGATGTCGCCGACGCGGTGGCGTGGCTCGACACCGTCGATCCCTCCGTCGACCTGCCCGAGATCCGGTTGCACGCGGTCACCAGGGGTCCGTCCGCCCGTCCGCCGATCGTGCCTCTCGAAGCCCAGCGTCGCGCGAAATCGCCTAGAGCGCTTTGACCGTCGACGGCAGGCCGTACAGAGCGGTGGCGTTGCCCCGCATGATCCGCTCGCGCTGGGCCGCGGGGAACCGGCGGATCGCCCACTGCGGCGAGTCGTAACTCCAGTGTGGGTAGTCGGTCGAGAACATCAGGTTGTCGCTGAGGTCCATCATCTCGAGGTACTCGCGGTACACGCCGACATGCACCTCCTCCACCGGCTGCGTGGTGAAGCGTACGTGCTCGCGCACGTAGTCCGAGGGTCGGCGCTTCACGTGCGGCAGGTCGGACTTGCGTTGTTCCCACATGCGGTCCATTCGCCACATCACCGGCATCGCCCACGTGAAGCCGCCTTCCACGAACACCACGCGAAGGTCCGGGTGGCGGTGGAACGCTCCGTCGAAGACCAGGCTCATCAGATGCGCTACGTAGAGCAACGGCCACGACGCGAAGAAGTCGTGCCAGTGTGCGGGGTTGCCGACCGGATAGATCGGGATCAGCTCGAACGGCGTCTGCCCCATCAGATGCGTGGCGACCGGCAGGCCGTGGCGCGCCGCCGCCTCATAGAGCGGATCGAAATGCGGGCTGCCGAACGGAATTCCGCGGGTCTGGGGCGTCATCAGCACCTCGGCCATGTACGGATGCCCGGCCCAGCGTTCCACTTCGGTAGCGGCCGCCTTCGGGTCCTGCGCGGTGACGCTGATGGCCCCACGCCAACGGCCGTGCCAGTTGGCCTGTCCCAGCCATACGTCAGCCAGCCAGTCGTTGTAGGTCGCCTTCAGGATGTGTTCGGCCTGCGGCAGCTGCGCATCGCACATCGGTTCCAGCACAGCGATGCTCACGCCGGCGTCCACCAACAGCTGCTTGGCGGCGAACTCGGGGTCACTGCCGGGCATCCCTCCGCCGGGTGGTTTGGCGTCGACGCGTAGCGAGTTGGTCTTGTACGAGTCGGGGGTGTCGTAGAAGTGCGGCACCGGTGACACGGCGTTGCCCGTCGGCCAGACTGTGTCCCTCCAGTCCGCGGGGGCATAGCTCTTGAGCTCGTCGGCCGAGACGGGCATCGGGTGCACGTCGGTGTCGACGATCGTGACCGCGATGTCCGCGGCGGAGTCCTGCCGTGCCGACTCGACGGTTGTCACGGCGTGCTCACCTCCATCGGAACATCCAGTGCGTACAGCTCGCCGGCGTTGCGCCACAACACCTTCTCGCGTTGTCGCTCGTTCAGCCCGCGCGCCGCGTCCGCCGGCGTCGTCGTCGACCAGTGCGGATAGCCCGACCCGTACATCACCAGATCCGCCTTGTCGGTGAAGTCCATCCACCGCTCGGCGTGGCCCGCGTCGGTCGGGCCGTCGAGTGCCGACGTGCAGAACCGCACATGGTCGCGCAGATACTCGCTGGGATAGCGGTCCACCCACGGCGTCTGGTCGCGCATCGACATCCAGAACGTGTCGAGCCGCCACATCAGCGGCGTGAGGATGTCGTAACCACCGTCGGCGAACACGAACCTCAGCCCGGCGTGCCTGCCGAACGTGCCCTCGATGATCAGCGTGGCCAGATGCACGAAACCGTTGAGCGGCATGAACGATGCGTAACCGGGATAGGTGTGGGCGTGCCCCGCGAACGTCGGCGCATGGTCGACGCCGTTGCCGCCGTTGACGTGTACCGCGACCGGAAGTCCGTGCGCTGCGGCGGTCTCCCAGATCGGCTCGAACATCGGCTTGCCGTACGGCTCGCGCGACTGCAACGGCACACCGATCTGAACCATCTTGGGATGGTTCGCCAACCGTTCGATCTCGGCCACCGCGCCCCTGACGTCCTCGGGGTTGACCCGGATGGTGCCGCGGAACCGGCCGGTGCTGTCGGGTTCGAGCCAGCGGTCGAGCAGCCAGTCGTTGACCGCCGCGCAGATACGGCTATTGAGCAGGTAGTCGGCGATGTTGCCTCTGGTCAACGGATTGAGGACGGCGTAATCCGCCCCGCCCTCGTCGAACAGGTGACGCGCCACGACGTCGGGGTCGGACCCCGGGTAACCGTCGCCGTACAGGTCCGCCCGATAGTCGCCTCCCGGCGCCTGGTACCACTGCTGCTCGACGTCGGGTATGGCGCGGAGCTTGTGCGGGTCGGCCAGGTAGCGCCGGATCTCGGCGTTGTACCGGAAGTGGGGCTGTACGGATGCGTCGATGACGGTCATGCGGTCAGGTACACCTGTCCATCGGCGATCTCGACCTCGTAGGTGCGCACCCGCTTGCTGGGATCGGCGAGGTTGACGCCGGTCGGGATGTCGAATTCCCATTGATGCCAAGGGCATCGGACGATGCGGCCGGTGCGCGCATGGCGAACCCGGTCCGGGAGTTCGGGTGCGTACTCGGTGGTGCCCCGGACGTAGCCCGCGCACAGCGGCGCGCCCTCGTGGGCGCAGTAGTTGGCGATCGCGTACACCGAACCGTCGATGTTGTATACGCCCACACCGAACTTGCCTGCCTGCACCAACTTCATGCTGCCCGGCGGCAGGTCATCGATGGCACACACCGGTCGACGCCGCATCACGTCCCCTCGGTTCCCTTGACCCAGATTACCTAAAATAGTAAAGATAGGCGGGTAGAGCGCCAACCCCGCTGCCGGGAGGCAAGGTGACGATCAGCACCGGTCCGAAGAACCAGACTGCCCCTGACGTTTCGAGCGATCCGTACGGCTTCTTCGCCTACATGCGCAGCACCGACCCCGTGTGGCGCGGCACCATCATGGACACCTCGCAGATGCCGCCGGAGTTGCTTCCGCCGGAGGAATGGACGCTGTTCGACTACGAGAGCGTGTTCGCCGCTTTCCGGGACTGCGACGTCTACGGCTCGCAGGTCTACCACCGCACGATCGAGATAGTGTTCGGGCCGACGATCCTCGGCATGCACGGCAAGCAGCACCACGACCACCGCGGCCTGATCTCCAACGCGTTCCGCCAGAGCGCATTGGCGCAGTGGGAACCAGAGGTGATCGTGCCGATCTGCGATCGGCTGGTCGAGGAGTTCCTCGACGACGGTGAGGTCGATCTGGTCAAGGCCATGACGTTCGAGTTCCCCACCCGCGTCACGGCGGCGCTGCTGGGGCTCCCCCAGGAGGATCTCGACCTGTTCCGCCGCTTGTCGTTCGAGCTGATATCCATCACCGACGACATCGAGGCGGGCCTGACCGCATCGGTGGAACTCGGCGAGTACTTCCAGGCTCAGATCGACCAGCGGCGCCGCCGGATGACCGACGACATCATCGGCGATCTGGTCGGCGCCGAGATCGACGGTGAGAAGCTCACCGACGAGGCGATCATCTCGTTTCTGCGACTGTTGCTTCCGGCCGGGCTGGAGACCACGTACCGGTCGTCGGGCAACCTGCTGTACCTGCTGTTGACCCATCCCGAGCAGCTCGCCGCGGTCGAGCGCGACCGCGAACTCATACCCGCCGCGATCGAGGAGGGACTGCGGTTCGAAACACCGTTGGTGACGGTCCCGCGGTGCACGACCCGCGACGTCGAGGTGCATGGCATCGGAATCCCGGAGGGCGCGCAGGTGAACCTCTGCATCGGTTCGGCTAACCGCGACGAAAAGCGGTGGGAGAACGCCGATGTCTTCGATATTCATCGGCCGCGGCGTGCGCACACCTCGTTCGCGGGCGGGCTTCACAGTTGCCTGGGCATGCACCTGGCCCGCGTGGAGACCCGGGTGATGTTGACCAGTTTGTTCGACCGCGCAACCGATTTCGAGCTGCAGATCGACGGCGACACCCGGCTCGCCGGTCTGCCGTTCCGCTCCCCCATCCATCTGCCGGTCACCTTCCGTCCGACGCGATGAGGAGTCGCGCGGCAATCCTGCACGACGTCGGCGGTCCCTGGTCGGTCGAGGAGTTCGAGCTCGATCCGCCGCGCGCCGGCGAGGTGCTCGTCGAGATGGCCGCTGCCGGGCTGTGCCATTCCGACGATCACATCCTCAAGGGCGACATGTCCATCTCCAACGACGTTGCCCACGAGTACGGTCTGACGCCGATGTTCCCCACGATCGGTGGGCATGAGGGTTCCGGCACCGTTGTCGAGATCGGCGACGGGGTGGACGACTTCGCGGTCGGCGATCACGTCGTGCTGTCGTTCGTGGCGGTGTGCGGACGGTGCCGGTGGTGTGCCTCAGGCGTGGAGTACCTGTGCGACGAGGGGGCCGGGACAATGGTGCCCGGGATGCCGACCGACGGCACGTTCCGCCACCACACGCTCGACGGTCGTCCGCTCGGTCATCTGTCGAAGGTGGGCGCCTTCGCCCGGCACACCGTGGTGTCGGCGCATTCGCTGGTCAAGATCGACCCACATCTGCCGCTGGTCCCCAGCGCGCTGCTGTCGTGCGCCGTCCCGACCGGCTACGGGTCGGCGGCGAACCGCGCCAACGTGCGCGGTGGGGACACCGTCGTGGTGGTCGGGGCGGGCGGTATCGGGACGGCGGCGATCCAGGGCGCGCGGATCAACGGTGCGGCGCAGATCGTGGCCGTCGACCCGGTCGAGTTCAAACAGAAGGCGGCGCTGCGCTTCGGTGCCACACACAGCGTTTCGACGCTCGTTGAAGCGCTGGACCTCGTCCGGGACCTCACCGCAGGCGTGATGGCGGACAGCGTGGTTGCGGCGCCGTCGCTGATCGCGGGTGAGGACGTCAACGCCTACCTGAAGCTGACACGCAAGGGCGGCACCTGCGTGCTGACCGGGATGACGGCTCAGACAACGCGATCGGTGAAGATCGCGCTGCAGGACTTCATCCTCTGGAACAAGAACCTCGTCGGAACCGTGTTCGGTTCGTGCAACCCGCGTGCCGACATCGACCGGCTGGCAAGCCTCTACACGTCCGGACGGCTCCAGCTCGACGAGATGATCACCCGCCGATACCGTCTCGACGACATCAACGCCGCCTACGAGGACCTGCTGAACGGCGAGATCATCCGGGGCGTCATCGATTACGCGCTCGCCTGACGGCCGCCTCCACCGAGCGCGCGGCGCTTAGTACTGACCGAGCGGTCGGCACACGTTGGTGATCGGATTCCAGTACTCGCCCGGCGCGCACGCCAACGGCGTGGTCGCCACTGGCCCCCGGCACACGTTGTCGACCGGATCCCACCATTGTCCGTTCGGACAGTTGATGGGTTGGGCGGCACCGGATGCCGCAGCGGCGATCGAGAACGCGGCTAGCGGGGCGGCGGTCGCGGCGACGATCATGGCACGCGAAATGATCTTGCTCATGGGTCGAGCTTGCCCCGAATGGAGCCGTCGCAAACAGGTTTTTCTTCGCTTGACGGGTTGATTCCCCGTACCGGGTACGTGCGATCGACCCGTCAACGCATCGGCAGGCTAGGACACCACCACGTCGAGGCGCTCCCAGCCGCGGACCGTCGACGTCGGAGCCAGCCGCGCGGTCTCGGCGTCGATGTCCCACTCCGGCCAGCGGTTCAGCAGCTCGTCGAGCGCGACGCGTCCCTCCAGCCGGGCGAGGTTGGCGCCCAAGCAGTAGTGCACGCCTTTGCCGAAGGTGATGTGGCTGATGTTGTCCCGGCGGATGTCGAACACGTCGGGATTGTCATAGCGCCGCGGATCGCGGTTGGCCGCACCGAACATCAGCAACATCGCGCTACCGGCTGGCACGGTGCGACCGTGGGCCTCGAATTCGCGTGTGACCAAACGCGCCACGTTGTGACCGGTCGGCTCGTACCGCAGCGTCTCGTCGACGACGCGCTGCAACAGCGACCGGTCTTCGACGACCTCGCGGCGCTGATCCGGGTGCGCGGCGAGCACCATGGCCAGCCAGCCGATGAGCCGGCCCGTCGTCTCGTTACCGGCGCCGGCGACCACCTGCGTGTAGTGCAGGATCTCCTTGCGCGTCAGCTTGCGGGTCACCCCGTTCTCGTCCTCGAACTCGACGTTGAGAAGGGCGGTCATCAGGTCGTCGGAGGGATTCTTAGCCCGCCAGTCAACGTATTCGGCGTAGATGCTGCCGTCGGCGATCTTGTCCGCGCGCACGACCTTCATCGGTGAGCCGGGCTTGGTGCGCAGGCTCGCGTCGTTGGCGTCGCGCACCGACACCTGCTCGGATTCCGGTATGCCCAGCAGCATTCCGATGACGCGCATCGGCATCATCGACGCGAGCTCGGCGATGATGTCGAAGCGGTCGGCGCCCACCAGTGGATCGAGGCAGTTCACGCAGTACTGACGGATCTGGTCCTCGAGCGCGGCCATCCGGCGGGGCGTGAACACCCGCGACATGAGGCCGCGCAACATCGTGTGAACCGGCGGGTCCTCCATCATCATCACGCCCTTGGGCATGTCGAACTCCGACTGGATGAGCTCGAGGATGTCGCCGCGGCTGTTGGAGAAGGTCTGCCAGTCGAGCAGGGCCCGCTCGACGTCCTCATGTCGTGACAACGCCCAGAAGTCGTAGGCCTCGTTGTAGTAGAGCGGCGCCTCTTCCCGCAACCGGGCGTACGTGGGATACGGGTCCGCGACGATGTCCACCCGGTACGGGTCGTAGTAGACGGCGCTGCCGTGCGCCTTCTGATCAACTGCGGTCATCGGATCTCCCCTGCTTCAGGAGGCTGCGGGCTGCGCCATCGTCGCAGCTCCCCTTGCTTGTTGGGCGATCGCCCAACATCTAAGCTGGCGCCATGTCTAGCAGCCCCGTCGGCGACCGGTCAAGGGGTGGCCGCGAGTCGGCCGCGCGCTCGGCCCTGATCGAGGCCACCGCGCAGGTCATGCTGGAAGAGGGCTACGCCGCGGCTACGTCGCGGCGGGTCGCGGCGCGGGCCGGCGTGAAGCCCGCACTCGTGCACTACTACTTCCCGAGCATGGACGATCTGTTCCTGGCCGTGCTGCGCGAAGGCGCCGAGGCCAACCTCGCTCGCCAGAGGGAAGCGGCGGAGGCCGAGGAACCCCTGCATGCGCTGTGGCGACTCAACAGCACTCACGGTGCCCGGCTGTTCATGGAGTTCATGGCGTTGGCGAACCACCGCAAAGCCATTCGCAGTGAGATCGCGGCCTACGCCGAGAGGTTCGGCGGCGTCGAAGAATCCGTGGTGGCCGAGGCGATGAAGGCCCACGGCGCGGACGTGGAGGCGTTCCCGCCCGTCGTGATGTCTATGATCGTGACGAGCTTGGCCCGCATCGTCCTGCTCGAACGGGGACTCGGCATAACCCGAGGTCATGCCGAGGCGGAGGCGTTCATCGAACGCTATCTGGACCGCTTCGAAATCAAGCCATCGTGACCTGGATCACATCGTATCGACACGGGTGACCAGCAGCACTCTGACTTGAGTTAACCTGGGGCTCAATGAGAACTTATATGGGCTAAGTTACGCACGAAGACATGCACAGCGACGAATACGACTTGAGGGCGGATATGGGTTGCATCGGGCGGGGACGGTAATGCTCCGACGCGCAAGGAAGATCTGGCTGCCCATCGTGATCATCGTCGTGGTGACGATTGCGGGCTTCACGGTCAGCCGCATCCGGACCTTCTTCGGGGCCGAGGGCATCATCGTCACTCCCCGAGTGTTCGCGGAGGACCCCGAGCCCTTCGATCCCAAGGTCGTCAAGTACGAGATCTTCGGCACCGGCACGTATGCGGACATCAACTATCTCGACCTCGACGCGAGGCCCCAACGGATCGACGGCGCATCGTTGCCGTGGACGCTGACGCTGCAGACCACAGCGCCGTCGGCCGCGCCCAACATCGTGGCGCAAGGCGACGGCCAGAGCATCACCTGCCGGATCACGGTCGATGACGAGATCAAGGACGAAAGAACCTCCACCGGCGTGAATGCCCAAACCTTCTGCTTCGTGAAATCCGCATGACCTCACCGACGAACGAGGCTCGAACGGACGCCTTCCCTCCCGTTCGGCACGCCAAGCGGCCCTTCATCCCCCGCGCGATCCGCGCTTTCGCGGTGCCGATCATCCTGGGCTGGATTGCGATCATCGCGGTCGTCAATGTGGCTGTGCCGCAACTGGAAACGGTCGGACAGATGCGTGCGGTCTCGATGAGCCCGGACTTCGCGCCGTCGATGATCGCGATGAAGCGCGTCGGGCACGTCTTCGAGGAGTACGACTCCGACAGCTCGGCGATGATCGTCATCGAGGGTGAAGAACCTCTCGGTGAGGACACCCGCGCCTTCTACGGCGAGATGGTCTCCAAGCTGGAGGCCGACAAGAAGCACGTCCAAAGCGTCCAGGACTTCTGGAGCGATCCGCTGACGGCCTCCGGCGCCCAGAGCAGCGACGGTAAAGCCGCCTACGTGCAGGTCTACCTGTCCGGTAACCAGGGCGAGGCGCTGGCCAACGAGTCGGTCGAAGCGGTTCAGAAACTCGTCGCCGACATGCAGCCACCGCCCGGCGTCAAGGTCTACGTGACCGGCCCGGCGGCCCTCGCGGCCGATCAGCACATCGCCGGTGACCGCAGCATGCGGATGATCGAGGCGCTCACGTTCACCGTGATCATCACGATGCTGCTGCTGGTGTACCGCTCGATCATCACGGTGTTGCTGACGCTGGTGATGGTCGTCTTGCAGCTGTCCGCCGCCCGTGGGGTCGTCGCATTCCTCGGCTACCACGAGATCATCGGCCTCTCCACGTTCGCGACGAACCTGTTGGTGACGTTGGCGATCGCCGCGGGAACCGACTACGCGATCTTCTTGACCGGCCGCTATCAGGAGGCGCGCGGACTCGGCGAAGACCGGGAAACCGCGTACTACACGATGTTCCACGGCACGGCGCACGTCGTGCTGGGCTCGGGCCTGACGATCGCCGGCGCGCTGTTCTGCCTGAGCTTCACCCGACTGCCCTACTTCCAGACCATGGGTGTGCCGCTGGCCATCGGCATGGTCACATCGGTCTTCGCCGCCCTGACGCTGGGACCGGCGATCATCAGCTTCGCGAGCCGGTTCGGCAAGATCCTCGAACCGAAGCGGGCGATGCGGGTGCGCGGCTGGCGCAAGCTCGGCGCTGCGGTGGTGCGCTGGCCCGGTCCGATCCTGGTCGCGACGGTGGCCCTGTCGCTGGTGGGCCTGCTGGCCCTGCCCGGTTACCGCACCAACTACAACGACCGGAACTACCTGCCCGCCGACCTGCCTGCCAACCAGGGTTACGCGGCCGCCGACCGACACTTCTCACAAGCCCGCATGAACCCCGAACTGCTGATGGTCGAAAGCGATCACGACCTGCGCAACTCCGCGGACTTCCTGGTCATCGACAAGATCGCCAAGCAGGTCTTCCGGGTGCCCGGCATCTCGCGCGTGCAGGCGATCACCCGGCCCGACGGCAAGCCCATCGAGCACACCTCGATTCCGTTCCAGATCAGCATGCAGGGCACCACCCAGCAGATGAACCAGAAGTACCTGCAGGACCGGATGGCCGACATGCTGGTTCAGGCCGACGAGATGGCCAAGACCATCGCGAACATGGAGCGGATGTCCAAGCTCACCGAGGAGATGGCCGCGACCACGCACAGCATGGTCACGAAGATGAAGGACATGACCGTCGACGTGGCCGAGCTGCGCGACAACATCGCGAACTTCGACGACTTCTTCCGGCCTATTCGCAATTACTTCTACTGGGAACCGCACTGCTTCAACATCCCGATCTGCTGGGCGTTCCGATCGGTGTTCGACACCCTCGACGGCATCGACACGATGACCGACGACATCCAGAACCTGCTGCCCGACATGGAGCGGCTGGACAAGCTGATGCCGCAGATGGTCACGCTCATGCCGCCGATGATTGAAACGATGAAGACGATGCGGACGATGATGCTGACGATGTACTCGTCGCAAAAGGGCATGCAGGACCAGATGGCAGCCATGCAGGAGAACTCCACTGCCATGGGTGATGCCTTCGACGCGTCGATGAACGACGACTCGTTCTACCTCCCGCCGGAAGTCTTCGACAACGAAGAGTTCAAGAAGGGCATGGAGAACTTCATCTCGCCGGACGGCAAATCGGTGCGGTTCATCGTCGCCCATGACGGCGACCCGATGACTCCCGAAGGCATCGCGCGGATCGACTCGATCAAGCAGGCCGCCAAGGAGGCCATCAAGGGCACTCCACTGGAGGGCTCCAAGATCTACCTCGCCGGCACCGCGGCGGTCTACAAGGACATGTCCGACGGCAACAGCTACGACCTGATGATCGCGGCGATCCTCGCGCTCGCGCTGATCTTCACCATCATGCTGCTGCTGACCCGCGCCGTGGTGGCCGCTGCGGTAATCGTTGGCACGGTGGTGATCTCGCTCGGCGCGTCGTTCGGCCTGTCGATCCTGATCTGGCAGCACATCATCGGCGTCGAGTTGCACTGGATGGTCATGGCGATGGCCATCATCATCCTGTTGGCCGTCGGCGCCGACTACAACTTGCTGCTCGTGTCGCGGCTCAAGGAAGAGCTGCATGCGGGCATCAGGACCGGCATCATCAGGGCGATGGGCGGCAGCGGTTCCGTTGTCACCTCAGCCGGCCTGGTCTTTGCGTTTACGATGATGTCGATGGCTGTCAGCGAATTGACAGTCATCGGACAAGTCGGAACAACCATCGGACTTGGCCTGCTGTTCGATACTCTTGTGATCCGGGCATTCATGACGCCGTCCATCGCGGCGCTCATGGGTAAGTGGTTCTGGTGGCCACAGCGGGTGCGAGAACGTCCAGTGCCTGTACCGTGGCCGAAACCGAGGGAACTGACGCCGTCAGGGGGGGAAGGAGCACAGTCATGAAACGACTGATTGTTGGAGTAGCCACCGCGGCGGCCGCGCTCGTGGTGGCGGCGCCCGCCCAGGCGCAGGACATCGACACCGACTTCACCAACGAGTTGCACACCTACGGGATCTACGGGCAGAAGGACTACAACGCCTGGATCGGCAAGATCACGTGCAAGCGGATACGCAAGGGTGTCGACCGTGACGCCTTCGCCTCGGCGCAGTTCGTTCAGAAACAGCTGGCGAAAGGCCAGGACAGCACCGACCAGGCGTGGAAGTTCCTGGCGGGCGCGCTGCGCTTCTACTGCCCCGACCGTCTGCCGATTCTCGACCAAGCCCGTGACCACAGCGAGAGCTAGGAGCCCGAAAAGTGTTTCGTAAAGCGACAATTGCGCTGGCCTCGCTGGGCTGCGCGGCGATGCTGTTCCCGGCCACCGCTGGCGCGGACGCCACGGACGACTATCCGATCCCCAACCGGATCATGCGGACCCCGTGCACGGTCGACCAGTACATGGCCGCCGCGCGTGATGAGGATCCGTTCTACTTCGAGCGCTACATGATCGATTACCACAACCGGCCCGCCGATGTGCAGAAGGGCGCCCGCGACCGGATCTACTGGTTCTTCTCGTTGGACTACGCCGGCCGTCGCCAGTATTCAGAGAACACCGCAACCAACGTCTACTACGAGCAGATGGCCACCCGCTGGGGCAACTGGGCCAAGCTGTTCTTCAACAACAAGGGTGTCGTCGCACACGCCACCGAGGTGTGCATGAACTACCCGCCGAGCCAGCCCGAGATCTGGAACTGGACCGCCACGCCGTAGATCGGCTCTAGGGCAGCCCACCGAACAGCGGGCTCAAGGCCAGCTGGACCGGGTCCGGCGGTGGCGCATACGTCGGCGGAGCTGTGAGCTGCGGAGACGGCGGAGCCGCCTGCACGACGGCGACGGCTTCTGGCGGCTGACTCACCTCGGCCGCCGGTACCACTGATTCCGTGGCCGGTGCTGTGGTGAGAACCGGCGCGGCGGCGGGCTCCACCGTGACGTCGTCTGTTTCGGCCGGCCGCGCGGTCGGCAGAATCGGCGCTGTCACCGCTTTGGCGATCACTTGCTTCACCACGATCGGGACGACGGGCGCCGACGGAACGGCGTGGACGCTGATCGACGGGTTCGAGTCCGACACCACGGCGGCGGGTTCGATCGGTGTCTCGGCCGACGGACCGACCCTGGTTTGCGGCGCGTCCCACCGGGCCAGCTCCGGACCGAACGCGAACAAGGCGACGACACCCACCGCGAGGACCATCGCCGCCCGGCCGTGTGAACTCAGCCGGCGCCGAGAGCGCAGCTCGGTCGATTTCGCCGCGGGCTCGGCCGCCGCGGCGGCCTCGACCACGGGTCCGGACAGCGCGGCGCCCCGGGCCAGTGCGAGTTGGACCTCCTCCGACGAGACGACGGGGATGCCGAGCGCCGTCTCGAGCGGGCCGGAGATCAGCTCGAGGTCCCCGCGGGCGCCGATCAGGTACAGCCGCTGCGGCTGCATCTCCTCCTCGGCGAAGAAACTGGTGAGCCACTTGGCGAGGCCGTCCGCGCTCTCGCGCATGTGCGTCATCGCGGTGCGGACGATGTCGCCGAGCACCGACACCACGGTCACGGCCGAGGACTCCACGACGCACACCGCGCACCCGCCGAATTCGCCGCCGGGTCCCAGCGCCCGCGCCCACGATCGAGCGGCATCGGCCATCCGCACCGGTGCTATTTTTCTGAAACCATTGGTGGACAACGATTTCCGGAGCAGTTCGGCCTTGGCTGCGACATCGGCGCTCCAGGTCAGGCCGATCGTGTCCACCCGGTGACCGCTGGCCGAGGCGATCGCCCGTGCGCCCCGCACCGCGGCCTCGTGTGTGGAGATGTCGCCGTCCGTGGCGTTGGCGACCACGGAGAAGTGGTCGTGGTCCAACGTCTTCGGATTACCGTCGCCGTTCTCGACCAGGACCCACGCGATACCTGTCGACGTCATCGACAGCCCGAGCACCGTCTTCAACGCTGCCTCCCTCTCCCGCCTGGATCGGCGAAGCGAGCATAATTTGCTTCCGGGCTCCCGGCATCTCGAAGAGGAGGCGCCGACCAGGCGACTCACGGTCGAGCTCCGTTTGCCGCCGCGCGCTCCGTGAACGGGGTGTCACGTCCGGACGCCTCGGCGCGACATAGGTGTATGAGTGCATTCGCCAGGTTCGCGGTGCTTCTGGCCGCGACAACCATGCTGTCCGCGCCGACCGTCATTCCCAGCGCCGGGGCGGCGCCCTGCCCGGACGTCGAAGTCGTCTTCGCCCGTGGAACCACCGAACCCCCCGGAGTGGGCGGTATCGGACAGGCCTTCGTCGACTCGGTGCGCTCCCGCCTCGGCGACCGATCCGTCGGCGTGTACGCCGTCAACTACCCCGCCAGCCGGGACTTTGCGGTGAGCACCCGCGCGGGCGCCGAGGACACCCGCGCCCACGTGCAGGCGGTGGCCGCCGGCTGCCCCGCCACGCAGATGGTGCTCGGGGGCTACTCCCAGGGCGCGGCGGTGATGGATGTCGCCACCGCCGCGATGCCGCCGACGGTCGCTCCGCACGTCGCCGCGGTCGCGCTGTTCGGCGGTCCGCGCAGCAGCTTTGCCGATCGGCTGTCGCCCGGACCGCTGCCATCGGTGGGTACTGACTACGCGGGCAAGACCATCGACCTGTGCGTCCCGAACGATCCGATCTGCTTCGAGGGTGGGCGCGACATGGGTGCCCACGGCGCGTATGTTCAGGCGGGATTGGTTAACCAGGCTGCGGAGTTCGCTGCGGGCCGGATCTGACTACCGGTCAGGGCGCCGCATCTGGTAGTAACTAAGGCGGTCCTAACACCGTAGGGAGGAGCTCCGCCGAGGTGAATTCCTGGTGAGCGCTTCCACCGCGCATTCAACCGATCAGGCCGCGCCACCCGCGCGGTCTCTGCTCGCCAAGTGGATCCGGCGGCTGTCCGTTCCCATCGTCATCGCCTGGATCGCGCTCATCGCGCTGCTGAATGTGACGGTGCCGCAGCTCGAGGTCGTCGGCCAGATGCGGTCGGTGTCGATGAGCCCGAAGGACGCTCCGTCGGTGATCGCGATGCAGCGCGTCGGCACGGTCTTCGAGGAGTTCAAGTCCGACAGCTCGGCGATGATCGTCCTAGAGGGTGAGCAACCACTCGGCGACGATGCCCGCCAGTATTACGGCGAACTCATCGACAGGCTGAGGGCCGACCGCAGCCACGTCGAGCACATCCAGGACTTCTGGGGCGACCCGCTGACGGAGGCCGCGGCCGTGAGCGCCGACGGCAAGGCCGTCTACGTCCAGGTGTATCTGGCCGGCAACATGGGCGAGGCGCTGTCGAACGAGTCCGCCGAGGCGGTCAAGAAGATCGTCGAGGATCTGCCTCCACCGCCGGGGGTGAAGGTTTATGTGACCGGCGGGTCGGCCATGTACGCCGATCAGCAGATCGCCAGCGACCGCAGCATCCGGATCATCGAATTCGCCACGTTCGCCGTCATCATCACGATGTTGTTGCTGGTCTACCGGTCGGTGGTGACCATGCTCATCCAGCTGGTGATGGTCTTCATGGCGCTGTCGGCCACGCGCGGAGTGGTCGCGTTCCTGGGCTATCACGAGCTGATAGGCCTCTCGACGTTCGCGACGAACCTCCTTGTCACGCTCGCGATCGCCGCGTCCACCGACTACGCGATCTTCCTCATCGGGCGGTACCAGGAGGCGCGCACACTGGGCGAGGACCGGGAGGCGGCGTTCTACACCATGTTCCGCGGCACCGCTCATGTGGTGTTGGGGTCTGGGATGACGATCGCCGGCGCTACCTTCTGCCTGACGTTCACCCGGCTGCCGTACTTCCAGTCACTGGGCATCCCGTTGGCGGTCGGGATGACCACGGCGGTGTTGGTCGCGCTGACGCTCGGCCCGGCAGTCATCACCATCGGAAGCCGGTTCGGGTTGTTGGAACCCAAGCGCGCCATGCGCATTCGTGGTTGGCGAAAGATCGGCGCCGTCATCGTCCGCTGGCCGGGGCCGGTGCTGATCGCGACCGTCGCGTTGTCGCTGGTCGGGTTGTTGACCCTGCCCGGCTATCAGCCGAACTACAACGACCGCCTGTACCTGCCGGCCGACCTTCCGGCAAACCAGGGCTTCGCCGCGGCGGAACGGCACTTCTCCCCCGCCACCATGAACCCCGAGTTGCTGCTCATCGAAAGCGATCAGGATCTGCGCAACTCGGCGGACTTCCTGGTGATCGACAAGATCGCGAAGGCGGTCTTCCGGGTGCCGGGCATCTCGCGGGTGCAGACCATCACCCGCCCCAACGGCAAGCCGATCGAGTTCAGCACGATTCCCGCGCAGATGAGCCTCGGCGGAGTGAACCAGGATCTGAACCGCAAGTACATGCAGGACCGCATGGCCGACATGCTGGTTCAGGCCGACGAGATGCAGAAAACCATCGACACCATGACCCGCATGATGGCGTTGATGGGCGAGATGAACGCCACCACGCACAGCATGGTCGAGAAGACCAAGACCATGGCCGTCGACACCGCCGAACTACGGGATCACATCGCCGATCTCGACGACTTCCTGCGTCCCTTGCGGAACTACTTCTATTGGGAACCGCATTGTTTCAACATTCCGGTCTGCTGGTCGCTGCGGTCGATCTTCGACGTCATCGACGGCACCAACAAGCTGACCGACAAGGTTCAGGATCTGGTCCCGGACCTGGAGCGGCTCGATGCACTGATGCCACAACTCTTGGCGCTGATGCCCGAGCAGATCGAGTCGATGCGCACCATGCGCACCATGATGCTGACCATGCACGCCTCCCAGGGAGGACTGCAGGATCAGCAAGCCGCCATGAGCGAGAACCAGTCGGCGATGGGCGACGCCTTCAACGACTCGTGGAACGACGACACGTTCTATCTGCCGCCAGAGATCTTCGACAACGAGGAATTCAAGCGCGGTATGGAGAATTTCATCTCGCCCAACGGCCACGCCGTGCGGATGATCGTCCAGCACGAGGGTGACCCGCTCAACGCTGACGGCATCAAACGCATCGACGCGATCAAGAAGGCTGCCAAGGAAGCCATCAAGGGCACCCCGTTGGAGGGATCGACGATCTACGTCGGCGGAACGGCCGCGGCGTTCAAGGACATGCAGGACGGCAACAACTACGACCTGATGATCGCCGGCATCCTGGCCCTGGCACTGATCTTCACGATCATGCTCATCATCACCCGCAGCGTCATCGCCGCAGCCGTCATCGTGGGCACCGTAGTGCTGTCCCTGGGCGCTTCCTTCGGTCTGTCGATTCTGGTTTGGCAGCACATTCTCGGCATCGAGCTGCAGTTCATGGTCATGGCCATGGCGGTGATCATCCTGTTGGCCGTGGGCGCCGACTACAACCTGCTACTGGTCGCCCGGTTGAAGGAGGAACTGCCGGCCGGCATCAACACCGGGATCATCCGGGCGATGGGCGGCAGCGGATCCGTGGTGACGTCGGCGGGTTTGGTGTTCGCGTTCACGATGATCTCGATGGTGGTCAGCGAACTGACCGTGGTGGCACAGATGGGCACGACGATCGGTATGGGCCTGCTGTTCGACACCTTGGTGATCCGCGCGTTCATGACGCCGTCGATCGCCGCCCTGCTCGGCCGCTGGTTCTGGTGGCCCCAGATGGTCCGGACCAGGCCTAAGCCCGTGCCATGGCCCGCGCCGAAGCAGCCGACGCCGTAAAGCACCCCAGCATCGTCCAACCCATCGCCCCGGTCAGCCCGTTCTTGGCCAGCAGCACCAAGGCGACACCGGCCAGCACGATCAGCACACCTGCGGCGAGCGACCGCCCGCCGGTGGCCTCGACGGATACGTCCCACCACGCAAGGCGGCGGTGCTCGAGCGGTGACAGCAGTTTGAACAAGGCGAACATGACCACGGCGAACACCGCCGCCCGCAGCGCCAGCAGCACCCAGAAGTGCGGTGCGTCAACGTCATACGCGTCGAGACCCAACGCGTGCAACGAGAACGCTGCGATGGCGATCGCCACGATGTGCCACAGGTACAGCGTCATCGCTCCCCCGTTGCCGACCGCGACCACGTACCAGACCCGCGGTCGCTGAGCCCACCGCTGGATCGCTCCGGCGCACGCGACGAACGCCGCCGACATCCACGTGCAGTGCAGCGCGAGCAGCAGCGTGGGAGGCGAGACGTTCGACAGGTGCTCGGTACCGGTGACGACCAACGAGATCTCGTACGGCCCGACCACCGCCGCCACGATCTGTGCGGCGAGCGCCGCCGCGGCCGTCACGAGCGCCGCGCGACGGCTGATCAACCGTCGCGCATAGCCCACACCGAACACCACCGGGATCAGCCAGACGACGACGAAGTTCGCGACGCCGGCCATCGGGGTGCCCGCGGAGATCCGGATGGCATCGACCGCTGCCGACGCGGCCAGCAGCCCGACCACCATGACGGCGACGCCGCGACCCGTCGACAGTCGGGTCAGGGCGGGAACGAACGCGAGCACCACCAGGTAGACGCCGAGGAACCACAGCAGCGCGACGGATTCGCGGCCGAGATCCGCGGCGGAGTCGGCGCCGAGGGTCAGCCGCACCGCGAGCAGCCCGACCGTCCACGCCGCGAGATACCAGAACACCGGCCGGCACAGCCGCTGCGCGCGGGCGACCAGCCACGTCCCCCACGACTTGCCCGCATGCCAGCCGTACGCACCGGCGGCCCCGCCGGCGAGGAAGAACAACGGCATGACCTGCACGACCCATGTCACCGGGGCCAGAGCGGGAATCTCGCCGAGGATGTTGCCGATCCGCACACCGCCGGCGTCGATGGTGGCCAGCAGCAGCGCGCAATGACCGAACATGACCACGAGGAGCGCGCCGAGGCGGCCGACGTCGACGGCGCGGTCGCGCGTCGGCGGGGTGTCTGCGGCCAGTTCGTCGGCGCCGGCCAGGGGTTTGGTGAGCGACATGCGTTCAGGATGCCTTGATGGTCACCCGCGGGCTTGAGTAGTACTACGCGATGCGGCCGGACTCGGTCCCCAGCAGCGCGAGGTACGCATTCTCACGCTCGGTGAACTCAGGTGAGGTGATCGCACCGAAGGCGGCGGCATCGCGGGCGAAGCGCGCCGGTGCCGCGTCCAGTGTGTCGGGACCTTCGAGGCGAAAGCAGCTTGGCGCGAGAGGCCCGAACAGCAGGGCGCGGGCAAGCTTCGGCCAGTTGTCGATCCCCGGTTCGACGCCCGCGGCGCGAGCGAACGTCAACGCCACGAGATTCATCCGGGTCTTCTGCGGCAGCCCCCGGCGCGAGCGGTACGCCGTGATCGCACGGCGTTGGTCGTCATCGCTCGGAGCGCGGATCGTGCCGCCCCACGTGTAGGCGATCCAGCGCGCCTGCAACTCGAGCGGCACGAAGTAGCCACCGGACTGGTCCCACATCCCGACGAACGCCAAGCCGGGAAGGTCGGGATGGAAGGTGTGGCGGTCGGCGTCGAAGTGCACGGCGTCCATGTCGAGGGTTGACCGAATCTCGTTGTCCAGGAACGGCATCGACAACTCGAATCCGGTGCCGAAGAGAATGCCGTCGAACTGCTCGGCGTGGCCGTCGGCGAACGCCACGTTCGTACCGTCGACCGACGTCATCCACGGGCGGACCCGGATGCGACCCTCGGCAACCAGGGGCAGGTAGTGCTGGCTCAACGTGATGCCGGCGGCGAACAGTGACGGATCGGGCGCGGGGGCGCCGTATTGCTGCGGGGTTCCGCCGGCGTCGACGACGATTTCCTTGAGCTGACGGTCGATCTCGGCCACCGGCAGCGCTTCGTCGGCCAATGCCCCGTACCGGGTGAAGATGCGGTGGTCGGACGGGACACCCGCGGCGAACTTCGGCAGGACGTAACGCTGGCGGCGCTGAGTGACCACGACTTCGACGCCGTGCTGGGCCAATTCGGAGGCGATCTCCAAAGCGCTGACGGCGCAGCCCGCGACGAGCACACGCTTACCGCAGTAGTCGGTGGGACCGCGATAGTGGAAGGTCGGTCGTGCTCCAGCGGAGCCGGTGAAGGTAGACAGGCCGTCGACGGCCGGGATTGCGGGCGACTGAAAGCGTCCGGTGGCGACGATTACCCGCTCGTATCGCTGCTCGGCGCCGGGGGTGCTCACGAGCCAGCCGCCGTCGCCGCGGCGAACGCTCGTCACCGGGGTGAGGAACCGGATTCGCCGGGTGAGGTCGAACATCTCGGCGTAGCGATGCAGGTAGTGAAGAATCTCGTGGCCGGGGAGGAAAGACGGCACCGTCGTCGGGCTCGAGGTCGCTGAACGCGGTCAGGATGCGGCTGGTGTTGGTGTGCATGGCGGGCCAGACCCCGCTGCAGCCCGGTTCGCCTGTCCACTGCCCGCCCAGTTGGGCGGTTCGCTCGTAGATGGTGGGCTCGAATCCCTGGGCGGTCAGCCAGCGCGCCGCGACGAGCCCGCCGGGGCCCGCGCCGATGACCGCGACGTCACCGGGCATTGCGCGACGCCCCCGCCGGCACCGAGTCGGCATGCGGGGAATGTACTGCGGATGGGGGCCTCGACCGCATTGAATTGGCCCGCCACCGTTTGGTGGCGGGCCGATCGTTGGGAGGGGTTCAGGGCAGCCGGGCGAGCACCGGCAGCTTGGTGACGGGCAACGAGGGGCGGATGTTAGCTCCGCCGCGTGCCGGCGCGGTGGTGATGGTGATCTTGCCGCCGCGGCAGGAGACGATCTTGCCGTCGACGAAGACGTCCTGGCCGTCGTCGATCGGAATGGGATAGCCGTCGGAGTCGGTGTACGTGCAGCCACCGCCGCCGGGGGTGGGCTCGTTGTCGACGGCGTAGGCCGTCGCCGGTGCGAAGACGAAGACGGCGAGGGCGCCGATGAGGGTGGCGGCGTACTGGATGCGGGTCGTACGGCGGGTGGTGGTCATGTCGGGTGTTCCTCTCGGGGGCGGTGCGGGGGTGTTGAGAGAAATGATTGCGATTCGACCAGGGGCTGCGTAATCGCCGCGAGGTCAGATTCCGCGCATGTGCGGAGAGGTTTTCCTATCTCCGCGGTAAGGGTCCGTGCCTGGTGGTCGGAGATTCCGAAGCTTGACGGCCGACCGGCGTGGGTATTACCGCCAAAAGGCTCACAGGGGAGGCGACAACGATGTCCGAGCAGCAAGAGCACGAGTCCGGCCAGTGGAACGTCGCGGCGAAGGATAACCTGGTCTACGTCGAGCGAGCGAACGACAGCGGGGAGCTGCTGTTCGGCGACTCGCTCGAACCTCACGAAGCGCGCCAACTCGCGCGGGCGCTGACCAAGTTCGCGGACAAGCTCGACGAAAGCTCGCAGGCCAAGGATGGGAAGGAGTCGTCCGACTCTGAGTCAGATGATGACGATGAGTCCAAAGATTCCGACGACCGCGAGTCCAAGGATTCCGACTCTTCCGAGGACGATGATGACGACGACGACGATGACTCGGAAGACTCCGACGACTCGTCATCCTGATGCCGTGCGGGCTCAATCCTGTTGGTGGACAACGGTTGCAGACCGTCTCCGAGGTCTGACTCAGTTGGTGGGTGCGCCCTGCGGTCACGGTGCGGGACCGGGGGCGACCATGAATCGTTACCAGATGCAGCGTCCATCGTTATCAGAAACACCGGATGGCCTCTTCCGGTCGGTGGCCACTCTGCTGCACGATTACTTCACGCGCAGCGATGCCGGGGACATCGCCCCGCGAGTGATCGGTTGGACACGGCTGCCATGGGGAGGATTACATGCGCCAACCAGCGACGGCACTCGGTGCCGTGATGGTCTGTCTACTGGTCGCCGGGTGCGCCAGCTCGGTCGGCAACGCGGTCACGCCCACGCCCACCCAAACCCTCATACCGCGACCCCTTGTGGAGCGCGAGCTGGATGAGTTGCTCTTGAACCCCGGCGAGCTGAACGCCGCGATGGGATCACAGACGCTGGAGGTCACCAGCGCTGCGAGCGCGATGTCGGACAACAGCGCGACGATGGAGCCGCGCGAATGCCTCGGCATCGACGGGGCGGCGGAGGCGCCGGTGTATGCCGAGAGCGGGTTCCAGGCGGAACGGGACCAGAGCCTGAACGACGGCGACAAGTTCGCCCACTACGTGAAACAGGCGGTCGTGCTGTATCCGCTCGTGAAGAAGGCGCGCGCCTTCTTCGACGCTTCCGTCGAGCAGTGGCCGGCCTGCCACGAGTACACCCACCTGCAGAGCGGGACCAAGTGGACCGTCGGGCCCATCAGCAATGCCGACGACGTGCTGAGCACCGTCGCGACGCTGCAGGAGGCCGCCGCACCGGGGTGGGCGTGCGGACACGCGATCGCGCTGGAGAACAACGTCATCATCGACGTCAACACCTGCAGTCCCAACCCGGGCGACTCGGCGGTACGCATCGCCAAACAGATCGCGGAGAAGGTGACCGCGCGCTGGTGAAGTCGCCGCCGCTTCGCAGCGGCGATGCGTGCGAGAGGGGATCGTTTCGTGCTGCCGCCGACGGCTAAGGTATCGTTCCTCGCGTCCATCGGGATGTCTCGGCGGACGAGCGGGCTGTGGCGCAGCTTGGTAGCGCACTACACTGGGGGTGTAGGGGTCGCAGGTTCAAATCCTGTCAGCCCGACCGCGTTTTGATGACGCATAACGGTGCGCAACTAGTAGGTTTGGCGCATGCGGCGGTATACGGACCCGCAGCTGACAGCCGCGATTCGCACATCCGAACCTGGCGCGGTGTTCTACGGGAACTCGGACTTTCGGCGACACCCTCTGCGGCCACGGACCTAACTATGTGTGAGTCCTGATCCCATCACCGAGCAGCGCTCGGCAGCACCTCGGCCTCGTCGGCCGCCGGCACCGACTCCACCGGCCGGCGGTACCGCCACGCCACGTAAAGCGCTGCCGCCCAAGCGATCACGATCAGCGTGTACACCCCGGTCGACCACGGCCACTGGATACCGAAGTAGTGCACCAGCTTCTGGCTGTTGGTCAGCACGATCACGCCCCCGACGGCGGTCCCCAGCAGTGCGGGCCGGATTCGGCTGACGAGCCAGGCTGCGAACGGGGCGGCGATCACCCCACCCACGGCCAGACCGAGCACCACCGGCAGGTTCTGCACGAACTCCTCGCGCAGCCCCACCCCGAAACCGACCGACGCCGACGCCGCCACCAGGAACTCCGACGCACTGACCGAGCCGATCACGGTGCGCGGTGCGGTCTTACCGCGAGACAGCAGCGTGCTCGTCGTCACCGGGCCCCAACCGCCGCCACCGGACGCGTCGATGAACCCGCCGAACAGCCCGAGCGGGCTGAGGAACTTCGCGGTGTGCGGCGTCTCGCCGTGCCGCATCACCGGAGGGTTGCGCAGCGAAAACCGCAGCAGCACGTAGGCCCCGATCGCGACCAGGATCGCCGCCATCAGCGGGGCGGCGTGCTCGGTCGACAGCGACGACAGCACGGTCGCACCGGCGAAGGCCCCGATCGCACCGGGCAGGCCCAGCTTCAGCACGATCGACCAGTCGATGTTCTTGAAGCGCCAGTGCGACAGACCGGACGCCAGCGTCGTGCCGACCTCAGCCAGGTGCACGGCAGCACTCGCCTGGGCAGCGCCGAGTCCGCTGAGCACCAGCAGCGTGGAGGCCGTCACGCCGAACGCCATGCCCAGGGCACCGTCCACCAACTGCGCTCCGACACCGACGAGCGTGAATATCAGAAGCGAACGCATACGTTCGACTGCTTTCGGAAGGGTCAGCGCGATGAGCGCGACGGATGGACAGGTGGGCGCGGAATCAGATGCGCGCGCGACACCACTCGTCGAAGGCGATGACCCGCCGTGACGGCCAGAACGGCTCGAGGGCGCAGAGGGCCGACGGCGCGGTGTGGAATCGGCGTTCGGCCACCGGCGCTCCCCTCTCCTGGTCAGACGGCTTCGTACAACCGTACCGAAGTGCTCTAGACAGTCAGCAATCGGTACAGACCGATGATTCCCACGACCACGATGACCGCACGCAACGCGTTGGGTGAGAGTCGACGGCCGTAGCGGGCTCCGAGGAAGCCACCGACCAGGGAACCGAGCGCGATCAACCCCGCCGCCGCCCAGCTGATCCGGTCGAACGCCACCAGCGTGTACGCCACGGCGGCCACCACGTTGACCACCAGCGAGAGCAGGTTCTTGGCGGCGTTCATCCGCTGCATGTTCTCGGGCAGCAGTGCGCCCATCGCAGCGATCAGCAGAATCCCCTGGGCCGCGGTGAAGTAGCCGCCGTAGATCCCGACCGCGAACGTCGCGAAGACGACGGCGGCCATCCGGCGCCGCGACACGTGCTCGGCGGATTGCCCGGCGGCCTCGGCCCGTGTCCGTGCATACGACTGGATCCGCGGGCCGATGACCACCAGCAGGAGCGCCGCGACCAGCAGCACGGGCACAACCTGCTCGAACACCGTCTCCGGCAGGTGTAGCAGCAGCCACGCGCCCAGCACCGCTCCGGCGAACGACGCCGGGATCTGCCAGCGCAGCCGGTGCCACTGCCCCCGCAGTTCGCGGCGGTATCCCCAGGTGCCCGACACCCCGCCGGCCACCAAACCGATGGCGTTCGACATCGTCGCCGTCACCGGCGGATAGCCCAGCGTCACCAGCGTCGGAAAGGTGATCAGAGTGCCGGAGCCGACAAGCGTGTTGATCGCGCCGGCCCCCAAGCCCGCCAATGCGATGAGGACCATGTCGACGACGGGCACTGGCGCAACTCTACTGAGCGGTTTCGGTGCGGTACTGGTCGCGCAGCGATTGATTGCGCACCGAAATCCCCATCACCGCGCGCGCGATCCCCGCTTCTCGCGCATCCGCACGTTGATCCGGATCGGGCTGCCCTCGAAGCCGAACGTCTCACGCAGTCGTCGCTCCAGGAACCGCCGATAACCCGCTTCCAAGAAACCGGTGGTGAACAGCACGAACGTCGGCGGCCGGGCGGTCGCCTGGGTCGCGAACAGGATCCGGGGCTGCTTACCCCCGCGCACCGGCGGCGGATGCGCCGCGATCACTTCCTTGAAGAACGTGTTCAGCCGGCCCGTCGGCACGCGGGTGTCCCATGACTCCAGCGACTTCTCCAACGCGGGCACCAGCTTCTGCACCGCGCGACCGGTCTTGGCCGAGATGTTCACCCGCGGCGCCCACTGCAGCTGGACGAGTTCGCGGTCGATCTCGCGGTCCAGCAGGTAGCGCCGGTCCTCGTCGACCAGGTCCCACTTGTTGAACGCGAGCACCAGTGCCCGGCCGGCCTCGATCACCATCGACAGCACGCGCTGGTCCTGCTCGGTCAGCGGCTGCGAGGCGTCGATCAACACGATCGCCACCTCGGCGGCATCGATGGCGCCGTGCGTGCGCACCGACGCGTAGAACTCGTGTCCGCTCGCCTGGCCGACCTTGCGCCGCAGACCCGCGGTGTCGACGAACCGCCACACCTTCCCGTCCATCTCGATCAGCGAGTCGACCGGATCGACCGTCGTGCCCGCGACATCGTGGACCACCGAGCGCTGATCCCCCGCCAGCCGATTCAACAGTGAGCTCTTGCCCACATTCGGCTTGCCCACCAATGCAACCCGGCGCGGTCCTCCCCCGCCGCTCGACAGCTCCGACACCGTAGGCAGCGCGTCGATCACGTTGTCGAGCAAGTCGGCGACCCCGCGGCCGTGCATGGCGCTGATCGGGTGCGGCTCACCGAGACCCAGCGACCACAGCATCGCGGCGTCGGCCTCGCCGCGCTCGCTGTCGACCTTGTTGGCCGCCAAGAACACCGGCTTACCGGAGCGCTGAAGCAGTTTCGCGGCCGCCTCGTCAGCGGAGGTCGCGCCGACCACCGAGTCGACGACGAAGATGATCGCGTCGGCGGTGCGCATGGCGACCGACGCCTGCTCGGCCACCAGCTGCTGCAGGCCCTTCGCGTCGGGCTCCCAACCACCCGTGTCCTGGAGCACGAACCGACGGCCCAGCCACAGCGCGTCATAGGACACCCGGTCACGCGTCACCCCGGGCACGTCCTGCACGACGGCTTCGCGCCGGCCCAGGATGCGGTTCACCAGCGTGGACTTACCGACGTTCGGGCGCCCGACGACGGCGACGACCGGCGGCGCTGCGGCCGCCTCCTCGATGGCTTCCGCGACATCTTCGGCGATCTCCCAATCGCTTTCGTCGACCCAGGTGCCGTCCTCGCTCATCGCTGCGCTCCTGCCCGCTCTCGCACGAAATGGGTCAGATGCTCGATCACCTCGGGTTGCGTCATCGCGCTGGTGTCGACGACGACGGCGTCGTCGGCGGGCCGCAACGGGGACACCGCTCGCGTGGAGTCGAGGTGATCGCGTCGCCTGACATCGGCCAGCACCGCCTCGTAGTCGTCGGCCAGCCCGGCCGCCTTGTTCTGGTCATTGCGGCGCCGGGCACGCTCCTCGGCCGACGCGGTCAAGAAGATCTTCACGTCGGCGTCGGGTAGCACGACCGTGCCGATGTCGCGGCCCTCCACGACGACGCTTCCCTGTGCGGTGGCCAGCTGCCGTTGGATGTCGACGAGCCGCGTGCGCACCGCCGGCACCGCCGAGACCGCCGACACCGCTTTGGTCACCGCGTCACCACGGATCTCGGTCGAAACGTCTTCTCCGTCAAGGTAAGAGCGGTCTTTGTCGGGGTCGTGACCCACGGCGAGGTCGGCGGCGGCGGCTGCCGCGGCGACGGCTTCGGTGTCGGCGAGATCGACTCCGGCGCGCAGCACCGCCAGCGTCACGATCCGGTACATCGCTCCGGTATCGAGATAGTGTGCGTTCAGTTCACGCGCCAAACCCCTTGACACCGAGGACTTCCCAGTTCCAGCAGGACCGTCGACGGCGATCACCAGTGATGTCACAGGCCGACCGCCTTGTACAACTCCCCGAGCTCCTTCTGCGTCAGCACCCGGATGCTGCCGGGACGCTGCTCACCCAGTGCGACCGTGCCGATGTGGGTCCGCACCAGTTCCTGCACGGGATAGCCGACGGCGGCGAGCATCCGGCGCACGATCCGCTTACGGCCCTCGTGCAACGTCACTCGTACCAGGGTCTTGCCGGGCGCCTTGTCGACGACGGCGAAGTCGTCGACCCGCGCCGGCCCGTCGTCGAGCTCGACACCGTTGCGCAGTTCGCGGCCGAGCCCGCGCGGGACCGCGCCCAGGACGGTAGCCAGGTAGGTTTTGGGCACCTCGAACGACGGGTGCATCAGCCGGTGCGCCAGCTCGCCGTCGTTGGTCAGCAGCATCAGCCCCTCGGTGTCGGCGTCGAGCCGACCGACGTGAAACAGCTTCTTGTTCCCCCGGACCCGATGCTCGACGAGGTCGCCGATGCACGGGCGGCCCCGGTCGTCGGACATCGTCGAGTGCATGCCCTTGGGTTTGTTGATCGCCAGGTGCACCAGGGTGTCGTCGACCGTGACCCGGGCGCCGTCGACCCGGATCACCGAGACCTCGGGGTCGACGCGGGTGCCCAGCTCGGTGACGATGCGGTCGTCGACCTCGACGCGGCCGTCCCTGATCATCTTCTCGGCCACACGGCGCGACGCAATTCCGGCCTGCGACAACACTTTCTGCAGTCGCACGCCCTCGGACTCAGCCATTCGCATCGGTGTCCACATCGAACGACAGCGGCTGTTCGGGTGCCGGCGCGCCGCTGAGCTTCATGAATCGCGGGTCCTCGTCGAGGGTTTCGCTGAGGTCGTCGATCACGTCGACGTCGGGCAGCAGCGGCGCGATGTCGGGAAGATCGGCCAGCGACGTCAGCCCCAGCCGTTCGAGGAACAGTTCCGTGGTGGCGAAAGTCACCGCGCCCGAGTCGGGATCGGTGCCCGCCTCGGTGATCAGGCCGCGTGCGACCAGCGTGCGTATGACCGCGTCGACGTTGACGCCGCGCACCGCGCTCACCCGGGCCCGGGTCACCGGCTGCCGGTAGGCGACCACGGCGAGCGTCTCCAGCGCCGCGCGGGTCAGCTTCGAGCGGGCGCCATCGAGCAGCAACCGCTCCACGTAGGGGGCGTAGCGCGAGCGGGTGTACATCCGCCAGCCACCACCGGCTTCACGCAGGTCGATGCCGCTGTCGCGGTCGCTGTACTCCTGCGCCATGGTTTGCAGTTTCGCCGCGACACGGTAGGGCGGCTGCTCGATCGCCAGTGACAGCTGCTCGACGGTCGCCGGTGTGTCGACCACCAGGAGCAGCGCCTCGAGCACCGCGCCGAGTTCACCGTCCTCCATTTCGGGCGGTTCGGCGACGTCGATCCCCAGATCGGCACCGTCGGCCGCGACGCCCTCGTGGTCGAGGTCCGTCGCGACCTCGTCGAGGTTGTCGTGGTCTTCGCTATCCATACTGATCTTCTTCCACCGCCAGCTGTTGGTGTGTCGGCCGCTCACCGGTCCACGAAATCTGCAGCACACCAAGCGCTTCAGGTTGTTCGAATGCTACCGCCCTGGCGCGGTAGAGCTCGAGGAGCGCCAGGAACCGTCCGACGATCTCGATCGGGGCGTCGCAGTCGGCGACCAGATCCCGGAAGGACGCCCACTGGCCGATCCCGCGGCTCTCCAGCAACGCCATCAGGTTACCGATCTGCTCGGGCACCGATACCGCCGCATGGTGCAGATGTTCGGTGCTCACGGTCGGCACCGGCCGCGGCGTGAACGCCGCCGCGGCGATCTGCGCGAAGTCCTGGGCGTCGACACCGATCATCACTTCGGGCAGCAGCTGCGAGAAGCGTTCCTCCAGTGCGACGGCGCGCGGGTAGCTGCGCAGCGCCGCGGCCTCCAGTTCGGCGAACATCTCGGCGACGTGCTTGAAAGCGCGGTACTGCAGCAGCCGAGCGAACAGCAGGTCGCGCACCTCGAGCAGGGCGAGGTCCTCTTCGTCGTGCACCTCGCCGGCGGGCAACAGCCGAGCGGCCTTCAGATCGAGCAGGGTCGCGGCAATCACCAGGAACGCGGTGGTCTCGTCGAGCTCGAGCTGACGGCCGATCGCCTTGGTGTAGGCGATGAAATCGTCGGTGACCTGGTGCAGCGCCACCTCGGTGACGTCGAGGCGGTGCGCGAAGATCAGCTGCAGGAGCAGGTCGAACGGGCCCTCGAAATTGCTCAGCCGAACCTGGAAGCCCGACTGCGGAGACTCCTCCGAATCCGGGGTTGCCGCGGCTTCGGTCTCCGTCACCGGGTCATTCACGCGCCGAACCGGTAGATGACCTCGCGAGCCAGCGATCGATATGATTGCGCCCCACCGGATTTCGGTGCCCATGTGGTGATCGGTTCACCGGCGACGCTGGTCTCGGGGAAACGCACCGTACGGGTGATGACGGTGTCGAACACGAGGTCGCCGAAGCGCTCCACTACACGGGCCATGACTTCCCGAGAGTTTACGGTGCGCGGGTCGTAGCGGGTGATCAGGATGCCGCTGATCGACAGCTTCGGGTTCAGCCGGTCGTGCACCTTGTCGACGGTGTCGGTCAGCAGTGCCAGGCCGCGCAGCGAGAAGAACTCGCACTCGGTCGGGATGATCACCCCGTCGCTGCAGGCCAAGCCGTTCACGGTGAGCAACCCGAGCGAGGGCTGGCAGTCGATCAGGACGTAGTCGTAGCGGTCCAGCACCGGGTACAGCGCACGGGCCAGCGACTGCTCGCGACCCACCTCGTTGACCAGCTGGATCTCCGCGGCCGACAGGTCGATGTTGCTGGGCACCAGGTCGAGGTTCTTGACCCGGGTGTGGATCAGCACGTCGTCGATCGACACCCGGGGTTCGACCAGCAGGTTGTGCACGGTGTGTTCGAGTTCGTAATGCGGCACCCCCAGCCCCGCCGAGAGCGCGCCCTGCGGGTCGAGATCGACGAGCAACACGCGGCGGCCGTACTCGGCGAGGCTGGCGCCGAGATTGATCGTCGACGTGGTCTTACCGACCCCACCCTTCTGGTTGCACATCGCGATGACCCTGGCCGGACCGTGCGTCGTCCTCGGCTCCGGTTCGGGAATGCTCCGTGGTGGACGGCCCGTCAGGCCAAGAGGTTCCGGCGTTCCGCCGCCCCCTGCGTCGTCGCTCATACCAGACCGTCGCTGGTCAGGCAGTTCACGGACATGGCGGACATCCGGGCAAGTTTAACGGCAGGAACGGCGCAGGTCAGCCAGACCCGCGGGCAACTTGAAAGCCGAATGCGCCGCATCGCGCCTTAGGCTGGCGCCATGGGCTTGAAGCAACGGATTCCGCTGCTGAGATGGTCGTTCCTACGGATGGCCGTCGGCGCGCGCAACATCTTCACGACCGGTCAGATCGGCGACGGCCGCGAGGCGGCGGCCCGCGACTACGTGCTGGCCAACGCACGGAAGGGTGACATCGACGACGTCATCGCCACGATCGACCGGTTCGCCTATGAGAAGTCCTTCCTGATCAATGTCGGCGACGAGAAGGGTGCGATTCTCGACGCCGCGGTGCGCGGCGCGGACCCGCAATTGGTGCTCGAGCTCGGCACCTACTGCGGATACGGCGCGCTGCGACTGGCCAGGGCGGCACCGTCGGCGCGGATCTATTCGGTCGAACTCGCCGAGGCCAACGCCGAGATCGCCCGCAGCATCTGGGCGCACGCCGGTGTGGCCGACCGCGTCACCTGCGTCGTCGGCACGATCGGCGACGGCGGTCGCACGCTCGACACTCTCGCCGAACAGCACGGGTTCGGTCCCGGACTGCTCGACGTGCTGTTCCTCGACCACGATAAGGACGCGTACCTGACCGACCTGCAGAGCATCCTGGATCGCGGCTGGCTGCACCCCGGGTCAGTCGTCGTCGCGGACAACGTCAAGGTGCCGGGCGCTCCGAAGTATCGCGAGTACATGCGCCGGCACCAGGGCAAACTGTTCGACACCGTCGAGCACAAGACCCATGCGGAGTATCAGACGATGCTCGCCGACCTGGTGCTCGAGTCGCGCTACCGGGGCTGACCTCTTTCGCGAGCAGACGTAAAACTGCCCTAAATCGCGGATTTTCCGGCAGTTTTGCGTCTGCTCGCGCTGGTTTTGGTGCCCCTCAGCGCGCCCGCGGATGGGCGCCGGCCCAGACCTCGCGCAGCGCGTTGACGGCTGTCTCTTATACACATCT
>NZ_LZSQ01000055.1 GCF_001665535.1 Mycobacterium sp. 852002-51961_SCH5331710
GTTGGGTGGTGAGCAGGTCGGCATCATCGAGAGGTTCTTCGATCAGTTGCCCGCGCAGGTCAACTATGAGGCCCGCGAGTTGGCCGAGGCCGATCTGGCCCGCACCGGAGCCGGGTTGTGCCCTGAGGAGTTACGCAAGGTCGCCGAGCGGTTGATGGCGCTGCTCGACGAGGACGGCACACCACCGGAGGAGGCCGAGCGGGAACGGCAACGCAAACGTTTCTTCGAGTTCGGCCCGCAAGGTGCTGATGGGATGAGCCGGGTGCGTGGGCTGCTCACCCCGCACGCGCGCGCCACCCTCGATGCGGTGATGGCCAAACTGGCCGCCCCGGGTATGGGTAATCCCGACGACCCCAACCCGTGCGTGGACGGACCGCCCTCGGGGGAGCAGTTCGTCAACGACGCCCGCTGCGCCGGGCAGCGCCAGCATGATGCGTTGATCGCGATGGGCCGCGCCCTGCTGGCGTCGGGGCAGTTAGGCCAGCACAACGGGTTGCCGTCGACGATCGTGGTGTCCACGACGCTGAAGGAGTTGCGGTCGTTGTCGGGGTTCGCCGTCACCGGTGGGGGCACCCTGGTGCCGATGGCGGATCTGATCGCGATGGCCGCCACCAGCGAGCACTACCTGGTGGTCTATGAGGATCATCGGGAGGTACCGATGTATGTGGGACGGGCCAAACGGTTGGCCACACCCGGGCAGCGCATCGTGTTACACGCCCGCGATCGGGGGTGCACCAAACCCGGGTGCACCGCCCCGGCGTATTGGGCGCAGGTCCATCACGCCGCCCAGGACTGGGCCGATGGTGGCAGCACCGACATCGACGGGCTCACCCTGGCGTGTGGCCCGCACAACCGGCTGGTCACCGACGGCGGCTGGCGCACCCGCATCCGAGCCGACGGCCGCGTCGAATGGCTACCCCCACCCGAGCTCGACACCGGCCAAACCCGCATCAACAACTACCACCACCCCGAGAAATACCTCCTGCCCGACGAACCCGACGACCCACC
>NZ_LZSQ01000056.1 GCF_001665535.1 Mycobacterium sp. 852002-51961_SCH5331710
GGAGTGCACCCACACCCCAACGAGTTCGAGGTCGGGCCTGCTCCGGATCGCTTCGATGACGATCGACCCGACGCCGCCCGTCGACCACACAACGGTTCTCAGCGGTGTTGTCACGATTCCTCCGTCGCTGCGGTTGATGCGCTTATCGATGCGGCGCGCTCGAGATAGGGCCAGGCAAGCTTGGGCGGCAGGCCACCGCAAAGCGGAAGCAGCGGCAGCGGTCTGCCGCCTCGGACGTACGCAGCGGCCTCCTCGCGCGGGAAGATGCGGTAGGGCCCGTCGGCCTCGCGCAGTTCGGACACGCTCCGCGCCGTCGAAATGCTCGCCACGGAGTCGTCGCCGTGGCGGTAGGACGCGGCCATCATCGCGTCGTGCAGCAGATACGGCCCCAACTCCCGCCAAGCCGCGTCCACATCGTCGGCGACGAAGACAGCCGTCGGGGCACGCTCGACGGGGAACTGCATGAGGCCCGGCTCGAATCCGTTGTTGCGGCATTCGGTTTCGTAGAATTCCTTCAGTTCGTCGGAAGCGACCTGCGAGATGAACCCGAGACCGTAACGCGCGGCGCGTCGGGCGGCGGCCTTGCTGCCCCCGGCGATCAGCATGTACGGCCCGCCCGGCGACGCGGGAGGCGGCGTGACGTGAACGCGCCGCCCGTCGACGTCGACCGGCTCCCCGGTCAACAGCCGCAGCAACAATGCCAGCGACGCGTCGGCCGCGGCGCCGCGACGGCGCATGTCCACACCGAAGTGCTCGTATTCCTCGGTCCGGTGGCCGATTCCGAACGCGTAGGAGACGCGGCCACGGCTGATGATGTCGAGGACGGAGATGTTCTCCGCGAGCCGCACCGGTTCCCAGAAGGTGATCGGCACGGCGGCCAGCATGATCGCGAGCCGGGAGGTTCGCGCGGCGATCGCCGATGCCAGGAGGTGCGGCGCAGGCAGGTGCCCGTCCTCGGTGCCGTGGTGCTCGGAGAGCACGGCGACGACCGCGCCGCGCGTCTCGGCCCACTCGCACATCTGCACCGCGGCCGCGTACAGCTCGGCCGTAGGCGCTCCCTTGGCGGGCGCCCGCATGTCGAATCGGAGCGTGAACATCAGCGCCGCAACAAGGCCGGAGTATTCACGACGACCGACTCTAACCTAATTTTTGTTCTGGTTTCCATTAATAGTGGATGCTATTCTCAGCGCTGGCTCTGTCGCCACACCGGGCTCCCCGAGGAGGATCGATGACCGGAGGCAAACACCGAGTAGCGGTCTGGTCGACCGGCGGAATCGGCTCCATCGCTATCCGCGCGATCTCCCAGCGACCCGACCTGGACCTCGTCGGGGTGTGGGTGCACTCCGAGGGAAAGATCGGCAAGGACGCCGGGGAGCTGGCCGGTGGTGATCCGATCGGGCTGGCGGCCACCAATGACGCCGAGGCGTTGATCGCACTGCAACCGGACTGCGTGGTCTACGCCGCGAGCGGGCCCGAACGCGACGCGGGGGCCGTGCCCGACTACCTGAGGCTCCTCGAAGCCGGGATCAACGTCGTGTCGACATCGTCGACGACGCTGATCTATCCACCCGCCTACTACTCGCCCGAATGGCGCGACCAGATGGAACAGGCGGCGAAGAAGGGGAGTGCGTCCTTCTACGCCTCCGGAATCTTTCCCGGGTTCGGCTCCGACCAGCTCGCGCTGGTGCTCGCCACGCAATCGAAGCAAATCCGGTGTCTGACCGTCACCGAGGTCGCGCTCAACGACCACTACCCGGTGGCCGACGTGATGATGAACGGCATGGGCTTCGGTCGCCCCCTGGATTTCGAACCGCTCCTGAAGACGCCCGGCTTCATCGAAATGGCCTGGCGGGCACCGATTCATCTGATGGCCGCCGGTCTGGGCGTGGAGGTGGAGGAGGTCCGTGGCACCCTCGACCGCCGCGTCACGGACCGCGACATCGAGGTGGCGTTCGGCACGATCGAGGCGGGGACGTGTGGTGCGGTGAGCACCCGCGCCGCGGGCGTGGTCAACGGCCGAGAAGCCATTGTCGTCCAGCACATCATCCGGATGGCACGCGACGTCGCGCCGGACTGGCTGTCGTCGGAGTTCGCTGCGACCTATCGCGTCGACATCGACGGTGATCCCGACATCCACTGCGCGATGAACGTCGGCGCCGCCGAAGGCCACGGGGCGGGGCATGCCGCGATGGCGGCCACCGCGATGCGCGTGGTCAACGCGATCCCGTATGTCGTGGAGGCCCCCGCTGGCCTGCTGAGCTCACTGGATCTGCCGAACACGTTGCCCCGGCACGCTTTCGGGTGATCACCGGTGTTCTCGATACGCTTCGACATGCGCGCACCGAGCTTCGGCGCGTCGACCACAGACCTGTACGCGGCCGCGATCGACATGTCGGCGTGGGCCGAGCAACACGGTTGTGTGGCGGCGATCTTGTGCGAGCACCACGGATCCGAGGACGGGTATCTGCCCGCGCCGCTGATCTTGGCATCGGCGATCGCGGCCCGCACCGACCGGTTGATGCTCAACGTGGTGGTGATCCTGCCGTTCTACGATCCCGTGCGGCTGGCGGAAGACATTGCTGTGCTCGACATCCTCAGCCGCGGTCGAACGTCGTACGTGTTCGGGTTGGGTTACCGGCCTGAGGAATTCGAGCATTTCGGGCTCGAGCTCTCCCACCGCGGCACGCTGGCCGACGAGAACCTCGCCCTGCTGAGGACACTGTTGACCGGCCTGCCCGTCGTCCACGGCGACCGCCGCATCACGGTGTCACCACCGCCGTGCACACCCGGCGGTCCGATGATGATGTGGGGCGGCGCGAGCGTCGCGGCGGCGCGCCGCGCCGGCCGGTACGGTCTCGGGCTTCTCGCCAACGGCTGCGTGCCCGGCATGCGGGAGGCATACGAGGCCGCCTCGCGAGAGCACGGGCACGAGCCCGGCGGGATGCTGTTGCCGCCGCCCGACACGCCCACGGTCACGTTCGTCGCCGACGACGTCGACGACGCGTGGGAGGAACTCGGCATGTACCTGCTGCACGACGCCAGGATGTATGCGCAGTGGAACCCCGGGAACCGCGCATCCGCGGGGATCTCGGCGGCGCGCGATGTCGCGGAACTGCGCACCGCCTACACCTCGCACCGAATCATCGACACCGCCGAGGCGACCGAAATCGTCCGCGGTGGCGGACTTCTCAACCTGTCGCCGCTGTGCGGCGGTATCCCACCTGAGATCGCGTGGCCGTATCTGAGGCGCGCCGGCGAGCTGGTCACGAACCTGACGACGACAAGAGGGAGCAATGCATGACCGACATCGGCACCGTCGACCTGTACTACGACCCGTTCGATTTCGACATCGACGACGATCCGTACCCGATCTGGAAGCGAATGCGCGACGAGGCGCCACTGTATTACAACGAGAAGTACAACTTCTACGCCCTGAGCCGCTATGACGACGTCGCACAGGGATTACACGACTGGGACACTTACCGTTCGGGTAAGGGCACGACGATGGATGTCATCATGAGTGGCGTCGACGTGCCGCCGGGGGTGATCCTGTTCGAAGATCCGCCCCTCCACGACATCCACCGACGAGTGCTGTCGAAGGTCTTCACCCCGCGCCGGATGGAGGCCATCGAAGATCTGGTGCGCCAGTTCTGCGTGCGTGCGCTCGACTCGCTGGCAGGGGCTTCCCGTTTCGACGTGATCGGCGACTTCGGAGCGCTGATCCCGATGCGGACCATCGGTTACCTGCTGGGCATCCCGGAGCAGGGGCAGCAGCAGATCCGCGACAACACCGACGCGTCCATAGGCTTGAAGGAGGGTAGTTTTCAGGCGGTCTCGGCAGCCACGTTCGAGAACGCCTACCAACTGTTCGCCGACTACATCGAATGGCGGGCGGAGCATCCGTCCGACGACCTGATGACGCAGTTACTCAACGCCGAGGTCGAGGACGAGGGTCGGCTTCGGCCGCTGTCGCGCATCGAGGTGCTGACGTACACGAGCATGATCGCCGGCGCGGGCAACGAGACGACCACCAGGCTGATCGGATTCATCGCCCAGATGCTTGCCGAGCATCCCGATCAGCGCCGGGAACTGGTCGACGATTACTCGCTGATCCCCAGGGCGATCGAAGAGGTGCTGCGTTACCAGGCGCCCTCGCCGGTTCAGGGCCGATATGTCGCCCGCGAGACCGAGTGCTATGGGCAGACGATTGCCGAGGGCTCGGTGATGTTGCTGCTCAACGGTTCTGCCAACAGGGACGAGCGGCGCTATCCCGACGGGGAGAGCTTCGACATCCACCGCGGCGGCTCGCACCTGTCATTCGGGCAGGGGTTGCACTTCTGCCTGGGCTCGTCGCTGGCCCGCATGCAGGCGCGGGTCGCGCTGGAGGAGATGCTGCGGCGCTGGCCCGAGTGGGACGTCGACTACACCGACGCCGCCATGGCTCACACGTCGAGTGTGCGGGGCTGGGGCAGGCTGCCGGTCACCGTCGGTTAGCGTCCCTCGTCGGACTTGCGTGCGGTGACGCCGCGCAACAGCGTGTCTCGCACGTGGATCTGCGAGGCACGGGGGCCGAGGTCGTGCAGCAGGTTTTCCGGGATCCACGACACCCCGATCACGACGCGAGCGAGCGTCTCGTTCGAGGGGCCTTCGATCGAGATCTCGCCGGAGCGAATGCCCTCGGTGATAAGGGATTTCATCTGCCGGACACGTTTGGTGAACAGCCATGCGATGTTCGGGGTGTCGGGTGGCGATTGTCGCATCCACGCCAGCTGAATCCGGAACTCGTCGCCGAAGTGGGCGAGTGCATTGGTGTGGATCCAGCTCAGCGCGTCGAGCTTCTCGACGGCCGACGAGTCGGACTGCAGCACGCTGGTCCATCCCACCTCCGCGACCTTCTCGCCGAACGACTGCATGATCGAAGCCAACAGCTCCTCTTTCGAGCCGATCAAGCGGTACACGGTTCCGGTGCCCAGACCCGCGGCCGCGGCGATATCGCGGATCGTGGTGACTTCGTAGCCTTTTCGCCCGAACTCCGCGCGTGCAACCGCGCGTACGTGGGAGGCCTTGTCGTCGGGTGCGTTCTGTTCGTCTGCGATCCATGACTTCACCGCGTCGTCGGCAGCGATGAACGCCGCGGAACGATCGAGTTCGGCGTCGCTGGGAGGAACGGTCGCCAGGCCCTCGAGCAGGATTCGGCACAACGTGGCCGCGACCTTGTCTGCGCCTGCGGTGTGCCGGATGACGTCGAGGCCGACCTGCCGCATCGCCTGGACGATCCGGTCGGCAAGGATCGGGAGATCGACGTCGGGACGCAGATAGCCGCTCCAGCGAGCTGCGCGCAGCGTCTGAACCATCGCTTCGAGGATCCTCGCTGGGCGTTGTTGGGCCAGCGCGGCGAGTTCCGGGTTCGATGTCGGGGCTTCGTAGAATGTCATCTGTAGTGCGGCGCTGTGGGTCACCGCGCACTGGGCGATGGCCGCGCCCAACTCCACGATCCGGTCGAACGCCGACAGCGGTGCGGGATCGTCAAGCCGGGCGAGGGCCTGCTCCGCGATGCGGTCGAGGTCTTCGTGGTACCGGCGCAGCAACTCGACGAGGATGGCTTCCTTGGATTCGAAGTGGTGGTAGAGGCTGCCCGGCAGGATGCCGGCGGCGTCCGCGATCTCCTGAAGCGACGTCCGCAGCCCGGACGTGGCGATCAACGACGCCGCCGTCTGCAGGATCTCGGTCCGCCGAGTGCCGTCGTCGTAGGAATGGCCTGCCTGCTTCGCGAGGTCCGTCTTCGGCGTCACGCGAGGCCCCACAGCACCTCCAAGGCCAGGCTCCTGTCCACCTGTTTGGTCGATCCGACCCAAAGTTTGGTTAACGCTACCAGAACTGCGACACGGCACGGTGTCGCTCGATGTGAAAGCGCTTGTGACGCGGCCGCTCGGTCAGTGGGACAGCCGGCGTTAGTCGGCGACGATCAGCCGGTGACACCGAGGCGCTGAGTCACCGCGAAGACCTCGTCATAGATTGCGCCAGGAACGGTGAATGGTTCGACGGCCGCCACCTCATCGAGATGTGCGGCGACGTCGTCGGCCGTCACATCGCCTTCGCGCGGCGCGAGCCAACCCTCGCTCAAACCGATGAAGACCCTGGCGAACCGGCCCGCGCAGGCCGAGAAGTTCTGGTGGCTGAACTCGCATGCCCGACTGGCCAGATACACCACGATCGGGGCGACGAGTTCGGGCCGGATCGCGGCGAAGAAACCGTTGTCCTCGAGCAGTTTCGGATCGCCCAGCGTTTCGGTGACCATGCGCGACAGCCCGAAGGGGAGCACGGTGTTGGCGCGAATGCCGTGCGGTTCGCCCTCTAGGGCGATGACGTTGGTCAGGCCGACTATGCCCGCCTTGGCCGCCGCGTAGTGCGCCTCCAGATGCTGGCCGAACATTCCGGCCGACGAGGCGATGAACACGAATCGGCCGTAACCCTGCGCCTTCATCACGCGGTAAGCGGGCTGCGACAGATAGAACGCGCCGTCCAGATGAACGGACAACATCCGTCGCCAATCGTCCTGTGTCAGTTCGTCGAAGGGGATGGAGTCGAAGATGCCCGCGTTGCTGATGACCGCGTCGAGCCGACCGAATGCGTCTACGGCGGTCCGCACGATCGCCTCACCACCGGTCGGGCTGTCCACCGAGTCGTACGACGCGACGGCGGTGCCGCCGGCTGCGGTGATCTCCTCGACCACCTGGTCCGCAACCGCACTGTCCTCGCCCGCACCGTGCATGGTGCCGCCGAGGTCGTTGACGACCACCGAGGCACCGCGCCTTGCCAACTCGAGCGCGTAGACGCGGCCGAGGCCGCGGCCTGCCCCGGTCACCACGGCGACCTGGTCGGTGAAGTCGATCATCGTCCCTCCCGGTGATTGACGGCGGTGCCGCCGGACTTTACGTTGGAACAGATATTTGGTCAACGCGGAAAGGGCTCGATGACGAGCGAGGGCGCCGACGATCCAAAGCGGCTGGTGCTGCTGGCCTCGGCGCTGGCCGGCCGCACGATCGCGGTCGCACCGGCGACCCCCGGTGAAGCGGCATGGACCGACGGCATCACGGTGTTCGTCGACCCGTCCGCGGGAGCGCCCCGCCAACTCGAGTCGGTCACGGTGCAGGCGTCGCTGCTGGCCAGTGGGGGACTGAACCCCGACGTGGTGCGCAAACTCGTCAGACGCCCGGCATTGGCGCGGCGATACCTCGCGGTGGAGGGCCAGCGCGCGCTGTCGCAGAACGAGGACCTGCTGCCGTCGCGCGTCCGGTCGCTCCTCGACTGTGATCTTGCGGCGCGCGCGGATTCGGCGCTCGGCTCGCTGAGGGTGGCGGTAGAGAACCGCGACATCGGCGAGCCGCCCGAGGGCTTTGGCGTGATCAAAGCACAGAAGCTGTTGGCGGCGCGCGCCGCGGCCGCGCATGTGGAACCTGCCGGCGGCCACGCACCGCGCCGCGATTCGAACAGGGAACTTGCCGAGCTCGATGACGATGATGAGGCCGCAGACGGCGACGACGTGATCGATCCCTTCTCGAGCCCCGTCGGCGGGGGCGGCGCACTCGGCAAGCTCCTCAGGGGCATGACGAAGAGCGTGCGCAAACTCTCAGGCGGCGGTACACCGGGTGCCGACACGCCAACACATCGCTCGCGCAAGGGTTTCCGCGGAGCAGGTGCGGTGACCTCGAGGGCGGCTCAAGCGCTGGACGCCGACGGCTGGGAGGCTTCCGGGAACGAGGGCCGCACATACCCCGAGTGGGACTTTCAACGGCGCTGCTACCGACCGGACTGGTGCACGGTGCTCGAGATCGATCCGCCGATCGAGAAGGGGCACGCGCTCTCACGCCCGGATGTTCACGCGTTGCGGCGTCCCCTCACCCGGCTCGGTATCGGCCTGGACCGATCCCACCGGCAGACCCAGGGGGACGACATCGACGTCGACGCGGCAGTCGAGGCGCGCGCGGAAACCCTGGCGGGTTCCACACCCGACGAGGCCGTGTATGTGGACAGCCTGCGCAGGCGGCGTGACTTGGCGGTGCTCGTCCTGCTGGACATCTCCGGATCGGCCGGGGAAGCGGGCACTTTCGGGCAGACCGTGCACGAGCAGCAGCGCGCGGCCGCGGCGGCGCTGACCGTCGCACTCCACGAACTCGGGGACCGGGTGGCGCTGTACGCATTTCAGTCACAAGGCCGTTCGGCGGTAAATCTGATGCCGGTCAAGCGCTTCGACGATCATCTCGACGCGATGGTCATGCGGCGGCTTGGCAGCCTCACCGCCGGCGCCTACTCCCGGCTGGGCGCGGCGATCCGCCACGGGGCCGCGGTGATGACGGAGAAGGCCGGCACGTCACGCCGTCTCATGGTCGTGCTCTCCGACGGTCTGGCCTATGACCACGGCTACGAACGGTTGTACGGTGCGGCCGACGTCCGAAAGGCACTGGGCGAGGCGCGTCGCGAGGGGATCGGCTGCCTGTGCCTGACGATTGGTGCGGCCACCGATTCCGGCGAGTTGGCCAGGGTGTTCGGCAGCGCCGCGCACGCGTCGATCCCGAAGCCCGCACAGTTGGCCGGCGTGATCGGACCGCTGTTCCGCTCGGCCCTGCGGACGGCCGACCTGCGTCGGCGTATCCCAACACCGCCCAGACCTTGAACCAAACATCTGTTCCGCGCTAGGGTCCCTACAACCAGGCATACCGAAGGGAAGCCATGCAGGTGAAGCCGCCGCGCCCCTACTACGTGCCCGTCGCGAACGAGGAACAGGTGTTCAAGGCCGCCTACAAACAGGGCCTGTCGGTCGCGTTGAAGGGTCCGACGGGGTGCGGTAAGACACGGTTCGTCGAGGCGATGGCACACGATCTGGACCGACCGCTGATCACCGTCGCCTGTCACGACGACCTGACCACCGCCGACCTCGTCGGCCGGTTCCTTCTGCGCGGCGGTGACACCGAATGGGTCGACGGCCCCCTCACCCGTGCGGTCCGCGAGGGGGCGATCTGCTATCTCGACGAGATCGTGGAGGCCCGCCAGGACACCACCGTGGTGTTGCACCCGCTGGCCGACCATCGCAGGCAGCTGCCGATCGAACGGCTCGGGGTCACCCTGGACGCGGCGCCGGGATTCTGCCTGGTCGTCTCCTACAACCCCGGCTATCAGAGCGTGCTGAAGGATCTGAAGGACTCCACCCGACAGCGGATGGTCGCGATTGAATTCGGCTTCCCGACAGCCGATGTCGAGGAGAAGATCGTCGCCAGCGAAGCGGCCATCGACCACGACCGCGCCGCCGAACTCGTCCGGCTCGGCCATGCGATCCGGCGGCTGGAGACAGGCGGACTCCGCGAGGTCGCCTCGACGCGTGTCCTGATCGCTGCGGGCCGACTGATCGCCGAGGGACTGACCCCGCGAGACGCCGCACGGGCCGCCATCGCGGGTCCGCTCACCGACGACGCGACCGTGACCCGCGGATTGCTCGAAATGATCGACGCGTACCTCGCCGACTCGCGGCCGGACGATTGACGCTGATCATGACCGTGATTACTGTCTGAACAAATCTTAGGTTTCCAACGACGGAGGTGGCATGTCCTACGAGAGCACCGCGGAACCAATCAAGTTCGGGTACCTCATGGACTTCAAGCTGCCCGACCTGTACCCGCAGGAGATGAAGGAAGACCTGTCCAACCCCTTCGAGCTGATCTTCGCCGAGGCTGTCGAGGACGGCGTGATCGATCGACCCATCGAGATCATCTACAAAGAGGTCGAAGGCCTCCCGAAGGGTTCGGTCAAGGCCGTGATCGACGCGTACGGCGAGCTCGTCGACGGGGGGTGTCTCGCGGTGTTCGGCCCGCACATCACCGACAACTGCGTGCCGACCCGCGAGGCCATCGAGGAGCGTTTTCGAGTGCCCGCGCTGAGCGTCACCGGCAGCGACGCGTGGCTGGGGGAGTGGACGTTTTCGTTCCCGCAGGGCTCGCTGACCGACGAGCCGATCTTCTGGGCGGACCTGCTGGCCAAGGGCGGACACCATGAGGTCGGCGTTCTCATGGAGCAGTCGCTCGTCGGTGAGACTTACGTGAAGAACTTCCGGAACGCTTGTCGGCGCAAGGGGATACGCATCGTCGCCGAAGCGGCGATCGCGCAGACGGCGCAAGACGTCTCGGAGGCCGTGCGCACCCTGTACGAAGCCAAGGCGCAGGCCGTCGTGCACGCCGGTTTCGGATTCGGCATCGTGTTCGTCAACCCGGCGCTCGAAGCGCTCGAATGGGACCCGCCTCGCTTCACCAGCACCGCCTTCCAGAACGCGTGGATCAACCCGATCATGTGGAACGCATTCATGGGGTGGACGGGTGTCGACCAGTACGACGAGGGCAATCCGGTCGGCCAGAGGTTCCTCGACAAGTACCAGGAGAAGTTCGGCCGTCGACCGGAATACTGTGTGCCCGTTGTCAATTGCGATGTGGCATCGGCGCTGCTACGTGCCTGTGCCGATGCTCATCCGCTGAGCCCGCGGGGAGTCAAAGAGGCGCTGGAGCGCGTCAAGATGATGCCCGCGGCCGCCGGTGCCCCGGGCACCCGCGTGTCGTTCGGCAACTGGACGCGCCGGGCCTGGATGGGCGCCGGCTACCTGGTGGCCCGAAAGCTCGACGCCGACGGCGTCAACTCGCATCTCGTCGACCGATTCGGTGAGGAGTAACCGATGACCACTGAAGCGCCGAAGGCCGACCTCGCGCCGCAGGCCGCCGAACCACCGAAGCGCGCGTGGCTCGGACCGACCATCTCGATCGCCGCGCTCCTGGCCGTTGCGGTGTTCTTCGGGATCAACACGCGAAAGGGACCGGGGTCTCCGCGAATCGCCAACCCCGACGTCGAGGGCGCGCCGCGGCCGGTCGAAGCGCTGTTCGGGTGGAGCCCGTCGACCTGGGTGGTGATCCTCGAGACCTTCACCGTCATCACGATGGTCGTCATTGTCACCCTGTGGGTGGTCCATTGGCGGCGTAACCCGCACAATCCGACGTTGTTGATGGCGCTGGTGACCTCGTTGATCGTGTGGCAAGACCCCATCATGAACTGGTCGCCGTTCGCGGTCTACAACCCGGAACTGGCACACCTGCCCGAGGACTGGCCGCTGGTGTCCCTGTCGCCGACGGTCGAACCCTTCGTGGTTCTCGGCTACGTGATGTTCTATCTCGGGCCCTACTTCCCGGCAATCTGGATTCTGCGAAAACTGCAGGCGCGCAGCTCGGTTGACTCGTTCGTGTGGCGTCACCCGCTGATCAGCCTGGCCGCCATCATCTTCCCGATCGGGGTGGTGGTGGATGCGGCGCTGGAGATCACCCTGGTGCGCACCGGTATGTACATCTACTCGCAGGTGCCGCCGTGGGCGTCGATCTTCAACGGAGAGCCGCACCAGTTCCCCCTGATCTGGGAAGTCGTGGCGGTGACCTTCGTGATGATCCCCGCCGGAGTGCTGCTCTACCGCGACGACACCGGCAAGTCCGTCGCCGAGAAGCTCGCTCAGCGGGCCAGGATTTTCGCCTCCAGGCCGCGACTGGGCACCTTCGTCGTGATGTTCGTGATCATCAACATCGCCTACCTCTGCTACGGCGGTTTGTTCGCGATCGTCAAAGCCACCAAGATCTCCACCTCGGTGGCCTGCCCCTGGCCGTATCCAGAAGTGAAAATCTATGATCCGCAGGGTTTCTACGAGGAGAATGGACAACCCGGCCCGTATTCCGTCGGCATCATGTCGACCTGGATGAGCGGTCAGCCCGACGGACGACCCAATGTGGAACTGGGCGCCAAGAGTGATCGATGTGCGCCGGAAGAGTCGAATGGATAGAGGGCGAACCGTAGTCATCACCGGCGCCTCGCGTGGGCTCGGACTGGCGTCGGCCACCCATCTGTACCGGCAGGGCTGGCGGGTCGTCGCGGCCATGCGTTCCGTCGACGCCGGCATGCAGCGGCTACGCGAGGCCACGGGCGCGGCGCCTGACGATCCGAACCTGATCGGCGTCACCCTCGATCTGACCGACACCGCGTCGATCGAGGCGGCAGCGAAGTCGATCGTGGAGGCGGTCGGCGCACCGTATGCGGTGGTGCACAACGCCGGGATCTCGGCGGCCGGGATGGTCGAGGAGACACCGATAAGCCTGTGGGAGCGGATGTTCGCCACCAACATCTTCGGCCCTGTCGCGCTGACCAAGGCGCTGCTGCCGGCCATGCGGGACGCCGGGCGCGGCCGCATCGTGCTGGTGTCGAGTCAGGGTGGCGTGCGCGGAATGCCCGCCACGGCACCGTATTCGGCGGTCAAAGGGGCATTGGAACGCTGGGGTGAGTCGATGGCCGCAGAGGTCGCCCCGTTCGGCATCGGTGTCACGATCCTCGTCACCGGAACCTACGACACCGAGATCATCACCGACGCGGGAACCACCGACTGCCGCGATCTCGACGGTCCGTACGCCGAGCATCACAGCACGATGGACAAACGTGGCCGGGCCGCGATGCGCATGGCCGCGAGGTCGCCCGAGAAGTTCGCGACGGGCTTGGCCAAGGCCCTGCAGAGCTCGAAGCCGTTCGTGAAGCGACCGGTAGGCCCTGATGCCCGAATGTTGTTGATCGCCAACCGCGTAGTTCCCTCCGCCGGGTTGCACCAGATGATCCGGCTGATGATGGGCATCCCGCGGTTCGGCGCACTACGAGGAAGCAGAGACCATGGCTGACGTCCGGTTCGAGACCAAGATGATGGTCGACGGCAAACTCGTCGATGGTGAGGCGGGCACCTTCGCCAACGTCAACCCGGCGACCGAAGAGGTGCTCGGCGAGGTGGCCGACGCCTCGAAGGACGATATGCACCGCGCGATCGATGCGGCGCGCCGCGCCTTCGACGAGACCGACTGGTCGACGAATCATGCGTTCCGCCAGAGATGTCTGTTGCAGTTGCAGGAGGCACTCGAGTCCGAACAAGAAGAGTTGCGTGAGGAGCTCATCCTCGAGGTGGGCTGCCCGCGCGCCATCACGCACGGCCCCCAACTCGATGCCCCGCTCGCCGACGCCTTGCGGTACCCCGCCCGGCTGATCGACGAATATCCCTGGGAGACTTCGTTGGGCGACGCGCTCGTATCGGTCACCGGAGTCAACACCACACGGAAGGTCTGGCGTGAGCCCGTCGGCGTCGTCGGTGCGATCGTGCCCTGGAACTTCCCGTTCGAGGTCACCATCCAGAAGATAGGACAGGCCCTCGGCACCGGTAACACCGTCGTGCTCAAGCCGGCACCCAACACCCCCTACAACGCGACGCGGCTCGGCCGGCTGATCGCCGAGAACACCGACATCCCACCGGGTGTCGTGAACGTTGTCACCGCATCGGACCACTTCGTCGGCGAAGAACTCACCCTCTCGCCGAAGGTGGATCTCATCTCGTTCACCGGATCCACCGTCGTCGGACGCCGCATCATGGAGAAGGGCGCCGCGACGATGAAGCGGCTGTTCCTCGAACTCGGCGGCAAGTCGGCCACCATTGTGCTGGAGGACGCGGACTTCGCGGTGGGCTGCATGATGGGCATCGCGCCCTGCATGCACGCGGGCCAGGGGTGCGCCAACCCCACCCGGCTGCTGCTGCCGCGGTCGCGTTACGACGAAGGCGTCGAAATCCTCAAGGGCATCTACGAAGGTGTCACACCCGGCGATCCGCAGGATCCGGCCACTCTGTGCGGACCGGTCATCTCCGACAAACAGCGCAGCCGCATCCGCGGATACATCGACAAGGGCGTCGAGGAGGGCGCGACCCTGCTGGTCGGTGGAGCCGAAGCGCCCGACGGCATGGACAAGGGCTACTTCGTCAAGCCCACTCTGTTCGTCAACGTCGACAACTCCATGACCATTGCGCAGGAGGAGATCTTTGGGCCCGTGCTCTCGGTGATCCCCTTCGACGACGAGGACGACGCGGTGCGCATCGCCAACGACAGCCCGTACGGGCTGGCGGGCAACGTGATGGCGGGAACGCTGGACCGCGCACTGTCGGTGGCACGACGGCTTCGTGCCGGGTTCATCGGGTTGAACGGCACTGCGGGCTACGGAGCCGACACGCCGTTCGGCGGTTACAAGGCCAGCGGAATCGGTCGCCAGAACGGTGTCGCCGGGTTCGACCAGTACACCGAGATCAAGTCCGTCGCCTATCCGGCCGGTTCCTAGGAGGAAGCCATGCAATTGTTGTTCGAGGACCTCGAGGACTTCGGCGAGTTCGACGACTTCGTGTCGGGCGACGTGCGCGACCCCTACACCGAGCTGGCCAGGTTGCGTCGCGAGGAGCCCGTCCAGAAGATCGAGATCCCCGGAATCCCTGGGCAAGAGGGCAAGCCGATCGTCATGGTCTACCGCTATGAAGAGGCCCAGCAGATGCTGCGGGACAACGAAACGTTTTCCTCGGCGATCATCATCCAGGCGTTCGGGGACGTGTTCGGTAAGCACGTGATGCTCGGCATGGACGAGCCTGAACACGGCAGGCACCGGGGTCTGGTCGCCAAGGCGTTCTCGCAGAAGGCCCTGGCCCGTTGGGAAGACACGTTGGTCACCAGAATCGGCAACGCGTTGATCGACCGGTTCGCCGAGCGGGGGAGCGTCGACCTGGTCAAGGAATTCAACTTCCCGTACCCCACGCTGATCATCGCCGGGTTGCTGGGCCTGCCGCAGGACGACTACGCGCAGTTCCAGAAGTGGTCCATCTCGCTGCTGTCGTTCACCGTCAACCCCGAACGCGGGAAGGAAGCGTCCGCGGCGCTGGCCGACTACTTCAGGCCCATTCTCGCCGCGCGTCGCGAGGAACCGCGAGACGATCTGATCAGCCGGCTCGCCGGGGCCGAGATCGACGGCGAGCAGCTCTCGGACGAAGAGATCTTCTCGTTCCTGCGGCTGCTCTTGCCCGCCGGTGTGGAGACCACGTACCGGGCGTTCGGCAACCTGATGTTCGGGCTGCTGACCAATCCCGAACAGCTGGAAGCCCTTCGGGTCGACCGGTCACTGATACCGCAGGCGATAGAGGAAGCGGTGCGCTGGGAGCCGCCGCTGAGCATGATTACCCGGATCGCAAGCCGCGACACCGAACTCGGCGGCGTTCACATTCCCGAGGGTTCGTCGGTGATGCCGGTGTTGGGCGCGGCCAATCGGCAAGACGAGCGTTTCCCGGACCCCGATCAATTCGACATCTTCCGAGAATCCAAGGCCAACATCGGGTGGGGCCACGGTGTGCACGTCTGCCTCGGCATGCACTTGGCGCGGTTGGAGATGCGCGTCGCGCTCAATCTCCTACTGGATCGCTTGCCCAACCTGCGGCTCGACCCCGGGGCCGAGGAGGCCTACATCCGCGGCCAGGTGTTCCGGTCTCCGACCGCGCTGCCCATCGTGTTCGACCCGTCGGTCAGCCCATGACCGATCTGCGCTTCGACGACCGCGTGGTGGTCGTCACCGGCGGCGGCCGCGGAATCGGCCGCGGCCACGCGTTGCTGGCTGCCGCCAAGGGGGCGTCCGTCGTGGTCGCCGACAACGGCGCCGAGATCGACGGCCGCACATCTGCCGCGCGGCCGGCCGACGCGGTGGCCGAGGAGATCACCCAGACCGGCGGACGAGCGGTGGCCTGCTGCGCTTCGGTCGCCGACGAGGCGGGGGCGCAGTCGATCATCGATGCCGCTCACAAGGCGTTCGGACGTATCGACGCGGTGATCAACAACGCGGGCGTTCACGACCCGGGTCTTTTCCAGACGCTGTCGGCGGACCGGGTGCGCCGAATGCTCGATGTGCATTACTTCGGAACGCTTTTCGTCACGCGGGCCGCATGGCCCCATCTCGCCGAGGCCGGCGCGGGCCGGATCGTCAACACCGTCTCCGAAGCCATGCTCGGCGGCATACCGGAGCTCACGAGCTACGGCGCGGCCAAGGGAGCGGTGTGGGGGTTGACCCGCAACCTCGCCACCGAAGGCGCGGCTCACGGCATCGGGGTCAATGCGATCGCGCCGCGGGCCTACACCCGCATGTCCGCATCGCAGGGCCAGCAGTTGGCCGAGCTGTACGGCATGTCGGAAGAGACGATGTCGGAGATCAACGCCAGCATGCCTCCCGAACTATGCGCTCCCGCTGCGGTTTTCCTTGCCCATGAGTCATGCGCGTTGAACGGCGAGGTGTTGCTGACGGGGATGGGCGGTGTCGCGCGGCTGGCGGTCGTGCGCACCCAGGGCATCTGGAAGCAGCCGCTGACTGCCGAAGACATCGCCGAGAACCTCGAGGAGATCATGACCGTCGACGACGCCTACGTGACCGAAGCTACCAGGAGTGTCCTGTGACCGATTTTGAAGCCCTCGACTTCTTCACCGACGAGACGTTGATCCCGGACCCGTATCCGTATTTTGACGAACTGCGGTCCAAATGCCCGGTGGCTCAGGCCACCCCATTCAACGTGCTTGCGGTCACCGGGTACGACGAGGCGCTCGCCGTCTACAAGGACCCGGCCTTCTCGTCGTGCGTGTCGGTCGCCGGTCCGTTCTCGGGCTTGCCCTTCGGACCCGGGGAATCCGACGACGTCAGCGAGCTGATCGAAAAGCACCGCGGTGCCGTCCCGATGGCCGAGCACATCACGACGCAGGACCCGCCGTTGCACACCCGCACACGCGGCTTGCTGAACAAGCTGATCACGCCCAAGCGCCTCAAGGAGAACGAGGACTTCATGTGGCGGTTGGCCGATCAGCAACTCGACACCTTCCTCGAGAAGGGCAGCTGCGAGTTTCTTGCGGCATACGCAAAACCGTTCTCACTACTGGTCATCGCGGACCTTCTCGGTGTACCTGCTGAAGACCATGACGAGTTCAAAGAGGTCTTCGCGCTCGAAACCGTCGGCGAACTCGGCAAGGAGGCGCCGACAACGCACAACCCGCTGCAGTGGCTCAACGAGAAGTTCCATTCCTACATCGAGGACCGGCGGCGCTCACCGCGCGCCGACGTGCTGACCGAGTTGGCCCAGGCCAAGCACGAGGACGGCTCGACCCCCGACATCGAGGACGTCATGAACCTGTCGACGTTCCTGTTCGCGGCCGGCACCGAGACGACGACGAAACTGGTCAGCTCCGCGGTGCGCTTCATCGCCGACAATCCGGGCTCGGAGAAGGAACTGCGGGACGACCGCGGCAAGATCCCCGCCTTCCTGGAGGAGACCTTGCGGATGGAAAGCCCTGTCAAATCGCACTTCCGGATGGCACGCACCACCACCAAGATCGGTGAAGTCGAGGTGCCTGCCGGTACGACCGTCATGCTGCTTCCCGGCGCCTGCAACCGTGACGAGCGTAAGTTCGCCGACCCCAATACCTTCCGGGCGGATCGACCGAACGTGCGCGAGCAGATCGCGTTCATCCGCGGCGTCCACTCGTGCCCGGGCGCTCCGCTGGCCCGCGCCGAAGGGCGGATATCGGTGAACCGGATCCTCGACCGGATGAGCGACATCACGATCTCCGCCGAACACCACGGCCCACCCGACGACCGGCGCTTCAGCTACGAGCCGACATTCATCATGCGCGGGCTCAGCGAACTGCACATCACCTTCACCCCCATCGGCTGACCCAGAAATCGAAGGAGTAGCACATGACCGGAAAGCTCGAGGGCAAGGTCGCTTTCATCACGGGGGCCGCCCGCGGTCAGGGTCGCGCGCATGCGATCGCGATGGCGAAGGAGGGCGCCGACATCATCGCGGTCGACATCTGCCGCGACATCCCGTCGAACCCGTATCCGCTTGCCACGCCCGAAGACCTCTCCGAAACCGAGCGCGCGGTCAAGGAGACCGGCCGGCGCGTCGTCGCCCGGGTGGCCGATGTCCGTGAGCGCCACGAGCTTCGTGAGGCGGTGGAGGCGGGGGTGGCCGATCTCGGGAAGATCGACATCGTGGTGGCCAACGCCGGCATATTGCCGATGGCGATGGGCAATCCCGATCCGATGGGCTTCGTCGACGCGTCGGACGTCGACCTGGTCGGGGTGATGAACACGGTCGCGGTGGCGCTTCCGCACCTGCCCGACGGTGCGTCGGTCATCGTGACCGGATCCACCGCGGGCATGATCCGCGGCACCACGACGAGCCCGGACATGGGTCCCGGCGGCGCCGGATACGGCTGGAGCAAACGCATCGTGATCGAGTACGTCGACGAGATGTGTCTTCACCTGGCGCCGAGGATGATTCGCATCAACGCCATCCACCCGACCAACTGCAACACCCACCTGTTGCAGAACGAGGGAATGTACGGCGTGTTCCGGCCCGACCTGAAGGCCGAGGGCAAGACACCCACACGCGAAGATGCCGAACCGCTTTTCTCGCTCTTTCAGGCCATGCCGATCCCGTACATCGAGCCCGAGGACATGGCGAACCTCGGCGTGTTCCTGGCCAGCGACGACAGCCGCTACATCACCGGCCAGCACATCCGGGTTGACGCAGGCTCACTGCTCAAGTGGCCCAACGGGCCCGGCGGCTAAGGCCGGTGCAGGAACCCGTGCAGAATCGCCTGCACGAGTTCGTCGACGATCGCCTCGCGTGACGGTGGCTTGCTGCCGAAGAAGGTGGAACGCAGTGCCACCATGCCGACGATCATTGCGACCGTCGAGTGCGCGGGGAGATCGGGTTGATCCGACCGAAGGCCCCGCAGCCGGATGCCTTCGGCACTGATCTGGCCGAGCAGCGTGAGCGCGCGCCTGATGTCGGCTATACCGGCGCTGTCGATTTCCTCGTCGGTGAGTCCGTCCGATGCGACGAGAGTCAGCAGCAGGCCCCGGTGCTCGATGAGCACGTCGTAGAGACGCCCGACGAATTGACGGGTCAGTTCCTCTTCGGTGACCTTGTCGGGTATGACGGCCTGCCACGTCTTACCGAAGTCGTCGACGAAGTCGGTGAAGGGCAGAACCAGCGCCTCGCGGAACAGTCCGGCCTTCGAGCCGAAGTGACGGAACAACAGGTACTCGGTGACGCCTGCGGCTTCGGCGATCTCCCGGGTGGTCGTGCTGCGATAGTCCCGGCGCGCGAACAGATCCCGGGCTGCGTCGAGCAGCAGTCGCCGGGCCTCGCCGGGGGCCCTGCGCGAAGCCTGCGGCTCTTCGGCGGATCCCTTCTTCGACGAACGTCGCTGCGGCACGGCACATGACGATAGTCGCCTCTTGACCCCAACGCCGGTAATAGTGTCCACTATTACAGCTGGGGCCGGTGTGGAAGGACGTGGTCATGGGCCAACTCATCATGCTCGGAACGCTGTTCGGGCTGCTCGTCTTGATCGTCGGCGTGGTGCTGTACTTCGATCCCGAAGCGCGCGGCGAGAAGAGCGCTGCCGAGGACGACCGATGAGCACCGAGCTGACACCGGCGTTGATCGTCGGCCTGTCCTTCGCCTACGTCGGCGGCCTCCTGTTTTTGGCCTACGGCGTGTATCTGAGCATTCGTCGTGGCCGCCTTCATCCACTGCTGCTGGTGTCGATTTCCGCGATCTCGTTCTCGTGGATCGAGGCGCCGTACGACTGGGCGGTGTACGCCCAATTCCCGCCGGCACTTCCGCGCATGCCGTCGTGGTGGCCGATGAACATGACGTGGGGCGGCGGACTTCCGTCGTCGGTGCCGATCGGGTACATCGCCTACTTCGTGCTGCCCGCGGTGATCGGCGCCGCGCTCGGCCGGTGGCTGATCCGGCGATTCGGTTGGCGCAGACCGCAAACCCTGCTGATCGTGGGTCTGCTGGTCGGGTTCTGCTGGGCTCTGCTGTTCAACGGTTTCTTCGGTCCCCGCGCCGGCGTCTTCTACTACGGATACGTGATCCCGGGGTTGGCGATCTTCGAGGGAAGCAAGTTCCAGTACCCGATCTACGACGCGGTCGCGATGGGCTTGCAGATGATGGTGTTCACCTACCTACTGGGGCGCGTCGACGGTCAGGGGCGCAACGTGATCGAGGTGTGGGCGGACAAGCGGTCGACGAGTCGCCTCGGATCGGCGTTGCTGTCGGTCGCCGCCGTCGTCGTGGTGGGGCACGTGATGTACGGCGCGGTCTTCGCCCCGCACCTGGCGACCAAGCTCGGCGGCTACGTGACGTCCGGTCCGACCGAGCAACTGTTCCCTGGGATCCCGAACCAGCCCCGCTGACTACGACGCCAATTTCGAGCACGAATCCGCGCATCGCAGTAAGCTGCGAACATTCAGCTAGCCGGCGTACCGGGTGCGGAGGTTCGCCACCCGCCTACGAAAGGGAGTCGGCCATGAGATCTACCCATCGCTGCCTACTGGTTGCGCTGTCGATATCGGTGGTGCCGATTGCCGTCGCTGTCGCCCCCGTCGGATCGGCGGAATGCACGAATGCGGGCGCTGCCACCGTGTGCGCGCAGGGCGACGTCCGCGGCGGTGGACCCAGTGCCCCCCAGGCCGGTCCGGTCTACCCCGGCTACTGCGCCGACCCATGGTATTGCAGCGATGATTGGGGACTCGATGTCATCGTCGACCCAAGTCCGCCGAGACCGCCGAGACCGCCCATAATCGATCGGCCGGGACGGCCGGGTATCGGGCCGCGCTGAATACTGTCGATTTGTCCTCCGTCCAATCGAGCAAGGAGCTTGGAATGTTCTCACGCAACGTTTTCGGTGTTGGTGTGCTCGCCGGCGCGATCCTCTTCGGTGCCGCACCGGCCGCCGCCGACCCGCCCAATTGCACGGCCGCCGATCTGGCCGGCGTCATGTCCGGCGTCTCGGCGGGCACGTCGTCGTACCTGTTCACCCACCCGGACGTGAACGCGTTCTTCACCGGGCTGAAAGGCAAGCCGAGGGACCAGATGACTGAGGAGATTCAGGCGTACCTGGACGCCAATCCGCGGGTCCGCGACGAGTTGCGGGCGGTCCGACAGGCCGCATCCGACTTCCGGGCGCGCTGTGACGTCGCGATGCCCGACCTGCCGATGGGCTAACGATCAAGCGCGGAACTGACAGACTGGAGGCGTGCGCGACACACCGAAGTGCTGGCTCACCGACATGGACGGCGTGCTCGTCCGCGAGGAACACGCGCTGCCCGGCGCCGCGGAGTTCCTGCAGCGGCTCGTCGACTTGCAGCGGCCGTTCCTGGTTCTGACCAACAACTCGATCTTCACCCCCCGCGATCTGTCGGCGCGTCTACGGCGGTCGGGCCTGATCGTGCCCGAGGAGTCCATCTGGACCTCCGCGCTGGCCACTGCGTCGTTCCTCACAGATCAGCTGCCGGGCGGGTCGGCCTATGTCATCGGAGAGGCGGGTCTGACCACAGCGCTGCACGAGGCCGGTTACACCCTCACCGACGTCGAGCCGGACTTCGTCGTTCTGGGCGAAACCCGGACCTACTCTTTCGAGGCGATCACCAAGGCGATCCGGTTGATCCTCGGTGGTTCGCGGTTCATCGCCACCAACCCCGACGTCACCGGGCCGTCGGCGGAGGGGCCGCTGCCGGCGACCGGGTCGGTCGCCGCGATGATCACCAAGGCCACGGGCCGCGAACCCTACTTCGTCGGCAAGCCCAATCCGATGATGTTCCGCAGCGCGCTCAACCGAATCGAGGCGCATTCGGAGAGCACGGTCATGGTGGGGGACCGGATGGACACCGACGTCGTCGCGGGCATCGAGGCCGGGCTGGAGACCATCCTGGTGCTGACCGGGTCGACGACCGTCGACGAGGTCGAGCGGTACCCGTTCCGGCCCAGCCGCGTGTTGCCGTCCATCGCCGAGGCCATCGAACTGGTGTGAGGCGCGGCGCGGCCGCTGCCTACACTGACCCCGATGACCAGCACATCTGAGGCGACGCGGCCGCTGGCCGGCGTGCGTATTGTCGAGATCTCCAGTTTCGTCGCCGTCCCGTTGGCGGGCATGACGCTGGCCCAGCTCGGGGCGGAGGTGACACGGGTCGATCCGATCGGCGGTGCCGCCGACTACCGCCGGTGGCCCGTCACCGACGACGGCGAGAGCATCTACTGGGCCGGGCTGAACAAGGGCAAACGTTCGGTCGCGGCCGACGTGCGCTCCGGCGAGGGTCAGGACGTGATCAAACGGCTCATCGCGAGCAGCGGGGTCCTGATCACCAACGTCGCTGGGCGCGAATGGCATTCGTACGACGCCCTGTCGGAGCTGCGCCCCGACCTGATCCACGTCGAGGTCTCCGGCCGCGCCGACGGTGGCACGGGCGTCGACTACACGGTCAACGCGGGCATCGGTTTTCCGCTCGTCACCGGTCCGTCCGAACTCGCATCCCCGGTGAACCACGTCCTGCCGGCGTGGGACGTCGCATGCGGGCTCTACACCGCGCTGGCCGTGGTGACCGCGCTGCGGCACCGCGACGCGACCGGACAGGGCCAGCGGATCAGCATTCCGCTCGAGAACGTCGCGCTGGCCACGGCGGGCAACCTCGGCTTCTTCACCGAGGTGATGGTCAACGGCACCGCACGCGAACGCATCGGCAACTCGGTGTACGGCCAGTACGGTCAGGACTTCGTCAGCAGCGACGGGGTCTCGTTCATGGTCGTCGCGCTGACGGGGCGTCACTTCCGTGACCTCACCGAACTCACCGGCACGGCGAAAGCAGTTGCCGCGCTGGCGGAGACACTCGGTGCCGACTTCTCCGACGAGGGTCAGCGGTTCGTGCACCGTGACGCATTGAGCGGGCTGTTCGCCGAGTGGTTCAGCGCGCACACGGCCGAGGAAATCGGCGCGGCGCTGTCGGGTACATCGGTGCTGTGGGAGCGGTACCGCACCTTCGCCGAGGCCACCACCGAGGACAAGGTCACCGCCAACCCGTTGTTCACGCCGCTCGACCAGCCGCGGATCGGCACCTATCTGGCGCCGGGACTACCGATTTCGATCGGCGGGCAGTATCCGCCCGCGGTCGCCTCGCCGGCGCTCGGGGACGACACCGTGGGCGTGTTGAGCGACTGGCTGGGATTGACCGAGCAGCAGGTCGACGGCCTGGTCTCGTCGGGCGCCGTGGCGACGGGACGGGCCGAATGAGCAGACTGCTCGACCTGCTCGAGCTGCGGCCCGGTGTCGACACCGACAGCTGGGTGGGTCCGGCGAGCGGCCCGGCCGGAAAACGGTCTTACGGCGGGCAGTTCGTCGCGCAGAGCCTGGCTGCCGCCTGCCGCACCGTCGACGGGGACCGGCTGCCCACCAATCTGCACCTGCAGTTCCTTCGTGGTGGAGAGGCGGGTGACGAAGTCGCGTACGGCGTTACGCGCGTGTTCGACGGTCGCACGTCATCGGCGCGGCGCGTCGAATCCCGGCAGGCGGAACGGCTCCTGACGACGGCGACGGTGTCGTTCGCGGTGCCGATGCGTGGTCCGGAGCACGGACACCGACTGCCCGCGCTCTACGATCCGGAGACGTTGCCCCGCACCGGTCCTGCCGGACCGGCGCCGTCGATGCCGCTCGAGGAACTCGACATCCGGATCTTCGACGACAGCTCCTCCGGCGAGTTCGTGCGTCGCTTCTGGTGGCGCACGACCGTGTCCCTGCCGCAGGATCCGGTGCTGCACACGCTGATCGCGGTCTACGTGTGCGACGTGTACATGATCGATCCGGCGCTTGGAGTTCACGGCCATTCGATGCGGGCGCGAACGCACCGCAGCGGTACCACGGACTCGTCGATCTGGTTCCATCAACCGGTTTTCGCCGACCAGTGGAACCTGCTCGAGTCGACGTCGCCCGCCGCCGCGCGGGGCAGGGGAGTCGTGACAGGAAGCCTGATCCGCGCCGACGGTGTCATCGCCGCGACGCTGGCGCAGGAGGGGCTGATCGCCGAGCGGGACTGAGCGTCGGTCTAATGCAGCGCGGGTGCCGTCGCGCTCTGTCCCCTGCGCACCCGCAGCCACCGGCGCGCGGCCGTCACGAGATAGGTGATCAGGATCCCGACCGCGAGCGAGGCGATCACCCCGACGCCGGGGTGTCCGGGGAACCACGAATACACCTGGTAATGAACCAGGTAGGTGTACAGCGATGCCTCGGCGAGCACGCCGGCCGCGACGGTCAGCATCGCGGGACAGCGGATGGTGGGTAGCCAGATGACCAGGGCGAGGCCGCCGAACACGACGAGACCCCGCAGCATGGTGTCGAAGTAACCGAGCAGCGCGACCGCCAAAACCGCGGTGAGCAGCGCGCGTTGCAGGGTCGACGTCGCTTTCGACGCCGCCCATCCGAGCGCGAAGAACCAGAACGCGAGGATCGTGAACCAGGCCTCGCGGCCCATGTCCAATCCGAGCACGTCGTAGCGCAGGGCCAGGCCGAACACTAGGAACACCACCGCGACCGTGAACGGCCGTCGGCGCTCGGCACGGTCCATCGCCGGTATCCAGAACAGCAGCGCCAGCGCCACCAGCGTCCACACCAGGACTTCGACGAACCAGAGGCGCCCGGCGGTCATGCTGTCGTGTGGACCGAGGAACTTGTTGGCCAACAGCAGATTCGACCAGGTGTAGTCGCGTGTCCACAGAAGCGCGATGCTCACCCACAGCACCGAAGGCACCGCGATCCAGCCGATCGTGTTGCGCAGGTGGCGCACCCGTTTCGCGCGGGGCACCGGGGTGAGGCAGAACCGGCCGAAGTTGTATCCGGCGATGCCGAGCAACAAGTGGGCGCCGCCCCATAGTTCGAACAGTTCGGCGTGCGACCCGACGATCAGGACGATCGCCACGGCCCGCAACGCCACGCTGGTCTCCAGCGTCGCGTCCCACAGCCGCCACCGCGGTCGCCGCGGCTTCACCAGGCCTTCGAGTTCGCGTAGCGGCCGCTGCTGCCATTCGACGGGCAGCTGCCCGATCGCCCGCTCCAGCCGCACCGACATCGCCACGTAGGACAACGAGTTTCCGCCGAGGTCGACGAAGCTGGCGTCCGGGTCGATGGCCGCCGGGTCGAGTTGCAGTACGTCGGCGAACAACCCGTGCAGGTCGGTCGCGGCCGGCGCATCGCGGCCTCCCGCGAGCTCACGGACGGTGCGATAGTCCGGTTTCCCGGATTCCAGCAACGGCAGCTCGTCCACCGTGACCGCGCGCACCGCGGAGGCGGGCACACCGGCCGTCTCGGCAGCGATGCGCTGAACGTCGCGCTCGGTGTGTGCGCCCGCGGCGGCGACGACGAGCCGGTCGTCGTCATTGGTGCAGAAGGCGGTGATCCCGCTGGCGCTCAACGCGGATTCGACGCGCTGCAGATCGACGCGCAGACCGTACATCTTCACGAATCGGCTGGTGCGCCCGACGATCTCATAGAGACCATCGGGAGCGCGGCGAGCGAGGTCACCGGTGTGCAGCGAGTCGACGGTCTTGCCGAGCGCGAGGTCGTCCGGTCCGTGGGCGTAGCCCATCATCACGTTGGGGCCGCGATACACCAATTCGCCGACGCCAGGGGAGTCGTCGGACGCTTCGATCGCGAACGCACCCCCGGGTATCGGGCGGCCGATCGCGTCGGGGCGTGACAGCGCCAAATCCGGTGACAGGTAAGCCATTCGGGCGGTCGCCTCGGTTGCCCCGTACATGACGAACAGTTCCCAACCGCCATCGCGCGCCCATTCAGCGAAGCGTCGTACCCGCTCGGGGAGCATACGCCCGCCCGCCTGCGTCAGGTACCGCAGGTGGGGGAGATCCATCGCGTCGAACCCGACGCGCTCGAGCAGTTCGAAGGTGTAGGGCACACCCGCAAACGACGTGCCGCGGTGACGACCGAACAGCTCCCAGAACCGCTCGTCGGTCACCGAGAGGTCGGTGAGGATCAGGCCGGCGCCGCGGATCAGGTGGCTGTTCACAACCGAGAGCCCGTAGCAGTACGACATGGGTAGTGTGGTTGCTGCACGGTCGGTTTGGCGAATATCGAGGTAGTCCGCGATCGCGCCGGCGTTGGACAGCAGATTCTCGCGCGACAGCCGGACCAACTTCGGTGATCCGGTGGTGCCCGACGTGGACATCAGAACGGCCAGGTCGTCGTGCAGGCGGCGTCCGCCCGCTCGGCGTCGGTGTGTGACCATGCCCTCGCTGATCACGGTGTCGGGCTCGTAGGTTCGCAGGATCGTGGTGTGATCGCGTCCGGCTGGCGCCGGGAGCACCACGTGGTCGCCGGCGAGTGCGGCGAGGTAGTGCACCAGAGTGTCGACGTCGTTGCGGGTTTCGAGCAGCACGAGGCGGCGGTCCTCGCCGAGCTCGGACATCGCACCCGCGACCCGGTCGGCCAGCGCGTCGTATGTCAGGCACTCCGATTCGGTGTACACGGCGACGTTGTCACGGTGGCCGCGTAAGTGATCGATCAGGGTTGTCACAGCGCGACTCCGCTGCCGACGACCTGAATGTGAACCTTGGCGTCGACCTGGGGCGGCGCGAGGCTGTGCTGGCGAACGATGATGGGGTCGGCATCACCGGCGGGATCGACGGTCAACAGCACGTCGTGGCCGAGAAACTCGACCGCCAGAACTGTGCCGACGCCTTCGAGTCGCTCGGCGTCGGAAACCACCGTCGCGACGAGTTGCTCGGGACGCAGCAGCAGCGTCGCGGGGCCGGAAGGATGGGATTGTGCGCCCTGCAGGGGGATTCGTCCGAGTACGCATTCGGCGACGCCGGCGGTCACGGTGCAGGGCAGCGATATGCAGTCACCGAGGAATGCGGCGGTGAAGTGGTCCGTCGGCTGCCGATACACCTGCTGCGGGGGTCCGACCTGGGTGAAACGACCGTCGCGCATCACCGCCACTTGATCGGCGACCGAAAGCGCCTCCTCCTGGTCGTGGGTGACCAGCAGCGTGGTGACGCCGGCATCGATCAGCAAGCGGGCGACGGCTTTCCGAGTAGACGCCCGTAGCCCGGTGTCGAGTGCGCTGAACGGTTCGTCGAGCAACATCGCCACTGGTTTGCGCGCAAGCGCACGGGCAAGGGCCACCCGCTGCTGCTGACCGCCGGAGAGTTCGTGGGGCCGGCGCGATGCGAACGACGGGTCCAGCGAGACCGTTTCGAGCAGTTCGCCCACCCGCGCGCGAATCTCGGCGCGGCGCGCGGACTTGTGCAGACCGTAGGCGATGTTCTGGCCCACGGTCAGATGGGGGAACAGCGCCCCGTCCTGGGCGACATAACCGACGGCCCGTCGGTGCGGCGCCACGGCGTTTCGCGGACTGGCCACCTGACGACCCTCGATGACGACGGTTCCGTCGTCCGGTGTTTCGAATCCGGCGATCAGACGTAGCAGCGTCGTCTTGCCGCACCCCGACGATCCGACGACCGCGGTGATGGTCCCTGCCTTCATCTCGAGGTCGATGTGGTCGAGCACGGTATGACCGTTGAAAGCCTTCGCCAGGCCGTGGATTTCGACAATGCTCACAGCGCCGCCGCCTTCGTCGACTGCCGGTACAGCAGCAATGTGACCGGTATGGCGAGGACGACGAGCACCAACGCGTACGGCGCGGCCGCCGCGTAGTCCAACTCGCTGGAATAGGACCAGAACATCATCGCCAGTGTGCGGGTGCCCGTCGGCGCGAGCAGCAGGGTAGCGGTCAGTTCAGTTGCCACCGCGACGAATACCAGCGAGGCGCCCGCGGCCGCGGCGGGCGCCGTCAACCGCAGCGTCACCCGCAGGAACGTCGCTGTCGGCGAGCTGCCCAGCGACCGTGCCGCCTCCTCGAGACTCGGCGGGACCTGGGCCAGGCCGGCGCGGACGTTGACCAGTGCGCGGGGCATGAACAGCAGGACGTAGGCGAACACGATCAGCGCCAGGCTCTGATAGAGGGGTCGCACGAAGTGGATCGTCACGGTCACCAGCGCCAGGGCGGTGACGATGCCGGGTAGCGAACTGGTCACGTAGTTCGCACCCTCGACGACCCGCGCCAGCACTCCGCTGGAGCGCACCGCCACCCACGCGACCGGGAACGCGAGAACTGTCGTCAGAACCGCTGCGGCGGAGGCCAATCCGATGGTCTGGCCCAGCGCCGAGAGAATGTCGTCGACGATCCAGACGTCTCGGCCGCCCAACCACAGCCACCGGGCGATCGTGCCGACAGGCACACCGATGGCCAGCACCGCCAGCGTCGTCAGCGCGAGCGTCGCCGGAACCTTGCTGTGGCGCAGGTGTATCGGTGATGACGCACGCGGCGCTCCCGACCCGATCCTGGCGAACCGCGCGTTACCACGGGCCGCGGCCTCGCTGACCAGCAGCGCCAGGCACAGCAGTACGAGCACACCGGCCAGCATGCTGCCCGCCGCACCATCGAAGGTGGCCTGGAACTGTTGGAAGATCGCGACGGTGAAGGTGTCGAACCGCACCATGGCGAACGCACCGAACTCGGCGAGCAGGTGCACGCCGACCAGCAGCGCACCACCGAGAATCGCGAGCCGCAGTTGCGGAAGCACGATGCGTAGGAAGACCTCCGCCGAACCGGATCCCAGCGCCCGTGCCGACTCCTCGACGGCGGGGTCGAGGCGTCGCAACGTCGCCGCGACCGGCAGATACATGAACGGGAAGTAGGACAGGGTCGTGACCAGAACACCCGCAGGCAGCCCGTGCAGCGACGGGATCACCCCGACCCAGGCGTAGCTGTTGACGAAGGCCGGAATGGCCAGCGGCGCAACGAAGAGGGGCCGCCAGAACGCCCGACCCGGAAGGCCCGTGCGCTCCACCAGCCACGCCACCCCGACCCCGATCACAACACACAGCGGAACGGCGATGAAGACCAGCGCGACCGTGTTGACGAGCAGCTCACCGACGCGCGGGCGCACGACGAGCTCGTACGCCCGCGTCCAGCCCACCGAGATGGTCGCCCACGCCACGTATCCCAGCGGAATGCAGGTCGCGGCGACGAGGATCGCGACCGTGGCCGAGATCAGCGGGCCGGGCCGGGCCGTCTTGTCCGACCGCGACACCGGTGCCGTGGGCGGAGGGACGGGAGGAGCGGCGGTGACCACCTACAGCAAGCCCGCTTTCGTCATCAGATCGGTGACCTCCTGCGCGTCCAGGTTCGACGGGTCGACATTGGGCGCCTGCAGCGTGTCCAGCGGGGGCAGAGCGGGATTCGCGGGTACGCCGCTGGCGACGGGGTATTCGAACGACGTCCCCTTCTCGAGCACCTCCTGGCCCGCCTTGCCGGTGATGAACTTGATGAACTGCTGCGCCTCGTCCATGCGGTCGGTCGAGGCGAGCACACCACCGCCGGACAGGCTGACGAACGCGCCGGGATCTTCGTTCTTGAAGTAGTGCAGAGCGGTATTGCCGCTCATCTCTTTGGTTTTCGCCTGATCGCGGAACCAGTAGTAGTGGTAGATCACGCCGCCGTCGACCTCACCGGCGTTGACGGCTTTGAGCGTGGCGATGTTGTCGCTGTAGAGCTTGGCGTTGGCCTTCATCGCGGCTAACCATTGCGCTGTCGCGGGCTCGCCCTTGAGCTGCAGCAGCGCCGAGACGATCGCCTGGAAGTCGGCCTTGGTCGGGGGCGCGCCCCACCGCCCCTTCCACTGCGGCTGCTGAAGGTCGAGCAGCGACTTGGGCAGCTGGTCGGGTTGCAGCCTCGAGGTGTTGTAGACGAACACGGTGCTGCGCGCGGCCACCCCGGTCCACTTGCCCGACGGCGGACGGTATTGCGGCGGAACCTGATCCAGCGTCTCGGGCTGCAGTTCGGCGAACAACCCGGCGCGTTCGACGGCGGCCATCGCGGGGGAGTTCTCGGTCAGGAACACGTCGGCAGGCGATGCCTTCCCTTCGGCCACAAGCTGATTGCCGAGTTCGGTGTCACCGCCTTGCCGGTAGGCGACCTTGATCCCGGTCTCCTTGGTGAAGGCGTCGATCCACTCCTTGGTCAGCGACTCGTGCTGGGCGTTGTAGATCAGCAACTCGTCGCTGTCGCCCGAGTCCGAGCATCCGGTGGCGGTGACGGTGAGGGCGAGGGTGGACAGGACGGCGGCGATCAGCCTCCACCTTGGTCGCATGCAGGAGATCCTTTCGCGGGTACGTGCAGGTCAGGCCGCAATCTTTAGCTGAGGTTTACCTAATGAACATACCCTTCCCGGCCTCCGGGATCGCTGGCTGTCTCGTGATTCGACGCAGGCGGCGGCGAACCGACGGGTTTCGGTGTAGCTGGAGGGCGAGGCGGTCCCGTTTCGGCACAGCACTCCGGCGTCGCCTTCCCCGGGGTACGTTTGCCTGGATCGGGGGCGGCGCGCCCCGCGGCACGGACTCCGAGGATGGTCGAATGAACGGATCCAAGCTTTCGGGACTGGTTTGCGGAGCGCTGATCGTGGCCGGTGCCATGTGGGCCGCCCCGGCCGCCGGTGCCGCACCGTGCACGGCCAGTGGCCTGGCGACGACGGCCAGCGGCGTGCTGAGCCAGGCGGGTGGTTATCTGGAGGCCCACCCCGGTGCCAACGAAGTGCTGACCGCGGCCGCGACACAGCCGCCGCAGGACGCTCGCGCCGCCGTGCGCGGCTACTTCACCGCGCATCCCAACGAGTACCTCGACCTGCGGGGAATCGCGGCGCCGCTGACGGATATGCGCGCGCAGTGCGGTATCGCCGTCAGCCCGGCGCAGTTGGCGACGTTGTTCGACGCGATGGGCGAATAGTCACATCCGTCCGTTGCGGGCACGAACGAAGTTGTAGACGCCGAACGCGGCGATGCCGATGGCCGCAAGGACGAGAAGGATCTTGCCGAACGGCGCCTGTCCGAGGGTCTTGACGGCGGCGTCCAGCCCCGTGGCCTTGGCGGGGTCGGCCTGCAGGGTGGCCACGATGACGAGCACGCCCGCCCCCGCTAGGACCAGGCCCTTGGCGGCGTAGCCAGTGATCCCCACCGCTTTGACTCCGGTTCCGCCGGTACTGCGCAGGTCCTTGAAGAATCTCTTGGTCACGCCCTTGTAGACGTGGTAGCCGCCGACCGCGATCAGTCCGAGTGCGACCGCGATCAGCACGGCTTTACCCCAGCCGGATTGCATCATCTGCGCGCTGAGGCCGGCGTTCTGCTGCGAGCTCTGCTGGCCGCTGCCCACGGCGAAGCGGGCCGCGGAGAAGGCGATGGCGAAGTTCACGACGGCCAGACCGAGCGATTTCACGCGCTTCCACGCCGGGGTGTCGTCGTTGAAACGGCCCGATCCCTCGCCCGGCCGTGGGCCGACGACCGCTTCGGCGACGCGCCACAATCCGAGCGCGAGCAGACCCGCGGCGACGAGCCACAGGAGCACGGCGCCGAAGGTCTGTTGCGCGAGTGTCGCCAGAGCGCCCGACTGGTCTGCGTTGCCGCCGGATCCGAACGCGATCCGCAGGATCAGATAGCCGACGAGCAGATGAAGGACACCGCTGACCGCGAAGCCGGCCCGCGCGGTGTATTCGAAGGCGTCGCTGTCGGTGGCACGGTCGGCGACTCCGTGTAACGAGTTGTCGGTCATGCCGACCTGTACCCGCTTTTTGACGTCGGCGAAACGGTGCCGGCGCAATCTGTGGATGAAACCGGCGTTGGGGATAAGGGTCTGCACGGGCGCGGGCGGCGCGTCGATGTGTCGGTGACCTGACCGACGGTCAAGCCATGACTTCATGGACGCGTGCCGAGATCGGCGCGCTGGGTGAGCAACTCGCGGTCGATCACCTGCGGTCGGTGGGCCTGCGGGTGCTCGAGCGCAACTGGCGGTGCCGGTTCGGCGAGTTGGATGTGATCGCGATCGACGACACGACCCGCACCGTGGTGTTCGTGGAAGTGAAGACCCGCACGAGCGATAGGTTCGGCGGTGTCGAAGAAGCGGTGACACCGCAGAAGGTGCGGCGGCTGCGGCGGCTCGCCGGGCTGTGGCTGGCGGCCCAGCAGACCGGATGGCCGAGTGTGCGCATCGACGTCGTCGGGGTCCGGATCGGGCGGCGCCGCGCGCCGGAGATCATCCACTTCCAGGGGGTGGGGTAGATGGCGTTGGGGCGGGCGTATTCGGTTGCGGTGACCGCGCTCGACGGTCAGATCGTCGAGATCGAGGCCGACATCGGCAACGGGCTGCCCCGTGTCCACTTGGTCGGTCTCCCCGATGCAGCGCTCCAGGAGTCTCGCGACCGGGTTCGCGCCGCGATCACGAACTGCGGATGCGAGTGGCCGCAGGCTCGCCTCACGCTGGCGCTCTCACCGGCGACCTTGCCGAAAATGGGATCGGTGTACGACCTGGCGTTGGCGATGGCGGTGCTGTCGGCCAACGTCAAGGAAGAGTGGCCGCGACTCGAAAAGGCCCTGCTGCTTGGCGAATTGGCTCTCGACGGGCGGGTCCGGCCGGTCAAGGGCATCCTGCCCGCAGTGCTGGCGGCGAAACGGGAAGGGTGGCCCGCGGCGGTGGTGCCCGCCGAGAACTTGGCCGAAGCCAGCCTCGTCGACGGCATCGATGTGTGGGGCGTGCGCACGTTGACTCAGCTGAAGGCGTGGATCACGGGTACGGGGCAGCTCGAAGCGCGCATCGCGTCTCCGTCGTCGCGCCCCGAACCCCGGGCCGACCTCGCCGACGTCATCGGTCAAACGGAAGCGCGCTACGCAGTCGAGGTGGCCGCGGCCGGTGGCCATCACCTCATGATGACCGGCCCTCCAGGCGTCGGGAAAACGATGCTCGCGCAACGTCTTCCGGGCCTTCTACCGCCGCTGTCCGACAGTGACGCCCTCGAAGTCACCGCAATCCACTCGGTGGCGGGGCTGTTGTCGGAGGAAACGCCGCTGATCACCCGCCCGCCCTTCGTCGCTCCGCATCACACGTCGAGTGTGGCGGCGATGGTCGGCGGCGGGTCGGGAATGGCGCGCCCCGGCGCGGTCAGTCGTGCGCACCGCGGCGTCCTGTTTCTCGACGAGTGCGCCGAGATCGGCAGCAGCGTGCTCGAGGCCTTACGAACACCCTTGGAAGACGGGGAGATCCGCCTCGCGCGCCGCGACGGCGTCGCCAGGTATCCGGCCCGCTTCCAACTGGTTCTGGCGGCCAACCCGTGTCCGTGTGCGCGCCCCGACCCGCGGGACTGTGTGTGCACCGGACATGAGAAACGGCGATACCTCGGCAAGCTGTCCGGTCCCCTGATCGACCGTGTCGACCTTTACGTGCGGATGCACTCACTACGGGCGGGCGCGATCGTCGCCAAGGACGGCGAGTCCACCGACGTGGTGCGCGAGCGGGTCGCCGCGGCGCGGGCGGCCGCTGCGGAGCGGTGGCGGCCCTACGGCATCAGCACCAACGTCGAGGTCAGCGGATCGTTGCTACGCCGCAAGTTTCGCCTGCCTCCCGCGGTGATGAAGCCGTTCGAGGCGGCGCTGAACCGGGGCACGCTGAGCGTCCGCGGAATGGATCGGACCCTGCGGGTCGCGTGGACGCTCAGCGATCTTGCCGGACGGGCATCGCCGGTTCTCGAGGACGTCACCACGGCGTTGAGTTTCCGTCCGGCCGGGGGTGCGCTGTGAGCGACGAAACCCTGAAGGCCTGGGCGTATCTGTCCCGAGTGGTCGAACCCCCGTGTCCGGCACTGGCCGCACTCGTACGACGGGTGGGCGCAGTGGAGGCCGCGGCGCGGGTGCGTCGCGGCATAGCGGGTGAAGAGGTCGACCGTCGAGCCGAAGCCCGGCGTGACATCGACTGCGCAGAAAAGGATTTGGCCGTGTTGGCACGGCTCGGGGGCCGGCTGGTCACCTGTGATGACGACGAGTGGCCACTGCTGTCGTTCAATGGGTTCGGAGGTGCACCCGACCGGTTGCGGCCGCAGGCACAGCCGCCGTTGGTGTTGTGGGCGATCGGTCCCGCCGCGCTCGACGAAGTCGCCTTCCGGTCCGCCGCCGTCGTCGGGACGCGTGCAGCGACAACTTACGGCGAGTTCGTGGCGGCCGACATGGCGACCGGACTGGCCGAGCGCGATGTCGCGGTGGTGTCCGGTGGCGCGTTCGGCATCGACGGTGCCGCGCACCGCGCGGTGCTTGCCGTCGAGGGTGTCACCGTCGCGGTGCTCGCCGGAGGCGTCGATGTGCCGTATCCGGCGGGCCATACCGCGCTGTTACGGCGGATCGCCGAACAAGGGCTGCTGCTCAGCGAATATCCGCCCGGTGTCAGGCCTGCACGTCATCGGTTTTTGACGCGCAACCGCTTGGTGGCCGCGCTGGCGGGGGCGACCGTCGTCGTGGAGGCCGGCGCGCGAAGCGGTGCGGCCAACACCGCGGCCTGGGCGCGTGGGCTCGGCCGCCCGGTGTGTGCGGTTCCCGGCCCGGTCACGTCGTCGGCGTCGGTCGGGTGTCACGCCCTGTTGCGCAGCGGGGCGCACCTCGTCACGCGCGCGGCCGACGTCGTCGAGCTGGTTGGTCGGATTGGCGAACTGGCGCCGGAAGAGCAGCGACCGGTATCACCGTTGGACGAGCTCAGCGACGCCGACAAGCGGGTCTACGACGCACTTCCGCGCCGCGGCGGGCGCACCGCCGAAGAGATCGCGGTGGCGTCCGGCCTGCCGGCGCGCCAGGTGCTGGGTCCGCTGGCGACCCTCGAACTTTGCGGACTGGTGGTCAGCCGCGACGGGAGGTGGAAGTTGGCGCCCCGGTGACATGCGTTGTCCGCGACCGCAGGCGCACAAGGTAGAACCCCGGCCGGCGCGACCTGCTCGTATAGTCGGTGAGGCCGGCTCGTACCCAGTTCGGTCGAACCGGCTAGCGAGTTTTGGAAGGATTTCTGTTGGCAAGGCGACCGATACACACTTTCGAAGTGGTGCGTACTGAGCAATTGACCCCACACCTGCTCCGGCTGGTTCTGGGCGGCCCGGGGTTCGACACGTTCACCCCGAACGAGTTCACCGACGCTTACGTCAAGATCGTGATCGTCGATCCGGCGGTCGACGTCGCCGCATTGCCGCAACCGCTGACCATCGACTCGTTCTCTTCGCTGCCGCCGGAACAGCGGCCGACCGTGCGCACGTACACCGTTCGCAACGTCGATCCCGAGCGTCGGGAGATCTGCGTCGACTTCGTGGTGCACGGTGACCACGGTGTCGCTGGACCGTGGGCTGCCGCTGCAACCCCCGGTCAGCCCGCGTACCTGATGGGGCCCAGCGGCGCCTATGCGCCGGATCCCGCCGCCGACTGGCATCTGATGGCAGGCGACGAAGCAGCGGTCCCCGCGATCAGCAATGCGCTGGAAGCGTTGCCGGACAATGCCATCGGGCACGTGTTGATCGAGGTCGCCGGGCCCGATGACGAGGTTCCGTTGAAGAAGCCCGACGGTGTCGAGGTGCGGTGGGTCTATCGCGGTGGTCGCGCGGACCTGGTCCCCGAAGATCAAGCCGGCGACCACGCCCCGCTCATCGCCGCGGTGAGAGAGACGCCGTGGTTGCCCGGACAGGTGCAGGTGTTCATCCACGGTGAGGCGCAGACGGTGATGCACAACCTGCGGCCCTACATCCGCAAGGAGCGCGGTGTCGAGGCCAAGTGGGCCTCGTCGATCTCCGGCTACTGGCGTCGGGGCCGCACCGAGGAGACCTTCCGCGAGTGGAAGCGCGAACTGGCCAAGGCCGAAGCCAACGCCTGACCGTAGGCCTGGCACGCTTGCCGCATGACGTTCGGTAACTACCAGTTCGAGATCTACCTGCAAGGCCTCTCCGGCATCGTGCCGAACCTGCCGATGACGTTCGCGGAGTGGGAAGCCAAGGCGGAGTCGGCGATGCCGCCGTCGGTGTACTCATACGTCGCCGGGGGAGCCGGTGACGAACGGACCCAGCGGCTCAATCGCACCGCGTTCGACAACTGGGGCCTGATGCCGCGGATGTTCCGCGCGACCCGCGACCGTGACCTCACCGTCGATCTGTTCGGGCTGAAGTTGCCGTCGCCGGTGTTCATGGCGCCGATCGGGGTGATCGGCATCTGCGCCCAGGACGGTCACGGTGACCTGGCCACGGCCCGCGCGGCGGCCAGGACCGGTGTGCCGATGGTCGTCTCGACGCTCACCGAGGACCCGCTCGAGGATGTCGCCGCCGAATTCGGCGACACCCCCGGCTTTTTCCAGCTCTACACGCCGACCGACCGGGAGCTGGCCGCGAGCCTCGTCCACCGCGCCGAGGCCGCCGGATACAAGGGGATCATCGTCACGCTCGACACCTGGGTGCCCGGCTGGCGACCCCGTGACCTGTCGACGTCGAACTTCCCGCAGCTGCGCGGACGCTGCCTGTCGAACTACACCAGCGACCCGGTGTTTCGCGCTGGGCTGGCTCAGTCGCCCGAGGAGAACCCGCAGGCCGCCGTCCTGCACTGGGTCGGGCTCTTCGGTAACCCGCTGACGTGGGACGACCTGCCGTGGCTGCGCTCGTTGACCGACCTGCCGCTCATCGTCAAGGGCATCTGTCATCCCGACGACGCGCGGCGCGCCAAGGACGGCGGCGTCGACGCGATCTACTGCTCGAATCACGGCGGACGACAGGCCAACGGCGGACTGGCGGCCATCGACTGCCTTCCCGGCGTGGTCGAGGCCGCCGACGGGCTGCCCGTGTTGTTCGACTCGGGCATCCGCAGCGGCTCCGACATCGTGAAAGCGCTCGCGCTCGGCGCGACCGCCGTCGGGATCGGGCGGCCCTACGCCTACGGGCTGGCGCTCGGCGGTGTGGACGGGGTCGTTCACGTGCTGCGCTCGCTGCTGGCCGAAGCCGATCTGACTATGGCCGTCGACGGCTATCCCACCCTGGCCGATCTCACTCCGGACACGCTGCGGCGCGTCACCTGAGCGTTGCGGCCGGCCTCTGCCACGGTGGGATTCGTGGAAGCCGTACTCGAGGAGTTCGACGAGTACCTCGCGCTGGAGCGAGGTCGCTCCGAGCACACCCGTCGCGCGTACCTCGGTGACCTCCGCGCGCTGTTCGGGTTCATGGCCGAGCGCGGCCACGACGCCGGACCGGGCGGCCTCAGCCTTCCGGTGCTGCGGTCCTGGCTGGCCGCGCAGGCCGCCGGCGGCGCCGCACGTACGACGCTGGCCCGGCGCACCTCGGCGGTGAAGATGTTCACCGCGTGGGCGGTGCGGCGCGGATTGATCGCGAGCGACCCCGCCGCGCGGCTTCAGGTGCCCAAGGCCCGCCGCGAGCTGCCCGCGGTGTTGCGCGAGGACCAGGCGCTCGACGCGATGGCCGCGGCGAAATCCGGCGCCCAGGAGGGCGATCCGATGGCGCTTCGCGACCTGCTGATCGTGGAGTTGTTGTACGCCACCGGTATTCGTGTCAGCGAGCTGTGCGGGCTCGACATCGACGACATCGATCTGCCACGTCGCCTGTTGCGGGTCCTGGGCAAGGGCAACAAACAGCGGACGGTGCCGTTCGGCGTTCCCGCGCAGGAGGCGCTGTCGGCGTGGCTCGACCGTGGCCGGCCTGCGTTGGCGACGCCGGACTCGGGGCCGGCCCTGCTGTTGGGGGCGCGGGGGCGTCGACTGGACCCGCGGCAGGCGCGCACCGTCGTACATCAGACCGTCGGCGCGGTCGACGGTGCGCCCGACATCGGGCCGCATGGGTTGCGACACAGCGCCGCAACGCATCTGCTCGAGGGCGGCGCCGATCTGCGCGTCGTGCAAGAACTTCTCGGCCATTCCACCCTGGCCACCACCCAGCTCTACACCCATGTCACGGTCGCGAGGTTGCGGGCCGTCCACGACCAGGCGCACCCGCGCGCGTAATGCGGAGGGCGACGGTCAGTTTCCCGTGGGGGACGGTCTCCTACCTCGAGTGGGCACCCGAGCAGGCCGGCGCGCCGACGGTGGTGCTGCTGCACGGCGGCGGGGTCGATAGCGCGTCACTGTCGTGGGGTGGTGTCGGGCCGCGGCTCGCGGCGAGCGGCTACCGCGTGCTCGCGCCCGACCACCCCGGATACGGCGGGAGTCCGCCGGCGGCCTGGCCGTCGACCCAGGACCGGTTGGTGACCTACGTCGGCGAGTTCGTCGACGCACTCGGGCTGGACCGCTACGCGATCGGCGGTCTGTCACTCGGTGGCGGAATGACGATCGGGCACGTTTTGGACCGCCCGGAAAAGGTCACGGGCGCAATGCTGTTGGGCAGCTACGGGTTGATGCCCCGGCTCTCCGAGGGACCGCTGTCCGGAACCCGGCAGGCGTTGACGTGGCTCACGGTGCGCACCGGGCTGCTGGGCGCGGTGAGCCGGTGGTCGGGGCGAAGCCGACGCGCGATGACCTGGGTCATGCCCGCGTTGATCGCCGACCCCACGCAACGCACGCCCGAACTCGTCGACGAGATCCTGTCGGCCGCTCGAGCCGAAAACGCATTCGGCGCGTTCGGTCAATGGCAGCGCGATCAGGTCAGGTGGAACGGCCTCGCCACGGACTACCGCGCCCGGCTCCCGGAATTCCCGCGGCCCGCGCTGATCATCCACGGCGACAAGGACACCAGCGTGCCGGTGGCGACGGCGCGGGCGGCGGCGGAACTGATCCCGGACGCACGACTCGAAGTGGTTGTCGGCGCCGCACATTGGGTCCAGCGCGACCGACCCGACATCGTCGTGGCCGCGATGATCGAATTCCTCGACACACTCAACGCAGCAGCTTGATCACCTCGGCGATGTCCGGCATCGTCGCGGCCCGAGCGTGCGCAAACTGTCGAAAAGCGGCGGCGTGTCGTGTGCAGACACGCACGCTCGCGGGGAAAGGGAATGCGATCGGTTTGAGGCGGATCGGGGTCGTGACCACCAGGCCCAGGGGATCGACGTAGTCGGCGCGCGCAGCAGAACCCCACATCGCGCCCCAGTGCAGGCATGCCGATCGCGGGCAGCCGGGGTGTCCGGCCTCGAGCACGCCGATTGCGGACTCCGCGTCGACGCGCTGTCCGCGCCCCACCGTCGCCCGGACCGGTTCGTAGGTGGTCCGCAACCCGCCGGGATGAGCGATCGAGACGACCGACCGCCCCGCCAGCTCTCCTGCGAACACCACGGTGCCCTCGGCCGCCGCCAGCACCCGCTGACCGGGCGTTCCCGCCAGGTCCACCCCGCGATGCCCGCTCTGCCAGTTAGGGGTGGGGACGTCGAAGCCGCGCGTCACCTCGGGGCGCGGTCGCAGCGGCCAGGCCAGCCGGCCGTCCTGCGCGGCGACGGGCACCGCCCACACCAGCGCGGACACCGTGACGGCGGCAAAGAGCACGACCCAGCGCATAACCCCAGCTCAGCGCACTATGGCCGGTCGGCGCCAGACCGCGACGAGAATCTGTGGACAACCGGCCCGGCGCGGGATCGTCGTGGAAAAAGCACCCTGTGCAGGGTGTAAACTGCTAACCGCAGCTCGCTTGCGCGGGCTGACTTCGCGTGTCTGCGCACGACCCGTTCCACTAGGTCGTATCCCGGATGCCGTCGGTCCCGTCCTCCGGACGGGTTCTGGCTTCCGAGCAGTCACCAGGGCTCGGCGTCACCCGACGCCGGCATCAACCGACGAAAAGGACCATGGACTCATGGCTGTTGTAACCATGAAGCAGCTGCTCGACAGCGGCACCCACTTCGGGCATCAGACCCGTCGCTGGAATCCCAAGATGAAGCGGTTCATCTTCACCGACCGCAACGGCATCTACATCATCGATCTGCAGCAGACGCTGACCTACATCGACAAGGCGTACGAGTTCGTCAAGGAAACCGTCGCCCACGGTGGGACGATCATGTTCGTCGGCACCAAGAAGCAGGCGCAGGAGTCGATCGCCGAAGAGGCCACCCGCGTCGGCATGCCGTATGTGAACCAGCGCTGGCTGGGTGGCATGCTCACCAACTTCTCGACCGTGCACAAGCGGCTGCAGCGTCTCAAGGAACTCGAGACGATGGAGCAGACCGGCGGGTTCGAGGGTCGCACCAAGAAGGAAATCTTGATGCTGACCCGCGAGAAGAACAAGCTCGAGCGCTCGCTGGGCGGTATCCGCGACATGGCCAAGGTGCCCTCGGCCGTGTGGGTCGTCGACACCAACAAGGAGCACATCGCCGTCGGCGAGGCGCGCAAGCTCGGCATCCCCGTCATCGCGATCCTCGACACCAACTGCGATCCCGACCTCGTCGACTACCCGATCCCGGGCAACGACGACGCGATCCGTTCGGCCGCGCTGCTGACCAAGGTGATCGCCGCCGCGGTCGCCGAGGGTCTGCAGGCCCGCGCGGGTGTGGGCCGCGACGGCGACAAGCCCGACGCCGAGGCCGCAGAGCCGCTCGCCGAGTGGGAGCAGGAGCTGCTGGCCGGCGCGACCGCCACCGCATCCCCGACCGCCGCAGGTGCCGCCCCCGGCACCCCCGAGGCGGACGTCCAGACCGAACCGAAAACCACGGAGAGCTGATATGGCCAACTACACCGCCGCTGACGTCAAGCGACTGCGGGAGCTGACCGGCGCCGGCATGCTCGACAGCAAGAACGCGTTGGTCGAGGCCGACGGCGATTTCGACAAGGCCGTCGAGCTGCTGCGCATCAAGGGCGCCAAGGACGTCGGCAAGCGCGCCGAGCGCGCGACCGCCGAGGGCCTGGTGGCCGCCAAGGACGGCGCACTGATCGAGCTGAACTCCGAGACCGACTTCGTCGCCAAGAACGCGGAGTTCCAGGCCGTCGCCGACCAGATCGTCGCCGCCGCCGCGGCCGCGAAGGCCACCGACGTCGACGCGCTTAAGGCCGCCAAGGTCGGTGACACCACCGTCGAGCAGGTGATTGCCGACCTGTCGGCCAAGATCGGCGAAAAGCTCGAGCTGCGCCGCGTCGCGTACTTCGACGGCACGGTCGAGACCTACCTGCACAAGCGTGCCGCGGACCTGCCGCCGGCCGTGGGTGTGCTGGTGGAGTACAACGGGGGCGACGACGAAAAAGGCTCCGCGGCCGCTCACGCGGTCGCGCTGCAGATCGCCGCGCTCAAGGCCAAGTACCTCACCCGGGAGGACGTGCCCGAGGACGTCGTCGCCAATGAGCGTCGCATCGCCGAGGAGACCGCCCGTACCGAGGGCAAGCCCGAGCAGGCGCTGCCCAAGATCGTCGAAGGCCGTGTGACCGGCTTCTACAAGGACGTCGTGCTGCTCGACCAGCCGTCGGTGTCCGACAACAAGAAGACCGTCAAGGCCCTGCTCGACGAGGCGGGCGTGACCGTAACCCGCTTCGTTCGCTTCGAGGTCGGCCAAGCCTAGAGATCTCCACCGCGAGCGCTCATCGTTGTACGGCCGAAAGGCCGAAATCTGTACAACGGTGAGCGCTCGCGCATGTGGAGGGTGGGCCCACGACGCGGTACGGGCTGGTACCGTCGCCTCATGGGTTGCATTAGTGCTTTCGGTGACGATGCCCTCGGCGATCTCGACGCCGTCGCCCTGGTGGAGGCGCTGCAGTCGGGCGCGGTGTCGCGAGCTGAACTGATCGAGGCCGCGATCGCCCGCACGGAGGCGGTCAACCCGTCGCTGAACGGATTGGCGTACGAGGCGTTCGACCAGGCGCGCACCCGCGCCGCCGATCCGCATCCCTACGGCGGCTACTTCAACGGAGTGCCGTCGTTCCTGAAAGACAACGTGGCGGTCGCCGGGATGCCGACCATGAGTGGCACCGACGCGTGGGATCCGCACCCGGAGCGGGCACACGGCGACTTCGCGCGCTCGTTCCTGGCGACCGGGCTGGCGCCGATCGGCAAGACGCAGATGTCGGAATTCGGCTTTAGCGCCTCGGCCGAGCATCCCCGCATCGGCCCCGTGCGCAATCCCTGGAACCCCGAGCACACCGCCGGTGCGTCGTCGTCGGGCTCCGCGGCGTTCGTCGCCGCCGGGGTGGTGCCGATCGCGCACGCCAACGACGGCGGTGGGTCGATCCGAATTCCCGCCTCCTGCAACGGTTTAGTGGGTCTCAAGCCGTCGCGCGGCCGGCTGCCGCTGGACAAGAAGCTGCGGCAGATGCCGCTTCGCATCGTCGCCAACGGCGTCGTCACCCGGTCGGTGCGCGACACCGCGGCGTTCTACCGCGAAATCGAGCGGGTGTACCGCAATCCGCGGTTGCCCGCTATCGGCGCCGTCACGCGGCCCGCGACCCAACGGCTGCGAATCGCGGTGTGCACACAGTCGATCTCGCGCGAAGCGAGCCCCGAGGTGCGTGAGCTGACGCTGAAGAACGCCGCGCTACTCGAGGAACTGGGGCATCGGGTCACGGTGATCGACAATCCCGTGCCGTCGCACTTCATGAACGACTTCCTGCTCTACTGGTCGTTCCTGGCGTTCGCACTGGTGCGCAGCGGCCGCACGTTGGGGCCGAACTTCGACCGCGCGCGCCTGGACAGTCTCACGCTCGGCCTCGACCGTTACGCGTCGCGGAATCTGCACCGGTTGCCGACGGCGATCGCGCGGTTGTCGCGCATCCGCCGGATCACCTCACGAGTCACCGACGACTACGACGTCGTGCTGATGCCGACGCTCGCCGACGTCACGCCCCCGATCGGACATCTCGACCCGACGCAGGACTACCAGACGATCATCGACCGGCTCGTCGACTGGGTGGCGTTCACACCGCTGCAGAACGCCACGGGGGAGCCGGCCATCTCGCTGCCACTCGCCGAATCCGCCTCCGGGCTTCCGGTCGGCATGATGTTCGCTGCACCCGTGGGCCATGAACGCAGGTTGCTCGAGTTGGCCTACGAACTCGAAGAAGCGCGGCCGTTCAAGCGCATTCAGGCCCCGCGCTAGAGCGAGCGGCAGACCTCGGCGGTGGCGCGGGTGAGCGACTGGGCGCCCTGGAGGAGAGCCTGCTCGGTCGGCGTGCCGTCGGCGGTGATCGCGACGAGCCGCTCGACGCCGTGGTCGAGCAGCACCGCGGCATCGGGAGCAACCCGGCCGGCGAAGATGACCACGCGGGCCCCGGCGCGCACCGCCGCCCGCGCGACGCCGTACGGGGTTTTGCCCATGACGGTCTGAGCGTCGACGCTGCCCTCGCCGGTGAACACCCAGTCGGCGCCGTGCAGCGCCCGCTCCAGGCCGACGGTCTCTGCCACCTCCTCCACGCCGGATCTGCTTACCGCACCGAGGAATTCGACGAGCGCGAATCCCACGCCGCCCGCCGCGCCCGCGCCGGGGCGCTGTGGTTGGGTGCCACCGAGCGTTGCGGACGCGACGGTGGCCAGCCGGGCCAAACCCGCCTCGAGTCGCGTCACGTCGTCGGGCCCAGCCCCTTTCTGCGGGCCGAACACCGCGCTGGCACCGCTGGGCCCCAAGAGCGGCGCGGTGACGTCGGAGGCCACCCGGATCCGGACCTGCCGAAGGCGCGGGTCCAGGCCGGTCAGGTCGATGCGCTCGAGGCGCTCGAGATTCCCGCCGCCGGGCGCCAACGGCTTGCCGTCGGCGTCGAGGAACACCGCGCCCAGGGCCGTGAGCATGCCCGTTCCGCCTTCGTTGGTGGCCGATCCGCCCAGGCCGATCAGGAAATCCTCGGCGCCTCGGTCGAGCGCCGCGCGGATCAGTTGACCCACTCCGAATGTGCTCGCCGAAAGGATGTTTCGTTCCTCAGGTGCGATGATCTCGAGCCCCGCCGCGGCCGCCATCTCGATCACCGCCAATTGGCGCAGGGGCACAAAGCCATAGCGGGCGGTGACGGTGCGGCCCAGCGCGTCGCAGACCTGCACCTCCACGTGCTCACCATGCAACGCGTCGACGACCGCGTCGACGGTGCCTTCGCCGCCGTCGGCCATAGGAACGCCGACGACGTCGGCGCCGGGCAGCACCGCCGCGACGCCGGCCCTCATGGCGGCGACCGCTTCGGACGCGGTCATGGATTCCTTGAACGAATCCGGCGCCAGGACGATCTTCATGGCCCGTAGTCTCGCAGAACTCAGTCCGTTCCGAGCGCTGCGAGGATCTGCTTGAAATCCCGCTGTTGGCGCTGCGTCAAATTCGCCATCAACTTCCGCTCGGCCGCTCGGACGCCGGAATCGGTGCGCTTCAACAACTCCCGGCCCTCGCGGGTGAGCTGCGCAGGCAGCGAGCGGCCCGACGACACGCTCTCGGGCCGTGACACCAGCCCGCGGTCCTCAAGGCCGCGCAGCACCATGTTCATCGCCTGCGGCGAGACGTTGAAGTCGCGGGCCAGTTCGGCGTTCGACCGCCCCTCGTGCTGCGACAGGATCCGCATGCACAAGTACTGGGGGAACGCGACGCCGAGGGGTTCGAGGACCGTCGACGTGACCTCGGCACGTAGCGCCTTGGCCACCCGGGACAACAGAAAGCCCAGCGGCTGATCCTCGAGCGGCCCATTCATGTCAACTATATTGACATATATCAACCACGTTGATATCAAAGTCCTATGACCGAACCGACGAGTGAACTGTTCGACAACGCGTACAAGGGCGAGATGCCCGAAATGAGCGGCGCGAAGCCGCCGTGGAGCATCGGTGAACCGCAGCCGGAGCTCGCCGTCCTCATCGAGCAGGGCAAGTTCCACGGCGATGTGCTCGACGCCGGCTGTGGCGAAGCCGCGATCGCGATCCACCTCGCGGAGCGGGGCTTCACCACGGTGGGCCTCGATCAGTCGCCGACCGCGATCGAACTGGCCAAGCAGGAGGCTGCCAAGCGCGGACTGACCAACGCCACCTTCGAGGTCGCCGACATCAGCGACTTCGGGGGCTACGACGGCCGGTTCGGGACCATCGTCGACTCGACGCTGTTCCACTCGATGCCCGTCGAACTGCGCGAGGGATACCAGCGCTCGATCGTGCGGGCCGCCGCCCCCGGTGCGTCGTACTTCGTGCTGGTGTTCGACAGGGCGGGGATGCCCAACGGGCCTGCCAACCCTGTCACCGAGGACGAGTTGCGCGACGTCGTCTCCAAGTACTGGACCATCGACGAGATCAGGCCGGCGCGCATCCACGGCGTCTTCCCGGAGGGCTTCGAGGAGTTCTTCCCGGCGCTCGACATCCGGAACGAGCCGAAAGGCCGCCGATCGGTACCTGCGTGGCTGTTGAGCGCGCACCTTCCCGACTGATTCGGCGAGTCGCGACCCACTCGCCGCCGCGGCGCCGTCCATGAGGCAGGATGAGGGGGATCTCAGCGAAGACCCGTAAGGAGTCGGATGGCGGACCCCAATGTCGCCGGTCAGGCGGCTCCGGACTCGACCAGTCCCAACGGCGCCGCGTCAGCTTCCATCCGTCCCATGTACAGCAGGGTGCTGCTCAAGCTGGGCGGTGAGATGTTCGGCGGTGGGGAAGTGGGCCTCGACCCGGACGTCGTACACCTCGTCGCGCGCCAGATCGCCGAGGTCGTCCGCAGCGGTGTGCAGGTTGCCGTGGTCATCGGCGGGGGCAACTTCTTCCGCGGCGCGCAGTTGCAGCAGCGCGGTATGGAGCGCACCCGCAGCGACTACATGGGCATGCTCGGCACCGTGATGAACAGCCTGGCGCTGCAGGACTTTCTGGAGAAGGAAGGCATCGCGACGCGGGTGCAGACCGCCATCACCATGGGCCAGGTCGCCGAGCCGTACATCCCGCTGCGGGCCGTGCGGCACCTCGAGAAGGGCCGCGTCGTGATCTTCGGGGCAGGCATGGGCCTGCCGTATTTCTCCACCGACACCACCGCCGCGCAGCGCGCGCTCGAGATCGGCGCCGAGGTGGTGCTGATGGCCAAGGCCGTCGACGGGGTGTTCACCGCCGACCCGCGCCAGGATCCCGACGCCGAACTGCTCACCGCCATCAGCCACCGCGAGGTGATCGACCGCGGACTGAAGGTCGCCGACGCGACCGCGTTCAGCCTCTGCATGGACAACGGCATGCCGATCCTGGTGTTCAACCTGCTCACGGACGGCAATATCGCGCGGGCGGTCGCGGGTGAGAAGATCGGAACACTGGTCACCACCTGAGACACCGGCGCGAGCGAGCGACGATGCGCACGCGCGAGCAGTGACCGACGCGCACAGACGAAGGAGAAGGACGTGATCGACGAAACCCTCTTCGATGCCGAGGAGAAGATGGAGAAGGCGGTGTCGGTCGCACGCGATGACCTGTCCTCCATCCGCACCGGTCGCGCCAATCCGGCGATGTTCGCGCGTGTCAACGTCGAGTACTACGGGTCACCGACGCCGATCACGCAGCTGTCGAGCATCAATGTGCCCGAGGCCAGGCTGGTGGTGATCAAGCCGTACGAGGCGAACCAGTTGCGCAACATCGAGGACGCCATCCGCAACTCCGACCTCGGCGTGAACCCCACCAACGATGGCAACGTCATCCGCGTGGCCATCCCGCAGCTCACCGAAGAGCGTCGCCGTGATCTGGTCAAGCAGGCCAAGGCCAAGGGCGAGGACGCCAAGGTCGCGGTGCGCAACATCCGCCGCAAGGCGATGGAGGAGTTGCACCGCATCAAGAAGGACGGCGAGGCCGGCGAGGACGAGGTGGCCCGCGCGGAGAAGGACCTCGACAAGTCCACCGCCACCTACACCCACCAGATCGACGAACTCGTCAAGCACAAAGAAGGCGAGCTGCTGGAGGTCTAGTGACCGAACAGCACAAGGGTCCCGTGGCAGAGACGCCGGTCGACGAACCGCCCAAGAAGAAGTCGCGGGCGGGCCGTGACCTGCCCGCCGCGATCGCGGTCGGCGTCGTGCTCGGCGCGGTGGCCATCGGCACGCTCCTCTTCTGGCCGATCGGCTGGCTGCCGGTGCTGGCGGTGTTCATCCCCATCGCCACCCACGAGGTGATCCGCCGACTGCGCGAGGCCGGATACGACCTCCCCGCCGTTCCATTGCTGCTGGGCGGGCAGGCGATGATCTGGCTGAGCTGGCCGTTCGGCCCGGCCGGGGTGCTCGGCGCATACGGCGGGACGATCGTCATCTGCATGGTGTGGCGGCTCGTCGGGCACGGGCTGCGCCACCAGCCGGTCAACTACCTCCGCGACATCGCCGCCTCGGTGTTGCTGTCGACGTGGGTGCCGTTGTTCGCCAGTTTCAGTGCGCTGCTGATCTTCCAGGACCACGGCGGCGGACGGGTTTTCACGGTGATCGCGACCGTGGTGTTCGCCGACATCGGCGGCTATGTGGCCGGAGTCCTGTTCGGCAAGCATCTGATGGCCCCGGCGATCAGCCCCAAGAAGTCGTGGGAGGGGCTGGGCGGTTCGATGGTGTTCGGCATCGGCGCCGCAGTGGTGTCGGTGACGTTCCTGCTCGACAAGCCGGCCTGGGTCGGCGTGCCGCTCGGGCTCATGCTCGTGATCACCGGTGTGCTCGGCGACCTGGTCGAGTCGCAGGTCAAGCGCGACCTCGGAATCAAGGACATGGGCACGCTGCTACCGGGGCACGGCGGCATCATGGACCGCATCGACGCGATGCTTCCGTCGGCGGTCGCGGGCTGGATCGTCCTGACCCTGCTGGCTTAATCCGCGGTCAGATAGCGCTCGACGGTCGGGCCGACGAACGCCACCAGGTCGTCGACCGACGTCGAAGCCATCGGCTCGATCTTGAGTTGGTAGCGCGCGAATGCCAGCCCCATGAGATGGCTGGCCACGAGTTCCACCCGTAGCTCGGCATCGTCGACGCCGAACTCTGCGGCGACCCGCTCGGCCATCGGGCCGGCGAGTGCGTCGTGTAACACCTTGCGCGCCATGGGTTGTATCGCCGCCGACCGCCACAACGTCAACAGTGGTTCGAACGCGCCACCTTCGTCCCATCGCTCGAGGAAGCCACGCACCAGCCGACCGCCCACGTCGTCGGTGCCGTCGTCGAGGAGCGCATCCAGCTGGAACAGCGGGTGCTGCGGCCCGGTGAGCACGGAGGCGCCGAACAGCCCCTCCTTGTTGCCGAAGAAGTAGTACACCATCGCGACGTCGACACCCGCATCGGCGGCGATCCGGCGCACGGTGGCGCGCTCGTAACCGTCGCGCATGAAAGTCTTCCTCGCCGCGTCGACGATGCGCTGTTTGCTCTCCCGGCCGGTGCGCCAGCGGCCCGCGCGCCTCTTCTCCGTCACCGGCCCAGAATACTTCAACACGTGTTGATGTAAGTGACCCGGCGGCGTAGCGTCGATTCTTCAACGTCTGTTGATGAAAAAAAGGAGGATCCGATGACCGAGACACGGAACCGTCGGCTGTGGTGGCGCCACGCGCTGTCGTTTCTCGTTGCGCCCGTGACGATGACGGTGTTCATCCCGGCGTTGATCGTGAGTTGGGCCGACATTCGACTCCCGGACTACGACTCGCCGTTGACCGTCGGCCTGCTGATCGTCGGGTGCCTGCTGGTCACCGGCGGCGTGGGGATGCTGCTATGGACCGTGTACCTGTTCGACCGGTTGGGCAAGGGCACGCTCGGCATCAACGACGTGATGGGTCAGCCGATCAACCTGGTCGTGCACGGGCCGTATCGGCATGTCCGCAACCCGATGATCAGCGGGGTTGTCGCAATCTCGCTCGGGGAGGCGGCGATCGCGGCCTCGGGATGGCTGTTGCTCTGGGCCGCAACCTTTTTCGTGATGCTCACGACCGCCATCCAGCTGTGGGAGGAGCCGCATCTGGCCGAGCGCTTCGGTGAGGAGTACCTGACCTACCGGCGCAACGTGCCGCGATGGCTGCCGCGCGTCACAGCGTGGCGGCCGCAGCCGTCACCGTCATCTTGACCCTTTCGGCCTGCTCAGCGCGATAGCGTGCCGAGCGTGAAGCTGTCGTGCGCGCTCGTCACCAACCTCGATTCACCCGACCTCGTCGTCGAAGCCGAACGCCTCGGCTATCACCGGGCATGGCTCTACGACTCGCCGGCCATCACCTCCGATGTCTGGGTCGCGCTGGCACTGGCGGTGCAGCGCACCTCGAGGATCGGGCTCGGCCCGGGTGTGCTGGTGCCGAGCCTGCGTCACCCGATGACGAACGCCGCGGCGCTCGCCAACCTGGCGGCCCTCGCGCCCGGGCGCGTCGCGGTCGCGGTCGGCTCCGGCTTCACCGGCCGCTACACGCTCGGGAAGAAACCCCTGCGCTGGGCGTACGTCGAGGAGTACGTCACGACTCTGCTGGGCCTGCTGCGCGGGGAGACCGTCCAATGGGACGGGGCAGCGATCCGGATGCTGCACACCGACGGATTCGTCGCCGACCGGCCGGTGGACGTCGAAGTCCTGATCGGCGCCGACGGCCCGAAGGGTACGGCCGTCGCCGAACGCGTCGGTGACGGCGTCTTCGCCGCCGGGGTGCCCAACCCGGCCGCCGCGGGCCGGCCCTACGCCCTGCTGCAGTTCGGCACCGTCCTCGACGACGGTGAAGACCTCGCCAGCCCGAACGTGTTGAACCGGGCCGGACACGGTCTCGCGGTGGTGTTCCACGCGATGTACGAACGGATGGGCGCCGAGGCGCTGGCCGAATTTCCGGGCGGGCGCGAATGGGTGTCGGCGATCGAGGCGATTCCACCCGCCGAACGACATCTCGTGACACACGAGGGCCACCTGGTGCGGTTGACGAAGGTCGACGAGGAAGCGGTCGGGCTGGCCGCAGATCTCCTGCCGCAGTTGACCTTCAGCGGAACCCCGGAGCAATTGCGTGCGCGGGTGGGCGAGTATGCCGCCGGCGGCGTCACCGAACTGGTGTATCAGCCGGCCGGGCCCGACGTCGCCGGGGAGTTGGCCCGCATGATGTCCGCCATCGGCGAGGCGACCGCGCGCTGAGGCGGCTTCACTTCCCGCCCGCACCCTCGGCGGTCGCGCGCAGCCCCTCCCGCACCGTCACCAGGAATTCGGTCGCGGCGTCGAAGTCGGGCCGCGGGCCACACCGGGTCCAGATCTCGACGACGCACCCCGCAACCTGACGGACCCGGACGTTGCTGACCTGAGAAAGCACGCGAAGGAGGTCGAACGCCTGCTCGCCACTGAGGCCGAACGTCTGCATCAGCATCCCTTTGGCCTGTTCGATCACGGGCAGGCCGGTGAGCTTGTCCTGCAGCTGAGCGATTTCCACCCGCAGGCGTTCGGCCTCGGTGACCGGCGCAGCGGCCGCCGGTCGGGTGGCCCGATCGCCGTCGGACAAGGTGAGGGTCATTGTTTCTCCTTTCGATCTCGTAGGGCCTCGGCGAGGACGGAAGCGGTGTGACGCGGGGTGCGGTTCTCCATCAGGTCGCGGATCTGCGTTCGGCAGCTGAATCCGTCGGCGAGCACCATCGTCTCGGGGTCCGCTTCGCGCAATGCGGGTAACAGTTTGTCCTCGGCGCACGCCACCGATACGTCGTGATGTCCGCGCTGAAAGCCGAAATTCCCGGCAAGGCCGCAGCATCCGGCGTCGAGCACCTGGGCGTCGACACCGGCATCCTCGAGAATCGCTTTCTCGTCGGCGTAGTGCAGTACGGCGTGCTGGTGACAGTGCGGCTGCACGACCGCGCGGCCCCCGACGCGCGGAGGGTCCCAGTCGCCTGCCTTGCGGTGCAGAAGTTCACCGATCGTGTAGGTCTGTTCGGCGAGTCGATGCGCATCCTCGTTGCCGTTCAACAGGTTTGTCGCATCGGAGCGGAACACCGCCGCGCAACTGGGTTCGAGCACGACGACCGGAGTGCCGGTGCGCAGCGCTGGCCGCAGGGCGCGCAGCGTCCGTGTCAGAACCTTCTTCGCGACACCGAGTTGGCCGGTCGAGATCCATGTGAGCCCACAGCAGAGTGATCGACCGGGAACGGTGACGGTGAAGCCGGCCGATTGGAGGACCTCGACGGCGTCGCGACCGATGCCCGGATCGAAGTTGTTGGTGAAGGTGTCGGCGAACAGGACGACCGACTCGCGTCCGTCTGTTCGCAACGGCTGATCACGCCACCAGCGGGTGAATCGTTGCGCCGCGAACCGCGGGAGGTCGCGATGCGAATCGATCCCGCCGATGGCCTTGACGGCTTCGTCCAGGCGCGGCATGTGGATCACGGCGTTGACGGCTCGAGGTGCGGCCGCGGCCATGCGAGCCCACAGCGGTATCCATCCCATGGTGTAGTGGGCCATCGGACGCAGTCGACGGTGATAGTGGTGAAAAAGGAACTCCGCCTTGTAGGTTGCCATGTCGACGTTGACCGGACAGTCGCTCAGACACCCCTTGCACGCCAGGCACAGATCGAGGGCGTCGCGGATCTCGGTGGACGCCCAGCCGTCGGTGATGACGTCTCGTTGCAGCATCTCAAACAGCAACCGCGCCCGCCCACGGGTCGAATGGTGTTCCTCTCCGGTGGCGCGATAGCTCGGACACATCACGCCGGACTCGTCACCCCGACACTTCCCGACACCGACGCACCGTGCGGCGGCGTGCGAGAAGCGGTGCCCGTCATCGGGGTACGCGAATGCCGTCGCCGGCTCGATCGGGAGATACCCGGTGCCGAATCGCAGGTTGTCGTCGAGCCGATACGGTTTGACGACCTTCCCCGGGTTCATCCGGTTGTCGGGGTCGAAGAGCGCCTTGGTCTTCTCGAACGCGCGAACGACGCGTTGGCCGAACATGATCGTTAACAGTTCGCCGCGCGACTGACCGTCTCCGTGTTCCCCGGACAGCGACCCGCCGTAGTCGACGACGAGGTGCGCGGCGTCGTGGGCGAACCGTCTGTAGGCGGCGATGCCGTCGGCGGTGCGCAGATCGAACGGGATCCGGGTGTGCACGCAACCCTGGCCGAAATGTCCGTAGAGCGAGGATGTTCCGTAGCCGTAGCGGTCGAGCAGGGCGTGAAAGTCGCGCAGGTAATCACCCAGCCGGTGCGGCGGGACCGCCGCATCCTCCCAACCCTCATGCGTCTCGGGTCCGAAGGGTGGATAGGCCGTCGCGCCCAGTCCGGCTTCCCGGGCCGCCCACACCTGCTTCTTGTGTACCGGATCGCTGACGATCCTGGCGTCACAGTCGGCCGCGGCCTGCACGGCCTCGATCATCGCCTTGGCGCGGTGGTCGGCCTGATCCTGATCTTCTCCGTCCACTTGCACCATCAGCCAACCGCCCCCGCGGGGGAGCTGATTGAGGGCCTGTTCTGCCAACCGCCGTGAATGCTCGAGTTCGACCAGCCGTTGATCGAGGCCTTCCAGCGCCGCGGGTTCGTGCTCGAGCACGACCGGCACGGCGTCGGCGGCGGCGGCGATGTCGTCGAAGCCGAGTATTGCCAGCGCGCTCGCGGCGGGGCGGCGAACCAGGTCGATCTCGGCGCACAGCACGGTGACGAGCGTGCTCTCGCTTCCGACCAATGCCTTCGCCAGGTCAAAGCCGTTGTCGGGCAACAGACTGTCGAGGTTGTATCCCGACACCCGCCGTGGAATGTGGGGGTAGCGGCTGCGAATGTCGTCCCCGAACTCGGTGACAACCGACCGCAGCCCACCGTAGATCTCGGCGAGCCGTCCTCCCGAGGCGATGATCCGGTCGATGTCGCGGTCGTCGGTCGGACCGACCCAACGTTGAATGCCGTCGTAGGTCAAAATCTGAAGGGCGCGAACCGAGTCGACCATCTTTCCGTACGCCTGCGCGGTCGAGCCGCACGAGTTGTTGCCGATCATCCCGCCGATGGTGCAACTGACATGTGTGGACGGTTTCGGGCCCACCATCCATCCGGTGTCCGCGAGGTTGTCATTGAGAACGTCGAGCTTGATGCCGGGTTCGACCACCGCCGTGCCCCTGTCGACATCGACGGCGCGGATACGGGTGCAGTACTTGCTCCAGTCGAGCACGACGGCGGCATTGCAGCACTGACCCGCCAAGCTGGTGCCGCCACCTCGCGACAGGACGGGAATGTCGTTGTCGCGGCACACCGCGATGGCCTCGACCGCATCGTCAGGCGTATGCGGCACGACGACGCCGATGGGAACCTGACGGTAGTTCGAGGCGTCGGTGGAGTAGGCCGCCCGCGAGCCGGGGTCGAATCGGACCTCACCGGCGATGCGGCGGTCCAACTCGGCGGCGAGCGTGGAATAGAGCAGTGAGGAAGGGCTCATGTGGCGGTATCGCTTTCAGCTGACGCGGTAGGGCTCGAGGTCCGCACTGCGTACGGTCAGGCCGTGTCCCGGGCTGGCCGGGGGGCGGATTGCCCCGTCGATCGGCGACGTGGCGCCGTCGAAGTAGCGGGTCTCGATACGGGCGTGGTCGTGAAACCACTCGAGGTGTCGCAGATTAGGTGTTGCCGTGCCGACCGCGGCGTGCAGCCACGGCGCGCAGTGCGCCGACACTTCGAGGTGGTGTGCGGCGGCGAGTGCGGCCACCCGCTGCCATTCGGTGATCCCGCCGCACCGCGACGCGTCGATCTGCAGGCAGTCGACCGCGGAACACAACGGTACGAAATCGGCCAGCCGATGGCCGTATTCGCCCGCGGTGACATCGGCGTCGACCGCGTCGCGAACGGCACGCAGACCAGAGACGTCATCGGATGAGACGGGCTCTTCCAGCCAGGTGATCTCGAGGTCGGCGACCTCGGACATCAACCGCACGGCTTGTTTGGCGGTATAGCCGCCGTTGGCGTCGACCATCAGTGCGATCTCGTCGCCGATCGCGGCCCGGGCCTGACGCATCCGCGATACGTCGCGCCTCGTGCGGGTGCCCCACGACTGGCCGATCTTGATCTTTACGCGGGTGACGCCGTGATCACGCACCCAACCGAGCAGTTGGTCCCGCATCTGGTGGGGGCCATACGTGGTGAACCCGCCACTCCCATAGACGGGAACGCTGTCGCGAACGGCACCGAGTAGTCGGTGCAGCGGGATGCCAAGGACTCGGGCTTTGAGGTCCCACAGCGCCACGTCGACCGCGGAAAGCGCCTGTCCCGCAACGCCGCTGCGGCCGATGTTGCGCACAGCTTTGGCCATGGCGTCGAAGGTGGCCGCGACGTCGAGCGCATCCCGCCCCAGGACATGACCGGCGAGGCTACGCGTGATGACGTCGGTGCTGGCCGGATGTCCGTACGTCCAGCCCGTACCGGTGATGTCGCCGCAGTCGGCGGTGACCACCACCAGCGTGGTGTGGTCCCAGGCGAGGGTCCCGTCGGCCTCCGGCGTGTCGGTGGGGATGCGGTACGCCGCAACGCGCAGCGCATCGACGGTCGCAGCGGGAATCACGGTACGGACGGCGTCGTCGGTGATCATGAGCGTGCGTGCGGCATGAACTCTTGCATCTTGGTCTTGAGGCCCTGCTTGATGAAGCCGCGACTGTCCTCGTCACCCTTGAGCACCGCGGTGGCGGTGGCCTTGGCTTGTTCGAACGTGGCGTGCGGCGGGATGGGCGGCATGTTGGGGTCGGTGTGCACGTCGAGCACCGTCGGCCGGTCGGCCGAGAGCGCCGAACGCCAAGCGTCTGCGAGCCCGTCGGGGTCGCGCACGGTGTGCGCCTCGAGGCCGAGGCCGGCGGCGAAGGCGGCGTAGTCGACATCCGGAAGCGTCTGTGACGCCGCGAATTTCGGCGATCCGTTCATCGCGCGCATCTCCCAGGTCACCTGGTTGAGGTCGTTGTTGTGCAGCACCGCCACGATCAGGCGGCGGTCTCTCCACTGCTGGTGGTAGTGCTTGATCGTGATGAGCTCTGCCAGTCCGTTCATCTGCATGGCGCCGTCGCCGACGAGCGCGATGACCGGCCGGTCGGGATGGGCGAACTTGGCGCCGATGGCGTAGGGAACACCCGGACCCATGGTCGCCAGCGTTCCGGACAACGAACCGCGCACGCCGGGCCCGAAGCGCAGTTGCCGCGCATACCAGTTGGCGGCGGATCCGGAATCGGCGGTGACGATCGCGTTGCCGGGGAGCTGTGCGGAGAGTTCGGAGAACAGGCGCAGCGGGTTCACGCCGTCGGTATTGACGGCCGCTTCCTTGGCCATGGTCTCCCACCAGCGGCTGACGTTCGATTCGATCGTGGACCGCCACGACCTGTCGGATTTGTGCTGCAGATGCGGAATGAGGCTCCGCAGGGCGGATTTCGCGTCGGCCACCAGGTTCACGTCGTAGGGGTAGCGCATTCCGATCATCGTCGGATCGATGTCGATCTGCACGCTGCGGGTCTGTCCGAAGTCGGGAAGGAACTGGGTGTAGGGGAAGCTCGATCCGATGGTGAGCAGCGTGTCGCAGTCACGCATCAACTCGTAGCTGGGCCGAGTACCCAGCAGGCCGATGGCCCCGGTCACCCACGGCAGTTCGTCGGGCAGCACATCCTTGCCGAGCAGGGCCTTGGCAGCTCCGGCGCCGAGCAGTTCAGCGGTCTCGGCCAGTTCGGCCTGCGCACCGCGGGCGCCGTTGCCGACCAGCATCGCGACCTTCGTCCCGGCATTGAGGATTTCGGCGGCCCGCGCGATCGCCGCGTCGTCAGGGGTGACCGCCGGCCAGTCGACACCCAGACTTGACGGCACCATCTTGAAGGCGTGTTGCGGTGGGCTGTAGGGGAGTTCCTGCACATCGGCCGGGATGATCAGGGCCGTGGGGCACCGTCGCGCGACCGCGGTCCGGATCGCCCGGTCCAGGACGTTGGGAAGCTGCTCGGGCACGGTCACCATCTGCACGTAGTCAGAGGCGACGTCCTTGTAGAGGCTCAGTAGGTCGATCTCCTGTTGGTAGGAACCGCCCATCGCGCTGCGATTGGTCTGCCCGACGATGGCGACCACCGGCACGTGGTCGAGCTTGGCGTCATAGAGGCCATTGAGCAGGTGCACCGCCCCGGGGCCGGACGTCGCCATGCAGACGCCGAATTTCGCTCCGCCGAACTTGGCGTATCCGACCGCTTCGAAGGCGCTCATCTCCTCGTGGCGGGACTGCACGAATTGGGGCTCGTCGCCGGCGCGGGCCCAGGCGGCCAGGGTCGCGTTGATCCCGTCCCCCGGATATGCGAACACGTGGCGCACACCCCAGGCGCGTAACCGTTCGAGCAGGTAGTCGGCAACGGTTTGGTCGGGCATGGCTGCTCCTTCTCGGTTGGATCCGTGGACGGGGCGTCATCTCCGTCCTACGCTTTTATTTGCTGTGCAGCAACGATTGCTTCCTGGGAATTAATTGAGTCTCCGTCGGCGGCCCCTCGACCCGCTCGTCGCGGGTCTGCGTCGGTATCGCCACACCTTTCCCTCCACGGCGTCCGAACACAGCCACATGAGCGCTGCCAGGTTGTAGGCGCCGAGCAGACCGGAGAGCAGGATGTCGCCGAACTCGAAGCCCATCGGTCCGTCGGCGTGGTGTACGGCCGCCACGGAGGTGACGATCACCATCGTCATGCCGCCGACGACACCGATCGCGCTCAGAGCCACCGCCGTGCCCCGTCGTAACGCCGCCACCACGGCCAGCACACCGAACACCGCCAGGACGAGGCTCTCTACGGGGGAGATGTGCAGCCCGAATACGGATATCCCGGTCTCCGAACGAGATTCGTGGGCGAGGTGTCTCATGGCAGCGGCGCCTCCGACGGCGGCGCACGCCAACCCCTCGGCGACGATCAGCCACCGGCCGCTGCGATACCGCGACCGGTTCAGGCTGACCTCGACCAACCGCGTCCGCGGAGCGGTCATCGTCGGCAGCTGCGGTGCGGAGGTGCGTGGGGTGGGGGCATCGTCGTCTCCCTTCACTGTCGTGCCGTCGAGTGGGGATGCTGTTGCCGGTGGTGTGCGGACGTCGTGGTGTGGTGCCCGCTGAGTTGCCGGGCGCTGTTGATCAGCCCGACAAGGCTGAAGGCCTGTGGTGTATTGCCCAGCTGGCGACCGGATTTCGGGTCGTACTCCTCGCTGAGCAGTCCGACGTCGTTGCGAAGTTTCAGAAGCCGCTCGAAAAGCGCGGTGGCTTCGTCGGGGCGGCCGATGCCGCAGAGCGCGTCGACGAGCCAGAAGCTGCACGCCAGGAAGGCGCCTTCACTGCCCGGGAGGCCGTCGTCGCTTCGTTCGGGAAGGTAGCGCAAAAGCAGCCCGTCACAGCAGAGCTCCTTCTGCACCGCTTCGACGGTGCCGACGATGCGCGGGTCGTCGTAGGGCAGGAAGCCGACACGCGGCAGCAGCAAGAGCGCTGCGTCGAGGTGGTCGGAGCCGTATGACTGAGTGAAGCAACCGCGCTGCGCGTTGTAGCCGTGGTCGCAGACGTCGGCATGGATCTCGTCGCGCAGGGCTCGCCACCGTGACAGCGGGCCCTCGAGCTGATGGTTCTCCACCGTGCGTACCGCACGATCGACCCCGGCCCACGCCATCACCTTCGAATGCACGAAATGGCGTGCAGGCCCACGGATCTCCCAGAGGCTGTAGTCGCATCGCTGCCAATTGCCTTCGAGAAAATCCAGAAGTGCGCGCTGGACGTCCCAGGCGGTGTCGTCGGTCGGCAGCCCGCTGTCCCTGGCCAGGTGCAACCCGTCGAGCACCTCGCCCCACACGTCGAGTTGAAGCTGGGCCGCGGCGGCGTTGCCCACCCGCACCGGGCTCGAGTTCTCGTAACCGACCAGCCAGGGGAGTTCGAACTCGGGTAGCCGTCGCCGTCCGTCGGCGCCGTACATGATCTGCAGATCGGCGGGGTCGCCGGCCACCGCGCGCACCAGCCATTCGCGCCACGCGCGTGCCTCGTCGACGAAACCCGTGCCGAGCAGCGCCTGCAGGGTGAAGGTGGCGTCGCGCAGCCAGCAGTAGCGGTAATCCCAATTGCGCGGCCCGCCGAGTTGTTCGGGCAATGACGTGGTGGCCGCAGCGAGGATGCCGCCGGTGGGAGCGAAAGTCAGGGCCTTGAGCAGCATCAACGCCCGGCGCACCTCAGGTTGCCAAGATCCGGTGTAGCTGCATTGCGCCATCCACGCGCTCCACCAGCGTTCGGTCTCTGCCAGCGCCTGCTCGGCGTCGACCGGTTGCGGTGCCGGCAGATGAGAGAGCTGGTGGGTGAGCACGAACGGTATGCGCTGCCCCTCGGTGACGGTGAACTCCGCGACCGTCGTCAGGTCCCGCCCGTGCGTGGGGACGGGTGTGCGCAGCCACACCGCATCCGGCCCCGCAATCGCCGACAGGCCTCCGTCGCGGCGTCGTACCCAGGGCACCACGTGGCCGTAGTCGAAGCGCAGGCACAGGGTCATCGCCATCGGAACGGTGCCGCGCACGCCCTCGACGATGCGGACGACGTCGGCGGCCACGCCGCGCGGTGGCATGAAATCGATCAGACGAACGCTTCCGTCCGCGGTGTCCCATTCTGTTTCGAGGATCAATGCGTCGTCGCGGTAGTGCCGTCGCGTGGCAGGCCCGCTGCCCGCCGGTGCCATCAGCCAGTTTCCTGCCTCGGCCCCGCCGAGCAGAGCCGCGAAGCAGGCCGGTGAGTCGAAGTGCGGGAGGCACAACCAGTCGATGGCTCCGCTGCGATCCACGAGGGCTGCGGTCTGCAGATCCCCGATCAGCGCGTAGTCCTCGATCTCGGCCATGTCAGCTCGCGTCGTCGAGGGTGATGACCACCTTCACGTCGTCGGGTTGGGCCGTGAAGGCGTCGGCGGCGCGATGCAGCGGCACCCGCCGGGTGATGAGGCTGGCCAGCCAGTCCTTGTCGGCCTTGGCCAATGCGTCGGCGGCCTGCCGGTAATGGCGCAGGTTGGCGTTCACCGATCCGACGACCGCGTCGTTCTCCAGCACCAACTCGCGGTTGATGGCGCCCGCGTCGATCTTGAGGCGTCGCCCGGCCGGGGAGACTCCAGTCAGGCAGACGACGCCGTATGCCGAGGTGTTCGCGATGGCTCCGAACACGACCGGTCCGCCGCCGGTCGCCTCGATCACGACGTCGGGCTGCAGCCGGGATGCGACGTCGTCGATATCGTCGTGGTGGTAGGTCGCACCGAGAGCCTCGGCGATTGCGGGTTTGGGTCCGTCGGTGACGCGGTCGAGGATGTGGGTGTCGAGTCCGGACTGCACGGACAGCAGGGCCGCCAGTAGTCCGATCGGGCCTGCGCCGGTGATCAGCGCCCGTTCGGGTTCGAAGTAGGCTCGCTGGCCCACCCGCCGAACCTGCTCCCATGCCTTGGCCACCACCGTGGTGGGCTCCATCAGCATCCCGACGTCGCGCAGGTCGTCGTCGATGCGCATCGCGTAATCGGTTTTCACGCACCATCTTTGGCTGCCGTAGCCGTCCATCTCCTTGATCCCGCGTTCGGTGTAGCGACCGTTGCGGCACATGTCGAACTCGCCGTGGGCGCAGGCCCGGCACGGCACTGGGTCGGGCCTGCGCACCACGCCGACCACCAGGTCGCCGGGTGAGAACGATGCGCCGGGCGGCGCGGTCGCCACCCGGCCCAGGGATTCGTGTCCGATCACCAACGTGTCCCGGCCGGGGGGCGCCCAGCCGTACTGTCCGCCCGCGATCTCTTTGTCGGTCCCGCACACACCGATGGCCAGGCCGTCTACAAGTAGTTCGTCCGGGCCGGGACTGGGTTCGTCGACGTCGTCTACGGCGAGCGTGTCCGCCTTGCCCGGCCGTACCGTCAATGCCTGCATAAAATCAAGACTTGCCGGTGTGCAGTAATTGCAAACCAAGAATAATTGCGGTTCGATAAATATTCCCGAACATGGAATGAGGAAAGATGGCCGGTCGCGGCACTGGGGTGACGAACGAGCAGGTGGAGTCGGTGATGAGGGCGTCACGGGCTCTCGTCGGCATCACGGCAGCATCGATCTCGACCGTCGATGACCTGGTGACCGTGCCTCAGCTACGGGTGATGATGATGATCGCGACCCGCGGGGCGGTCAATCTCGCGGCGGTGGCGGCGGGCCTGCAGGTGAGCGCGTCAAACGCCAGCCGGATCTGCGATCGGCTGCTCAAGATCGGCATGGTCGACCGCCGGGACGACCCCGCCGACCGGCGCAACATCGCGTTGACGCTCACCCCGGACGGGCAGGCGCTGATCGATCGCGTCGTTCATCACCGCCGCATCGCGATCCGCCGGATCCTCCGAGAGATGTCGCCGACCCAACGCGATGCGTTGGCCACGGCGCTCGACGCGTTCGCCACGGTCGCCGGTGAACCACAGGAGGAGCACCGGCACGCCCTCATCTGAGGTTCAGCCGGCGGGAGTCGACGTCGCGGGGTCGCTGTGTCGAACGCTGACCGTCCGCGAGGCGACCGAACGCTGGCGGCGCCGGCGCGCATCGGTGGCGTTGAGCCAGCAGGCCGCGGCGCCGACCGCGAGGCCGACCGCGACGCCGACGTCGGGCCGCTGGCCGAGCATCAGCCACGACAACAGCCCGGCCACCGCGGGTATGACCGTGAACAACATCGCGACGGTCGCGGCGCCGTATTCATTGATTCCGCGCACGTACAGCGTCATCGACAGCACGGCGTTCAAGAGCACCACCGCCGCGACCGTCGCCGCGGCTTTCCACGGATCGGTCACCGACCACGGGGTGACGGCGGCCAGCACGACGACGGGCAACACGCACGCGGCGTTCTGCAGCGCCGCCGTCGCCCGGAAATCGACCCCGGAGCAGAACTTCTGCTGGTAGACGCCGCCCGCGGCCACGGCGAACAGGGACACGAGGATCAACAGCACCGCCGTGTCGACGCCGCCGACCGCAATCAACCGTCCCGCGCAGGCCGCCAGCACCGCCGCGACGCCCAGCGCCAACGCGCCGACCCGCGCCAGCGTCATGCCCTCGCCGAGGAACATCGCCGCCAACACCGCGGTGACCACGGGATTCATCGAGATGATCACGGCACCCAGCACTGCGGGCGCGCCGTGCAGCAGCGCCAGGTACAGGCACGAGAAGAGCACGCCCTGAGCGAGCAATCCGCTGATGATCACATGCACCAGCGCGCGTCCTGTGGGCCACGTCACGCGGGCGGCCGCTGCCCATCCGGACAGAATGGCGGCGGCCAAACCGAACCTGAACACCAGCACCGCCATCGGAGACATCACCGAAACAGCAAGCGCACCAACGGGATAGCCCAACGCATAGAAGAACGTCAGCGGCGCCGCGGCACGCAGCGGCATGGTGGGGCGAGGCACGGATCCCATGGTGGCGACCAACGCCACCGTTGGCGAATTAATTTCTGGGTCGCCGGAAGTGGGATACTGGTGCGCACATGCCCACTTCTCTGCCGCTCGTCTTCGAAGCGCCGCGCCGCGCCATGCCGCCGCGGCATTTCGCCGACCTCGACGAATCGGGTCGTGCCGCGGCGGTGAAGGACCTCGGTCTACCGGCATTTCGCGCGAAACAGCTGGCCAATCAGTACTACGGGCGGTTGATCGCCGATCCACGCCAGATGACCGATCTGCCCGCAGGTGTGCGCGATCAGGTCGCCGACGCACTGTTCCCGACGCTTCTCGACGCGGTGCGCGAGATCGAGACCGATGCGGGCGAGACGCGCAAGATGCTGTGGCGTGCGGTCGACGGCACCACATTCGAGTCGGTGCTGATGCGCTACCCCCAACGCAACACCGTTTGCATCTCGTCGCAGGCCGGGTGCGGAATGGCTTGTCCGTTCTGCGCGACGGGTCAGGGCGGGCTCAAGCGCAACCTGTCGACGGCTGAGATCCTCGAGCAGGTGCGTGCCGCCGCGGTGGAACTGCGTGACCGTGACGGTGACGGGATCGCGCCCGCGGCCCGTGGCGGCAGGCTGTCCAACATCGTGTTCATGGGCATGGGGGAGCCGCTGGCCAATTACAACCGCGTGCTCGCCGCGGTGCGACGCATCACCGCTCCCGCTCCGAACGGCTTCGGCATCTCGGCCCGCTCGGTCACCGTGTCGACGGTCGGGCTGGCGCCGGCGATCCGCAAACTCGCCGACGAACGACTCGGCGTCACGCTGGCGCTGTCACTGCACGCCCCCGACGACGAACTGCGCGACACGCTGGTCCCGGTGAACAACCGGTGGAAGGTGTCCGAGGCGCTCGACGCGGCGCGCTACTACGCGGACGTGACCGGCCGTCGGGTGTCGATCGAGTACGCGTTGATCCGCGATGTCAATGACCAGCCCTGGCGCGCAGACCTTTTGGGCAAAAAGCTGCACGGCGCGCTGGGCCCGCTGGCGCACGTCAACGTCATCCCGCTGAACCCGACGCCTGGCAGCGAATGGGACGCCAGCCCCAAACCAGCCGAGCGCGAGTTCGTTCGACGGGTGCGCGAGCGTGGCGTGTCGTGCACCGTGCGCGACACGCGTGGCCGCGAAATCGCCGCTGCTTGCGGACAATTGGCGGCGCAGGGCTGACTGCCCACGTTGACTCTGCGCGTAGGGTGCGATTCCACGCCGGAAGTGCGCCCTGTCGCAGACTCAACGAGTTCTAGCCGCCCGGCTTGTTGGTGAACCAGACGTTCTCCTCGACCAGGCGGCGGCTGCGCCACCCGTCGGCGGTGCGCACGAGTTCGTGGTGGTAGTAGCCGCCGCAGAAGCTCGGATCGGTCATGCCCGGCAACTGCATCGGGTTGTAGAACATCGCCCGCACCCGCGCGCTGTCACCGTCGATGTCGGCCTCGACGTTCGTGATGTGGTGCATGCTCCACGGGATCACACCGAAATTCGCGGCGAACCAGTCCACCACCTCGTCGCGGCTCCCGACGACGGCACCGGCCGACGAGTAGTCGATGTGCGCGTCGTCGGTGAACACCGACCGGTACAGCTCCCAGTCCTTGGTGTCGACCGCCCGGGCGTAGCGATGCAGCAGCGCGGCGATCTCGAGTTCGTCGCGGACCCGCCGATCGTTCATTGGTCGGGCATGCCGATCGTCTTGGCCTCGAGGTACTCCTTGTAGCCCTCTTCGCCGTTGCGGTAGCCCAGCCCGCTCTGCTTGGTGCCGCCGAACGGGCTGTTGATGCCGAAGTGGCTCTTGCCGTTGATCGTCACGTTGCCGGTGCGCATCCGGCAGGCCACCGCGAACGCGCGCTCGACGTCACCGCCGCTGACCTCGCCCGATAGACCGTAGATCGTGTTGTTGGCGATCGCGATCGCCTCGTCGTCGGTGTCGTAGGGCGTGACCGTCAGCACCGGTCCGAAGATCTCCTCCTGCGCCACTTGTGAATTCGGGTCCACGTCGGCGAGCAGCGTCGGCTGCGTGTAGTAGCCCTTCGGCAGGTTCTCCGGAATGCCGCCGCCGGTGACCAGTCGCGCCCCCGAGTCGATGCCGCTCTTGATCAGGCCGAGCACCTTCTGGCGTTGGGTCTCGCTGATCTGCGGCCCCTGCATGTTGCCCGGCGTCCACGGATCGCCGACGGGGAAGCCCTCCATCATCGTCTTGAGGATTTCGATGCCCTCGTCATAGTGGCTGCGCGGCAACAGGATCCGGCTCGGCAGGATGCAGGACTGGCCGCTCATCACGCACGCCATCATGGCCGCCATCGACAGCGCGGAGTTGAAATCGGCGTCATCGAGCACGATGTGGGCCGATTTGCCGCCGAGTTCCAACAGCGTCTTCTTCACAGTCGCTGCACCCGCGGCCAGGATCGCCCGGCCAGTGGCCGTCGAGCCGGTGAAGGTGATCATGTCGACGCGCGGATCGGCGGACAGCGCCGCACCGACCTCGTTGGCGTTGGACACCACCACGTTGAACACCCCGGCCGGGATGTCGGTCTCCTCGGCGACGATGCGGCCGTACTCGCTGCCCGACCAGGGCGTCAGCTGCGCCGGCTTGAGGACGACGGTGTTTCCGGCCATCAGAGCGGGCACGGTCTCGGCGACGTTGAGGTAGAACGGCACGTTCCACGGCGTGATGGCGCCGACCACGCCGACCGGCTCGTAGTGGATCTTGCGCCGGGCGGGGCCCAGCGGGGTCTCGTGCACACCGTTGTCGACCAGGTACTCGAAGTTGCGGCCGTGCTCGGCCCAGTGCTTGACCTCGTCGATCGGGCTCTCGATCTGGCTGCCGGACACCGACACCGGGCAGCCCACCTCGGTGATCAGGACGCGGCGCAACCGCTCCTTATTGCGCTCGAGGGCCTCGTGCAGCTGGGTCAGGCAGTGGTAGCGGAAGTCGAGGTCGCGGGACCAGTCGGTCTCGTCGAAGGCTCGGCGGGCGGCGCCGACGGCGCGCGCCATGTCCTCGACCGTGCCGTCGGTGGCCCGGCCCGCGACCTCCTCGCTGGCCGGATGGATCACGTCGAACGTCGCGCCGCTGGCCGTGCTCTGTAGCTCGCCGTCGATCAGCATCCGCTCGTCGCCGGCCAGCACACCCGTATCGGTCTCAACCTGAGTCATGCGGACAGCTTTACAAATTTTTGCGCAAGTGTCAGCCCTTCGGCGGAGCCGAAGTATCTAGCCCTGTGGCTTGATGCCAGTCGCGTGCCGCAACTGCGCGAGGAACTGGTCGTCGTCGTCGCTGCGCACGATGTAGTGCGAGATGGCGACGCGAATTGCGGTGGCCGCCTTGACCGCTGCGTTCGGGCCACTCAGCAGCTTCTGCAGGCGCGCCCGCATGACGGGGATGATCTTCGTCAACTGCGAGATGACGACCTCGGGCTCGATGTCGACCAGCCGCACACCGGAATACGAGTGCTGGTACTCGACGATGAACCGCAGCGCGGCGTCGAGCTTCTCGGCGCCCCGAAGACCGGCCGTGGCCTTGCTGATGCCGTTGTCGAACAGGTCGCGCTCGTAGACCCCGAACGCGTCGAGCAGTTCTCCCTTGGAGGCGAACCAGCGGTAGAGCGTGGGCCGGGACACCCCGGCCTGAAGCGCGACCTCCGACAGGCTGAGCTTGGTCTGGCCGCTTCGGGCGAGCACCTCCGAGGTCGCGACGAGGATCCGGTGCCGCGTCGAGGTGTCCTCGGGTCCGAGTGCGTCGCGCAGCGGTTCGTTCACGGGGCAAGCGTAGATCGTTCCTCACACCGACTTCTGTAGTACGGCGACTGTGTCGAGATCTTGTAGCGCCGCGACCGCCCGGCGCAGGCCCTCGAGCGCGATGCCCTCGTCCTGCATACCGCCCATGCCTGCGGTGATCAGCGCGGCGACGTAGGCGTAGAGCGCGCCTTGCCGGTACCGGTCCCAGAGCTCGCCACGGTCGAGTTCGGGTCCGCCGCACGCGGCCAACGCGCGGCGGTAGACGTCGAGCAGCTCACCTTGGTGTGCTTGGCGCTCAGCCGGCGTCATGCTGGTGACCAGTGTGTATGCCAGCTCGCGATTGGGATGCCCGCGCCGGACGGCTTGCCAGTCCAGCAGCCCGGCCTCGCCGTTGCGGAAGTAGACGTTGCCCGGATGGGCGTCGCCGTGCATGACCGTGTGCGGTGGCTCGTCGATGAGCCGGGCCACGGCGCGGTAGTTCTCGTCGATGAAGCGTCCGGCGGCGACGTCGATGTCGGTGCGCTCGGCGATGCGGCGCGCCGACGTCTTGAGTAGGGGGCCGGTGAGCAGCGAGGCGGTGTCACCCGATGCGGTGTAGAGCCAGTCGGGCACCTGGTTCCAGAAGGTCGCATGCAGTTTCGCGAGAAGTTCGACGATCTTCGCGGCCCGGTCCGCGCCGATCGGGTGCAGGGTGTCGGGGAATTCGCACTCGTCGGCGGGCAGATCCTCCAGAACCAGCACGTAGCGACCGGTCACCGAATCGAACGCTGAGCCGTGAAAGGCCGGTAGCCCGGACAGCCGCGGCGAGAGTTCGCGGTAGAAGCGCGTTTCGGTGGCGCCCAACCGGCCCATCTCGCCCATCAGGCGGGTGGCGACGGTCTCGGCGGCCAGCTTGACGAACACCGTCGGCGGTACGTCGTCGCCGGTGAGGGCGAGGCGGGCGCGCGACGAGGTGCCGGCGTCGCCGCTGAGCACCGACAGCGCGGTCACCTGACGGCCGATGATCCGCGACAGGACAGTCGCATCCAGTTCGGACACGGACCGTGGAAGTGACCGGAGACGACCGATTGCGGCGTCGGTGGCGATACGTTGTACCCCGCGGCCCAGATGTGCGGCCAGGCCGACCACCGGCGCAGCGTGCTTCACCACGCCAGTTTACAAATTTGCGGATAAATGTAAAGAAGGTGTCGATGGCGGGTCCGCTCGAGGGTGTGCGTGTGGTCGAACTCGGCGTCTGGGTGGCCGGGCCGGCGGCCGGAGGAATCCTCGCCGACTGGGGCGCCGACGTCGTCAAGATCGAACCACCGACCGGCGATCCGGCGCGGTTGTTCGGCAAGATGCTCGGCGTCGAGGGCGACGTGAGCCCGCCGTTCGAGATGGACAACCGCGGCAAGCGCAGCATCGTGCTCGACCTGACGATGACCGACGGCCGCGCCACGGTTCGCGAATTGCTCGGCGGCGCAGACGTTTTCCTCACCAACGTGCGGCCGGGCGCGCTGACGCGCATGGACTTGGACTTCGCGGCGGTCGCCGCGCACAATCCGCGGCTGGTGTACGGGTTGATCACCGGCTACGGCGAGAGCGGGCCGGACGCCGACCGTGCGGCCTACGACGTCGCCGCGTTCTGGGCGCGGGCGGGTCTGGCGCACCTGCTTACCCGGCCCGGCCAGACTCCGCCGTTTCAGCGCGGCGGGATGGGCGACCACGCCGCGGGCATGACGCTGGCCGCCGCGGTCTGCGCGGCGTTGGTTGCGCGGGTCCGCACAGGGGAGGGCCAGCTGGTCAGCACGTCGCTGTACCGCCAGGGCGCCTACACGGTCAGCTTCGACCTCAACACCTTTCTGCTGACCGGCAATTCGATCGCGATCGGTCAGCGCGAGACGATGGGCAACCCCTGCATGAACAACTACGCGGCCGCCGACGGGCGACGCTTCTGGATCGTCGGGCTGGAGGCCGGGCGGCACTGGCCGCCGCTGTGCCGCGCGGTCGGGCGCCCCGAGTGGTTGACCGACCCGCGCTTCGACAGCCCGCGGGCGCGAGCGGTCAACGCGGTCGAACTCATCGCCGAACTCGACGAGATCTTCGCGTCGAAACCACTCGCCGAATGGGCGGAGACCTTCGCGGAAGAACCGGAGCTCTTCTGGTCGCCGATCAACTCGCTGGAGGACGTCGTCGCCGACGAGCAGTTCCACGCCGCGGGCGGAATCGTCTATGTGCCCGACGGAGACGGCGCCGCGCCGATGGTCGCCTCGCCGGCCGACTTCGCAGGCACACCGTGGGAGCCCCGCTCGGTTGCACCGCGACTGGGGGAGCACACCGAGGAGATCCTGACCGAACTGCAAGACCGCAGCACCTTTACATAATCCAATAAAAGTGTCACGCTCTGCTGTCTATGGGATACAGCGCTGCAGACGAATCGTTCACCCACCAGCTGCCCCGGCCGTTCGACGAGGTGCACCACCCGGACGCGACGTGGTCGGACCGGTGCTATTTCTTCGCCGCGTCGCCTACCGGTGATCTGTTGTTGGCGTCGGGATACGGCAACAACCCCAACACCAAGACGGGCATGGGATACGTCAAGGTGACGCTCGCCGACGGCCGGCATTACGACCTGTTGGCCGCGCGCCCGGTCGACGGTGCGGCGCGGGCCGAGGTCGGCGCTGGGCCCCTGCGGTGGACATGCGTTGAGCCGCTGAAGAAATGGCGGCTTGACGTCGAGCCCAATAATTCCGGGATCGCCTGGGAGCTGTACTACGAACCCACCGCACCCATGTGGGAAATGCTTCCGCTGCACGTCACCGGCGCGGACGGCAGGGTCATCGCGGACATGTACCACATGAAGGAGCCGGGACGATGGTCCGGCTGGGTCGAGATTGAGGGTGAGCGCATCTCGGTCGACGGCTTCCACGGGGGTCGCGACCGCACGTTCGGCGTACGGGTCGCCGACGAGATCGACTTCTGGCTGTGGCTCGACGCAGGGTTCGAGGACCGGGCGATCGAGGCCTGGATCTTCGAAACGGCCGACGGGAAGGTGACATACGTGGACGGGGGTATCACCCACAACGACGGCACCCTGTCGAAACGTTTCGTCAAGATCGAGCACGACGTCGAGTTCGACGCCGACCGGAAGCGACCCGCCCGAGCGGCGCTCGTCTTCACCGACGAGGACGGCGTCCAGTACCGCGTCACTGCGGACTCTCCGCATCAGCACGTCAACACCTACTACGGACTGCCGATGTCGAAGTGCAAGTACGAGGACCTGGGCGGCGGGTACTTCATCCACTTCCGCTGGGACAGTAACGACCGCGACGAGCTCGTGGAGAACGAAGACAAGGCGATGGCGCTCGACCAGTTGATGCGCTTCGATTTCGACGGCCGAACCGGATGGGGCATCTTCGAAATCCTGATGGGCGGTGAGGCTTATCGCCGCTACCCGAACTGGCGTCCGCTGGACATGTCGAAGTTCAAACAGGACCGCAAAGCGGTCGACCGTCCTCCCGCGTCGGAGGCGCGGGCGTGACCTACGGCACAGAAGTCCGCGGTCGCCTCACCGAGTGGCTGGCGGCGAAACTTCCGCACGCCGAGGCCGTCGCCGTGGAGGGCCTCGACCGCGTCGAGTTCGGCCACTCAGCAGAAATGTTGGTGCTCACGATCGTCACCCGTGAGGCCCGGCGAGACGTAGTGGTCCGGTTGCGTCCGCGGCCACCGGCACTGCTCGAACCCTACGATCTGGCCAAGCAGTTCACCGTCCTGAGGGCCTTGGAAGAATCCAAGGTGCGGGTGCCTCGGGCACTGTGGCTGGAGGACAGCGGCGATGTTCTTGGTCGTCCCTTCTTCGTCATGGAGCGGGTCGCGGGAGCGGTCTACGAGATGGAAGCGCCCGACGCGGATCGTGCAGGGATACAACGGATGTGCCAGGACATGGCCGATCAACTCGCCGCCATCCACGCCGCCGATATCGACGCACTGGGCTTGTCGACCCTCGATGCGGGCGACGGTCACCTCGACCGCGAGATCGACCACTGGGCCGGTGAGATGGAGCGCGTGAAGCGGGGTCCGCTGCCCGCGCTGGAACGGCTTTTGGCAGAACTCAAAGCATCTCGCCCGCGACAGTATCCAAAGGTCACGTTGGTGCACGGCGACGCCAAGCCCGGCAACTTCGCTTTCGCTGGCGAGGAGGTGAGCGCGGTGTTCGACTGGGAACTGACCACGGTCGGTGACCCCTTGACCGACATCGGCTATCTCGAGTTGCTCTGGCGCATGCCGGTCGGCATCCCGGCGCACGAAGCCGCCCCGCCGATCGATGAGATCATCGCCCGCTACGAAGCCTCGAGCGGGATCGAGGTCCGGAACCGCGAGTGGTACCGCGCGCTCAATGCGTTCAAGCTTGCGGTGATCAACCTCGTCGGCGCGCACCTCTTCGACAGCGGGGTCACCGACGATCAACGATTTCTGTTGAACGCGTACGGAATACCACTCTTCACCCAGATGGGCCTTGCCGACCTCGGCGTCACCGACAAGCTCGACGACGGTCCGGTGATGCCGACGAGGAGCGCTTGAACCCTCGCGTGCGGTCAGCCCAGCCGGCTCTCCAGTAGGCCGACGACGTCGAGGTCCTCGATGGCCTGAGTCGTGCTCACCATCGCGGCCCGGCTCACGTCGATGGGTTGCCACTGCGAACCCATCGCGGCGGTGGAAGCGGCCGCGATCCAGGAATACACCGAGAACAATCGGTATTGCTCGTGGGCGACGCTCTCCTCGAGTACGACGCCATGGCGGGCCAGGCCGGCCCGATACCGGTCCAGCAGCCTGCGTTCCTCGGCGCGGCGCGCCTCTATCGGCAGCGAGTTGCACATGAAATACGCGACGTCGCGTACCCCGGGCGCCCGGCCTGCGACCGCCCAGTCGAAGAAGCCGGTGCGCGTGCCGTCGACGAAGAGGTTGCCGCTGTGGGTGTCGCCGTGGACGAGGGTTCGGTCGCCCTCGGTGAACATCGCGACGATGTCCAGCGAGCGCGCCGCGTATAACTCGCCGATGCGGCCGAAGGCCGGAGGCATCTCGTCGGCGAACTGGTCGAGCGCCGAGATGATGAACCGCGCTCGCTTCGCGGCGATCTCGGCGTTCTGCGGTTTGTTCTGCATCCCCGTCGGGGTGTGCAACCAGCCGAGGTCACGCGATCGAAAACAGGCGTGCAACTCAGCCAGTTCGTCGACGAGTGAGGCGGCGACATCGACGATGTCGTCGTCCGAGGGAGTGGGGAAGCGGCACCCGGTGACCTGCAGGTCCTCGAGGACCATGATGAACGAACCGTCGGCCTCGTCGTAGTCGGCGTGCCATACCCGGGGCGTGCGCACCGGCAGATCGCCCCCGACATGTGCGTACAGCCGAGCCTCGGCGACCCCGAGCCCGATCTGCTTGAGGAACTCCCGCTGTTCGGGAGCGAACGGCTGCAGCTTGACGAAGACAGTGGCGGGTACGTCGGCCGTCGACGACAACGCGACCCGAGCGCGGCCGGTGGTACCCGAGTGAGCGTCGAGCACATCGACGGCGCGGACCGGTGCATCGAGCACCTCGCTGAACCAGCCCGCGGTCAGCTCATCTACGGAACCGGGGATGGTCACCGCTGGTCCTCTGGGGCGAGATGCCTGACCCGCGCCGCGTGGCGCAGTTGCGCGAGGAAGTCGGCGTCGTCGTCGCTGCGCACCAGATAGTGCGACACCGCGACCCGCACCGCCGTCGCCACGGCCAGGCCGGGATCGGGTCCGGTCGCCAGCCGTTCCAGCCGTTGTCGCATCAACGGGATCACGCGGGCGAGCCGCTTGATCACGTGTTCGGGTTCGATGTCGATCATGCGCAGTCCCGGATAGGACTGCTGATAGTCGACGATCACCCGCAGCGCCGCGTCGAGGCGTTCGCCCGGCGGCACGTCCGCGGTGGCCTCGGCGACGGCGCGTTCGTAGTACTGGCGCTCCCACACCACGAACGCGTCGAGCAGGTCGCGCTTCGAGGCGAACCAGCGATAGAGCGTGGGCCGCGAAACTTGCGCCTGCAGCGCCACCTCGGAAAGGCTGAGCTTGGTCATGCCGTGCCGGCCGAGCACCTCCGCGGTCGCGGCGAGAATGCGTTCGCGCGTCGAAGAATCTGCATCGGCTACCGGCACCGCACTAGCTTTACAAACATTTGACGAAGTGTCACGCTGAATCGGTGACATCAGCCCGCGAATACAGCGCTGTCGACATCACGACCGAGGAGTTCTGGAGCCGGCCGTTCGCCCTGCGCGACGAGACGTTCGCGCGGTTGCGCGCCGCGGACGGGTTGACCTGGCATCCGCCGCTGCCCTCCATGTTCGAGCTGGAGGAGCCGGGATTCTGGGCGTTGACTCGGCGCGCGGACATCGCGTACGTCAGCCAACATCCCGAGCTGTTCACCTCGGCGCAGGGCGTCGCGCTGAACCCGATGCCCGCCGAGATCCAGCGGTTCGCCTCGTTCTTCTTGACCATGGACCCGCCGCAGCACACCGTGTACCGCCGGCTGATCAGTTCGGCGTTCACCCCCCGTAACGTGCGGCTGATCGAGGAGCAGATCCACAAGAACGCCGTCACCATCGTCGAAAACCTCGTCGGGGCAGGCGAAGTCGACTTTGTGTCGGCGTGTTCGGCTCAGCTGCCGATGCTGACGATCATGGACATGCTCGGCGTGCCCAGTGCCGACCAGCCCGCCGTCGCCTACGCCGCGGAGAAGCTGTTCGGGATGAGCGACGACGAGTACGCCACCGAGGACGAACGCCTCGCCGACCCCGTCGCGCAGATCGCGCTCTTGTCGAACACGGGCGTCGAGTTGGCCAAGTTCCGGCGCGCTCACCCCGGCGACGACCTGATGACCAGCATCGTCAACGCCGAGGTCGACGGTCACCGATTGACGGACGAGGAGATCGGAGCCTTTCTGATCCTGTTGGCCTCGGCCGGCAACGACACCACCAAGCAGGCGACGACGCACGCGATGATGGCGCTGGTCGACAACCCGGCCCAACGCGATTGGTTGATGGAGGACTTCGACGGCCGGATCGGCTTTGCCGTCGAGGAATTCGTCCGCTGGGCCTCACCGGTGCTGCAGTTCGCGCGCTTCGTCACCGAGGACACCGAGATCAACGGCCATCCGGTCGAGGCCGGGGACAAGGTGGCGCTGTTCTACTGCTCGGCGAACCGGGACGAGTCCGTGTTCTCCGACGCCGGCGCGTTCGACCTGTCGCGCTCACCCAACCCGCATCTCGGGTTCGGCGGCGGCGGTCCGCACTTCTGCCTGGGCAGCCAGCTGGCCAAGACGGAGTTGCGAAACCTGTTCGGAGAGTTGCTGACCCGATTGACGACGATCGAGTTCGGCGAACCCGACCTGCTCTACAGCAGTTTCGTGCACGGCGTCAAACGGCTACCCGCCGTCGTTCGCTAGGAGTTGGGCATGCGCGTCGAAGTCGATCTGGACAGATGCACCGGGCACGGGATCTGCGAGTCGATCGCCGAGGAGGTGTTCGAGGTGCGTGACGACGGCATCGTGCTGATCCATGAGCCCGAGCGGCCAGAGTCCGACAGGGAGCGGATGCGCCAAGCCGTGACCCAGTGTCCGGCCGCCGCCTTGCGCCTGATCGACTAGCGTCGAGCGGCTTGGCCGCCAATCCGGCTCGGCGGAGTTATCGTTTCCGCAATGAGGTCGAGGTTGCTTGCGGTATGCCTGGTCGCGATCGGCGTGACCGGCTGCGGTGCCCTCAGGGAATCGTTCGACCTCATCCCGCAGGAGCCGACTCCGATCGCGATCACCACGGTCGCCGCACCCGACGAAACGCTGGCCGATGCCGCGGTCGTCACGCAGGCGGCGCGCAGTGTGGTCCGTATCCACACCGAGGCGCTTCAGTGCGCGAGGACGGTGGACGGCAGCGGCGTCGTAGTCGCGCCGAACAGGGTGATGTCCGCCGCGCACGCGGTCGCCGGCGCGGACACGGTCAGCGTCTTCCTCGGTGATCGCGAAATACCCGCCACCGTGGTGGTTTACGACCCGGCGATGGACGTCGCCGTGCTCGACGTGCCCGAGCTGCAGGCTCCCACGCTGCCCTTGGACCAGCACCCCGCCGTCACCGGCACCGATGTCCTGGTGCTCGGCTATCCCGGCGGAGGGCCGTTCGTGGCCACCCCGGCGCGCATCCGCAGGGTGATGGAGCTTCTCGTGCCGGACATCTACCGCACGACGACGGTCAATCGCGAAGTCTATGTCATCAGAGGGCCGATCCGGCACGGCGGTTCGGGCGGACCGCTCATCGACCTGAACGGCCGGGTGCTCGGGATCAGCTTCGGCGCGGCCATCGACGATCCCGAGACCGGTTTCGTGCTGACCGCCAAGCAGGTCTCCACACTGGTGACGGACGGTGCGCGGGCCCACACGCCGGTCGCGACCGGCGCCTGCACGCCCTGATCAGCGCCCCGGCATCGGCCGCACGAGCACCGACTGCTGAATCGCGCCCACCGCGCCGGACTCGTCGAACAGCGTGCCGAGCGTGGTTCCGATGCCGTCCGGCCCGTAGCTGGTCTCCGCGCGGATGCCGATCCATTCGCCCGCCGGGATCCGGTGCACATGCACCACGAGGTCGGTGTTCATGAACGTCCAGCGGCGGATGTCGAGTTTGGTGCCGATGCCGTTCGCGTCGTCGGCCACCGCGAACAACCGCTGGAGCGGTGTCATCGTCTCACCCTTGACCAGATCGACCTCGGGGCGGATCCACGACTCGCCTGGGCCCTCGCTCAACGGTTCGGTCAGCCACCGCCAGTCGAGGCTGTGTACGTAGTTGCGGTCCCAATCCTTCTTCATGTCACGGCTTTTCGCCTCGGACAGCGGCCGCAGGGCCGTCGCCGGCGCGTGTTGTACGGCGCCGGTGTCGACGGTCTTGAGCCGCCATCCGCTGGCGCGCGCGACGGGCCGCGGATCACCGTCGGGACGCTGGGCCAGCAGTTCGGAACTGACGAGCTCGATCTGCTTGCCCGAGCGTTCGATTCGCGACCGCACCCACAGGTCGCCCTCGGCGGGCACACCGCCGAGCAGGTCGATCAGCACCCGGCTCAGGCGTGTGTCGTCGCGGGCTTCGCAGCGTTCGAGCGCCCGCACGAGGATGGCCGACACCGGGGCTCCGTGCTGGATCGCGGCCGACCAGGTGCTGCGGACCAGGTCGGTCGCGCGGAATCGCTCGCCGAGCGGATCGGCGTCGTCGATGAGCTCGTAATAGGAATCGCTCACGGTATCCCGGCTCCCGGTATGTCGACGGTGATCGCATCGACGCGCGAGCGCTTGGTGCCCTTGAGCCGCTGCGGGTAGGCGTCGGTGCTGGATAAGAGAAACAGTGTGCGCCGCTCGGGACCGCCAAGCGCGCAGGCGATTGCGGTGCGGTCGCCGATGTCGATGCGGTCGGTGACGACGCCGCCCTCGATGATCCGCTCGAACTGATGGGCCAACGTCATCGCGGCCCACACTCCGCCCTCGGCGTCGAGGCAGATGCCGTCCGGCGGTCCGTCCAGCCCGTCGGCGAAGGTCCGCCGATCGGACAGCGCGCCGTCGCCGGCGATGGAGTACGCGGTCAACCGGCGTCCGGTCGACTCCGCGACGATCAGCGTCGCGCGGTCTTGCGTGATCGCCATGCCGTTGGGGAAATCGAGGTCGTCGGCGACGACGGTGGAGGAGCCGTCGGGATCGAGCCGCACGACCACCCCACCCTCGCGGGCCTGGGATCCGACGTAGGCGCGCCCGTCGTCGTCGACGACCATGTCGCCGAGGGGGGCCGGGACCGTCGCGGACAGATCGGCGATCGTGGTGATGTGCTCGCCGTCGTAGAGCAGGATCTGACGCGACTCGGTGGAGGAGATCAACAACGACCCGTCGGGGCGGAACCCGAGGCCGGACGGGGCGTGTCCGGGTAACGGCAGCGCCGTCAGGTCACCGTTGAGGTCGACGGTGTGCACGGCCTCGCCGAGCATGTCGGAGAACCACAGCAGACCCTCGAACCAGCGCGGCCCCTCGCCGAAGCAGAAGCCCTTCGCAAGCGGGGTCAGGCTCATCCCCACACACCTTTACAAAACACGCGACAAGTGTCACGCTCGCAGGGTGTCACTGTCAAATGGGTGCAGGTCATGAAGAAGTATTACGGTCACACACTGCTCTATCTCCACGAGACGATCGCGCTCGGATCCGGGCGCTCCGACCGGTTCGCGGGCGATGAGCGCTCGCGCGAAGAGCAATTCACGGAGGTGTTCAGCGACGTGTACCAGCCGATGATGACCGATCTCGGTGCGCGGCTGTTCGCGATGTGGGAAACAACTCCGTACAACGGTCACTGGCCGCAGGTCACGATCATCTGGGAGATCGACAAGTTCGCCGACTATGCGCGCATCGGCAAGGCGCAGGCCAGGGGTGGCACCCATGAGGAAGCGGCGACGAAGTGGTCGACGTTTCTCGCCGAGATCGGCGCCTCCGGGGAGGGCCGGATCATGTACGCGGGCAAATACAACCGGACGCTCGCACAACTACAGGAGGCGAACTTCGGTGCGGGCCTGGTGATCCAGGAGATCATGCAAACCAAACCGGGCCGGCAGGACGACTACATCCGCGAGCTGGAACGGCTCTACGTGCCGTGGTCGGAGCGCACCGGGAAGCGTTGGCTCGGTTCGTTCATCACGACGTTCCGCTTCAACGAGGTCATCCACTACTGGGCGCTCGACGGCGACTGGGACTGTTTCGCCAACCACTACCCGTCGTGGAAGGACAGTCCGCCCGCCGAGATCGTCACATGGATGAGCGTCGCGCCCGCGCTTCGCGACGGCTGGGAAGACTCGATCCTGCAGGCCCTACCACCCTCGCCGCTGCAATGAACATTTCTGTGCTCGAGACCTTCTCCTACGATCCGTTCGATCCGGCGGTGATGGCCGATCCGCAGCCGTACTACCGGATACTGCGCGACCGGTATCCGGTGTACTACGTCGAGAAATGGGACACCTACGCCCTGTCGCGGTTCGACGACATCTGGCGGGTGCTGGAGGTCAACGACGGCACGTTCGTCGCCTCGGAGGGAACGCTGCCCGCCGCAACGGTTCTCGGAACCCGCAACGACGGTCCCGTGCAGGATCCGGCGCTACACCCGATGCCGTTCCACGCGAATTTCGACGCGCCGATCTACGACACGGTGCGCCGGTGCACGTCGGCCCCGTTCCGGCCGAGGTCGGTCAGCAAGCTCGCCGACCGGATCCGGACCCTGGCCAACGAGCGCCTCGACGAACTGCTGCCGAGGGGCACGTTCGACCTGACCCAGGACTACGGCGGTATCGTCGCCGCCTCGGTAGTGTGCGAATTGCTCGGCCTTCCGGTCGATTTGGCGAGTGATGTGCTGGCGACGGTCAACGCCGGAAGCCTGGCGCAACCGGGCAGCGGGGTGGAAGTGGCCAACGCGCGGCCCGGTTATCTCGAGTACCTCGTCCCGATCATCCAGCGCAGCAGGGTCGCGCCGGGCGAGAATCCGATCGCCGACAACCTGATCGCGTACCGGCTGCCGGACGGTTCGGCGTTCAACGACGTCGAGGCGGCCACCCAGCTGCTCGGGATCTTCATCGGCGGAACGGAAACGGTGCCGAAGATCGTCGCGCACGGCCTGTGGGAGCTGGGCCTTCGGCCCGACCAGCTGTCCGCCGTGCGTGGGGATCTCGACGCCAACGTGCCCGTCGCGCGCGAGGAGATGATCCGCTACTGCGCACCGGCGCAATGGTTTGCGCGCACGGTCCGCAAACCGTTCACCATCCACGACACCACTCTGCAGCCGGGGCAGCGGATCATCACGCTGCTGGCGTCGGCCAATCGCGACGATCGCGAGTATCCCGACCCCGATGCGTTCATCTGGGACCGCCCCATCGAACGGCTGCTGGCTTTCGGTCGCGGACAACACTTCTGCCTCGGCGTACACCTTGCGCGGTTGGAGATCGGCATCATGGTGACCGAATGGCTCAAGCGTGTGGGCGGGTGGCGCATCGACGGTGAGGCCTCGTCCCGGCCGCCGTCGAGCTTCCAGTGGGGCTGGAGCAGCGTCCCGGTGGAGGTGTGACATGTGGTCCTATCGCCTAGCCGCCCCCTACACGTTCGAACGCCAGGACATTCCCGAGAAGACCCCGGAGTCGCTGGGGGACCGGCAGGTGCTGCTGCGGTTCCGCGCGGCGGGCGTCTGCGGCAGCGACCTTCCGCCGTTTCGCGGTGTGCGGGGCAAGATTCCGGGTGACCGCGGATTGAGCGCGGCCGAGATGCCCGGTTTCCCGATCCACGAGGTCGTCGGCGAGGTGATCGCCAGCAGACATCGCAGCCACGGTGTGGGGGACAGCGTCGTCGGCTGGGCGTCGGGCTTCGACGGGCTGATGCAGCACGTCGTCGCCGACGGTGACGGGATCGCCTACTACGACCACACCCTGAGCCCGCAGCACGCCGTCGCGTTGCAGCCGTTGGCGTGCGTGCTCTATGCGATCGAACAACTGCCCAAACTCAAGGGCCTGCACGTCGCGGTGATCGGACAAGGGTCGATCGGCCTGCTGTTCTCCTACGCGGCAAAGGCGTTCGGCGCGCGGCGGGTCACCGGAGTCGACCCCGTGGACCGAGATGCGGTGGCCAAGGAATTCGGCGTCGACACGATCGTGCGCGCCACCAGCGACCGCTGGGTGAGCCACCTCGAGGCCGGCGACCGTCCCGACGTCGTGATCGAGGCCGTCGGCCATCAGGTCGCCACGCTCGGGCACGCGATCGAAGCCGCCGCCCCCGGCGGCACCGTCTTCTACTTCGGTGTGCCCGACGACGACAGCTACCCGATCAGCATGCGGACCATGCTCCGCAACAACCTGACGCTCAAGTCCGGCGTCACCCTCGAACGGCGCCGGATGCTGGCCGCGGCCAACGAATTCGCCCGGCACCATCCCGATCTGCTACCGGCCTATGTGACGCACACCTTCGGTGTCGAGGACACCCAGGTGGCATTCGAGCTCGCGTGCCGTCCGTCGCCGGACCGCATCAAGATCGCGATCGTGGAATGACCACCAGCAGGTTGCAGGACACATTGTCCGCGCGAGAGCGGGTTTGGGGCGGTTGGATCGTCGGACCCACCATCATCGGACCCGAAGAATTCGCCCAAGCCGGCTATGACTACGTCGGATTCGACATCCAGCACGGCTATCTCGACGACGCCGATGTCGCCCTGTTGCTGCGACGGTTGGAACACGTACCGATCGCCACCGCGGTGCGCGTCGCGTCGCCCGATCCCGCGCCGATCGGCCGGGTGCTCGACGCGGGTGCGGACGCCGTCATCGTGGCAATGGTCGAATCGGCCGAGCAGGCGGCGGCATCCGTCGCGGCCACCCGCTACGCGCCTGCAGGCGTGCGCAGCTACGGGCCGCTGCGGGCCAGCCTCGGCCGCGAACCCGACGAACACGAATTACGGGTGAGCGTTTTCGTGATGATCGAGAGCGCACCCGGGTTGGCGGCACTCGACGAGATCTGCGCCGTACCCGGCCTGACCGGTGTCTACGTCGGGCCGGCCGATCTGGCGATCTCGCTGGGGCACACGCCCGCCGAAGCGTGGAACGCCTCGGCCGTACAAGACGCGATCACCCGCATTGCGGCCACCGCCACGGCCGCGGGACTGATCCCGGCCATCCACGCCGGTGCGGCGAAGACGGGAAAGAAGATGGCCGAGTTGGGCTTTCGCATGCTGACGCTCGCCTCGGAGTCGCAGGCGCTGCGGCACGGCGCGTCGGAGATCCTGCGGGAGGCCCGATGACCGCCGATGAACGGGTCGCGTTGGTGACGGGCGCCGCCCGGGGACAGGGTGCGGCGATCGTGGCGCGCCTGCGCCGGGACGGCTTCCGCGTCGCCGCCTGCGATGTGCTCGGCGACGAGTTGAAACGATCCGTCGGCGAACTCGGCGACGACGGCGTGATCGCGGTCGACCTCGACGTGACGTCGCCCGCACAGTGGGCCGTCGCGGTCCGGACCGTCGCGGATACGTTCGGCCCGGTGTCGACGCTGGTGAACAACGCGGGGGTGCTGCACCGGGCGTCGTTGGCGGACGAGACCCCGGAAGGGTTCGAATCCAGCTGGCGGGTCAACTGTCTCGGACCGTTCCTGGGCATTCAGGCCACACTCGTACACCTCCGCAAGGCCGACGGCGCGGCGATCGTTAACACCTGCAGCACCAGCGCCGTGCGGGCGTTCCCCGCGCACGCCGCCTACGGGTCGTCGAAATGGGCGCTGCGCGGGCTCACCCAGGTGTGCGCGGCAGAACTGGCGGGCGACGGTATCCGCGTCAACGCGGTGTTCCCCGGGCCGATCGCCACGCCCATGCTCGACGACGCGACACAGAGCAGGTTGACCGCGACGTTCGGTCGACTCGGTCAGCCGATGGAGGTGGCCGATGCGGTCGCCTATCTGGTGTCGGACCACGCATCGTTCATCACCGGCGCAGAACTCGTCGTGGACGGTGGTCAATGCCTCCGAATGTGAACCTCTCGGTGGGGATCATCGGCGCAGGACCCGGGGGCCTAGCGCTCGGGATCTTTCTGCGCAAGGCCGGGTTTCGCGACTTCACGATCTTCGACCGCGAGGACGGCGTCGGCGGCACCTGGCGCATCAACACCTATCCGGGCCTGGCGTGCGATGTGAAGTCGCACCTGTACTCCTACTCGTTCGACCTCAACCCGGACTGGTCGCGGCTGTGGTCGGGCCAGAAGGAGATCCTCGAGTACTTCGAACGCTGCGCGCGGCGCTACGAACTCGCCCCGCACCTGCGGCTCAACACCGAGATCACCTCGGCGCGGTGGTCGGGCGAGGATTGGCGGCTGACGACCGCGACCGGTGAACAGTTCACTTTCGACGTGGTGGTCTCCGCCGTCGGCCTGTTCACCAGGCCCGTCATGCCCGACCTCGTGCAAGAGGAGCCGTTCACCGGCGCCGTGATGCATACGGCTCGGTGGGACCACTCCGTCGACCTGACCGGTAAGCGCGTCGCGGTGCTGGGAACGGGCTCGACTGCGGCACAGCTTGTTCCGGAGGTCGCCAAGGTGGCCGATCGGGTGTACTCGGTGCAACGCTCGCCGACGTGGATCCTGCCCAAACCCGATCGGCCCTACACCGAGCGGGAGAGGTGGATGTTCCGGTACGTCCCCCTCGCCAAGAGGATCTACCGGACCCGGCTGTGGCTGCGCAGCGAGTCGAACATCTCGGTCATCGAGAACGGCAGCGACAAGACGCAGGAGTTCACGGACATCGCGCTCAAGGTGCTCGAGGCGGCCGTTCCCGATGAGGAGTTGCGGCGCAGGCTGACCCCGGATCATCCGCTCGGCTGTAAGAGGCTGGTGTTCGCGACCGACTACCTGCAGACCCTGACGCAACCGCACGTCGAGGTCGTCGCGAGCCCGGCGCGATCGCTGCGAGCGAGGTCGCTGATCACCGAGGACGGAACCGAACTCGACGTCGACGTCGTGTTGTGCGCGACGGGCTACGCCGCAGCCGACTATCTCGGCCAGATCAACGTCGTCGGCGAGGACGGGGTCTCGTTACGTGAGACCTGGAGCGACGGCGCGTACGCTTACCTGGGCATGGTGGTGCCGCGCTTTCCCAACTTCTTCATGCTGTACGGCCCCAACACCAACGTCGGGTCCAACAGCGTGATCTTCATGCTCGAGGCGCAGGCCCACTACATCGTGCGGGCGCTGAGACACCTTCGGCGCAAGGGCAAGTCGTACATTGCGGTCCGGCCTAGTGCGATGGCGGCGTTCCTGGCCAAGGTGGATCGCTGGATGGAGGGCACCGTATGGCTCACCCGGTGCAGCAACTACTTCCGCGCCGCGAACGGCCGTGTGGTCACCCAGTGGCCGCGCAGCGCCCGCGCGTTCTGGGGTATGACGCGACGGTTCAAGGCGTCCGACTACACATTCGAGCCGGCTCGGCAGCACCGGGTGGCGGAAGCAGAGACTCGGACCGCCGCGAGGCCTTGACGTCGTGACCATCGTCGACCGGCTCGACCCCGCGCTGCGCCACCTGGCGGAGGCCCGGACCGATCTGTCGCCGGGGTTGCTCGGCGTCGTCCGCGACTCACTCAATCAGCGCCGCGCCGAAACCGCCAGGGCGGTCAACGACATCGTCGTGGAAATCGAAGAGCGCGTGGCTGATTCGGTTCGGGTACGCATCTACCGCGGAGCGGCCGCCCCATCGCCGGCGGTGATCTACTGCCACGCCGGGGCGTTCGTGCTGGGCAACCTCGACACCGACCATCTGCAGTGCGTCGAGCTGGCCCGGCGCGGGGGTTGCACGGTGCTATCGGTCGATTACCGGCTGGCGCCCGAGCACCCGTTCCCGGCCGCGCTGGATGACGCGCTGGCGGTGCTGAACTGGGCCGCCGAATGTGCGACGGAACTCGGGCTCGACGCGACCAGGCTCGCGGTTGCGGGGAGCAGCGCCGGTGGTGCGCTGGCGGCGGGGCTCGCGCAACGGTCGGCGGCGTCGGCGGCGCCGGCGGTGGTGTTCCAGCTGCTGCACCAGCCGGTGCTCGACGACCGATCCACCGAATCCAAGAGAGAGTTCGTCACGACGCCCGGCTTCGACGGGCCCGCGACCGAGGTGATGTGGCGGCACTACCTGGGGGACGCATCCGCCGACGTCGCCGCGGTCCCCGGTCGGGCCGCTGACTTGGCAGGTGTGGCAAGCGCGTTCATCAGCTGCTCGGAACTCGACCCGCTGCGTGATGAGGCGGTGGAGTACGCGCAGCGGCTGATGCACGCCGGTGTCGCGACCGAACTGCACGTGTTTCCCGGCACGTGTCACGGGTTCGACTCGATGGTTCCGGAGTGGGAGACCAGCGTCCGGTTGTTCGAACTGCAGGGCGCGGCGTTGCGTCGGGCGCTGCACGGTCCGTGACGCGTGCGCACGCTCGCCGGCCGCGACGGTGCGCAAAGTGCCGAGATGTGGCGGCGTGTCGTGTACAGACACGCACGCTCGCGGAGTGTTAAGCCTTGGCGAGTTCGCGGGCGATCGCGGCGTGGTAATCGTCGATGTGCGCCGGGTTGACCGCACGGAAGAACCCGTCCGGCAACGGGGCGTGCTTGTAGGCCTCGACGGTCATCGTCCGGGTGAACAGCGTGATGTCCTCGCCGGGGCGGGTGAAGTGGTACTCCACGGTGATTCGGCCCTCCATGCCGCCATTGCCGTCGCGGTCGTGGCCGAGGCGGCCGATCGAGGTGAACACCCAGATGGTCGGGCGCGCGGCGACGGCCAGGTGCCAGGTGAAGATGCGGTCGCCGTCGGGACCGGTCTCGGTCCAGGTGTCTCCGACCTTCAGCGGCAGATGGTCGGGTAGGCCCCCGATGTGGGCACTCGTGGGGTAGGTCTTGGGCCAGTTCGCCGGGTTCGTCACGAAGTCGTAGATCGTCTCCGCTCCGACGGCGAACGCGGTTTGCGAACTGGTCGTGACGATGCCCAATGTGCTGCCTTCCGTGGAGGAACGGGTTCAGACTTTACAACTAACCGGAGAAGTGTCACGGTGTCCAGGTGGACTTCTCCCGCGTGCAGTTGAGCGAGGACGACCGGGCGTTCCAGGACGAGGTTCGTGACGTCCTGCGGTCCGTCGTGACCGACGAGGTCATCGAACGGGACCGCCGAACCGGTGAGAACTTCGACGAGGGCGTCCATCTCGCGCTCGCGGAGCGAGGCTACCTCGCGGCGGAATTCAACTCCGAGGCCGACGGCGGCTTCAGCGCCATTCGCCGCCGCATCTGGGAGCTGGAGATCGGCCGCTCCCACGCACCCTGGTTCCACTGGCCCACCACGATGATGGTGGCGCGCTGCCTGGAGCAGTTCGCCACGCCGGAGTTGAAGCAGGACGTGCTGCCGAACGTGCTGTCGGGGCACTACCGGCTGTGCCTGGGCTACACCGAACCCGAGGGCGGCTCGGACGTCGCGACGTGCAAGACCCGCGCGGTGCGGGAGGCGGACGGGTCGAGCTGGATCATCAACGGCTCCAAGATGTTCACGTCGAACGCCCACAACGCGCAGTACGTCTTCCTGATCACCAACACGGATCCCGAGGCGCCGAAACACAAGAACCTCACGATGTTCCTGGTGCCGCTGTCGTCTCCGGGCATCGAGATCCAGCCGATCCGCACCGTCGACGGTGACCGGACCAACATCACCTTCTACAGCGACGTCCGCGTCGACGACAAGTTCCGTGTGGGCCCAGTGAACGGCGGCTGGTCGGTGCTGCGCGAGGCGCTCAACGCCGAACACGGCACCATCGAACGCGACGCGCAGGGCCTGCAGAAGCTGGCGACGATGAGCGAGCACCTGACACTGCTCGCCGAGTCGGTCGACCATATTGCCGCAGTGGTGAGCGACGAGGATTCGGCGCGGTACCGGCTCGGTCGCGCTGTCGCGCGGATCGAGGCGGCCCTGAGCACGCCGGACATGTTCGGTCGGGTGGCGAACGCGCAGACGATGCGCGACGTCGCACCGGACCTGATGGACCTGTTGGGCACGGCGGGCAGCCTGCCGGTCGGGGCGGAGGGTGTCACGGGCGGCGGGGGAGTCGAGTACGCCTTCCGCTTGGCCGGGCCGGCCGGCATCTACGGCGGCACGCTGGAAGTGTTCCGCAACATGATCGCCCAGCACGCGCTGGGACTCGGGCGCCCGAGCTACTCGCCCCCGGCGAAGCGGCCCGCCTAGAGTCGCGAACGCTCGATTTTGCGTTGAGGGTCGTGAAATAGCGGATCGAACGACCCTCCGTGCAAAATCCAGTCGCCTCCCTAGAGTTTCGCGATCACCTCGGCGGCCAGCAGATCCAGCGTCCGGTCGGACGCCCGGTCGTGTGTGAACAGCACGATCTGGCCGAAGCCGAGCTCCCGCAGTTCGTGGAGACGGTCGACGATCGTCGGCGGTGTCCCGATCAGGCCCGCCTCCTCGAGGCCGAACGCCGGTGCCCCAAAGCGTTTCTCGGCCAGACCGCGCACCTCCGGCACCGATGCGTCATCGGGCGCGAGCGCCATCACGGCCTCCACCGACAACACGATGGTCGACGGATCCCGGCCGACGTCCTCGCATATGGTCTGCAGCACCGACACCTTGTGCTGCAGTTCGCCCAGCGCGTACGTCGGCACGTTCCACACGTCCGCATACCGGGCCACCAGCGGCAGCGTGTACTTCTCGCCGATGCCGCCGACCACGATCGGCGGCCTCGGCCGCTGGACCGGACCGGGCTTCACCGCAAAGTCGGTGATGGTGAAGTGCTTGCCGCTGAAGTCGATTCGTTCGTCGGCGAAGGCCTGCGCCAGGATCTCCAGCGTCTCGCCGAGGCGCTCGGAACGCTCACGAAACGATCCCCACGGCAGCCCGGTGCGGATGTGCTCGTCTTCGATCGAACCGCTGCCCAGACCGAGCTGCAAGCGGCCGGCGGAGATCTGGTCGAGCGTCGTCGCCATCTTGGCCAGCACCGCGGGATGGCGAAACTGGTTGCACAGCACCATATGTCCGATCCGGATACGTTCGGTGTTGCTCAGCAGTGCGGTGGCCAGCGTCCACGCCTCCAGTGACGGATAGTCCGGCACGCCGGGCCCGTAGAGGTGGTCGTAGAGCCACAACGAGTCGATGCCGAGCGCCTCGCAGCGCCGGGTGCGATCCAGCATCTGTTCGTAGGTGAAGCCCATCTGGGGCAGGTAGACGCCGATCTCGGGCCTCGCCACGTCAGTAGTGCCCATCGCCCTCCCCTCACCTTGAAGCTGTACTTTCCGCGGTTCGCATGGTAACGACATTCTCGGAAAACGAGAAGAATGTTCTAGACGGGACACGATATGCGGTTCACCTTCACCCACCCGATGCACACCCACCCGTATAACCCGGAGCTCGTCACCGGCAAGGGGATCGCGACGGTCGCGGCCGCCGCGGAGGCCGCGGGTTTCGACGGGTTCGGATTCACCGACCACCCGGCGCCGACACAGCGCTGGCTCCAGGCCGGTGGTCACGACGCGGTGGACCCGTTCGTTGCGATGGGTTACGCCGCCGCGGTCACCACCCGCCTGCGGCTGATCCCCAACATCGTCGTGCTGCCGTATCGCAATCCGTTCGTCGTCGCCAAATCCGGTGCCACCCTGGACCTGTTGTCCGGCGGGCGGTTCACGCTCGGCGTCGGCGTCGGCTATCTGAAGCGGGAATTCACCGCGCTCGGCGTGGATTTCGAGGAGCGGGCCGCGCTGTTCGAAGAGGCGCTGGAGGTCATTCGTGGCATTTGGACCACCGACGACTTCTCCTACGAGGGGCGACATTTCACCGCCAGCGGCATCACCGCACACCCCCGGCCGGTCAGCGATCCGTATCCACCCATCTGGATCGGCGGCAACACCACCGCCGCCCGCAAGCGCGTCGTCGCCCACGGTGACGGATGGTGCCCGTTCCCCGCGCAGGGCGTGCTGGCCCAGACCGCGCGTACGGCGCCCATGGATGTCGAGGCCCTCGCATCGGGTATCGAGGATCTGCGGCGCCGGTTCGACGAAGCCGGCCGCGACTGGTCGCTCATCGACATCACCTTCACCAACCCCGACGGCGGCACTCCCGGCGGCGACTTCAACCCCGATGAATACCTCTCCGGATTGGAGAAGCTGGCCAAGCTCGGGGTGACGTGGGTTCAGGTCGGTCTGCCCGGCGACAGCCTCGCGCACGTGCTCGAAGCCATCCAGCGGTTCGGCGAGTCGGTGATCGCCAAGTCCTGACGCCGAGACTGAACTTGTGCGCGATATCGGAGGCGAAACTCGCGCAGAGGCTCAGATTCGGCGGTGATCAGGTGCCGGGCAGTTCGGCCGACACCTCGGCGCGCTCGGGGTCGAAGCTGAAAAAGCCCGCGATCGGCAGCGTCTCGGGCGGCGGGTCCGGATAGCTCCACGCGACGTCCTCGACCACGGTGTCGCCGACGACGGCCGACCAATACGACGCGTAGCCCTTGTAGTTGCAGTAGCTGGTGGTCGACGACGGCCGCAGCAGGTCGGTTCGCACGTGCGCCGGGTCGACGTAGAGGCGAGGCTCCAGCGACGTCTCGAAGACGATCACGGTCTCGGCCGTGTCGACCAGCGCTTCGCCCGCCACCGTCACGCGCAGCGCGCGATGCGTCGGCCGACAGTCGACGCGGTGATACGGGTTGGGCGGATAGTGCACGAGGGTGCGGCCTTCCTCCAGCCAAGTGTCGACGGCGTCCCACCGCACGCGGACGTAGCCGGGCGCCTCGACGACGGGCTCGCGCGGAAGGTCGCCGACCTCGTCGATGGGAAAGGCGTAGCTGAGCGGGTGGCCGCGACGGTGCACCATCAACGCGCGCTCGGTGTCCAGCACCGTGTTTCCGTTGCGCAGTGCCTGCACCCGGCGCGGATGCGGTTCGACGAACACCACGTCGTCGGGCAGTGGTGGCGTGAACCAGCCGGCCGGATCGTTGCCCAGCGGTCCGCGGGCGGCGACGAGACTCATGCCGGTCAGCCTTACAAATTTCGGGCTCATCGTCACCTCCCCAGCGAACGTGCTTGAGGAGGAGCACGATTGGGAAACCGGTAGGCGTTGCCTGGGCGAGGCGGGATGCGGGGAGGAATGAAGCGACTCAACGGTGTGGACGCGTTGATGCTGTACAGCGAGACGCCCGAGATCCACATGCACACGCTCAAGATCGGCATTCTCGACGTGTTGGGCATCGAGGACTACAGCTTCGACATGTTCCGGCGGGTCGCCTATCCGCGGTTGATGGCGCTCTCGGCGCTGCGCTACCAACTCGTCGACATCCCGCTTCGGCTTCACCACCCGATGTGGTGGGAGAACCACGACATCGACCTCGACTACCACCTGCGCCGGGCGCGCGTCGCGCCGCCGGGCGGCAGGCGTGAACTCGACGACCTCATCGGCGAGATCGCCAGCACACCGCTGGACCGCAGCCGCCCGCTGTGGGAGATGTACGTCGCCGAGGGCCTCGCCGACGGCCGCGTCGCGATCGTCCACAAGGTGCATCACGTGCTGGCCGACGGCGTCGCCTCGGCCAACCAACTGGCCAAGGCACTCGAATCCGAGGCGCCGTCGCCCGTTCGGGTCGTCGCCGACCCGGCGTTGCGCACCACCGCGCAACTGCTCAAGGCTGCGGGCCGCGACCACGCCCAGCTGATCCGCCGGCTGCCCCGGCTGCTCAACGAGACGGCGGCCGGCGTGTCGCGGGTGCGCAAGCGCGCCAGGGAGCGGGGCCGTCATCCCGATCTGGCGCGCAACTTCGCCCCGCCGCGAACGTTCCTCAACCACGTCGTGTCGCCGGGGCGGCGATTCGCGACCGCGCCGCTGTCGTTGGCGGAGGTCAAGGAGACCAGCAGACATCTGGGCGTGACGCTCAACGACATCGTGTTGGCCACCGCGGCCGGGGCACTGCGCACGCTGCTGCAGCGCTACGACGGGGCCGCCGACGAGCCGTTGATCGCCGGCGTGCCGGTCAGCACCGACCCGTCGCGAGATCGCTTGACGGGCAACGAGTTCACCTACATGATGCCGTCGTTGCCGGTGCACATCGCCGATCCGCTCGAACGGGTCAGGCTCACCGCGGTGGCGACCAAGATCGCCAAGGAGAGTCACCAGCTGCTCGGGCCGACGGTGCTGCCTGCGTGGATGTCGTATCTGCCACCGGCGTTGGCGCCCAGGTTCTTTCGGATGCAGGCGAGCCGAATGGAGTCCGGCGCGGTGATGAACCTGACCATCTCCAACGTCGCGGGACCCCGCGATCGCGGCCACATCGCAGGTGGTGTGCTGAGCGAGATCTACTCTGTCGGACCGGTCGTCACCGGCAGCGGGATGAACATCACGGTGTGGAGCTATGTCGACCAGCTCGCCATCTCGGTGCTGACAGACGACCGCACGCTCGACGATCCCCACGAGGCGACGGACGCGTTGATCGAGTCCTTCGTCGAGATCCGCCGCGCCGCGGGGTTGCCCGGCGAGCTGACCCCGGTGGCTTCGACTCTGCCTCTGGCCGTCGCCTCGCGCTGACCGACGCGACACCGAACCTTTACAGATCGCGACAATAGTGTCACGCTCTAGGGGCGCCGTGACGCCCCTCGACCGGCGTCGCTGACCCGATCGGATAGGAACTATGGCGACTCGACCCTCTACCGACGACGTCGTGTCGGCCGACGGCGCCCTGGCCGCCGACGACCCGGTCAAGCAGCATCAGCTCAGCATTCTGGCGACGAACCTCGCCGACCTGGTCGGACGCGCGGGCGGTTGGCTGTTCGACCGCGCGCGGGCCGGCTGGGACGTCAACGTCTGGGTCGAGGACTGCACTGATGTGCGGGCGCTGACCATCCTGGGCGCCAGCGCCACCCGTCAGGGCGCACACAGCGCCCTGCGCGACGCGCCCCGAGACGGTGCGCTCGCGGTCGGTGCGGAGCTACTGCGTGACGATCCACGGGTGCGGGCCCACGTCTTCGAGTTGGTGAAGCGCGGCGCCGAGGTGATGGTGTGGGGCGACGAGTGGCCGGCCGAACTCGGCGGTCGCGTCGAGGCGACCGAGCATCGGCTGAGTGTCGCGGCCCGCGCGTTCAAGGCCCGGGCCCTGGCTGCGGCCGACGTGACCACCGCCATCGGCGCCACCGAGACGCTCTTCGACCTGGGGATCGAGTCGTTCCGGCCGCTGAACCCGGTCTAGCGAATCCAGCCGCGGCGGCGCAGCCACCAGTCGCGGGCGACCGCGGCCAGAATCACGACGGCGAATCCAATGAGGAAGAGATCCTCGACGCGCCCGACGTGATTGCCGTGCATGAGGGCGAGCAGGAACAGCGCCGCGATGATGCCGCCGATGTGGAAGAACTTCGGGTTCTCCTTCGACCAGCCCCACTCGGCGGACGGCACGTCTTCGACGTCGACCCCGGTGTGTCGCTGCACCTCGGTGTTGGCCACGGCTGCTCCTCATGGTCGGGCTCTGTACTGCCGACATTCTGGCATATGCCCAAAACAGGGGGCCTACTGCACGGACCGTAGGGTGATGCGTCATGACACCGCGGGCGCAAGGAGCACAACGGCAGATGTTCGAGGGCAAGGTCGCGTTCATCACCGGTGCCGCGCGGGGCCAGGGTCGCGCGCACGCGGTTCGATTCGCCGAGGAAGGGGCCGACATCATCGCGGTCGACCTGTGCGAGCAGATCGACAGCGTCGCCTATCCGATGGCGACGCCGGAGGACCTCGACGAGACCATCAACCTCGTGGAGAAGACCGGCCGCAGGATCGTCGCCGAACGCGGTGATGTCCGCGACCTCGGGCGGCTGCAGGAGATCGCGGCCAAGGGCGCCGCGGAGCTCGGCCGCATCGACTTCGTGCTCGCCAACGCGGGGATCCTGCCGGCGGCGGGGGAGCAGGGAGGCGAGATCTCCGCGTTCATCGACGCCGTCAACGTCATGCTCAACGGCGTCTACTACACGATCACCGCGACGCTGCCCGCCCTGCTCGCCCATGGCGACGGCGGCGCGATCGTGATCACCAGCTCGGCGGCCGCGTTCAAACCCGTCACCGTCGACTTCGGCACGATGAACCACGGCGCGGCGGGATACACCGTCGCCAAGCACGGTGTCATCGGCGTGATGCGCCACTTCGCACGAGGGTTGGCGGAGAAGAACATTCGCGTCAACTCCGTTCATCCCGGCGGCGTGGCCACGCCGATGATCTACAACGAGGCGCTGGCCGAATGGTCCGGTGAGCATCCCGCTTTCAGCGCCTCCCAGCAGCCACTGCTCAACGTTCCGCCCGTCGAGCCGGAGGCGATCAGCGACGCGATGGTGTACCTGTGCGGCGACTCCGGGCGCTACGTCACCGGGGTGGCGCTGCCGGTCGACGGCGGCCAGATCATCAAGTGAGGTCGGCGTAGCGGCGCAGCGCCTCTTTGCGTTCGGCGGCGTGGTCGACGATCGGCGCGGGATAGCCGTCGTCGTCGACCTCGGGCACCCATCGCCGCACGTAGCCGCCGTCGGGATCGAACTTCTCACCCTGCGTGGTCGGGTTGAAGATGCGGAAGAACGGCGCGGCATCGGTCCCGGTGCCCGCGACCCACTGCCAGCCGTGCTGGTTGTTGGCCATGTCGCCGTCGACCAGTTGGTCGAGGAACCAGCGCGCACCCCACTGCCACGGTAGGTGCAGGTCCTTGACCAGGAATGACGCCACGATCATCCGGACCCGGTTGTGCATCCACCCGGTCTCGGCGAGCTGGCGCATACCGGCGTCGACGATCGGAAAGCCCGTCTGGCCCCGCTTCCAGGCCTCAAACCGCTCCTGCGCCTCGGGGCCGTCGTCGACCTCCATGTCGTCGAACGCGGAATTCCAGTTCCACCACGAGCTGCGGGGCCATTCGGCGAGCACCGCGGCGTAGAAGTCGCGAAACGCCAACTCCCGCAGGTACACCTGCGCGCCCTTGCCCCGGCCCAGGTCGGTGGCCATGGTGCGGGGATGGATGGTGCCGAACTTCAGGTGCGCCGACATGCGGCTGGTGCCGCCGAGATCGGGGCGGTTGCGGTCGTCGGCGTACGTGTCGAGTCCGTCGCTCACGAACGACTTCCACTGCTGTAGCGCGGCGGTCTCGCCGGCGGGCAGGTCGAGTTCGACCCCAGGATCGGGAATCTGCACCGCGCCGCGGATCTTCGAGGGGTCCAGCCAACGCGCCGATTCGGGGCTCGACGCAGCGGGCGCGCGCCAACCGTGTTCACGCCAGGCCCTGTAGAACGGGGTGAAGACCTTGTACGGGCTGCCGTCGGGTTTGGTCACCCGCCCCGGCGATACGAGGTACGGCGAGCCCGTCGCCTCGAGCGGGATGTCGCCGAGTGCGGCCGCCACGGCGTCGTCGCGTCGACGCCCGAACGGCGTGAAGTCGGCCGAGACGTGGACCGCGGACGCGCCAATCGCCTTGGCGACAGCGGGGATTCGTTTCTCGGGCCGCCCACGCGTCACGAACAGCCTGCCGTCGAGGCCGTCGCGTAGAACGCGAAGCGCGTCGTAGAGGTACTGCAGCCGACGGGCGCCGGCCGACGCTTCGAGCCTGGGGTCGAGGACGTAGCAGGCCAGCACGTCACCATCGGCGGCGGCCGCGGCTGACAGCGCGGGCGAATCGCGCAACCGCAGATCGCGACGAAACCACAACAATGTGGGCATGGCATTGATGCTGCCCCGATTTCGCGATAGAGAAACAGGATGGAGTTCTGGTCGGGCACCGCGTTCATGAAAACGTCAGAGATTCTCGGGCTCGCCCGCGCCTTCGACGAGGCCGGCTACGACGGGATGGTGTGCTCGGACCACATGATCTATCCCCGCGAGCTCGGATCGCCGTATCCGGACTCGCCGACCGGTAAGCCGATGTGGGCGCCGGAGACCTCCTGGCCCGACTGCTGGGTGCAGATCGGAGCGATGGCCGCGGTGACGAACCGGCTGCGGTTCTCCAACGCCGTCTACATCGCGCCCGCACGCCCGCTGCTCGAGGTGGCCAAACAGGTCGCGACGGCGTCGGTGCTGTCGGACGGTCGGGTGTCGCTGGCCGCGGGCGTCGGGTGGATGCGCGAGGAATACGAGTTGATGGGCCAGGATTTCGGCACTCGCGGTAAGCGCCTCGACGAGATGATCCCGGCGTTGCGTGAGCTGTGGCGCGGCGGCTGGGTGTCGTGGAGCGGCGATTACTACCAGGTGCCGGAGATGATGATCGAACCGCATCCCGTTGCGCCGGTGCCGATTCTGTGCGGCGGGGAGTCCGAGGCGGCATTGCGGCGCGCTGCGCGGCTGTGCGACGGCTGGGTCGGCTACGCCTATCAGTGGGACGAGGCCGTCGGCTACGCGCAGAAGTTGCGCGCGCTGCTTCGCGAGTACGGCCGCGAGAACGAACCGTTCGACATCATGCTGGCGCTGCTTGAACCCCCGTCGCCGGACCTGTACAAGCGGGCCGAAGATGCCGGGATCACCGCGGTGATGTGCAGCCCGTGGATGGGCATGGACCTGGAACCCGGTGGCGTGGAACGGTATCGGGAGCCCATCGAACGGTTCGCCGAGACCATCATCGCCAAGGTGCGGCCGTGAGCTTCTCCGAGGACGAAGTCCGCGACCTCGTCGAGTGCCTCTATACGTCGATCGATCGTCGGGACTGGGCGACGGTGGAGGCGTTGGTGTCGCCTCGCTTGGTCGTCGAGGTTGCCGGTGCGGCCGTCGGCGGGTGGCAGGAGTGGCGCACACACCTCGAAGAGTTCACCCGGGGCTTTTCCGACGGCAGGCACGAAATCGAGGAAGTGCTCGTCGACGGTTCGCACGGCATCTCGCGGTTCAAGTTCGTCGGCACTCACGACGGTGAGTTCCGCGGCGCACCGCCGTCGGGCACCAAGGTCACGGTCGCCGGGATCCACATCGACAGGTTCCAGGGCGACATGCTGGTCGCGCATCGCGGTCAGCTCGACATGTACGGCCTGTTGCACCAGCTGGGTGCGGGCTGACGCCGCATCGACGGGGGGAGGGCAGCCCGAGCCGGGGTGCCGGGCTGCCCTCCGAACCTGTTGCTACACAGGTCAATTCGCCGGCGGCATCAACACCGTGTCGATGAGGTAGACCGTCGCGTTCGCGGTGCGCACTCCGCCGCACACCACACCCGCGTCGTTCACCTTGATGTCCTGTCCGCCGCCCGCGACCGTGACGTCGGCGCCCTGCACAGTCTTGTGCGTGCCGATCACCTGCGCGGGATCGGCCTGGCCGGGCACCACGTGGTAGGTCAGGATGCTCGTCAGCAGATCCGAGTCGGTCTTGAGCGTCTCGATGGTCGCCGGGTCGATCTTGGCGAACGCATCGTCGGTCGGCGCGAACACCGTGAACTGGCTGCCGTTCAGGGTGTCGACGAGGTTGACGTTCGGGTTGAGCTGACCCGACAGTGCCGCGCTCAGCGTGGTGAGCATCGGGTTGTTGGCCGCCGCGACCGTCACCTTGTCCAGCGCCATCCCGTTGACCGATCCGGGACCCGTCGGGTTTTGGGCCGCGTAATCGGCGCAACCGGGGCCGACCAGGCCGGCGGCCGGATCCATGGGCTGGTTCATCGGAGCGGGCGCGACGCTGCTCGACGTCGACTCCGCCGCCGCGGTGGGCGCCGCGGAGGTGGTGTCGTTCGAACACGCCGAGACGGTCAGGATCGCGGCCGCCGCCACACCCGCCGCGGTGACGGACCTACGGAAATCGATCTTCATGCGTTGCTCCCTCGTGGTGGACGGGTCCGGTGCCCGCCTCGCTGCTGTGACATCCGGGATTCGGACCCGTGAGGGGCGCGGATGGATCCCGTCAGATTCGTGTCACACTTCTGATCCCGCAGACGCGGGGACTCACGACCGACCACCGGCAAGCGGCACAATGGTTCGGTGAGTGTTACCGGTGGCGCACAGCGCGGTGGTTCGGATCGACGGCGCGTCCTGATCCTCGGCAGCACCGGATCGATCGGAACGCAGGCGCTCGACGTCATCGCCGCCAATCCCGACCGCTTCGAGGTGGTGGGCCTGGCCGCCGGAGGCGGTAACCCCGAGCTGCTCGCGAAACAGTCCGCGGCGACGGGTGTGACCAATATCGCGGTCGCCGACGAGGCCGCCGCAGCCCGCGTCGGCGACGTCACGTTCGCCGGACCCGACGCCGTCACCGAGCTGGTCGAAAACACCGAGGCCGACGTGGTGCTCAACGCGCTCGTCGGCGCACTGGGTCTCAAGCCGACGCTGGCCGCGCTCGCGACGGGCGCGCGCCTGGCGCTGGCCAACAAGGAGTCGCTGGTCGCCGGCGGGCCACTGGTGCTCAAGGCCGCCCGACCAGGCCAGATCGTGCCCGTCGACTCCGAACACTCGGCGATGGCGCAGTGCCTGCGCGGCGGCACCCCCGACGAGGTCGCCAAGATCGTGCTGACCGCCTCGGGCGGCCCGTTCCGCGGATGGAGCGCCGAGCGGCTGGAGTCGGCCACCCCTGAACAGGCCGGCGCCCATCCCACCTGGTCGATGGGGCCGATGAACACGCTGAACTCGGCGTCGCTGGTCAACAAGGGTCTCGAGCTGATCGAGACGCATCTGCTGTTCGGGGTGCCCTACGACCGCATCGAGGTGGTGGTGCACCCGCAGTCGATCGTGCATTCGATGGTCACGTTCACCGACGGCTCCACGCTGGCCCAGGCCAGCCCGCCGGACATGAAACTGCCCATCGCGTTGGCGCTGGGCTGGCCGGAACGGGTCCCGGCCGCGGCGCTGGCCTGCGACTTCACGACCGCCTCGACCTGGGATTTCGAGCCGCTGGACGACGAGGTCTTCCCGGCGGTGGCGCTGGCGCGCCAGGCCGGAGAGGCGGGCGGCTGTATGACCGCGGTCTACAACGCGGCCAACGAGGAGGCGGCCGCGGCGTTCCTCGACGGGCGCATCCGCTTCCCCGCGATCGTGCGCACCATCGCCGACGTGCTGCGCGCTGCCGACCAGTGGGCCGCCGAACCAGCTACCGTGGAAGACGTACTTGACGCCCAGCAGTGGGCGCGTGACCGCGCCTCGCGTGCGGTCGAGCGGGAGGTAATCACCACCAGATGATGTGGCTGACCGGTGTCGTGCTGTTCGCACTGGCCATTTTGGTCTCGGTGGCATTGCATGAATGCGGCCACATGTGGGTGGCGCGCGCCACGGGAATGAAGGTGCGCCGCTACTTCGTCGGCTTCGGCCCGACGCTGTGGTCGACGTGGCGCGCGAACAAGCGGGGCGACCGCACCGAGTACGGCGTCAAGGCGGTGCCGCTCGGCGGGTTCTGCGACATCGCTGGAATGACCTCGGTGGAAGAACTCGCGCCCGACGAGCACGACCGCGCGATGTACAAGCAGAAGACGTGGAAGCGCGCCGCGGTGCTGGCGGCCGGACCGGGCATGAACTTCGTCATCGGCCTGCTGCTGATCTACGGCATCGCCGTGGTCTGGGGTCTGCCCAATCTGCACGCGCCGACCACCGCGATCGTCGGAGAGACGTCGTGTGTGAAGGCCGAAGTCAGCAAGGGACAGCTCGGTGACTGCCTGGCGCCCTCGCCCGCCGCGGCCGCGGGCATCCGGGCCGGCGACACGGTCGTCAAGGTGGGCGACACGCCCGTCGCGAACTTCGACGAGATGGTCACCGCCGTACGCGCGCTCGACGGCCCGACCTACTTCACCGTCGATCGCGACGGCGAGGAGTTCACCACGCTCGTCGATGTGGTGCCCGCGCAGCGGTGGGTGGCCAAGGGCGACTCCGCCGAACCGGCCCCCGTCGGCACGGTCGGCATCACCGCGGCGCAATTCGGGCCCATCCAGTACAACCCGCTGTCGGCGGCGCCCGCGACCGTGGCGTTCACCGGCGACCTCGCCGTCGAGATCGGTAAGTCGCTGGCGAAGCTGCCGACCAAGATGGGCGCGTTGGTGCGCTCCATCGGCGGTGAGGAGCGCGATCCCGAGACCCCGATCAGCGTCGTCGGCGCCAGCATCATCGGTGGCGACGCGGTGGATCAGGGCCTGTGGGTGGCGTTCTGGTTCTTCTTGGCGCAGTTGAACTTCGTGCTCGGCGCGATCAACCTGGTGCCGCTGCTGCCGTTCGACGGCGGCCACATCGCGATCGCGTTCTACGAGAAGATCCGCAACTCGATCCGGTCGGCACGCGGCAAGGTTGCCGCGGCCCCGGTCAACTACCTGAAGTTGATGCCCGCCACGTACGTGATCCTCGTCGTGGTGGCCGGCTACATGCTGTTGACCGTGACGGCCGACTTCGTCAATCCCATCCGAATCTTTCAGTAAGCAGTAGGAGAGTAAATGGCCTCCGGCCAACAAATAGGACTGGGCATGCCGGCACCCCCGGCTCCGGTTCTGGCACCGCGACGCAAGACCCGTCAGCTGATGGTCGGCGATGTCGGCGTCGGCAGCGATCACCCGATCGCCGTGCAGTCCATGTGCACCACCAAGACTCACGACGTCAACGCCACGCTGCAACAGATCGCCGAACTGACGGCGTCCGGCTGCGACATCGTGCGGGTGGCGTGCCCGCGCCAGGAGGATGCCGACGCGCTCGCCGAGATCGCCAGGCACAGCCAGATTCCGGTGATCGCCGACATCCACTTCCAGCCGAAGTACATCTTCGCCGCGATCGACGCCGGCTGCGCGGCCGTGCGCGTCAACCCCGGCAACATCAAGGAGTTCGACGGCCGGGTCGGTGAAGTCGCCAAAGCCGCAGGGGCAGCGGGCATTCCGATCCGCATCGGGGTGAACGCGGGATCTCTGGACAAGCGGTTCATGGAGAAGTACGGCAAGGCCACACCCGAGGCGCTGGTCGAGTCGGCGCTGTGGGAGGCGTCGCTGTTCGAGGAGCACGGCTTCGGCGACATCAAGATCAGCGTCAAGCACAACGACCCGGTCGTGATGGTCGCCGCGTACGAACAGCTGGCTGCGCAGTGCGACTACCCGCTGCACCTCGGCGTGACCGAGGCGGGCCCGGCGTTCCAGGGCACCATCAAGTCCGCCGTCGCGTTCGGCGCCCTGTTGTCGAAGGGCATCGGCGACACCATCCGCGTGTCACTCTCGGCGCCGCCCGCCGAGGAGGTCAAGGTCGGCAACCAGATCCTCGAATCGCTGAACCTGCGGCCGAGGTCGCTGGAGATCGTGTCGTGTCCGTCGTGCGGACGCGCCCAGGTCGACGTCTACTCGTTGGCCAACGAGGTGACAGCCGGGCTGGAGGGCATGGACGTGCCGTTGCGCGTCGCCGTGATGGGTTGTGTCGTCAACGGTCCCGGCGAGGCGCGCGAAGCCGATCTCGGTGTCGCGTCCGGCAACGGCAAGGGCCAGATCTTCGTCAAGGGTGAGGTGATCAAGACCGTGCCCGAGGCGCAGATCGTCGAGACGCTGATCGAAGAGGCCATGCGAATCGCGGAAGAGCGTGGAACAGATGCGAGCGGTTCGCCGGTCGTGACCGTAAGCTGAATGTGATCCCAAACACTGGGTAACCTCGCCCGGCGTCGGTTAGAAAGAGTTCCCATGTCGGCACCGCCGCTGTTTCGTCACGTCGACGAACGACGGGTGTCGGTGGTGCGCGACGTCGGCGCCGTGATTCGCGTGCTCGACGAGGACCCTGTCGGGTCATGCATGGTGGCGTGCCGGGTGGCCGAATACGGTGTGGAGCCCTCGGCGATCGGCGGGGAACTATGGACGCGGCGCCGGCCCACCGAATCGCTGTGTTACGCCGGGGCGAACCTGATTCCGTTGCGCGGCCAGCTGAATGACCTGCACGCGTTCGCGGAGAAGGCGATGAGCACCGCGCGCCGCTGCTCGTCGCTGGTCGGCAGGGCCGAGCTGGTGCTGCCGATGTGGCGGCGCCTCGAACAGGCCTGGGGCCCCGCCCGCGACGTGCGCGAGCAGCAGCCGTTGTTGGCGCTGAGCACACCGCCGTCGTGCCCCACCGATCCCGCCGTGCGCCAGGTGCGTGCCGACGAACTCGACGCCTATCTGGTCGCCTCCATCGACATGTTCATCGGTGAGGTCGGTATCGACCCGCGGCTCGGCGACGGCGGCCGCGGTTACCGCCGGCGCGTCGCCGGCCTGATCGCCGCGGGGCGGGCCTGGGCCCGCTTCGAACGCGGTGAGGTGGTGTTCAAGGCCGAGGTCGGTTCGCAGTCGCCGACGGTCGGCCAGATTCAAGGCGTGTGGGTGCATCCCGACTGGCGGGGACACGGCCTGGGCACCGCGGGCACCGCGACGCTCTCGGAGGCGGTGGTGCGGTCCGGTCGCACGGCGAGCCTGTACGTCAACGACTTCAACACCGTCGCGCGGGCCACCTATGACCGCGTCGGCTTCCAACAAGTGGGAACCTTCGCGACCGTTCTGCTCGACTGACGGTTCTGCCCGCCCGACTGATTTACGCTCACGGCATGGCTGACGACGATCGCACAATCGCGCGCAGGGAGATCGCCGACACGATGGTGCGCGCCCTCGAACGGCGGCACGAACTCCTCGACGTCATCGTCGACGCCGAGGACTACGACGCCGCGATCGAGGCCATCGCAGGCATGCTCGGCGCATCGCAGGCGGCCGCGGAAGCGGTGCTGCGGTTGTCCTTCGATCGGCTGACCAAGGTTTCGCGGCGCCGGATCGCCGCCGAACTCGAGGACCTCAACAATCAGCTCAGCTTCACGATGGGCGAACCGGTCCGCTCCGCCGACAGCATGGTGCTGCGCCCGTTCCTCGCCGAGGCCGATCGCGACATCTTCGCCGCGCGCACCCAGGACGTGCGCGAAGCGGGTGACGGGTCGCGCGCCCCGGCGGGCGATCTTGACGACGAGATCAGCGCCGGCCTGCGACGCGTGGACGCCGAGGAGGCGGCGTGGCTGGTCGCGATCCACGGCACGGAGAAGATCGGCATGGTGTTCGGCGACCTGGTCTCCGGTGAGATCAATCTGCGGATCTGGATTCACCCCGACCACCGCAAGCAGGGCTACGGCACCGCGGCGCTGCGCAAGTCGCGGTCGGAGATGGCCGCGTACTTCCCGGGCGTGCCGCTGGTGGTGCGGGCGCCCGCCGCGGGCTGACCCTCGACACCCGGCTGCAATCGCGTTGACGGGTTGATCCCACGCACCGGGTGCGGGCAATCAACCCGTTAAGGCTTTGGGCGGCGTCATTTCGGTGCGCCTACCGGGTTTGCAGGTCTCGACTTCGTAACATCTGCCCCAATGGCATCTTCAGTAACACGCATAGCGACTCTGGCGGCGGTCGGAATCGTGGTCGTCGGCCTCAATAGCGCCTGCACGCCGAAGCCCGCCGGACCCGAACCCACGGCGGCGAAGTTCTTCGCGGCGCTCGCGACCGGTGACACCGAGGGTGCGGCAGAACTCAGCGACCGGCCTGCCGACGCCCGCGAGGACCTGAACGAGGCCTGGGCCGGGCTGCAGGCCACCCACCTGGACACGCAGATCCTGGGCTCCAAGTACGCCGAGGACACCGGCAGCGTCACTTACCGCTATACCTGGCATCTGCCCAAGGACCGGACGTGGACCTACGACGGGCAGCTGAACATGGTCCGCGACGAGGGCCGCTGGCGGGTGCGCTGGAGCGCGACCGGCCTGCATCCGCGGCTCGGCGAGAACCAGACCTTCGCCCTGCGCGCCGACTCGCCGCCGCGGGCGTCGGTGATCGAGCGCAGCGGCACCGAGGTGCTGGTGCCCGGATATCTGTACAGCTATGCACTCGACGCGAAGGCGGCGGGCGGGGCGCTGATGCAGACCGCGCGGACCGTCGTCGACGCCCTGCGGCCCTTCGACAACACGCTCGATCCGCAGCGGCTCGCCGAACAGGCCAGCTCGTCCAAGCAGCCGCTGAGCCTGATCACGCTGCGCAAGGCCGACCACGACCGCGTGGCCGCCGCGATCGGCGCACAACCAGGTGTGGTCATCACGCCGCAGGCCGAAATGCTGCCCACCGACGAGAGTTTCGCGCCGGCGATCATCAACGAGGTCAAGTCCGCCGTCGCCGACGAGCTGAGCGGGCAGGCCGGCTGGCGGGTGGTCACCGTCAACCAGAACGGTGTGGACGTCGACGTGCTCAACGAGGTGCCCGGCACGCCGGCGCCGTCGGTGCGGATCAGCCTCGACCGCTCGGTTCAGACCGCCGCGCAGAACGCGGTGAACTTCACCGGCAAGAAGGCGATGATCGTCGTCATCAAACCGTCCACCGGCGAGATCCTGGCCGTCGCGCAGAACGCGGCCGCCGACACCGAGGGCCTGATCGCCACCACCGGCCTGTATCCGCCCGGGTCGACGTTCAAGATGGTCACCGCGGGGGCGGCCATCGAACGCGATATGGCCACCCCGAACACGATGCTCCCGTGTCCCGGCACGATGGACATCGGCCACCGCACGGTGCCGAATTACGGCGGCTTCGACCTCGGCACCGTGCCGATGTCGCGGGCGTTCGCCAGTTCGTGCAACACCACCTTCGCCGAGTTGGCCAGCCGGATGCCGCCGCGCGGGTTGACGATGGCCGCGGCCAAGTACGGCCTGGGCGCGGACTACAACATCCCGGGCCTTCGGACGGTGACCGGATCTGTGCCGCCCACCGTCGACCTCGCCGAGCGCACCGAGGACGGCTTCGGTCAGGGCAAGGTGCTGGCCAGCCCGTTCGGCATGGCGCTGGCGGCCGCGACCGTCGCTGCCGGGGAAACCCCTGTCCCGCAACTGATTCAGGGTAAGGAAACCGAGGTCGCCGAGAGCCCGGCGCCGATGGACCCCAAGATCGTCGACGGCCTGCGGCCGATGATGCGGCTGGTGGTCACCAACGGCACCGCCGACGATCTGGCCGGCGCGGGCGACGTGCGGGGTAAGACCGGTGAGGCGGAGTTCGCGGGCGGATCGCACTCGTGGTTCGCCGGCTACCGCGGCGACATGGCCTTCGCCGCGATGATCGTCGGGGGCGGGTCCTCGGAGTACGCGGTGCGGATGCTCAAGGGCATGCTCGACGGGTTGCCGCCGGACTACCTGGCCTGATCCGGCGTCGTCGCCGTACCGTGGACGTGCGATGACCGAGATCAACCACGACGCCATGCGCGTCTCCGATGCCGACCGCAACGGCACCCTGCGGCGGCTGCACAACGCCGTCGCACTGGGCCTGATCGACATCGACGAGTTCGAGGAGCGCTCGGCGGCGGTGGCGCGGGCGCGGCTGCACTCCGACCTGGACGCGCTGGTCGGCGACCTGCCCGGACCTGGTGCGATCGTCACATCGGCCGCCGACCGCGTCGAGCTGCGCGGCGTGCTCGGCTCGCTCAAGCGCCAGGGCCAGTGGACCGTGCCCAGCCGACTCGCCCTGCACCGACGGATGGGATCGGTGGACCTGGACCTGACGCGGGCGCGCTTCGCCGGTCCGATGGTGGTCATCGAGCTCGACCTGAAGTTCGGCGGGCTCGAACTGCGGCTGCCCGACGGCGCCAGCGCCTCGATCGACGACGTCGAGGTCAACGTGGGCAGCGCCCGCGACCACCGCAAGGATGCACCGGCCGAAGGCAACCCGCACGTCATCCTGACCGGCAAGGTGGTCTGCGGCTCGGTGGACATCCGTGGGCCCCGCCGGTCGTTACGGTTCAGCCCGTTCGACCGCCGCTAGCCTCGACTACGCTGGTCACATGCCCGTTCGTACCGCTCTTCGCCCCGGCGTGCTCTCGCCGACGCTCCCGGTGCCCGACTCGATCCCGCGTCCGGAGTACGCCTGGAAGCAGACCGTCGACGAGGGCAGCGAGCCGTGGGTCCAGACGCCCGAAGTGATCGAGAAGATGCGCGTCGCGGGCCGGATCGCGGCGGGCGCGCTGGCCGAGGCGGGTAAGGCCGTCGCGCCGGGCGTCACCACCGACGAGCTGGACCGCATCGCGCACGAGTACATGATCGATCACGGCGCCTATCCGTCCACCCTCGGTTACAAGGGCTTCCCGAAGTCCTGCTGCACCTCGCTCAACGAGATCATCTGCCACGGCATCCCGGACTCGACGGTCGTCGAGGACGGTGACATCGTCAACATCGACGTGACCGCCTACATCGACGGTGTGCACGGGGACACCAACGCCACGTTCCTCGCGGGTGACGTCTCCGAGGAACACCGGCTGCTCGTCGAGCGCACCCATGAGGCGACCATGCGGGCGATCAAGGCCGTCAAACCCGGGCGCCAGCTGTCCGTCGTCGGCCGGGTCATCGAGTCCTACGCGAACCGGTTCGGCTACAACGTGGTTCGCGACTTCACCGGCCACGGCATCGGCACCACGTTCCACAACGGGCTTGTCGTCCTGCACTACGACCAGCCCGCGGTGGACACCGTGTTGGAGCCGGGGATGACGTTCACCATCGAGCCGATGATCAACCTCGGCGACCTGGACTACGAGATCTGGGACGACGGCTGGACCGTCGCCACGACCGACAAGAAGTGGACCGCCCAGTTCGAGCACACCCTGGTGGTGACCGACGACGGCGCCGAGATCCTGACTCAGCTGTGAGACCCTCCCCGCGAGCAGACGCGAAACTGCCTAGAAAACGGCGAAATTGGGCACTTTTGCGACTGCTCGCGGAGGAAACGTGAGCGGCGCGCTGCTGGTCGCCGGCACCACCTCCGACGCCGGCAAGTCGATGGTGGTGGCCGGCCTGTGTCGGCTGTTGGCCCGCAAGGGTATTCGGGTCGCGCCGTTCAAGGCGCAGAACATGTCGAACAACTCCGCGGTCACCGTCGACGGCGGCGAGATCGGCCGCGCGCAGGCGATGCAGGCCCGCGCCGCGGGTCTGGCGCCCCACACCCGTTTCAACCCGGTGCTGCTCAAACCCGGTAGCGACCGCACGTCGCAGCTGGTGGTGCGCGGCCGGGTGGTCGACACCGTCAGCGCGCGCGACTACATCCACCACCGCGACCGCCTGAGCGCGGTGGTCGCCGACGAACTGGCGCACCTCCGCTCGGAGTTCGACGCCGTCATCTGTGAGGGCGCCGGATCGCCCGCCGAAATCAACTTGCGGGCAACCGATCTGGCGAACATGGGGTTGGCCCGCGCGGCCGATCTGCCCGTGATCGTCGTCGGCGACATCGACCGCGGCGGCCTGCTGGCGCACCTGTTCGGCACGGTCGCGGTGCTCGACCCCGAAGACCAGCGGCTGGTCGCCGGTTTCGTCGTCAACAAGTTCCGTGGTGATCCGTCGCTGCTCGCGCCGGGCCTGGCGCAACTCGAGGAGTTGACCGGGCGGCCGACCTACGGTGTCATCCCGTACGCCGACGGGTTGTGGCTCGACACCGAGGACTCCGTCTCGGTGGTGGCCCAGCGCGTGGTCGGCCAACCGCAACCGCCGCGCGGTGAGCAGTGGCTGCGGGTGGCGGCGATCCGGCTGCCGCGCATCTCGAATTCGACCGACGTCGAGGCGCTGGCGTGCGAACCCGGTGTGCTGGTGCGCTGGGTCAGCGATGCCGCCGATCTCGTCGACGCCGACGTCATCGTCGTGCCCGGCAGCAAGGCCACCGTCGCCGATCTCGATTGGCTGCGCCGCAGCGGCCTCGCCGACGCAGTGAGGCAACACGCCGCCCGCGGGCTGCCCGTGCTGGGGGTGTGCGGAGGCTTCCAGATGCTGTGCTCGCACATCGACGATCCGGTGGAGTCGGGCGCCGGCGTCGTCGCGGGACTGGATCTGCTCGACGCCGACATCGTCTTCGCGCCGGCAAAGACGTTGCGTCATCACGAAGAACCGTTGGCGGGCTACGAGATTCACCACGGCCAGATCGGCCGCTGTGCCGAAGAGCAGTGGCTCGGGATCGGGTTGCGCCGCGGGGCGGTCTACGGCACCCACTGGCACGGTGTGCTCGACAACGACGATGTGCGGCGCTCGTGGCTGACCGAGGTCGCCGAGGCGGCCGGCCGCAGCGGATTCGTCGTCGCCGACGACGTCGACGTCCGTGCCCGCCGCGACGCCCAGCTCGACCTGATGGCCGACCTGCTGACCAGTCACCTCGATGTGGACGCGGTCCTGGACCTGCTCGACGACGGCGCCCCGCCGAGGCCCACCGTGGTGGCGGGACTGCGGCGGTGATCCGGCGACTCGCGGCGGCGGTCGCGCTCACCGCGCTGACACTGACCGGATGCGCGCACTCGATCGAGGGCTCGGCGACGTGGCCCGGTGCGCGCTTGGACAAGGTGCTGCTGACCGCGGCCGACTTCCCGCCGGGCGTGCAGTTCGACCGCGTCGTCCGCGACTCCGGGGAAGGTGGCGATGGGGCAGGCGCCCCGCCGGCCATGCTGTCGCGGCCCTCGGGCTGCTCGGACGGGCTCACCCGGGTGATCGCCCAGTCCGGCGAGCGGGGGCCGGGCAGCGCAGCGGAGTACGTCGTCGGCTACGACGGCGCCCGCATCGTGATGACCGTGCTGACCTGGCGGCTGGACCTGGAGAAGCTGGCGGCCATGGCCGACCGATGCGCGCGCTTCGAGACGTTCTTCGACGAATCCTCGCCGGGCCTCCCGATGACGACGACCAGGATGGACACCTCCCGCGCCGAGGCGCTCGTCTACGAGCAGACGATGAAGCTCGGCGGGGTCGACAACCGGGTCTACTTCACCTTCGAGAACATCGGCGACATGGCGGTCTACGGCGTGGCTTTCCCGACGCCGAATCCGACGATTCCGGTCAAAGCCACGCTGCCCCAGACCTTTCTGGACATCGCGGTCGAACAGGCCGAGCGCGTCGCGGCGCTCTGATTTCGGGCCGTTCACTCCCGGCGAAACGACCGCGTCGGACCTGCGGCCGCTGTAGCGTGGCCCAAATGCCATCCACCACGGTCACCGTCGAGGGAATCTCCGTGCCCGTCGACGTCGCCGGCCCCGACAAGGGGTCGGTCGTGGTGGTGCTCGGGGCGGGACACCAGCCGCTCGCCGCCTACGACGCCGTGTGCCAGCGGCTGCACACCGCGTCGTTGCGGACCGTCGTCGTACCGCCCGATCCGCGGCTCACGGCGAAATCGGTGGTGGCCATCCTCGATGCGCTCGACGTGAAATGGGCGCTGCTGGTGGGGGACCGCGTGGGTGGTGAGCTGGCGTGGGAACTGGCCGCCACCCGGCTCGACCGCTTCATCGGGCTGGTCGTCATCGACCGCGGGCATCCGCGCGTCGCCGACGCCGCCGGCGTGATCCGCGATGAGCACTGTCCGCCGGTCGAAATGAACACCACCGCGTTGGTGAGCACACCCGCGGCGCGTGCGGTCGCCAAGGCCAGCCAGCGCTACGTGTACGGCGACTACCGGATGGTCGATCTGCTCGGCAGGCGCAACGCCGCGGAGTCGACGGCGCAACTGGCCGCCGAGATCGTGATGCGCACCAGCACCTGGTGACCTAGGTGGCCGCCTCTTCCGGCGTCCACGCCTGGGGGAGTGCCGGGCTTCCCGGGAACAGGAAGTCGACGAAAGCCTTTGCGGTGGGCTGTGGTTCGTGGTTCGCCAAGCCGGGACGCTCGTTCGCCTCGATGAAGACGTACTCGGGTTCGGTCACGTCGGGAACCAACAGGTCGATGCCGGTGACGGGAATGCCGATGGCGTGGGCGGCACGGACCGCGACGTCACACAGGTGGGGGTGGACCTTCGCGGTCACGTCGTGAATGGTGCCGCCCTGATGCAGGTTCGCGGTGCGGCGCACCCGAAGACGCTGTCCTTCGGGCAGCACATCGTCGAACGACCAGCCCGCCTCGGCGACAGTCGACTCGGTGACCGCGTCGATCGGGATGCGGGACTCGCCGCCGGTGGCGGCCGCGCGTCGCCGGCTCTGCGCCTCGATCAGCTCGCGCACCGTGTGGTGTCCGGTGCCGACGACCTCGGCGGGTTTGCGCAGCGCTGCGGCCACGACCTTGCCGTCGATCACCACCAACCGGAGGTCATCGCCCTCCGCGCGCTGCTCGATGAGCACATGCGGATGTTCCTCGCGGGCGCGTGCCAGCGCGGCGTCCAGTTCCTCGGCGCTGCTGACGCCGACCGTGATGCCCTTGCCCTGCTCGCCGCGGGTGGGCTTGACCACGACGTCGCCGACCTCGGCGAGGAACTCGTGGTCGTGCTCGTCGAATGTCGCCAGCCTGCCCTTGGGCACCGCGATACCGGACTCGGCCACCAGGCGTCGGGTGAGGCGCTTGTCGTCGCAGCGCGCCATCGCTACGGCAGAGGTGAACTCCGACAACGATTCCCGGGTGATGACGCTGCGGCCGCCGTGCGACAGGCGCATCTCTCCGGCCTCGGCGTCGAGCACCTCGACCCAGATGCCGCGGCGCATGGCCTCGTCGGCGATGATTCGCGCGTACGGGTTGAGGTCTTCGACCGTCTCGGGCGGATGGGTGAACAGTGGTTCGTTGATCGCGTTCTTGCGCTTGACCGCCATGACCGGCACGCGGTGGAACCCGAGCTTCTCGTAGAGCGAGATCGCCGCGGAGTTGTCGTGGCTGACCGACAAATCCATGTAGGCCCGGCCGCGGTCGCGGTAGATCGCGGCCAGCGCCCGGGTGAGCGCGGCGCCGACCCCGGGAAGGCTCGTCGTCGGGTCGACCGCCAACGTCCACAGGCTCGATCCGTTCTCGGGGTCGGAGAACAACCGTTTGTGGTCGACGCCGGTCACGGTGCCCAGCACGGACCCGTCGTCGTCACGCACCGCGACCAGGTAGTCGACCGCAGCCTGATTCAGGTGGTTCTGCCACAACACCTCGACAGGCCCGGGCACCATGCCGCAGCGCACGTAGACGCGGTTCATCTCGTCGGCGTCGTCGGCGCTCTCCAGCGTGCGCACCGTGAAGCCTGTCGGCGCCTTGTCCAGGTCGTCGTCACCGAACCGCAGCCGGTACGTGTGGCTCGGGTCGATGAAGAGTTCGGCCGGCGCCATCGACACCAGGACGTGGGGTTCGCGGGCGTACATACAGATGTCGCGGCGCCCCGGCCCTTCGTGCCGCAGCACCTCGGCCAACTTCGCGGGGTCAGCGAAGGTCTGACCGAATATCAGTCGGCCCCAACCCATCTCGATGACCACATCGTCGGCCATGGCGTCGACGAGATGTTGGGGCGAGGCATCGTGAAGGCCGAGGGTGATGGCCTCGGTCTGTTCGGCGTCCGGCCCCAGTGCCGTCATGCCGCGGGTCCCGTGATCCCGTGTCGCTGCAGCCACAGTTCGAGCAGCGCCAGTTGCCACAGTTCGTTGCCTCGCAGCGGCGTCAGGCGCCCGTTCGGGTCGGCGAGCAACCGGTCGATTGCGGCCGGCCGGAACAGATCACGTTCCTTGGCGGCGGGCGCGTAGAGCGCGTCGCGCACCATGTCCAGGTACGGGCCCTCGAGGTGCGTCAGCGCCGGCACGGGGAAGTAGCCCTTGGGGCGGTCGATGACCTCGGACGGAATCACCTTGCGCGCGGCCTGCTTCAGCACGCCTTTGCCCTCGTGGGCGATCTTCAGCTCGGGTGGGCACGTCGCCGCGAGCTCGACGAGTTCGTGGTCGAGGAACGGCACGCGACCCTCCAGGCCCCAGGCCATCGTCATGTTGTCGACGCGCTTGACCGGGTCGTCGACGAGCATCACCGTCGTGTCGAGCCGCAGGCCGCGGTCGATGCCGGACTCGGCGCCGGCCCGCGCGAAGTGCTCGGTGACGAAGGTCAGGCTCGGGTCGCCGTCGACGGCGTACGAGGGGGACACCAGCGCGTCGTAACCGGCTCGGTCACGGTCGAAGAACGCGTTGCGGTAGCTGGCCACCGCGCCTTCGACGGACGCCGCATCCGGCCCGCCGAGCGGCGGATACCAGTGGTAGCCGGCGAACACCTCGTCGGCGCCCTGACCGGACTGCACGACCTTGACGTGCTTGGCTACTTCCTGGCTGAGCAGATAGAAGGCGACGCAGTCGTGGCTGACCATCGGCTCGCTCATGGCGCCGATCGCGCCGTCGAGCGCGGGCAGCATCCGGTCGGTGCCGATGCGGATCTGGTGATGGTCGGTGTCGAAGCGCTGAGCGACGATGTCGGAGTACTTGAACTCGTCGCCGGCTACGCCGCCCACGGATTCGAAGCCGATGGAGAAGGTCTTGAGCCCGTGCTGGCCCGCCTCGGCGAGCAGCCCGACGATCAGGCTGGAGTCGACACCTCCGGACAGCAGGCAGCCCACGGGCACGTCGGCCACGAGCCGTCGTTCGACCGCGACGCGCAGCGACTCGAGAACCGCGTCCTCCCAATCCTGTTCGGACCAGTCGGCACGGTCGGCGCTGCGGGTGAAGTCGGGTTCCCAGTACGTCTTCGTCGTGCGCCGGCCGTCGGGCTCGATCGCGATCAGTGACGCCGGCGGCACCTTGCTCACCCCGCGCAGGATCGTGCGCGGCGCGGGCACCACCGAATGGAACGTCATGTAGTGGTGCAGGGCGATCGGATCGATGCGGGTGTCGATGTCGCCACCGGCCAGCAGCGCGGGCAGCGACGACGCGAACCGGATGCGGGACGAGTTCTCGCTGATGTACAGCGGTTTGATGCCGAGGCGGTCGCGACCGAGGAGCACCCGGCCGCTGTCGCGCTCGACGATCGCGAACGCGAACATGCCGAAAAGGTGGTCGACGAAGCGGTCGCCCCAGTGGTGATAGGCCTTGAGCAGCACCTCGGTGTCGCTGTGCGAGAAGAACCGATAGCCCTGCTCGCTGAGCTCGTTCCGCAGCTGCTTGTAGTTGTAGATGCAGCCGTTCCACGCGATCGCCAACCCCAGGTCGGAGTCGAGCATGGGTTGGCCGCCCGCTTCGGACAGATCGATGATTTTGAGGCGTCGGTGACCGAGCGCGACCCTGCCCTGTGACCACGCGCCCGCCGAGTCGGGACCCCTGGGCGTCATCGCCTCGGCCATCGCCGAGACAGCTGCTACGTCAGGTACCCGGCCGTCGAGACGCACCTCGCCGGTGGCTCCACACACGCCCTCGACATTACCCCTGTTGACGCCAGCGAAACCTGGTACGGGTGTGACTTGGGTCTAGTCCGCGCTGGTGACGCCGCGAAAGCGGCACCGCCGGACCTGCCGCGGGCAACGGGTTCGCTTACTCGGTGTGCCCCTTGAGGATCTCGTCCTCGATGGTCCCCCCGAGCCCCTCGGCCTCGGGGTCGAAGCCGTGCAGCCCGCCGGTGACGGCGTACTCCTCTTCGGGCGAGAGCACCAGGCGGTGCCTGCCGTAGAAGCCGAACACCAGCAGACCCAGGATGTAGAAGATGACGATCGCGATGACCGCGGGCCGGTAGTCGGGGTTGACGAGCACGCCGACGAACGTCACCGCCGCGATGATCAGCGCCACGGTCGCGCCCCAGTTGCCGGTCGGACTGACCCACGGCCGGCGCGCGTTCGGGAACTTGCGGCGCAGCAGGATGAACGAGATCATCTGCAACCCGTAGGCCAGCACCGCACCCCACACCGCGATGTTGAGCACCACCTCGCCGGCGCCCTCGTTGTAGTTGACGATCAGCAGTGCGACGTAGCCGATCACCGCGCCCGCCAACAGCGCGACATACGGCGTCTGCCGGGAACCGGTGAGCGACAACGTTTTCGGGTAGTACCCCGCGCGGCTCAGCGAGTACATGTTGCGGCCGTAGGCGTACATGATGCCCTGCAGGCTGGCCAGCAGGCCGATCAACGCGAACGCCGACAGCACCGCGGCGAGGTTGGCGGGCAGGAACGCCCGGAAGCCGTCGAGCAGTGGTTCGTCCGAGCTGCCCAGCGACTCGGAACCGGTCACCGCCGGGTTCAGGAAGAAGACGATCGCGCCGCAGCCGATCAGCGAGATCAGCCCCCAGATGCCGGCGCGGGGGATGTCGCGGGCCGGGTCGTGCGCCTCCTCGGCGGCCAGCGGCAGCTCCTCGATGCCGAGGAAGAACCACATCGCGAACGGAAGCGCGTAGAGGACCGCGACCCAGCCGAAGGGCAGGAACGTCGACGAACCCGCGGCCTCCGGATCGGGCGCGATGTCGAACAGCTTGGAGAAGTCCACCGCGCCGTTGGCGATCGCGAGGATGCCGAACAGCACCAGGATGCCGATCGAGATGATCGCGACGACCAGCGCGAACTTGAACGACAACTCCGCGCCCCACGAGTTGAGGCCGACGAAGATCGCGTACAGGATGATCCACCACAGCCACATCGGCAGCGACAGGTTGAACAGGTCGGTGGTGACCGCGTTGGCGTAGGACGCCGAGAAGAACACGACGACGGCCGTCGTGAACACGTACTCGATGGTCTCGGCGAATCCGGTGACGAAGCCGCCCCACGGGCCCATCGCCGCGCGGGCGAACGAGTACGCACCGCCGGTGTGCGGCATCGCGGCCGACATCTCGCCGATCGAGAAGAGCATGCCGAAGTACATGACGACGATCAGGATCGACGCGATGGCCAGGCCGGCGACGGCTACTTCGAGAAGCGGCAACTCAAGCGGACTGCCGGGTTCTGGGGTCTGTGGGGCATCGGCATCGCCGCGGTCATCTCCGGCGACTTCTCCGGATGGAACTTCGGTATCGGCGCCGCCGGCTGGGGCGGCCTGGCCATCGCGTCGATCCTGATCGTCGTCATGTACTTCGGCATGCTCTTCTCGATCGGCGAGATGTCGGCCG
>NZ_LZSQ01000057.1 GCF_001665535.1 Mycobacterium sp. 852002-51961_SCH5331710
TGCAGTCTCGTGGGCTCGGAGATGTGTATAAGAGACAGCCGCTACCCGGCGCCCCTCCGGCACTGATCCCACCCAACTCGCTCAACGTGTCGCCGCAGCACTCAACGTCGACAACACCGACATGGGCTTCTTCTGGGTCACCGGCCTCGCGAAGGACGGCACCATCGTCGTCGCCAACAACTACGGTCTCGGATATATACCCGATGATGTCAAGCTGCCCGACCGCGTCAAGATGGCCACCGCCGACGAAGCCATCCCCGCACACGTCCGCGGCTCCTGGGCGACGTATCCCATTCTTGCGCTTCATGGTTGGGCTCAACACCACAACACCGACTTGCGCGCGGTCATCGCCACCGAGGACCAGTTCAACGGCTTCGACCCCGGTGCCCCCCGAATCGTCCTGCGTCCCGACGACATTCCGGACAACGGCCGCATGGAGGGCCGCCACCGCCTTCAGGTGATATCCCCCGACGCGGCAAGCAAATTGGCCGCCATCACACCAACCGGGCTCAGCGAGGTCCTGCCACCTGCGCCCACCGACGCCACGCCGCCTGAGGATCGCCGCGCTCTGCTGTGGTTCGAGGTCTTCCGTCCACTGCTCAGCAACGCACCCGACCGCGGTCGCGTCCAACTGCTGTGCTTCGTCGACTACGCCGACCACGCCCAGGAACTTGCCCTACACCGGGCGCACACCGCGACGGAAGCCGCCGACCAACGCGCCGCGATCGCCGACTGGATCTACTGGCAGCACCTGAGCGTCCTCATGCAAGACGCCATTTCCACCGGCGCCACCGTCTGACCCCACGTTTGGTAACCGCCCGAATGGGCACGCCTCCCTCAGACCATTGAGGAGGCGCCCATGCGAGCAGTCACGTGGCAGGGTCGTCGGAAGGTTTCCGTCGACAACGTGCCCGATCCGGCGATCAAGGAACCCACCGACGCGATCATCCGGGTCACCAGCACCAACATCTGCGGCTCGGACCTCCACCTCTACGAGGTGCTCGGCGCATTCATGAACGCCGGCGACATCCTCGGACACGAAGCGATGGGCGTCGTCGAAGAGGTCGGGCGCGAGGTCGACGGCCTGCAACCCGGCGACCGCGTCGTCATCCCGTTCAACATCTCCTGCGGCCACTGCTTCATGTGCGACCACGGCCTGCAGAGCCAGTGCGAGACGACCCAGAACCGCGACCAGGGCACCGGCGCCGCGCTGTTCGGCTACTCCAAGCTCTACGGCGAGGTCGCCGGCGGTCAGGCCGAGTACCTGCGCGTCCCCCAAGCCCAGTACACCCACATCAAGGTCCCCGACGACGGACCCGACGACCGTTACGTCTACCTCTCTGACGTCCTGCCCACCGCATGGCAGGCCGTCGAATATGCGGCGGTGCCCGACGGCGGCACCCTGGTCGTCCTCGGCTTGGGACCGATCGGCTCGATGGCGTGCCGGATCGCCGCACACCGCAAGGGCTGCAAGGTCATCGGCGTCGATCTCGTCGACGAGCGGCTCTCCCGCGCACGCGCCTACTGCGACGAGCTCATCGATCTCCGTACCGATGACGCCGACGAAATCGTCAAGAGTCACACCGACGGTCGCGGCGCCGATTCCGTCATCGACGCCGTCGGCATGGAGGCGCACGGCTCGCCCGTCGCCGAGACCCTGCAGACCGCCAGCGGCTTCCTCCCGTCCCCGGTCGGCCGCGTCGTGATGAAGAACGCCGGCGTCGACCGGCTCGCCGCCCTCAATTCCGCGATCGCGCTCGTCCGTCGCGGCGGCACCATCTCGCTGTCCGGCGTCTACGGCGGCGCCGCCGACCCGATCAACATGATGACGTTGTTCGACAAGCAGATTCAGATGCGAATGGGTCAGGCCAACGTCAAGAAATGGGTGCCGGACATCCTGCCGCTGCTGACCCCCGAAGATCCGCTGGGCGTCGAACAATTCGCCACCCACCGACTGCCGCTCGACGACGCGCCCGGCGCGTACGAAACCTTCCAGAAGAAGGAAGACGGCATGGTCAAGGTCATCCTCAAGCCCTGATGCCGATGGATCAGTCCGAAGCTCCGCTGCTCGACGCGCTCGCCGACTACCGACGGCAGAACCGTTACGGCTTCACCCCGCCGGGTCACCGGCAGGGCCGCGGCACGGACCAGCGCGTGCTCGACGTGATCGGCCCGCAGGCCTTCGCCGACGACCTCCTCGCCAACGGCGGGCTCGACGATCGCCGCAGCAGCAACGGATACCTCTCGCGCGCCGAGGATCTCATGGCCGAAGCCGTGGGCGCCGGCGCTGCCTGGTTCTCCACCTGCGGTAGCTCGCTGTCGGTGAAGGCAGCGATGATGGCGGTCGCAGGCGGTGGCTCCAGCGGCATCACCGACGGCGGGGGCCTGCTCGTCCCCCGCGACAGCCACAAGTCCATCGTCGCCGGACTCATCTTCTCCGGCGTTCAACCGCGCTGGGTCACCCCGCGGTGGGACGCCGAGCGGCACTTCAGCCATCCTCCGTCCCCCGACGATTTCCGTCGCGCCTGGGACGAACACCCCGACGCCGCAGGCGCACTCGTCGTCTGCCCGAGCCCGTACGGCACCTGCACCGACCTGCGCGCGGTCGCCGACGTCTGCCACGAACGCGGCAAGCCGCTGATCGTCGACGAGGCCTGGGGCGCACACCTTCCGTTCCACGAAGATCTGCCGACGTGGGCGATGGACGCCGGCGCCGACGTCTGCGTCGTCAGCGTGCACAAGATGGGCGCCGGGTTCGAGCAGGGCTCCGTCTTCCACCTACAGGGCGATCTCATCGACCAGGACCGGCTCTCGGCATGCGCCGATCTGTTGATGACCACCAGCCCGAACGTGCTGATGTATGCCGCCATGGATGGCTGGCGTCGGCAGATGGTCGAGCACGGTCACGAGTTGCTCGGCAACGCGCTCGAACTCGCACGCCGGCTCCGCCACGAGATCGACCTCATCCCCGACGTCGCCGTGATGGAGGACGATCTGCTCGGCGCCGAGGCGTCTCACGACCTCGACCGGATGCAGATTCTGATCGACGTCTCGGGCACCGGCACCACGGGCTACCAGACACACGACTGGCTGCGCACCCACAAACACATCGACGTCGGGATGAGCGATCACCGCCGCATCCTGGTTACCTTGTCCTTCGCCGACGACAAGGCCACCGGCGAGCGACTGCTCGACGCGCTGACCGCGTGGCGCAGGGCAGCCGAGGATTTCGACCCGCCGACTCCCATGCGCCTTCCATCCCCGGAGGAGATCCAGCTCGAATCGGTGCAGTTGCCCCGCGATGCCTTCTTCGGGCGGGTCGAAGACGTGCCCGTGGACAACGCGACCGGACGCATCTGCGCCGAGCAGATCACTCCCTACCCGCCCGGAATCCCCGCCGTCGTCCCCGGTGAGCGGCTCAACGACGCGGTCATCGACTATCTGCGGACCGGTCTGCAGGCAGGGATGAACATCCCCGACGCAGCCGATACAACGCTCGAGACAATTCGCGTTGTCGTTACCTGATACCCCTGGTTTCGGTATCGCGGGTTCTGGCAACATTACCGACCAGTAAGGAGTTTCCTCCGAGATTCGGCAGGTGGGGCATATGACGAGTACGTGGAGAGCTTCAGAGATTTCGGTGCTGGCACAGAGTGAGGGCGGCGGCGCCGCACTCAACGAGATCATCGGTCTGACCGCCGTCGCCGCGGTGGTCGCCGCGTTGATGCTGTGGGTCGGCTGGATGCACCGAACGCACAAGATCGACTGGCTGGCCCGCCTGGGCGACTGGTCCGGACGCCGCTTCAAGCGACCGTCATGGGTCGCCATGCCGATCGCGATCTTCGTCGCGTCGATCATCTGCGCGCTGTTCGGGTTCATTTGGGACGTCAGCCTGCACATCGGCAATGGACGCGACGACGGCGCGCTGGCCAACCCCGCGCACTACTTCATCCTCATCGGCCTGTTCGGCATCTTCGTCGCCGGCTGCACCGCGGTCGTGCTGCCGCGCGGCGAGGAGGAAAAGCCCGGCCCCGCCGCGGTGCGCATCACCGACCACTGGTACGCCCCGGTCGGCGGCTTGGTGATGGCCGGCTGCGGGCTCTACGCCCTGATGGGCTTTCCCCTCGATGACGTCTGGCACCGCATCTTCGGACAGGACGTCACACTGTGGGGGCCGACCCACCTGATGATGATCGGCGGCGCGGGCTTCTCCACGCTTGCGGCGGCCTACCTTGAGCTCGAAGGCAAGCGGGTGCGGGGGCCGGATTCACCGCCCGACGGCATCGGCCTGAAGTTCATCCAGTACCTGGCGTTCGCCGGTGTCCTCATCGGCATGTCCGTCTACCAGATCGAATTCGACTTCGGCGTCCCGCAGTTCCGGCAGGTCTTCCAGCCGATGCTGATCGCCGCCGCCGCGGCGCTCGCGCTGGTCGCCGCGCGTATCTACCTCGGTCGCGGCGCCGCGCTCATCTCCGCGGTCATCGCCATCGGCCTGCGCGGAATCGTCGCCTTCCTGGTCGCCCCGGTGCTCGACGCCCCGGTCAACTGGTTCCCGCTCTACCTCGGCGCTGCTGTCGTGGTCGAACTGGTTGCCCTGACCCCGCTGTACAGGCGTCCGGTGGTCTTCGGAGCGGTCGCCGGCCTCGCCGTGGGCACCGTCGGCCTGTGGCTGGAGTCGCTGTGGATCAACAGCGTCTATCACCTGCCGTGGCACACCAGTATCTGGCCCGAGGCGCTGGCGATGGCGGTGCCCGTCGCGATCCTCACCGGGGCCTGCGGAGCGATGATCGGGATGGTGCTCACGGAGCAGCGGCTCCCGCGCCGGGCCGTGGGCATCGGCCTCGTCGCCTTGACGGTGCTCGCCATCGGCGGTGCGGCCGCCAACGGCCTGCGGTACGAGGTGCCCGAAAACGCCAACGCGACAATCGTTTTGACCGACGTGCCCAGCGACGACGGGGCACGGTACGCCACCGCCGACGTGCAGATCACGCCCGCCAACCTGCTGAGCGAGGATCCGAACTGGGTGTCGGTGCTCGCGTGGCAGGGCAGGCTGGAGAACCAGCGCGGGATGTTCGTCGACAACCTCGAGCTGGTCGGGCCCGGCCATTACCGCTCCACGAAGCCGATGCCGGTATCCGGCGAGTGGAAGACGCTTCTGCGCGTCCACGACGGCCGAATGCTGACGGCGGTGCCGGTCTACCTGGCCGGTGACCCGGGTATCGGCGCGCAGGAAGTGCCCGCCGAGGCGTCGATGACGCGTCCGTTCGTCTCCGAGGTCACGATCCTGCAGCGCGAGCGCAGCCCGGACATTCCGGCGTCGCTGTGGCTGATCGGGTGCCTCGTGGTGCTCGTGTGCTCGCTGGCCATGGTCACGGGAGTGACCTGGGGCGGCGGCCGCATCAACCGGAGCGAGCCCAGCGGCAGTGAAGCCAAGCTCGAGCCGAGCGCGCAATCATGACGGCCGGTACAGCCGACGCCGACGTCCTGATCCTCGCCGACCACTCGGTGTGGATCGCGGTGCCCGCCTTCGCTCCTGCGATCGTCGTCGCCGGGGTGGTGGTCTACATCGCGATGAAGAACCGACGCAAACGAGAAGCCCGATCCGACGGGGAGACCAACACGTGAAACCGATCCACACTGCGATTTGCGTCATGGCCGCGGTGACGCTGCTCGTCGCCGGTTGCGGCGGCTCGCGCAACGACACCGAAAGCAACGGTCCCGCCGAGTCGACGGCGGCACCGGCGAACATGCCGGATCAGCAGCGGCCGACCGATCGCGTCAGCATCGACGTCTCCATCGAGGGCGGCAAGGTCGACCCGACCAACGCCCGAGTGCAAGCCAAGGTCGGTGAGCCGATCGTGCTGCGGGTCAACAGCGACGCCGCCGACGAACTCCACGTCCACTCGGTGCCCGAGCACACCTTCAAGGTGGATCCCAAGCCCGGCCAACAGTTCCAGTTCACGGTCGACGTGCCCGGAAACGTGGAGATCGAGCTGCACGAGCTGAATCGCGTCGTCGCCACGGTGCAAGTCCAGTAGCGATGCGGGAACCGACGGTTTCCGTACTGGCACACGGCCTCGGTGGCTCAACCGACCTGCCGATCCCCTACACCTATGCACTGGTCGGCGCGGCGTGGGCGTTGACGTTCACCTTCGCGGTGGTGGCGCTGGCGTGGAAGAAGCCCAAGTTCGATCCCGCCAATTCGGTTCGCCCGCTTCCCCGTTGGGTCACGACGATCGTCGACGCACCGGCCACCCGGTGGGCCCTTGCCCTCGCTGGGCTGGTGTTCGCGGTGTGGGTCGGCGTCGCCGCCGTCTTCGGCCCTCAAAACAACCAAAATCCGTTACCCGGCGTCTTCTACGTGTTGCTCTGGGTGGGCCTGGTGGCGGTGTCGCTGATCATCGGCCCGGTGTGGCGCGCGATATCGCCTGTGCGGACGGTGCTTCGGCTGTTGGGCGGGCGGTCGCGCGGGCTGGCCTACCCCGCGTGGCTGGGCTACTGGCCCGCCGTGTTCGGCCTGTTCGCGTTCGTCTGGCTGGAGCTCGCAAGCCCCGATCCCGGTTCGCTCAACGCGATTCGTATCTGGCTGCTGGTCTATCTGGTCGTCACTCTGGCCGGGGCACTGCTGTGCGGTGAGCGGTGGTGCACGCGGGCCGACCCGTTCGAGATGTACAGCGTGGTGGCCTCGCGGCTCTCCCCGTTTCGCCGCGACCCTGCGAGCGGCCGGGTCGCCGTCGGCAACCCGTTCGACCATCTCCCGTCGCTGCCGGTGCGCCCGGGCGTCGTCGCCGTCATGGCCGTCCTGCTCGGATCGACTGCGTTCGACAGCTTCTCGGCGATGCCGGTATGGCGGGACTTCGTCGACGACCACTCCTCCTCGACGCTCACGGCGACCCTGATCAAGACCGTCGGCTTGTTGACGTTTGCGGCGGTGGTCGCGGCGACGTTCTCGCTCGCCTCGATCGCCACCGGCGGGGTGAACCGTGACCAGCGCCGCCGGTTGCCCGGCGAGATGGCGCACTCGCTGATTCCGATCGTCATCGGCTACGTGTTCGCCCACTACCTGACGTATCTGATCGAGCGCGGACAGCAGACGATCATCCTGCTCGCCGATCCACTGGGCCGCGGTTGGAACCTGTTCTGGCTGCACGACGCCGAGGTCAGCTACTTCCTCTCGCAGCATCCGGCGGTGCTGGCCACGCTCAAGGTCGGCTTCGTCGTGGCCGGACACGTCGCCGCCGTCCTCGCGGCGCATGACCGCGCCCTGCGCCTGCTTCCGTCGGGCCATCAGCTGACCGGGCAACTGGCGATGATGCTGGTGATGGTCGGCTACACATTCACCGGGCTGTACCTGCTGTTCGGCGGGTAGCGTCAAAGGGCATGAAGGCGCTCATCATCGTCGACGTGCAGAACGACTTCTGCGAGGGCGGATCGCTGGCCGTCACCGGCGGCACCGACGTGGCCCGCAACATCAGCGCGCTCCTCGCGAATCAGACCGACTACGCACACGTGGTGGCCACCAGGGACTTTCACATCGACCCCGGCGACCACTTCTCCGACAACCCCGACTTCGTGAACTCCTGGCCGAGGCACTGCGTCGTCGGCACCACCGGCGCCGACTTTCACCCGCAGTTCTCCTCCGACACGGTCGAAGCCGTCTTCACCAAGGGCGAATACGCGGCGGCCTACAGCGGTTTCGAGGGCACCGACGAGAACGGCACGTCGCTGGCGGACTGGCTGCGTCAGCGCGGCGTCGACGAGGTGGACGTGGTCGGCATCGCTACCGACTACTGCGTGCACGCGACGGCGTCCGACGCCGCCGCCCACGGGTTCACGACCCGCGTGCTGTTGGACCTGACCGCGGGGGTCGCCGCGGAGTCCACCGCGAAGGCCGTCGAAGACCTGCGCGTGGCGGGCGTCGCGATCGCCTAACACTCCGCCGTCGGGTCCTCCGGCTTGCCCGTCCACACCGGCGCTCTGCGCTGCATGAATGCGCGCACGCCCTCCTTGGCGTCCTCGTGCCCCATCAGTCGCAGGTGGATTTCGGTCTCGCGATCGCCGACCGCGGACCGGTCCAGGTCGAACGAATCCCACAACAGGCGCTTGCTGGCTGCCACCGACATGGGGGCGGTGTTCACCGCGATGTCGCGGGCGAGTTCGCGCGCGGCCGGCAACACCTGGTCGGCGGGCAGCACACGGCTACCTAGCCCCAGTTCCACCGCCCGCACGCCGTCGAAAGTGGCTCCGCCGAGCAGTATTTCGGCCGCGTTGGCGATGCCGACCAACCGCGGCAGGACCCAATGCGAGTACGCGTCGCCGACGACCCCGCGCCGCACCTGCACGACGCCATAGCGGCCTTCGGCGGCGAAGAACCGGATGTCGCACTGCAGCGCCAGCGTCAGGCCCAGCCCGATCGCGTGGCCGTTGACCGCCGCGATGACCGGCTTGGGCAGCGTCCACGCGGGCACGTCGATGCCCGCCGCGCTGAACCCAGCCCCCGGCGGGGCGAAGGTGTCCTCACCGGGCGCCAGGTCGGCACCGGCGCAGAACGCCGGCGGAGCGCCGGACAGCACGATCACCCGGATGCGGTCGTCGTGGCCGAGGATTCGGTACGCGTCGGCGAGTTCCTCGCGCATACCGTCGCCGACGGCGTTGCGCTGCCGCGGCCGATTCAGGGTGATGGTCGCCACGCCGTCGTCGACGTCGGTCAGCAGCGTCCGGTAACCGGGCAGGTCGGGGCGGGCGGACACGCGTTTCTCCTGGTTCGTGTGATTTTGATGCCGAGTTGGTTGTGATGCTGCCGCATCGGGCACACCCGTATCGTTCCGTTGTGAGTTGTGTCGTCGTCTGGAGTGAGAATTGACCCAAGCCCCCGCCCCCCAAGCCGCGTCCCATGAGGTCTGGCCGGGTAAGGCCTACCCGCTCGGCGCGACCTATGACGGGACGGGCACCAACTTCGCGGTGTTCAGTGAGGCGGCCGAGAAGGTAGAGCTCTGTCTGTTCGACGCCGACGGCACCGAGACCCGGATAACGCTTCCCGAGAACGATGCGTTCGTCTGGCACGGCTTCATCCCGAACATCGAGCCCGGTCAGCGGTACGGCTACCGCGTGCACGGCACCTACGACCCGCCGACCGGTCAGCGCTGCAACCCGAACAAGCTGCTACTCGACCCGTACTCGAAGGCCATCGACGGCAACTTCGACTGGAACCAGTCGCTGTTCAGCTACAACTTCGGCGACCCCGACAGCCGCAACGACGACGATTCCGCGGCGAGCATGCCGAAGTCGGTGGTCATCAACCCGTACTTCGACTGGGGCAACGACCGGCCGCCGGACTACGAGTACGCCGACTCGGTCATCTACGAGGCGCACGTCAAGGGCCTCACGCAGACGCATCCCGACATCCCCGAGAACATCCGCGGGACGTATTCGGCCGTGGCACACCCGGTGATCATCGAGCATCTGCAGTCGCTCGGCGTGACGGCGATCGAACTGCTGCCGGTGCACCACTTCGCCAACGACTCGACGCTGATCGACAAGGGCCTGTCGAACTACTGGGGCTACAACACGATCGGCTTCCTCGCGCCGGACTCCAAGTACGCTCCAGCCCGAACCCCGGCGGTCAGGTGCGGGAGTTCAAGGCGATGGTCCGCGCGCTGCACGAGGCAGGCATCGAGGTGATCCTCGACGTGGTCTACAACCACACCGCCGAGGGCAACCACATGGGCCCGACGCTGTCCATGCGCGGCATCGACAACGGCGCGTACTACCGGCTGGTCGAGGACGACAAGCGGTATTACATGGACTACACCGGAACCGGCAACAGCCTCAACGTCGGCCATCCGCATTCGCTTCAGCTGATCATGGACTCACTTCGGTACTGGGTCACCGAGATGCATGTCGACGGGTTCCGTTTCGACCTGGCCTCGACGTTGGCCCGCGAGTTCTACGATGTCGACCGGCTGTCGACGTTCTTCGAACTCGTACAACAGGATCCGACCGTCAGCCAGGTCAAGCTGATCGCCGAACCGTGGGACGTCGGCCCCGGTGGCTATCAGGTCGGCAACTTCCCGCCGCAGTGGACGGAGTGGAACGGCAAGTACCGTGACACGGTTCGCGACTACTGGCGCGGTGAGCCGGCGACGCTCGACGAACTCGCTTACCGCTTAACGGGTTCGGCCGACCTCTACGAGCAGACCGGTCGGCGACCCGTCGCGTCCATCAACTTCGTCATCGCCCACGACGGGTTCACGCTTCGCGATCTGGTGTCCTACAACGAGAAGCACAACGAGGCCAACGGCGAGGACAACAACGACGGCGAAAGCCACAACCGGTCCTGGAACTGCGGTGTCGAAGGGCCGACCGACGACCCCGAGGTGAACGCGTTGCGCGCCCGCCAACAGCGCAATTTCCTTACCACACTGTTGCTTTCGCAGGGCGTGCCGATGATCGCCCACGGTGACGAGCTCGGCCGCACCCAGCAGGGCAACAACAACGTTTACTGCCAGGACAACGAACTGTCGTGGATCGACTGGGACAACCCCGACACCGATCTGATGGAATTCACCCGCAAGGTGTCGGCGCTGCGCGCGGCGCACCCGGTGTTCCGTCGGCGCCGGTTCTTCTCCGGGCGTCCGGTGCGCCAGCGCGGTGGTGACGGACTTCCCGACATCGCCTGGTTCGCGCCCGACGGCTCCGAGATGAGCGACGAGGACTGGGAGACCGGTTACGCCAAGTCAATCGCGGTGTACCTCAACGGCAACGGCATCCCCGACCGCGATGTGCGCGGCCAGCGCATCGTCGACGACTCGTTCGTGTTGTGCTTCAACGCCCACTACGAGCCGATCGATTTCGTGTTGCCGGAGAAGAAGTTCGGCGACTCCTGGATCTCGGTGATCGACTCGGCGGCCGACGGCGACGACGAACCGGCGCCGGTCGGCGCCGGGCAAAAGGTGTCCGTCGCCGCACGCTCGGTCATCGTGCTGCAGGCTGCCCCGGAGGAGTAACCGCCGAAGCGGTTGTTATTCGACGACGGGGAAGAACGAGTCGCCGTCCTCGGGCGTGCCGTCGACCTGGCCCTCGTCGCGACCATGCTGTTCGGGGTCGAGGCGATCCACCTGGTCATCGGTGCGCACCTCGGTGTCGCCGCTGGGTTCGCTCATCGGCTCGTTCAGTTCGGGTTGTTCGGGTTCTTCGGCCGCGAGTTTCTCGTCGAGGCTCTCGTCGACCTCACCCTCGGCGTTGATCTTGTCGGCTTCACGCCACTGCTCTGGCGGGTCGACGGTCTCGTCGCCGTCGTCATTGCGCACGTCGTCGGAGTCGAACGCCTCCGTCGGGCGCAGCGTGTCGCCGACGCCGCCGCCGTCGTTGGGTGAATAGCCTGGGTCCGGATTTGCGCTCACAGTTATCCGGTTGCCCACCTGCCGGGTCGCTAAACGCCGCACCGCACCCGGCGGCGCGATTCGCGCCGCCCTCGGATGCCGCGCCACCTTCCCTCGCAACCATGCCGGCTCCGAAACCGCCTGTGCGACACCGTTCTTGGGGGCGCAAATGCCCGACGTGAGCATGCCGGTGTGCTACGGTTTGCCTCACAGCAACCGTGGCCGTCGCGACTGACAGCCAGAGTTGTCACACGCCCGGCGGGGCGAGTAGGAGCCGATGAGCGGCGGCGCCTACCGGCGGCCACGGTTGCCGTCTCGCCTCGTGCATCACGGTTGACTCAACGGTGAACACGCACGTCAAAAATTTTCGTGAGTGTCAGTAAAGGACCCGGAACTCGCCGTATGCTGCCCTCCATGACGGCGCCTCCCAGCACCGGCCGCCGCGTGACCGCCCAAGACTGGATCCAGGCCGGTTTCGACGTGCTCGCCGACGGCGGTCCCGGCGCGCTGCGGATCGGCCGCCTCTGTGACCGTCTCGAGGTCACCAAGGGCAGCTTCTATTGGCACTTCACCGACATGCCCGCCTACCGCGACGCACTGGCGCGGGCATGGGGCAATCTGCACGACGAGCGTCGGCGGCGGTTCGAGGACATGCGTGACGCCGATCCGCGCGTCCGGCTGGCGCTGATGATCCAGACGTTGATGTGCCCGGACCACTGGGCGCTGGAGCGGGCCATGCGGGTCTGGTCGTTGACCGACGCGACGGTGCTCGCCAGTGTTCAGCAGAGCGACGGTCGTGTCCTGGGCGCTGTGCGGGAGGCGTTCGTCGACTACGGATTCGAGCCGGGCGAGGCCGATCTGCGTTCGGCGCTTCTGTTCGCCACTGGCTTGGGCCTGTTGCACGAGGTCGGTTCGACGCCTCGCGAACCCGCGTCGATGAGCGAGCGGGTGCTCGACCTCATGCTTCGCCAATAGGCCGCGATGGTTTGAGCCCGGTTTTGGCGTCCAGGTACTGCAGCAGGTGGTGGGCGGCGAGCTCGATGTCCTTGTGCCGCCATTCGGCTGCCCGGTACACGCAGGCGATGAGCCCCGAGCGGTGCAGCCGCCGAAAATCGCCGTACACGAACGCGTACCGCGCCTTCGTCTCGTCGCGGGCGCCGTCGGTCAGGCCGAGGTGCCAGCGCGCGTAGTCGTCCCAGGAGTGCGACTCGAGATAGGCGTTCTGCGCCTCGGCGCGCGGCTGCACCTCGCCCCAGTCGCTGTCGAGCACGTACTGGCGCGCATCGATGAGCTCGCGGGCCCTGGCCATCGCGGCGTCGTTGAGCGAGTACTTGGCCACGGCCCTGTTCAGCCGACGAGGCGCGCTATCGACTTCAAGGGGATCGGCAGCCAGCTCGGCCGGAAGCGCGCTTCGTACGCCGCTTCGTACACCGCCTTGTCCAATTCGTAGGCCGCGAGCAGCTGGCCGGAGTCGCGCGGGTCGGTGCCGGACACCTCCGCGTAGCCCTCGCAGAACGACGCGGCGTTGCGGTCCACCCACTCACGGGCGCGCGCGCCGAGTTGACGGTCGTGGTCCTCGTCGAAGGACTGTTCCATCAGCCGTTGGTACGCGGCGTATTCGAAGGACCGCAGTATCCCGGCCACGTCGCGAAGCGTGGAGTCCGGCCGGCGGCGCTCCTCAAGCGGTTGGCCGGGCTCGCCCTCGAAGTCGATCAGCAGCCAGCCCTCGGGGGTGCGCAGCACCTGGCCGAGATGCAGATCGCCGTGGATGCGCTGCACCGTCACTGTGTCCTCCGACAGCTTGCGGTAGCGCTCCTCGATCAGCGGCGCGTACTGCTCCAGGTCGGGTACCGACTTGGTCGCCGACGCCAGTCGCTCCAGCGCGGTGTCGGTCGGGAACAGCGTGGTCTCGGTGCCGAGTTCGTCGGCAAGCGTGGCGTGCACGGACGCGACCGCCTCACCGAGCCGGTACGACTCGCCCGCGAAGTCACCGCCGACCTCGTCGGCGTACAGGTCGCCCTCGGCGAACAGATCGCGGGTGCTGGCGGTCGCCATGTCCCAGCCCTCGGCCGACGTCGCGGCGAACTCGGTGACCATGCCCAGCGCGCACGGCTCACCGTCCTCGCTGCCGTCCCAGTTCGTCTCGAACGAGCCGAGGAGCCGTGCGACATGCGGATTGTCGGCGCGGGCCAGTACGCGGTTCAACTCGATGTCGGGGTTCGTGCCCGGCGTGATCCGGCGGAACAGCTTGAGGATCGCCTTCTCCTCGAAGACCACGCTGGTGTTGCTCTGCTCGGCGGCCGACACCCGCGGCGCCGCATCCAGCGGCAACTGCACGTCGGGCTCCTTGACGAAGCGCACCACGTCGGCTCCGGACCCAACCGTCGCCGACGAGTCGATCAGCGACAGCAGGTACTGGGCCGAGGTCGGGTCGTAGAGCGCGTCGTAGGCGGTGCGGTCACCGTCGGCTCCGATGGTCGCGACCTCCGCGTACTCCTCTATGGGACCGGTGTTCCAGCGCACCAACACCTGATAGCGCTCGCTCGAACCGTCGGTGTACGACACGTCGAGCAGCACCAGGTCCAGGTCGTCGCGCAGACCGACGCACGCGGACTGCTCTACCGAGGCCAGCTCACGGCTGCGGCCGGCGTACCACCGCTGCTGCGGTAGCCACTCGTCGAACGGAAGGTTCATGACTACTCTCCAGGCTCCGGGCTGGGCGGCTTCAGCGAGAACCAGTAGAAGCCGTGGCCGGGCAGGGTCAGTAGATAGGGCAGCTGGCCGATGCGGGGGAATTCCACGTATCCGGTCATCTCGATCGGCGTGTATCCGTTGTAGGCCTGCAGGTTCATCTCGATCGGCTGGGGGAAGCGCGAGAGGTTGTTGACGCAGAGCACGGTGTCTTTCCCGCCGTCCCGCCCGCCGTCCTTCGTCCCGTTCTCCCTCTCGACCTCCCGGACATACGTCAGCACCGACGGGTTGGAGCCGCCGAGCTCGTGGAAGCTGCCGATCGCGAACGCCTCGTGGCGGCTGCGCACCGCGAGCATCGTGCGGGTCCAGTTCAACAACGAGGTCGAGATGTCGCGCTGCGCCTCGACATTGACCGCTTGGTAACCGTAGATCGCATCCTGGTTCGGCGGCAGATACACGCGCCCGGGCGTCGCGGTCGAGAAGCCGGCGTTGCGGTCGGGCGTCCACTGCATCGGGGTTCGCACTGCGTCGCGGTCGCCGAGCCAGATGATGTCGCCCATCCCGATCTCGTCGCCGTAGTACAGCACCGGCGAACCGGGCAGCGACAGCAGCAGCGCGGTGAACAACTCCATCTGGTTGCGGTCGTTGTCCAGCAGCGGCGCCAGCCGTCGGCGGATCCCGACGTTCGCCTTCATCCGCGGATCCTTGGCGTACTCGGAGTACATGTAATCACGCTCTTCGTCGGTGACCATCTCCAGCGTCAACTCGTCGTGGTTACGCAGGAAGATGCCCCACTGCGCCATCTCCGGAATATCTGGGGTCTGCGCCAGGATCTCCGAGATCGGGAACCGCGACTCGCGGCGGACCGCCATGAAGATGCGTGGCATCAGCGGAAAGTGGAACGCCATGTGGCATTCGTCGCCGCCGGTGTCCGGGTCACCGAAGTACTCGACCACGTCGGCGGGCCACTGGTTGGCCTCGGCCAGTAGCACCCGGCCCGGGTACTCGTCGTCGATCACCTTGCGGCAGTGCTTGAGGAATGCGTGTGTCTCGGGCAGGTTCTCGCAGTTGGTGCCCTCGCGCTCGAACAGGTACGGCACCGCATCCAACCGGAAGCCGTCGATACCGAGGTCGAGCCAGAACCGCAGGACGTCGAGCATCGCCTCCTGAACGGCGGGGTTGTCGTAGTTCAGGTCGGGCTGGTGGCTGAAGAACCGATGCCAGTAGAACTGCCGTCGCACCGGGTCGAAGGTCCAGTTCGACTCCTCGGTGTCGACAAAGATGATCCGGGCGTCGGAGTACTTGTCGCTGGTGTCGCTCCACACGTAGAAGTCGCCGTACGGTCCGTCGGGATCGCGGCGCGATTCCTGGAACCACGCGTGCTGGTCGGACGTGTGGTTCATGACGAGGTCGGTGATGACGCGGATACCGCGACGGTGGGCGGCGTCCAGGAGCTCGACGAAGTCGTCGACGGTGCCGAACTCGGGCAGCACCTTGTAGAAATCGCGGATGTCGTAGCCGCCGTCGCGCAGCGGCGAATCGTAGAACGGCGGCAGCCAAAGGCAGTCCACGCCAAGCCACTTCACGTAATCCAATTGCTCGGTCAGGCCGCGCAGATCGCCGATGCCGTCGGAGTTGGAGTCGTAGAACGCGCGCACCAGCACTTCGTAGAAGACGGCGCGTTTGAACCATGTTCGGTCCTCGGGCAACACCCGGGCGTGGCCGAAGTCTCCGGCGGTGGGGTGCTCGACGACGCCGTCCTCGACGTGACTGCCCTCCGCCGGATCGTGGTCGGCGGATACGTCGGATGCTGAGACACCGCTGTGCTGTTCCATACGGTTTTCAACCTACCCACGTGACGGAGAAACGAATCGGCGGAAATCTCTGGGTATCGTTCGGGCGTGGCCACTCGTGATCACGGCGACCCGGGCGACGCGCCGTCGATTCCTCCGCCGTTGACGGAGGTCGTCAACTCCGTCCGCCCGTCGGCGGCCGAGGAAGCTCGGACCATCGCTGCATCCACTAATACCGCAACTCTCGCGACGTTGACGGCCGACGGCGACCCGTGGGCGTCGTTCGTGACGTACGGCCTGCTCGGCGGCGACCCGGTGTTGTGCGTGTCGAATCTCGCCGAACACGGCCGCAACCTGTTGGCCGACCCGCGAGCGAGCCTCGCGATCGTCGCGCCGACGTCGGAGTCCGATCCGCTGGCCAGCGGGCGGGTCACCCTGGCCGGGGTGGTGGAGCGGCCCTCCGGCGACGAACTCGCCGCAGCGCGCGAGGCACACCTGTCGGCCGTCGCGGCCGCGAAGTACTACATCGACTACAGCGACTTCACGCTGTGGGTCCTGCGGGTGCGGCGGGTGCGCTGGGTCGGCGGCTACGGGCGGATGGATTCGACGACGGGTGAAGCGTATTCGGGGGCCAGCCCCGATCCGGTACAACCGCTGGCGGGCGGGGCGATCGCGCACCTGAACGCCGACCACTCCGATGCGCTCGTCGCGATGGCCAAGGTGCTGGGTGGCTACCCGGACACCACCGCGGCGACCTGCACCGGCGCCGACCGGTACGGCCTCGACCTGCGCCTGACCACCGAGCGGGGGCTGGCCTACACCCGCATCGGGTATCGCGAGCCACTGGGCTCCATCGATGAATTGCGTTCGGCCGCCGTCGAGCTGACGCGCCTGGCGCGCCGCGGCTGAAATACGATCACCCCATGACTGCTGCGGCTTCCTCCGGGCGACCGGCCACCTGGCAAGCGGCGTTCGACCTGATCGCCACCCGCGGACACGAGCGCCGCGACGAGCCGTTCCGCCTGGCCAGTGGCCAGCTCAGCCATGACTACATCGACGGCAAGTACGCCATCGACACCGGTGAACGGTTGACGGTCGTCAGCCGCGCGGTCGCGGAGCTGGCCGAGAGCCGCGGCATCGAGTTCGACGCCGTCGGCGGACTCACGATGGGCGCCGATCCGCTGGCGCACGGCGTCGCGATGGTGACCGGCAAGGCGTGGTTCTCGGTCCGCAAGGAGCAGAAGAAGCGCGGCCGTGAGCAATGGATCGAGGGCACCCGCATCGAACCGGGCATGCGGGTGCTGCTGGTCGACGACGTGATCAGCACCGGCGGCTCGACCGAGATCGCGTTCGAGCGGGTGACCGAGGCGGGCGCCGTGGTCACCGGGGTGATTCCGATGGTGGACCGCGGCGACATCGCGGCCAAGCGCTTCGCCGCCCGCAACGTGCCGTTCGCGGCGCTGGTCACCTACCGCGATCTCGGCATCGAACCGGTCAAGGACGTCTAGCCCCAGCTCCCGCGAACGGCGGGGTCAGGTCGGCACGACGAGCACGCCGTCGGAAACGACGCCGACGGTCACGCGGTCGCCGGGTGCGAAGCCGCGCGCCGCCGCGCTGGCCATCTGAGCGCTGATGACCGTGCCGTCGACCATCGCGGCGTAGACGCGGGAGATCGCGCCGAGGAAGGCCACCGAGCTGACGGTCGAGGTGCCGGCCGGGTCGGCCGTCACGGTCACCGACTCCGGGCGCACCATCGCCATACCGCTGCCTGACCCGACCGATCCCGCCAACGCCGGCACCGATGTGCCGAGCAGTTCGGCCTGCCCGCGCGAAACCGTCGCGGGCACTTTGTTGTTCAGGCCGACGAACTCGGCGACGAAGGGCGTCGCCGGGTTGGCGTAGAGCTCCGCGGGCGCGGCGACCTGTTCGAGTTTGCCCTGGCTCATCACGCCGACGCGGTCGGCGACGGCGAGCGCCTCCTCCTGATCGTGGGTGACGAACAACGTCGTCGTGCCGACGTCCAACTGCACGCGGCGGATCTCGTCGCGCAACTGGGACCGAACCTTGGCGTCCAGGGCCGACAGCGGTTCGTCGAGCAGCAGCACCCGCGGCTGGATCGCCAGCGCGCGGGCCAGCGCCACGCGTTGCTGTTGGCCGCCGGACAGCTCGCTGGCGAACTTGTCCTTGTGTTCGGACAACCCGACCAGGTCCAGCATGTCGGCGGCCCGGGACAGCCGGTCGCGCTTGCCGGTCCCGCGCATCTTCAACCCGAACGCGACGTTGTCGAGCACCATGAGGTGAGGAAACAGGCTGTAGGCCTGAAACACCATGCCCATATCGCGTTTGTTCGCCGGTACACCGCCGACGTCTCGCCCGCCGACGGACACGGTTCCGGACGTGGCCTTGTCGAGTCCGGCGAGGATGCGCAGCGCCGTGGTCTTACCGCAGCCCGACGGGCCCAGCAGCGCGACGAGTTCGCCGGGTTCGATCCTCAGCGTCAACCCGTCGAGTGCCTTCACCGTTCCGTAGACCCGCGTCAGATCGTTGAGTTCGACGGCAACTCCGGCGGTCATGCGGTCACTCCCTGAACTCGGCGGCGGCCCCGGGTGAGCAGCGAAAGCCCCATCAGCAGAACGAAACCCAGCAGCAGCACGGCCAACGACGCGGCCACCGAGGTGGGTCCGTCGGCCTTGCCGATCGTCACGATCTGCACTTGCAGCGTCTGGTAGCCGCTCAGCGAGGCGATCGTGTACTCGCCGAGCACGACGGCGATCGATATGAAGGACGCGGACAGGATGCCGGGCCAGATGTTGGGCACCACGACCCGCAGGATGGTCGTCGTCCATCCGGCGCCCAGCGATCGTGCGGCCTCGGTGAGCGTCTGCAGGTCGATCGATGACAACGCCGCGTCCAGCGCGCGGTAGGCGAACGGGAACACCAACACGATGTAGACGAACGTCAACGTCAGCGCCGATTCGCCGAGGAAGTACGTCACCCAGAGATACACATTGCGCAGTCCGACGACAATGACCAACGCCGGAATCGTCAACGGCAGCAGGCACAAAAATTCGACGACGCCCTTCGCCCACGAGGCCCGCAGGCGCACCCAGATCATCGTGGGCAACAGGATGACCAGCATCGCGAGCACGGTGAACACCGCGAGCAACAGGGAGACCACGATGGCCTGATACAGGGCGTCGTCGGCCACCAGGTTCGTCCACGCGCGCAGCGTCCGCCCACCAGCGACCAAATTGCGCGTCGAGAAATCCGCCATCGCGTAGAGCGGGAAAAGGAAGAACACGCCGAACAGCAACCACAAGGCGGCCCGAATCACCTTGGCGCCGGACGTCATCGGAGCCACCTCGCGGTGCGCCGCACCAACCTGCTGTAGGCCACCATCACCATCGCGACCACCACGATCATCTCCAGCGCCAGCGCATACGCGAACCCGGTCTGCCCCAGCACCACCTCGCTGGTGAGCGCCGCCCTGATCAACAGCGGCACGATCGGGCTACCCTGGCTAACCAACGCGGCGGCCGTCGCGTACGCGGCGAATGCGTTGGCGAACAACAACAACGCCGACCCCAGGAAAGCGGGCGTCAACAACGGCACGACGACCTCGCGGAAATACTGCAGCCGGGAGGCGCCCAGACTCAGCGCCGCCTCGCGCCACTGCTCGCGCAGGCCCTCGAGTGCCGGCACGAACACGATCACCATCAGCGGGATCTGGAAGTACGTGTAGACGAGGATCAGGCCGGGCAGCCCGTACAGCCATCCCGATGCGGCCAGGTTCCAGTCGAAGAGCTGCTGGACCCACAGCGTCAGCACGCCGTTCAGCCCGATCGTCGCCAGGAACGCGAAAGCCAGTGCGACACCGCCGAACTGCGCGAGCACGCTGCACAGCGCCAGCACGGCGCGTCGCACCATCGACGTCGGCGCGCTGGACACGATCAGCCAGGACAGCGCCGCGCCGAATGTCGCGCCGATCAGCGCGGTGCTGGCCGACAACACGACGCTCTTACCCAGGGCCGACAGTGCGGCGCCGGAAAACAACGCGTGGATGCGATCCAGCGAGAACACACCGTCGGCGAAGAACGCGTTGACGATCACCGTCATGGTCGGAATCAGCAGGAACACCACCACCACCGCCAGGAACGGCAGCAGCGGCACGGTGTCTCGTGCGGTGTCCCGCAGCCTCTTCAGAGTTGCTCCTCCGTGTGCGGTCAGCCGATCGCGGCGGCCCAGTGCTCGGACAGGTACTTGGTGGCCGCCTCGGTCTGCTGCGGTGACGGCACCGTCACCGGGCCGTCGATGACGGGCAACGACGCCGCCGCGGTCTTGTCCAACGTGCCGTCGACGGTCATGTTGTCGGCGCGGACCGGGCGCACGCCACCGAGCGCGAACAGGTTCTGCCCCTCGTCGCTGTAGAGGAACTCCTGCCACAACCGTGCCGCGGCGGGATGCGGCGCGTCCTTGTTGATCGCCTGATAGTAGAAACCGGCGACGGCGTAGTTCGGCGGCACCAGAACCTGCCACGACGGTAGCTTCTTGGTCTCGGCCGCGTTGGTGTAGTTCCAGTCGATGACGACCGGGGTCTGGCCGGAGCCGATGGTGGCGGGCGTCGGGTCGACGGGCAGGAAGTTGCCCGCCTCGGCCAACTTTCGGAAGAACTCGACGCCCGGCGCGATGTCGTCGGCCGAACCGCCTTGGGAGAGAGCGACCATCAGCACGCCCGAGAACGCGGCGCCCGCCTGGGTCGGGTCGCCGTTCAGTGCGACCTTGCCGCGGTACTCCGGCTTGAGCAGGTCCTCGATGCGCGTCACCGGCGGCACCTTGGCCGAGTCGTAACCGATCGACATGTAACCGCCGTAGTCGTTGACCCAGGTTCCGTCCGCATCCTTGAACGCGGCAGGTATGTCATCGAAATTGACCACCTTGTAAGGCGCGAACATCGAGGTGTTGGCCAGTGCGACCGACTGGCCGAGATCGAACACGTCGGGCGCGGAGCTCCTGCCCTTCTGCTGATTGGCCGCGTTGATCTCGTCCTGGCTCGACGCGTCGGGCTGCGCCGAGTTGACCTTGATGCCGTATTTGTCCGAGAACGCCTTGATGATCGCGCCGTAATTCGCCCAATCCGGCGGCAGCGCAATCACATTGAGCGCGCCCTCCTTCTTGGCCGCTTCCACCAACCCGTCGATGCCGCCGAAATCCTCCGCCGAAGTGGCTTCGGACGCCTTGACTCCGGACTGTGTCTGCTCGCCATCACCGTTCTTTTCGGGCGGTGCGCACGCAACCGAACCGGCCAGCAGCAGAACGGATGCGGCGAACGCGGCCGCCAGCGAGGTGATCTTCATTGCGAACCTTCCGATGGTCGGGAGACGGCAGCGGTCACCGCAGTGAATGACTCCATGCGAGGCGCTCGAAACCCTATCGCGGTGAAAACAATGGCGTGCAACTTCCATCGGAGTTTGCCAGGCCGCCCGCTTGGTGCGGCGTTAGCATTCTCGTGTGGCGCAACGCGAAGCCTCGGGGGACTTCGACTATTTGATCGACGACACGGTCGACGTCGAGGATGCCGCCGATTCGGGGGCGCAGACGCAGGCCGACTTCTTCGATCCCGAGAAGGCGCCGGGCCGCGATATGAGGTTCGACGCGTTCGACGAGGACACCTGGTACTTCGAGCCGGCTCCGCCGCCCTGGTACCGGACCAGACTCAATCTCTGCATCCTAATCGCCGCCGCGATCGCGGCCATCGCACTCGTCGTCTCCGTTGTGCTGCTGGTGGTCCGTGCGCCCGAACCGGCCGTCGACCGCAACGACAAGCCGGTGCGCCCCTCCGTCCAGACCACGGCCCCGCCGCGCACACCGTCGCCGCGCAACGAGTCACCCCCGCCGCCACCGCCTCCCCCGCCGCCGCGT
>NZ_LZSQ01000058.1 GCF_001665535.1 Mycobacterium sp. 852002-51961_SCH5331710
GTGCCACTCCCCCGGCCGTTCCCGGCGCGGCATCGCCGGTGTCCACCCCGCCGTCCACAGCGACGGCTCCGGCCGCCCCGCAGTTCCCGAGCGCGACCGCGCTGGGAACCCAGCCGGGCCTGCCGGGTTAGGCCCGTCCCCCGGGCGAAGCCTGGCGCCCGGGGGACGTCCCAAACTCTCGCCACGGCACGGCTCTCGTTATCCTGAGCGCCATGCTCATCGCCGCGGTTCTCTGCCTGTGCGCTGCCGGCGCTACCGCCGCGATCGGTGCCTGGCTGCTGCGCCGCCCGCATTCGGACGATCCGGTACGGGCCGTGTTGCGTTCGGTGGCACCCACCCAACTCGCGGCGGCCGCGATGCTCGCGGCAGGCGGTGCGGTGGCGCTGGTCGCCGACCCCGGCACCGCCGTCGTCGCACTGGCGGTGTGCGTGATCGGGGCGCTGGGGACCGTCGGAGCCGGATGCTGGCAGAGCGCCAAGCTGGTCGCCAGGCAAGAAGCGGCCACCGCCACGTCGGGCGGATGCGGCGGCGCGTGCGCCACCTGCACGCTGTCGTGCAGCTGACGACTAGTTGCGGCTGACGTCGATCGGATGCGTCGCGAGCAGCGACAGCGGCAGTGGTTGCCTGCGCAGCACCCGCGACCACAGATCGACCCGAGGTTCGACCAGGACGTCGGACGGTAACGCCGACAACACGATCCAGTCATCACGTTCGATCTCGCCCTCGAGCTGGCCGATCGTCCAACCCGAATAGCCGGCGAAGATCCGGATGCCTTCGACCACGGGCGCGATCGAGTCGGGATCGGCGTCCAGATCGACCATCACCATCCGACCCTGGACATGGCGCAGGCCGGGGGCGTCGGCGGCCTCCATACCCACCCGCAGGGTCGCCAGGCACAGCGCCGCATCCCGTTTGACGGGTCCGCCGATGAACATCGTCTTCGGTTTGGCGGCCAGCTTCGCCCACTGCGGCAACACGTTGTAGACCGCCGTCTCGCTCGCCCGGTTCAGTACGACGCCGAGCGTGCCGCCGTCGTTGTGCTCGACGATGTAGATGACGCTGCGCCGGAACGTCGGCTCCAGCAGGTCGGTGTTGGCCAGCAGCAGCGTTCCCGCCCGCACACGCGGCGCGGCAGGAGCGATGAAATCCTCCGGGTCTTCTGACTGCGCCACGCGTCCATCATGGCACCGGCCGCCCCCGTCATGGCGGACAAGCGCGACGCCGCCGCGATATTTGTACTGTGGATGCGGTCCGATCCCCCGCTTTTCGAGGAACGTGATCCCCCATGCCCGATTTCCGCGCGCCCGTCGCCGTCTGGCGGTCGGTGCGCGGCCTGCCCGAGTTCCGGCGACTGCTGGAACTACGGCTGGTGAGCCAGTTCGGTGACGGGCTGTTCTCGGCCGGGCTGGCCGGCGCGATCCTGTTCAATCCGCAGCGCGCCGCCGAGCCGTGGGCGATCGCCGGCGCGTTCGCGGTGTTGTTCCTTCCCTACTCGCTGCTCGGCCCGTTCGCCGGGGCGCTGCTCGACCGCTGGGATCGGCGGCTGGTGCTCGTCGCGGCGAATGCGGGTCGGCTGGTGCTGGTGCTCGCCGTCGCACAGCTGCTGGAATCGGGCGCGGGCGATCTGGCGATCCTGTGCTGCGCGCTGATCGTCAACGGGTTCACCCGCTTCGTCTCGTCCGGGTTGTCGGCGGCATTGCCACACGTCGTGCCGAGAGATCAAGTGGCGGCGATGAACTCCGTCGCGATCGCGACCGGCGCGGCCGCGGCGTTCCTCGGCGCGAACTTCATGCTGCTTCCGCGGTGGCTGTTCGGCGCCGACGACGCCGGTGCCGCGGCGATCATTTTGATCGCGGCCGTTCCGGTGGCGCTGGCGCTGTGGCTGGCGTGGCGCTTCCCGCCGCACCTGCTCGGTCCCGACGACAGCGCGCGTGCGGTGCACGGCTCGGTGGTCTACGCCGTCGCCCTCGGTTGGGTGCACGGCATCCGGACCGTGTTGGCCGTGCCGGCCGTCGCGGCGACGCTGACGGGGCTGGCCGCCCACCGGGTGGTGTTCGGCATCAACAGCCTGCTGGTGCTGGTGATGGTGCGGCACAACGACGCTCACGAGGTCGCCGGGTTGGGCACCGCGGTGTTGTTCGTCGCGTCGACCGGGGCGGGATCGTTCATCGCCGCCGCCATCATGCCGGTCGCGGTGCGGCGCTGGGGACGCTACGCGACGGCCAACGGCTCGTTGGTCTTTGCGGCTCTGGTCCAGCTCATCGGTTCCGGGCTGCAGCTGGCGATGATGGTGGCGTGCGGGTTCTTCCTCGGCATGGCCGGTCAGGTGGTCAAGCTGTGCGCCGACAACGCCATGCAGGTCGACGTCGACGACGCGTTGCGCGGGCACGTGTTCACCGTGCAGGACTCGCTGTTCTGGATGACGTTCATCGGTGCAATCGCGTTGGCCGCGAGCGTGATTCCGCCGGATGGACGCCAACCGGCGCTCGCCCTGACCGGCGTCGCCGTGTATCTCGCGGGTTTGGCCGCGCACGCGACAATCGCCAGACGGGCGACGACTCCGGGTTAAGGTGACCGGCATGGCAGGTGCCGCGCCGATGGTGGCCGATCTGCGCGCCGAGAGCGACGACCTCGACGCCGTCGTCGCCGAGCTTCCGGCTGCGCGGTGGGCCGAGGCCACACCCGCGCAGGGTTGGACGATCGCCCATCAGATCGCGCATCTGCTGTGGACCGACCGCGTCGCGCTCACCTCCGTCACCGACGAGGCCGCGTTCGCCGACCTACTCGAGGAGGCGGGCAAGAACCCGACCGGCTTCGTCGACGCGGCCGCCGAGGAGTTGGCGGCCACTCCGCCGCCTGAGCTGCTCGCCGATTGGCGCACCACCCGGACCCGGCTGCACGACGAACTGCTGGCCGTCGCCGACGGACGCAAGCTGCCGTGGTTCGGTCCGCCGATGAGCGCCGCGTCGATGGCGACGGCGCGGCTGATGGAGACCTGGGCGCACGGTCTCGACGTCGCCGACGCGCTCGGTCTGCACCGACCGCCCACCGCGCGGCTGCGCTCGATCGCCCACATCGGCGTGCGCACCCGCGACTTCTCGTTCGTGATCAACGGTCGTCAGCCGCCGGCCGAACCGTTCCGCGTCGAGTTGCGCGCACCCGACGGCTCGACGTGGTCATGGGGCTCGGAAGAGGCGACCCAGCGCGTCACCGGTTCGGCGGAGGACTTCTGCATGTTGGTGACCCAGCGGCGACCGCGCTCGCGACTCGATGTGCACGCGGACGGTGCGGACGCCGACGAGTGGTTGGGCATCGCGCAGGCGTTCGCGGGCCCGCCCGGGAGCGGCCGCGGCTAGCCGGGTTCACAGCTGGGTGGCCGAGTCGGCCCGACCGTCGCCGTCGCTGTCGGTGAGCTTGATGTCCCACGTGCCGTCGGCGTCGGCGTCGACGTAGGCGTTCTCGCCTGCGAGCGCGCGGTCGGCTTGCCCGTCGCCGTCGCTGTCGGTCAGGCGGTCGTCCGCCTGGCCGTCGGCGTCGAGGTCGACCAGCGGCCCGCCGAACTGCTCGACACCGTCGAGCCCGAACCACCGCAGGCCGCGCTCCGCGCTGACCGCCCACGTTCCGGTGCCGGCGTCGGTGAAATAGGTTGCGGCGTCGGCATGGTCGCGCACCAGATGGTCGGCCACACCGTCGGCGTCGAGATCGGCCATCGCGTCGTCGAGCAGACCGTCACCGTCGAAGTCGAGCCCGACCGCATCGAACGCGCCGTTACCGTCGACGTCCAGATCGGGCGCCGCGGACCAGATCGTCGCGGAGCCGTCGCCGTCACCCAGGCAGTAGTCCATGCCTGATCGGACGCACCAGCCCGGCGGTCGGTTCCGTCCGGGTTACTGTCCGCCCCGGGAGTTCCACCACGCGAGCAGTTCCTCGACCGCCTCCTCGCGCGAGAGTGGGCCGCGGTCGAGGCGGAGCTCCTTGAGGTACTGCCATGCCTGACCGACCTGGGGGCCGGCGGGGATGCCGAGGAGTTCCATGATCTCGTTGCCGTTGAGGTCCGGGCGCACCCGCGCGAGGTCCTCCTTCTCGGCGAGTTCGGCGATCCGGTTCTCGAGGTCGTCGTAGTTGGCCTGGAGCCGGGCCGCGCGGCGCTTGTTGCGGGTGGTGCAGTCGGCGCGCACGAGCTTGTGCAGCCGCGACAGCAGCGGCCCGGCGTCGGTCACGTAGCGACGTACCGCCGAGTCGGTCCACTTGCCGCCGCCGTAGCCGTGGAACCGCAGGTGCAGGTAGACCAGCTGCGAGACGTCGTCGATCATCTGCTTCGAGTACTTCAGCGCGCGCAGCCGCTTGCGCGCCATCTTCGCGCCGACGACCTCGTGGTGGTGGAAGCTGACGCCGCCGTTGGGTTCGTGTTTGCGGGTGGCGGGCTTGCCGATGTCGTGCAGCAGCGCCGCCCAGCGCAGCACCAGATCGGGTCCGTCGTCCTCGAGCGCGATCGCCTGGCGCAGCACGGTCAGCGAATGCCAGTAGACGTCCTTGTGCTGATGGTGTTCGTCGATCGCCATGCGCATGGCGCCGACCTCGGGCAGCACCACGTCGCCCATGCCGGACTGCACCATCAGGTCGACGCCTGCGACCGGGTCGGCGCCGAGCAGCAGTTTGTCGAGTTCGGCGGCGACCCGCTCGGCGGTGATGCGGCCCAACTGCGGGGCCATCGCCACCAGCGCGGTGATTACGCGCGGCGCCACGGTGAACTCCAGCTGCGAGACGAAGCGCGCGGCGCGCAGCATGCGCAGCGGGTCGTCGCCGAAGGACACCTCGGGTTCGGCGGGGGTGTCGAGCACTTTCGCGCGCAGCGCCGCGAGCCCGTTCAGCGGGTCGTGGAACTCTGCGGGGCCGTCGGCGGTGATGCGCACGGCCATCGCGTTGGCGGTGAAGTCGCGTCGCACCAGGTCGTCGTCGAGGTTGTCGCCGAAGCGCACCTCCGGGTTGCGGGACACCTGGTCGTAGGTGTCGGCGCGGTAGGTGGTGATCTCCAGGCGCTCGTCGCCCTTGCCGACGCCGAGGGTGCCGAACTCGATGCCGGTGTCCCACAGCGCGTCGGCCCACGGCCGCAGCAACTTCTGCATCTGCTCGGGGCGGGCGTCGGTGGTGAAGTCGAGATCGGTCAGCGCACGACCCAGGAGCGCGTCGCGGACGCTGCCGCCGACGAGATACAACTCGTGGCCGGCGTCGGCGAACAGCCGGCCGAGTTCGCGCAGCACCTCGCCGTGGCGGTTCAGTTCCACTTGCGCGGTGGCAAGCAGTTCGGCGTCGGTGGAGGGCGGCACGTTCGGACAGCCTAGTCAGGCGACGATCAAGCGGCCCCCGGGCCGCGATGAGGAGGCTGACGATTCAACCCAGTCAGGCGACGATCAAGCGGCCCCCAGGCCGAGGACTCACACAAATGTGCAACGGCTCTATCACGACCGGTGAGTGCGGCCGGGACGAAAATGCGTGGCAGCTACTATCGCTTGGGTGTCGGACGGCGAACAGGCCAAACCACGACGGCGCCGGGGGCGACGTCGCGGCCGACGCGCGGCAGGTCCTCCAGAGACCGCGCCCGAGCAATCGGCGCAACCGCTCAACCGCCCCGTTCCACAGCCCCGTCCGGGCGGCAACGCCAACAACTCCACCGTTAAGAACGACGCCACCGCGGTCAACGGAAACAAGGGCGGCCAGTCCAAGAAGTCGCGCCCGCGTCGGCCGCCGGATCGCCTGCGCACCGTGCACGAGACGTCGGCGGGCGGCCTGGTCATCGACGGTATCGACGGCCCCAAGGAGAGCCAGGTCGCGGCCCTGATCGGTCGTATCGACCGGCGTGGCCGCATGTTGTGGTCGCTGCCCAAGGGCCACATCGAGATGGGCGAGACGGCCGAGCAGACCGCGGTCCGTGAGGTCGCCGAGGAGACCGGCGTGCAGGGCAGCGTGCTCGCCGCGTTGGGCAGCATCGACTACTGGTTCGTCACCGAGGGCCGCCGTGTGCACAAGACCGTGCACCACTACCTGATGCGTTTTCTCGGCGGCGAACTCTCCGACGAGGACGTCGAGGTCACCGAGGTCGCGTGGGTGCCGCTCAAGGAGCTGCCGTCGCGGCTGGCGTACGCCGACGAACGCCGCCTCGCCGAGGTCGCCGGCGAGCTGATCGACAAGCTGCACGCCCACGGCCCCTCCGCGCTGCCGCCGATCCCGCGGTCGTCACCGCGACGCCGCCCTCAGACGCATTCGCACACCCGCAACCGCCGTCCCGACGAACGCACCCCGGGGGCCGACCGCGACGAGTGGGGCAAGACGCAGCCCGGCCGACGGACGAACGGTTGCGGACAGGGCTCGTGACCGCCGCAGCGCTGCCGCGCGCGCTGGCCGCGCTCATCGTGCTCGCGCTGAGCGCCCTGCCCGTCATCGTGGCCGGGCCCGCGTCGGGCCAGACCGAGTCGACACCGTTCCTGCGGGTGCGCGTCGACCACGTCAGCCCCGACGTGGTGACCACCACCAGCGAACCCATGGTCACCGTGACCGGTGTCGTCCAGAACGTCGGCGACCGGCCGGTGCGCGATGTGGTCGTGCGGCTGGAGGACGCCGCCGCGGTGACCACGTCCACCGGCCTGCGGACCAACCTCACCGGTGACGTCGACCAGTTCGAGCCGGTCGGCGATTTCGTCCAGCTCTCGCCGGAACTCCCTCGCGGACAAGACGTTCCGTTCACGTTGTCCTATCCGTTGCGGTCGACCGACCGACCATCGCTGAGCATCGACCAACCCGGCGTGTACCCGGTGATGGTCAACGTCAACGGCACACCCGACTACGGCGAGCCCGCCCGCCTCGACGACGCCCGCTTCCTGCTGCCGGTCCTCGGCGTGCCACCCGATCCGGGCGCCGAATCCGCGGGCGACGCGGTGACGGCGGTCGCCGTACCCGACACGTCCAAACCGGTCCAGACGACCCTGCTGTGGCCGATCGCCGACCGGCCGCGTCTGGCCGCCGGCGCACCGGGCGGCACCACCCCGGTCCGCCTGATCGACGACGACCTGGCCACCTCGCTGGCCGCAGGCGGCCGCCTGGACACGCTGTTGTCGGCCGTCGAATTCGCCACCAGCCCGCGGGTCGATCCCGACGGGCGGGTCCGAGCGGCGACCTGCCTCGCGATCGACCCGGACCTCCTGGTCACCGTCAACGCGATGACGGGCGGATACGTCGTCAACACCGGTCCCGACGCTGGACCCGGCACCCCCACCCGGCCCGGCGCCGGGCAGGACGCCGCGGTGGCGTGGCTGACCCGGCTCAGGGAACTGGCGAAGGGCATGTGCGTCGCCTCCACCACCTACGCGCAGGCCGACCTCGACGCCCTGCGCCGCGTCGGCGACGCCGGGCTCAGCCGGATCGCGACCACCTCCGCGGGCGACATCGTCGACCAGATACTCGGGATCACCTCGGTTCGCGGTGCCAGCCTGGTCG
>NZ_LZSQ01000059.1 GCF_001665535.1 Mycobacterium sp. 852002-51961_SCH5331710
CGGCCCGTCATCTTCGGGAACCAGAAGTAGATACCGGCATACGTCGCGAACACGATCGTGCCGAACAGCACGTAATGGAAATGGGCGACCACGAAGTAGGAGTCCGTGACGTGGAAGTCCAGCGGCGGGCTGGCCAGCAGCACACCGGTCAACCCCCCGAGCAGGAAGGTGACCAGGAATCCGATCGCGAACAACATGGGCGTCTCGAACGTCAACTGGCCCCTCCACATCGTGCCGATCCAGTTGAAGAACTTGATGCCGGTGGGCACCGCGATCAGGTAGGTGGTGAACGAGAAGAAGGGAAGGAGTACCGCACCCGTGGCGTACATGTGGTGCGCCCACACCACCATCGACAAAGCGGCAATGCCCAGGGTGGCATAGACCAACGTGGTGTAGCCGAAGATCGGCTTGCGGCTGAACACCGGGAAGATCTCGGTGACGATGCCGAAGAACGGCAGCGCGACGATGTACACCTCGGGGTGGCCGAAGAACCAGAACAGGTGCTGATAGAGGATCGGCCCACCATTTGCCGGGTCGTAGATGTGCGCGCCGAGGTGGCGATCCGCGGCCAGTGCGAGAAGTGCGGCGGTCAGGATCGGGAAGGCCAGCAGCACGAGGATCGACGTCACCAGGATGTTCCAGGTGAAGATCGGCATCCGGAACATCGTCATACCGGGGGCGCGCATGCA
>NZ_LZSQ01000060.1 GCF_001665535.1 Mycobacterium sp. 852002-51961_SCH5331710
TCGATTCCGGAGTTGTTCGCTGCTCAGGTGGCCAACGCCTCGGAGGCGGTGGCGCTGCGTTGTGAAGACCGCTCGGTGACCTATGGCGAGCTTGATGAGGCGGCTAATCGGTTGGCTCATCTGTTGGTCGCTCATGGGGCGGGCCCGGGTCAGTGTGTGGCGCTGCTGTTTTCGCGGTCGGTTGAGGCGATTACGGCGATGCTGGCGGTCCTTAAGACCGGGGCTGCGTATGTGCCGATTGATCCAGCGCTGCCGGCGGCGCGTATCGAGTTCATGGTTGCCGATGCCGCGCCGGTGGCCGCGGTGACCACCAGCCGATTCGCCGATCTGGTTGGCGGGACCGGTCTGCTGGTCATCGATGTCGCTGACATCGATGAGGTCGCTGTCGATGCTGCACTCGGCGCGGTGTTGCCGGTGCCGGCCGCTGACGACATCGCTTACTACATCTACACCTCAGGCACTACTGGCGTGCCCAAGGGAGTCGCGGTTACTCACGCCAATGTGGCGCAGTTGTTCGACTCACCGGACGCCGGTCTGGCTTTCGGTCCGGGGACGGTGTGGTCGCAGTGGCATTCGTTGTCGTTTGACGTTTCGGTGTGGGAGATCTTCGGCGCGCTGTTGCACGGCGGGCGACTGGTGGTCGTGCCCGAGGAGGTGGTCGGATC
>NZ_LZSQ01000061.1 GCF_001665535.1 Mycobacterium sp. 852002-51961_SCH5331710
TCGAGCATCGCGGCGGCCTTCGCGCTGCTGGCGCGGCGGGTGAAGCGCGGTGTGGTGGACGCGGAGTTCACGCCGCCGGCGATCACCACCTGGTCCATGCCGGCGCGGATGCTCGCGGCGGCGCTCTGCACGGCGGCCTGTCCCGCCGCGCAATGCCGGTTGTTCGACAGCCCGGGCACCGAGGTCAGGCCCGCGGTGATCGCGGCGTGGCGGGCGATCACGCCGCCGCCGTAGAGGCCCTCGCCGAGGATGACGTCGTCGATCGTCAACCCGTCGATCTCACCCGCCGCCGCGCCGACGACGTGTTCGGCCAGCTGATAGGCGTCGGTGTCTCGCAACGTCCCCTTCATCGCGGTTCCGATGGGGGTGCGCATGGCGGTGACGATCGCGGCTTCAGGCATGGGTTACTCCGTCTCGACAGTATGAGAATGCTATTCTCTCAAGCCGAGAGTGCCAGTTGCAAGAAGGGGAACCACATGCAAATCGCGGGTAGCTCGGCAATCGTGGTCGGCGGGGCCGGTGGCCTCGGCGAGGCGACGGTTCGGCGTCTGCACGGCGCCGGGGCCAAGGTCGTGGTCGCGGACATGGCCGATGACAAGGGCAAGAAGCTCGAAAGCGAGCTCGGCGTGCGCTATGTCCGCACCGATGCGACGTCGGAGGAGTCCGTCAACGCAGCGATCGCCGAGGCTTCTTCGCTGGCTCCCCTGCGCATCTCGGTCGACACCCACGGCGGCCCGGCGAGCGGCGGCCGGCTCATCGGCAAGGACGGCTCACCGCTGGCCCTCGACGGGTTCAAGACGACGATCGAGTTCTACCTCACGGCGGTCTTCAACGTGATGCGGCTGGCGGCCGCGGAGATCGCGAAGTCCGACCCGCTCGACGAGGGCGCCCGCGGCGTCATCATCAACACTGCGTCGATCGCCGGTTACGAGGGCCAGATCGGACAGCTGCCGTACGCCGCGGCCAAGGGCGGCGTGATCGGCATGACTCTCAATGCCGCGCGCGATCTTTCGCCGCTGGGCATTCGGGTGGTCACCATCGCGCCGGGCACCATCAACACCCCCGCGTATGGGCAGGCCGCCGATCAGCTCGAGCAGTACTGGGGTCCGCAGGTGCCGTTCCCGAAGCGGATGGGCCGGTCGACAGAGTATGCGCAGCTGGCGCACAGCATCGTCGAAAACGACTATCTCAACGGCGAAATCATCCGCCTCGACGGAGCGCTGCGCTTCCCGCCCAAGTAGCCACCTCTCCCCCTTTGCCCCTTTGCCGCGAGCGTGCGTGTTTGCACAGAACACGCCGCGGCTCCGCAGCAGTTCGCGCACGCTCGCGCGCACCGAGGGTGCGCATAACGTTGCGCGCGAGCGGCGTGTCGTGTGCAGACACGCACGCTCGCGGCCAACGTGGGGAGTGCTACTTCTTCTTCGCGTTGAGCCGGGTGACGATCTCGCGGAAGTCGTCGGTCTTGAACGACTGCTCCTCCGCGGTGTTCGCGTAGTCGAGAACCGCCAGCACCGACCGCTCGAGGTGAATGTTCAACAGCCGCTTGGTGCTTTCGACCGCTTGGCGAGGCAGCTCCATGATCTTCTTCGCGCAGGCGATCGCCTCGCTCAACGGGTCTTCGACGACGTGATTCGCCAACCCCAGCTCGGCGGCGCGCTGCGCCGAGATACGGGCGCCCGTCAACGCGTACTCCTTGGCGTGCAGCAGGCTCATCTCCAGCGGCCACACCAGGGGGCCGCCGTCGGCGGCGACCAGGCCGACCTGGACATGCGGATCGGCCAGATAGGCATCGTCTTTGATGTAGACGATGTCCGACAGCGCCACCAGGCTGCAACCGAGACCCATCGCGGGACCGTTGACCGCGGCGACCACCGGGATGCGGCAGCGCGCCATGCCCAACACGATCTCGCGACCGTGCAGGATCGTCTTGGCGCGAAGGTCGGCGTCCTGGCGCAACTCCTCGAGATAGCCGAAGTCGCCGCCGGCCGAAAAGGCCCGTCCCGCACCGGTGATGACCGCCGCGCGGGCCTCGCGGTCCTCCGCGAGCCGCGGCCACAACCAGGCGAGCCCGCAGTGCAGGTCGTCGTTGACCGAGTTCAGCGACTCCGGCCGGTTCAGCGTGATGATGCGGAGCGCACCGTCGGCCTGGACGTCGATCTCCGGGGGTAGGTCGTACAACTCAAACTCCTAATCCGAGAATGCGCGAAGCGATGATGTTCTTCTGAATCTGCGACGTGCCGCCCATCACGCTCTGCGCGCGGCTGTACATGTAGGCGCCGAACAGTTCGGGATCGCTCGTGCCCACGGTGGCCAACGCAGCATGCCCCACGGACTGCTCGACCCACGTCATCAACAGTTTGTCCAGCGACCCCTGCGGCCCGTGGGTCAACCCGTCGAGTTGTTCGGAGAGCCTCCTGCGCACGTGCAGCCTCAGCATCTCGGTCTGCACCCACGCCCATGCCAGCTCCTCGGGAGCCGATCCGTCCACTCGGGAGGCCAACTGCCGCACCAGCTTTCCGTAGCGCGCCGAGAAGCCCAGCGTCGAAGGTTCCCGCTCGTGGCTGACGACGGTCATCGCCAGCTTCCAGCCCTCGCCGGGCGCGCCGACCATGTTCTCGGCGGGCACCCGGGCACCGTCGAACAGCACCTGGCCGAACTCCTTGGTGACGCCGCTGATCATCTTCAACGGCCGCTGCTCGATCCCAGTCTGGTGCATCGGCACGATGAACGCCGAGATGCCCTTGTGCTTCGGCACATTCTTGTCGGTGCGGGCCAACAGCAGACACCAGTCGGCCACATCGGAATAGCTGGTCCAGATCTTGTGGCCGTGGATGACGTACTCGTCACCCTCACAGGTCGCCGTCGTGGTCAGCGACGCCAGATCGGAACCCGCCCCGGGCTCGGAGAAGCCCTGGCACCACCGCTCGGTGCCGTTGATCATTCCCGGCAGGAACCGCTGCCGAAGCTCTTCGCTGCCGTGATGCGACAGCCCGACCACCAGGTATCCCAGGCTGGGCCGCGCCGGCGCCCCCGCCTTGGCGATCTCCTCGTCGACGATCACGTCGTAGACGGGTGGCAGATCCTGTCCGCCATACTCTTTCGGCCACGACGTGCCGAAGAACCCGGCTTTGTAGAGTGCCTGATGCCATGCGCCCTGCGCGGCCCAGTACTCGTCGCCCGACGTCGGGAACTTCCCCTTCTGCTCGGTCAGCCAACCGCGCAACCGCTCGCGAAATGCGGCTTCGTCCGGTGAGTCACGAAAGTCCAATGGACAACTCCTCCAACTTCACGGGCCAGGTCTCGGTGGCGGCCAACACCCGGCGCAGGTAGACGTGGGCCAGGCACTCCCAGGTGTTGCCGATGCCCCCGTGCACCTGAATCGAGGTCTCGCAGACGGTCAAAGCCGCTCGTGCACAGTAGATCTTGGCCACTCGGGCCGCCTCGATCGCCTCGGCGGCGGGCAGCTCGTCGACGGCCCAGGCGGCATGTCGCGACACGCTGACCGACCCCTCGATCAGAGCCAGGCTCTCGGCGAGCAGATGGCCGACCGCCTGATACGACCCGATGGTCGCGCCGTACTGCTCGCGCACCTTGGCGTACTCGACGGCCAGGTCCTGGGCGCCCCTGGCGGACCCCACGAGGTCGGCGCACGTGACCGTCAGCGTCAGGGCCCGCCACCGGCCCGCATCCTCATCCGACAGTCCGTTGAGCTCGGCGGGCGATTCGATCACTCCGGCAAGGCTGTTCGTCAGGTCGACCGACTCCGTCGGTCCGGCGACGGCCGGTTCATGCCCGCTGCGTGCCCGCAGGTCGTCGGCGAGCACCGGCCCGATGAACGGCACGTCGACCAGGCCACGGGCGAACTCCTCGGCCACTATTGCCACCTCGACACCCGACGCGCCGTCCGACCGCAGCGTGCGAAAGCCGGTGGCGTCCACCGCCTTCTCCAGTCGGGCCAGCCTGCTGGCATCCTCGAGATCGGCCACCGACCCGGGGCCGAGGTCATCGGCCAGGCTCGCGGCGGCGGACCGCAGCTGTAGTTGTTCACTTGTCAGACGGACGTCCACAGACGCTCCTTCAACACTCGACGCAGAACCTTCCCCGACGGCAGCCGCGGGATCTCGGGCACGACGACCACCCTTGTGGGCCGCTTGTACGACGCCAGTCGCTCTCCCACCCACGCCGCCAATTCGTCTTCGGGCACTGCGGCATTCGTCTTCACGGCGGCGACGATCGCTTCGCCGTTGGCCGTGTCGGGCACACCGAAGACCGCGCAGTCGTCGACCGCGGGATGCCCGTGCAGCACCGCCTCGACCTCCGCAGGCGCGACCTGGAAACCGCGCACCTTGATCATCTCCTTCGACCGGTCGGTGATCCGCAGCCAGCCGTCGTCGTCCAGATAACCCACGTCGCCGGTGCGGTACCACCCGTCGTCGAAGGCCGACGCCGTCGCCGACTCCGGCAGGTAGCCCGCCATCACCGAATCCGACTGCACCTCGATCTCGCCGGCCTGCCCCGTCTCGAGGACCGCACCGCTGTCCAGTGACACCACCCGCACCCGCACACCGGGCACGGGGCGGCCCACGGTGTCGAGGTGTCGGCCGTCGACGTCGTTGCACGAGATGACCGGCAGCTCGCTGGCGCCGTACGCCGTCGCCCACTTCACCCCGGTCCTGGCCGTCACGGCCTCCGCGACGCTCTGGGTCACCGGCGTCGCACACCACATGATGTAGCGCAGCGACGACAGATCGTGGGACTCCAGATCCGGGTGTGCGGCCAACGCCAAAGCGATTGGCGCCACGGCCATCTCGATGGTGATTCGGTCGCTTTCGATATGCCGGAGCATGGTGTCGATGTCGAAGCGCCGATGCAACCGGATCCACGTCCCCGTCTCGAGCGCCATCACGATGTTGAGCAGACCCAGGATGTGCGAGGGCGGCGTCATGATCTGCATGCGGTCCGACGACGACAGCTGCAGAGCATTGCGCCAGTGCCGAACCGCGACGTCGAACGCGGCGTGGGTGTGGCGCACGGCCTTCGGCATGCCGGTGGTACCCGAACTGAACACGAACAGCGCATCGGCCCGGGGATCGGGTGCGTCGAATTCACGGTCGCCCGCGACGATCGGATCGTCCAGCGAGAGCATCGGCATGAGTTCGGCGAGCAACGGGTGATCACCGACCGCATGCACCGGCCGGGTCAGCGTCAGCGCGTGTTCGATCTCCGTGCGCCGCCACGCGGGGCTGAGCAAGACCGCCGAGGCGCCCAGCCGCCAGACGGCGCGCAGCGCCACGACGAACTCGGGTCGGTTCGACGACATCAGCGCGACCCTGTCGCCGGCGTGCACTCCGCGCTCTTCCAGGGTGGCGGCCATTCCGGCACTCAGCGCATCGAGCTGCGACAGCGTGTAGTCACGCTGCTCGAAGGCGAGCGCGATCGCCTCACTCACACCCTGTCCTCACTAGTGGTCACCGGGCCGGATTTCGCTTTGAGAATAGCGTATCATTTAACGAGAATGATATTCTCGCCCAGTTAGAACCGATATGCCAGGAGAGTTGTTGATGACGGCGGATCCGATGCCTGACCAGCCAGCACAGGGCGGACAGGTGACGATCGTGCTCGACCGCAAGAAGGTGTCGGTGACGCGCGTCGCCGACGAGACGCTCCTGGAGAGCGCCAGGCGGGCCGGGTTGTCCCCGCCCTTCTCGTGCGAAGCGGGCAACTGCGGCACCTGCATGGGCAAGCTGACCGAGGGCCGCGCCACGATGCGGGTCAACGACGCGCTCGACGAGGACGAGGTCGACGAGGGATACATCCTCACCTGCCAGGCGATTCCGGATACCGACACGATCTGCGTGACCTACGACGACTGAGCCGTGATGTCGCCGTGCTCGTCGACGCGGGGCGCCGGCCGATACTCCGGTTCGTAGCCGGCGATCTGGATCGGGCTGCGCACCAACCGGAAATCGCCCGCGGTCGCGATCACCTCGGGCGTCTGCTCCAGCGCCTCGGGCAGCGTGCGCACCGCCGCGACCGGAATACCCAACGGGCGCAACCGCGCTTCCCAGCCCGCGGCCGTGTCGGTGGCCAGCGCGGCGGCCACGACCTCCAGCACTTCGTCACGCTTGGCCGCGCGTTCGGCCATCGTCGGGAAACCCTCGATGCCTGCCTCCGCCGAGAACGCCCGCCAGAACCCGTCGTGGGTGATGAACAGCGCCAGATAGCCTTCCGCCGTCGCGAACAGCTGTGCCGGAACGTAATACGAGTGCGCGCCGAAGGGATAACGCAACGGCACCGCGCCGTCGTTGAGATATGCCGAGGCGCGGTAGTTCAGCTGCGAGAACATCACGTCGCGCAGGGACACGTCGACCTGACCACCGCGGCCCGACACGATCTGCGCCAGCAGTCCGAGCGCCGCCGCCAGACCGGTCGAGTTGTCGGCCGACGAGTACCCCGGCAGCGTCGGCGGCTCGTCGGGATGTCCCGTCATGGCCGCCACCCCGGTGGCCGCCTGAATGACGTAGTCGAATGCGGGGTCGTCGCCACCCTCGAGGCCGAAACCCGTCATCGCGACACAGACGATGCGTTCGTTGAACGGCCGAAGCGATTCGTATGTGAGACCGAGCTTCTTGATCGCCGACGGCTTCATGTTCACCAGCAGCGCATGGGATTTCGCGACGAGCTCGCCGAGACGTGCGCGGCCGTCCTCGGACTGCAGATCGAGCACGACGCTCTTCTTGTTGCGGTTGAGACTGGCGAAGTAGCTGTCGCCGACCTGACGGGAGATCTCCCCACCCGGCGGCTCGACCTTGATGACCTCCGCGCCCAGGTCGGCCAGCAGCATGGTGGCGTACGGGCCGGCCAGCATGACTCCGACCTCGACGATCCGGATGCCGGCCAACGGTGCGCCAGCGCTCACCGCACCGCCTTGGCCAACTCCGCGATGACCTCGCGCGTGCGGTATTTCGATGCGATCAGCTCATCGCGATTCTCGCCGATCGGCAGCAGACGTACGGACAGGTCGGTCACTCCTGCGTCGGCGAACCGCTGGAAACGGGCCAGGATCGCGTCCTCGTCGCCGGCGGCGCACAGATCGCCGACGTCGCGCGCATCGCCGCGGTCCAGCAGCCGCTGATAGTTCGGCGACGTCTCGGCCTCGGCGAGGATGCGGTTCGCCCGTTCCTTGGCCGTCTCGATCTCCGAATTCGCGCACAGACACACCGGAATTCCGGCGACGATGCGCGGCGCAGGCCTGCCCGCCTCGGCGGCCGCCTTGTTGATCTTCGGGGCGATGTGTTCGCCGATCGCCTTCTCGTCGGCCATCCACAGCACGGTGCCGTCCGCGCGCTCCCCCGCGATCTGCAGCATCACCGGGCCCAGCGCGGCCACCAGCACCGGCAGCGGGCTCTGGGCTCCCAGCAGGGTCGGGTTGTGCACGGTGAAGGTCTCGTTCTCGACGTCGACGTCGCCAGGCCCGGCCAGCGCGGCGTTGAGCACCTCGAGGTAGTCGCGGGTGTAGGCCGCCGGCTTCTCGTAAGGAATGCCGAGCATGTCGCGCACGATCCAGTGGTGCGACGGCCCCACGCCGAGCGCGAGCCGCCCGCCGGCCGTCGCATGCACCGAAAGAGCCTGGCGCGCCAGCGCGACCGGATGCTGCGCCTGTAGCGGAACCACCGCGGTGCCGAGCTCGATCCTCGACGTGTGCGCGGCCATCAGCGCGACCATGGTCAGGCAGTCGAAATCGTTGGGCACCTGCGGCATCCACGCGGTGTCCATTCCGGCGGATTCGGCCCACTCGATATCGGAGACCAGCTTGTTGACCTTGCGCGCCATGTCGCCGCGTTCGGCCCCGATCATCACGCCAAGGCGCATGTCAGTTCTTCCTCCGAGAGTTCGGCGAGCGAGTCACTGCCCGCTCACCGTCAGCTTGCGCACCTCGTCGACGAGCGTGTCGAGCGGGGTGCCCGTCGGAAACACCGCGGCCGCACCCGCGGACAGCAGCTTGGACACATCGCCCTGCGGGATGGTGCCGCCGACGACGACGGCGATGTCACCCGCGTCGGCCGCACGCAGGGCCTCGACCGTTCGCGTCGTGAGCGCCACGTGTGCGCCGGACAGGATCGAAAGCCCGACCAGCGCAACATCTTCCTGCAGGGCGATCGACACGATGTCCTCGATGCGCTGGCGGATCCCGGTGTAGATCACCTCGAAGCCCGCATCGCGCAGCGTGCGCGCGACGATCTTCGCGCCGCGGTCGTGGCCGTCGAGGCCGGGTTTGGCGACAAGCACCCGCACCGGGCCGGCGACAGAAGCGTCCGCCATCAGAACACCACCGGCTGCTGGAACTCGCCCCACACCGACTTGAGTGTCGAAACCATCTCTCCCACAGTGCAGTAGGCGTTGGCGCAGTCGATCAGCTTGTGCATCAGGTTGTCATCGCCTTCCGCCGCGCGCGCCAGGGCCGCCAGCGATTCGGAGACCGCGGTGGCGTCACGCTCGGCCTTGACCTTTGAGAGCCGTTTGAGTTGCAGATCGCGGCCCTCGGCGTCGAGTTCGTAGGTTGCGATCTCCGGCGGCGGCTCGTCCGAGACGAACTTGTTGACCCCGACGACCGGTCGCTCCCCCGACTCGATCTCCTGGTGGATCTTGAACGCCTCGTCGGCGATCAGGCCCTGCAGGTAGCCGTCCTCGATGGCGCGCACCATCCCACCGTGGGTCTCGAGATCGTGCATGATCTCGATGATCTTCTCCTCGGTAGCGTCGGTGAGCGCCTCGACGAAGTACGAGCCGCCGAGCGGATCAGCGACCTTGGTCACGCCGGTCTCATACGCGAGGATCTGCTGGGTGCGCAACGCCAGCGTCGCCGATTCCTCACTCGGCAACGCGAACGGCTCGTCCCACGCGGCGGTGAACATCGACTGCACGCCGCCGAGCACCGCGGCCATCGCCTCGTATGCCACCCGCACGAGGTTGTTCTGGGCCTGCGGAGCGAACAGCGATGCGCCGCCCGCCACACACCCGAACCGGAACATCGACGCCTTGTCCGACGTCGCGCCGTAGCGCTCGCGCACGATCGTCGCCCAGCGCCGCCGTCCGGCGCGGTACTTGGCGATCTCTTCGAAGAAGTCACCGTGGGTGTAGAAGAAGAACGAGATCTGCGGCGCGAACTGGTCGATGGTCATGCGGCCGCGTTCGACGACGGTGTCGCAGTAGGTGACGCCGTCGGCGAGGGTGAACGCCATCTCCTGGACCGCGTTCGCCCCGGCGTCGCGGAAGTGCGCACCGGCGACGGAGATCGCGTTGAACTTGGGCACCTCGGCCGCGCAGAACTCGATGGTGTCGGCGATCAGGCGCAGCGACGGCTCGGGCGGCCAGATCCAGGTCCCGCGCGAGGCGTACTCCTTGAGGATGTCGTTCTGGATGGTGCCGGTGAGCTTGGCCCTGGGCACGCCCTTCTTCTCCGCCGCGGCGACATAGAAGGCCAGCAGGATCGCCGCGGTGCCGTTGATCGTGAAGCTGGTGCTGATCTTGTCCAGCGGGATGCCGTCGAACAGGATCTCCGCGTCGGCGAGCGTGTCGACCGCGACACCGACGCGGCCCACCTCCTCGCCGTACTCCGGATCGTCGGAGTCGTAGCCGCACTGCGTGGGCAGGTCCAGCGCCACCGACAGCCCGGTACCGCCCTGGTCGAGCAGGTAGCGGTAACGGCGGTTGGACTCCTCGGGGGTGCCGAACCCCGAGTACTGCCGGAACGTCCACGTCTTGCCGCGATAGCCCGTCGCGAAGTTTCCGCGCGTGAACGGATAGGTGCCGGGCGGAGGCGGCTCCGTCACCCTGTCCGCTGGCCCATAGACCGGCTCGAGCGGGAGCCCCGACGGGGTCTGTACTGGCTCGCTCATCACGGATAACGTACTTGCAAAAAATGAGAATGCCAATACCGCACGCCGGAAACGCGCACCGAGGAAGGGGCGTCCCCGGCCGTCTAAAGCCTCCGAAGACCCGGTACACAGCGAATATGGCACTTGCGTAAAATGAGAACGCCAATACCGAATGCGTCCGGGGTCCGCTAGCATCGTGGGGCGACTCGGGTCGCAGCCAAAGGAGGTCCATGTCCACCTTCACTGACCGCACGCTTGTCGTCTCCGGCGGCAGTCGCGGCATCGGTCTCGCGATCGCTCTCGCCGCGGCCAGGCGCGGCGCCAATGTCGTGCTGCTGGCCAAAACGGCCGAACCGCATCCGAAGCTGCCCGGCACCGTGCACACCGCGGTCGCAGAGGTGGAGGCCGCGGGCGGCAAGGGCGTGGCAGTGGTCGGCGACGTCCGCAAAGAAGAGGACGTGCAGCGCGCGGTCGACGCGGCCGTCGAGCATTTCGGCGGCGTCGACGTGGTGATCAACAACGCCAGCGCCATCGCCACCGACCCCACCGAACAACTCGCGGCCAAGAAGTTCGACCTGATGATGGACATCAACGTGCGCGGCACGTTCCTGCTCACCAAGGCCGCGCTGCCGTACCTACGGAAGTCCGCGGCGCCCACGGGCGGAACCGAGTCCGCGGGGGCACACGTGATCACGCTGGCGCCGCCACTGAACATGAACCCGCACTGGTTGGGCGCCCACCCCTCCTACACGCTGTCCAAGTACGGGATGACGCTGCTCTCGCTCGGCTGGGCCGCCGAATACGCCGAGACCGGCATCGGCTTCAGCTGCTTGTGGCCCGAGACCTACATCGCGACCTCGGCGGTCGCCAACGCCCCCGGTTTCAAGGAGATGCTGGAGCGCTCCCGCGACCCGCAGATCATGGGTGACGCCGCCGCGCTGATCCTGTCGCGTCCCTCCGCCGACGTGAACGGCAAGTGCTTCATCGACTCCGAACTGCTCGCCGAGTCCGGCGTGACGGACCTGTCGCGCTACGGCGGTGGGGACGACCCCATCCTTGATATCTTCGTCGACAAGTCATGAGCATCTCACTGCTGCTCGAGATGGCCTCGAGCAATCCGGACCGCACCGCCGTGGTGTCGGGTGAATTGCGGCTGACCACAGCCGAGTTGAGTGAGCTGGCCGACGGCGGGGCTGGTGTCATCGCCGCCTCGGGCGCATCTCACGTCGCATACGTCGGCATGGGCGGCGCGTTGCTGCCGCTGCTGTTGTTCGCGTCGGCGCGGGCCGGGGTGCCGGTGACGCCCCTGAACTACCGGCTCAGCGCCGACGGACTCCGCGAGCTCATCGACCGCCTCCCCCAGCCTCTCGTCGTCGCCGACACCGAATATCGCGAGATGGTCGCGGGTGCGGGCAAGCAGGTCATGGGCTCCGACGAGTTCCTTGACGCCGCGCGCACCGCCGAGCCCGCCGCGGAGTTCCCCGACCCGGAGGACGTCGGGGTCGTGCTGTTCACCTCTGGCACGACGTCGCGCCCGAAAGCCGTTGAGCTGACCCACAACAATCTCACCAGCTACATCACCGGCACGGTCGAGTTCGATTCCGCCGAACCCGGTGACGCGGCGCTGATCTGCGTCCCGCCGTATCACATCGCGGGCGTCAGTGCGGCGCTGTCGAATCTCTACGCCGGCCGGAAGATGGTGTACCTGCCGCAGTTCGACGCCGGCGAATGGATCCGGTTGGTGCGCGACGAGGGCGTGACGTCGGCGACGGTCGTGCCGACGATGTTGGACCGGATCGTCACCGCGCTGGAGGCCGAGAATGCATCGCTGCCGACGCTGCGCAGCCTGGCTTACGGCGGTTCGAAGGTGCCACTCCCGTTGGTGCGCAAGGCGCTTTCGCTGTTGCCGGAGGTCGGATTCGTCAACGCCTACGGCCTGACCGAGACCAGCTCGACCATCGCCGTGCTCGGCCCCGACGACCACCGTGAGGCGCTCGCCTCCTCCGACGAGGCGGTCCTACGCAGATTGGGCTCGGTCGGCCAGCCCGTGCCCGGGATCGACGTTCAGATCCGCGATGCCGACGGCACGGTGCTCGGCCCCGGCGAAACCGGAGAGCTGTTCGTCCGCGGCGATCAGGTGTCCGGCCGCTATTCGGAGATCGGCTCGGTGCTCGACGCCGACGGGTGGTTCCCCACCAAGGACATCGCGATGCTCGACGAGGACGGCTATCTGTTCATCGGCGGGCGCTCCGACGACACGATCATCCGCGGCGGCGAGAACATCGCACCGGCCGAGATCGAGGACGTCCTCGTCGAACATCCGGCGGTGCGCGATTGCGCCGTCGTGGGCCCGGAGGACCCGCAGTGGGGTCAGATCATCGTTGCGGTGGTCGTCCCCGACGGCCCGGCCACCCCGGACCCGGACGAACTGCGCGAGCACGTGCGACGCCAGCTGCGCGGGTCACGGACTCCCGACCGTGTCGTGTTCCGCGACGAGTTACCGACGAACGCGACCGGCAAGGTGTTGCGTCGAGAACTGATCGCCGAGTTGACAGCTACCAAATAGCAAGGAGCCCAGCATGATCAAGAACGGCACGCGGCTGCAGAGTCAGGTGTGCGACACCCAGGTCATCGTCGTGCGCAGCGCGGATAGCCTCGACGATCTGCGCGCGGGAGGCGTTCCGATGGTGCCGCTGGACGCCGAGAAGTCTGCCGACGCCCAGATCGACCCGGAGTTCTCCGGCGGCAACGCGATGGGCAAGCGCTACGTCGACGACAACGGCGCCGAAGTCCTGGTGACGAAGGCCGGCGCCGGCACGCTGAGCGTGGGCACCACGCCGCTGTCTCTCAAGGAAGCCAAACCGCTGCCGGCCAGCGACTGATATTTTCCACGGGTGAGCCCACGCCGCCTGCTCACCCGGTATGTGGCTGGCCTCGCGTCGGCCTACCTCCTGACGGCCGTCGAGGTCATCGCGATCGTCGGACTCCTCGCCGGGCGTAGCGTCGTCACGCTCGAGAACGTGCTCACCACGGCGGCATTGCTTGCGGTTGGCACCGCGACCGTCGGCCTCAGCGCCGCGTACATTCTGCTGCAGCCACTGCGTCACCTGCGCGCCGGGCGCGAACCCACCGCCGCCGAACGGCGCTCGACGCTGATGATGATGCGCCGCCAGTCCGCGGCCACGCTGGCACCGTGGATCCTGACGGCCGCGGTCCTGGTACCGCTGAACCTCGACGCCGGATCCGAGGCGCTGGCCGTGATCGGGTCGGCCATGCTCTTCGGGGCGATCGCCACGGTGTGCACCGGCTTTCTGTTCACCCTGCGGACGCTGCGGCCCGTATTGGCAAGCGTGGCACCGGATTCCACCACACCGCGGTTGACGGCGCCGGGAGTTCGGGCGCGGCTGCTGCTGATGTGGACCGTGTGTACGGCGCTACCGGGCGTGGCCATCGCCGCACTGTTGGTCATGCGCAACAACGGTTGGCTGATCGCGGAGAGCGCCGCGATCGAGTTGGCGCTGATCGTGCTCGCCCTCGTCGCGGTCGTGCTCGGCCTGCGTTCGCTGATCCTGACCTCGATGTCGATCTCCGATCCCGTCGGCGAAGTCGTGCAGGCGATGGCCGAAGTGGAACGCGGTCACATCGACCGATCCGTCGAGGTATACGAATGGTCCGAAATCGGCCGTCTGCAACGCGGTTTCAACAGCATGGTGGCGGGGCTGCGGGAGCGGGACCGGCTGCGCGACCTGTTCGGTCGCCACGTCGGCGAGGACGTGGTCCGGCGGGCGGTCGACGAGAACGAATCACTGTCGGGCGACGAGCGAGACGTCGCGGTGCTGTTCATCGACCTGGTCGGGTCGACCAGGTTGGCGGCCATCCACAAGCCGGGCGAGGTCGCCGACCTCCTGAACGACTTCTTCCGCATCGTCGTCGCGGCCGTCGACCGGCGGCACGGCCTGATCAACAAGTTCCAAGGCGACGCGGCGTTGGCGGTGTTCGGCGCTCCGTTGCGCGTCGACGATCCGGCGTCGGCGGCGCTGGAGACTGCGCGGGTCCTCGTCACCGATCTGCAGCGCCTGCACCTCGACTTCGGCATCGGGGTGTCGGCCGGGCCGGTGTTCGCGGGCAACATCGGTGCGGAGAACCGGTACGAGTACACCGTCGTCGGTGACGCGGTCAACGAGGCGGCGCGGTTGGCCGACCGCGCCAAGGAGTTCAGCGGACGCGTGCTGGGCTCCGGTGCCGTACTCGAACGCGCCGGCGAGGCGGAGCGACGGTGCTGGGGGGCGCAGGGCTCGGAGACCTTACGCGGTCGATCCGCACCCACGCAGCTGTGGGCACCGAGCAGAGACGCTGGTTAGAGACGCGGACCGTCGGGGAATACAGCGGCATGGTTGTGCGCACCGCGGACTCCGACGCCCTTCGCAAGGCTGTAGCCGGCGCATCGATCGGCAATGCCGTGGAGTGGTTCGACTTCGCCATCTACGGGCTCCTGGCCACCTACATCGCGGAGAAGTTCTTCCCGCCCGGCGACGAGACTGCTGCCCTGCTCAACACTTTCGCCGTCTTCGCCGCCGCCTTCTTCATGCGGCCGTTGGGCGGCTTCTTCTTCGGGCCGCTGGGTGACCGGATCGGCCGTCAACGCGTGCTCGCGCTGGTGATCCTGCTGATGTCGGCGTCGACACTGGCCATCGGTCTGGTCCCGAGCTACGAATCGATCGGTGTGGCAGCGCCGCTGCTGTTGCTGTTTCTGCGGTGTCTGCAGGGTTTCTCGGCCGGAGGCGAGTACGGCAGCGGCGCATGCTTCCTCGCCGAATACGCCACCGACAAGCATCGCGGTTTCATCGTCTCGTTCCTGGTGTGGTCGGTTGTCGTCGGTTTCCTGTTGGGGGCGTTGACCGTCACCGGGCTCGAGGCCGTCCTGTCCGAACCGTCGATGGACTCCTTCGGGTGGCGAATCCCCTTCCTGATCGCCGGTGTGCTCGGGGTCGTCGGGCTCTACATCCGGTTGCAACTTCGCGACACACCGGAGTTCGAGGACCTGCGCGAGAAAGGGGAGGTCGCGACGTCACCGCTGCGCGAGGCGCTGCGCACTTCGTGGCGGCCCATCCTGCAGATCGCCGGTCTGGTCGTGATCCACAACGTCGGGTTTTACATCGTATTCACGTATCTACCAACATATTTCACCGAGACTCTCGACTTCACCAAGGTCGACGCCTTCGTCTCGATCGCGGTCGCCAGCGTGGTGGCGATGGTCCTGATCCCACCGCTGGGCGCGCTGTCCGACCGGATCGGACGTAAGCCGCTGCTGTTCTCCGGCGCGATCGGCTTCGCGGTCTTCGCCTATCCCCTGTTCCTGCTGTTGAATTCGGGTTCGCTTGTCGCCGCGGTCACGGCCCACGCCGCCCTGGCCGCCCTCGAGTCGGTGTTCGTGTCGTCGTCGTTGGCCGCCGGCGCCGAGCTGTTCGCCACCAGGGTGCGTTCCAGTGGCTACTCCATCGGGTACAACGTGTCCGTCGCCGTATTCGGCGGCACTGCGCCGTATGTCGCGACGTGGCTCGTCGACCGCACCGACAACCAGATCGCACCGGCCTACTACGTGATCGCCGCGGCCGCCGTCAGCATCGCGACTCTGCTGACCATGCGGGAGACCGCGCGTCGGCCGTTGCGCTCCACCGTGCACACATAGCGCACACCTCAGCGCCGCAACCGGCTGCACTGAATACGCGTATGCCACACAATCGGTGAATGCCGACGGTGTCTTCGCGGGTCTCCCCCATGCGTGTGGGGCTGGCCAGCTTCATCGGAACAACGGTTGAGTTCTACGACTTCCTCATCTACGGCACGGCCGCTGCGCTGGTGTTCCCGAAGTTGTTCTTTCCCGCCGTGTCTCCGGCGACAGGACTGCTGTTGTCGTTCGCCACCTTTGGCGTCGGGTTCGTCGCGCGGCCGCTCGGCGGTGTCGTGTTCGGCCACTTCGGTGATCGCGTCGGGCGCAAGAAGATGCTCGTCTACTCACTGCTGGTGATGGGCACCGCGACGGTACTCATGGGCGTGCTGCCGACCTACGCTCAGATCGGACTCGCGGCGCCGCTCCTGTTGACGGCGTTACGGCTGGCGCAGGGTTTCGCCGTCGGAGGCGAGTGGGGCGGCGCGACACTGATGGCCGTCGAACATGCCTCCGACCGTCGCAAAGGTCTCTACGGGGCGTTCCCGCAGATGGGCGCTCCGGCAGGGACAGCATGCGCGACGCTGGCATTCTGGGCGGTTTCGCGGCTGCCCGACGACCAGTTCCTCGCGTGGGGATGGCGCATCCCGTTCCTGGCCAGTGCGGTGCTGATCGCCATCGGACTGGTGATCCGGCTGTCGGTTGCGGAGAGTCCGGATTTCGCGGCGTTGCGGCGACGCGATCAGGTGGTGCGCATGCCGATCGCGGACGCGTTTCGCAGGCACTGGAAACAGATCCTGCTGGTGGCGGGGGCGTATCTATCTCAGGGCGTCTTCGCCTACATCTGCGTGGCCTACCTGGTGTCGTACGGGACCACCGTCATCGGGATCGACAGGACCCAAGCACTTTTCGGGGTTGCCGTGGCGGCAGTGATCGCGGTCGCCACCTATCCGATGTTCGGCGCGCTGTCCGACCGCCTGGGCCGCAAGCCGGTCTTCCTCGCGGGTGTGATCCTGATGGGTCTGTCGATCGGCCCGGCGTTCGCGTTGATCAACACGGGCAGCGCGCTGCTGTTCGGGGCCGCGCTGTTGCTGGTGTTCGGTTTGGCGATGGCTCCGGCCGCCGGGGTCACCGGTTCGTTGTTCAGCCTGGCGTTCGATCCCGACGTCCGCTACAGCGGCGTGTCGATCGGCTATACGTTGTCGCAAGTGGTGGGTTCGGCGTTCGCGCCGACGATCGCCGCCGCGTTGTATGCGGCGACGAAGACGAGCGGGTCCATCGTCGCCTATCTCACCGTCGTGTCGGTGATCTCCGCGCTCTCGGCCTGCTTTCTACCGGGCGCGTGGACGCGCTCGCCTGCGGATCAGCCGGGTGAACTCGACCGCCGAGCGGCGGACCGACTCCAATTCGAGTGAGACGAAGAGGGTGTCGACCATCGCGAACGGCAGAGTCGTGGCCACCGCACCGCGGCCGTACTCGATGTGCCAGGATCCGGGATGGATGGTCAAGCCCCTCGCCCGTCCTTCCTCCAGGCACGTCCGCTCACCGGGCAGCAGCGTCGCCGCCGTGTTGTCGTCGGATTCGAGGTCGTAGGAATCGATCCGGCCGGCCATCAGGAACTTGTGGATCTGCACCCGCTTGTAGCGACCCGAAAAGCCTTGTGTGCCGGTCGGCGAGCCGAAGATGACGATGTACTCACGCGGGCTGAAGTACACGAACCGGACCTTGCCGAGGATTCCGCCTGCCCTGCTGGCGACCCACCGTCCCGGTGCGTCGTCGATGAGGTCGGGGTACGCGTCGGCGAGCAATCGGATCGCGCGCGCGGTGAGCTCGCCGTCGTCGACGGGCAGTCCGACCACCTGCCGCGCGACGTCGTGGAGCACGTCGGGATCGATTCGGTACCGCATCAATCGAACTCCAGCGGCAGGCTGGTCGGCCCGCTCATACCGAGCAGCGGCTTCCACGGGGCCGGTCCGGCCAGACGCGGGTTCGGCATACGGTGCGCGATGATGATCAGCGCCTCGCAGAGCTCACGGCGTGCGAGGTTCGCGCCCAGGCAGTAGTGCGCACCGCCCCCGAAGGTGAGGATGGGTGGTGGATCGCTTCGGGTGATGTCGGAGCGGGTCGGGTCGTCGTAGACGGCCGGATCGCGGTTGGCGGCATAGGTGTTGACGATGATGAACGTTCCGGCGGGGAAGGTGTAGTCGCCGATCGCGACGTCGTCTGCGACGGTTCGGACCGTGCTGCACATCGACGGTGAGTGGCGCATGGTTTCTTCGACGGCGCGCATCGCGAGGCTGGGATCGTCACGCAGCAGCGCCCACTGATCGGGGTGCTCACACAGCACCTGCATGGATGCCGCGAGTTGGCTTCGGGTGGTGTCGGTTCCGGCGATGAGCACGCTGAAGGCCAGCATGCGTAGTTCACTCGCATCGAGCCGGTCACCGTCGTCTTCGGCCCGGATGAGCTCGGAGAGCAGGTCATCGGTGAGGTCGCGGCGGCGATGGGCGATCATGTCGTCGATGTAGCGGTCGAATTCGTCCCACGCCCTGAGAACGGTCGGTTCTTCCGCGGCGAGATCGCAGTCGAAGCTGACGATCTTGAAGATATCTTCGGCCCACCGTGAAAACCGTTGCCAGTCCTGCCTTGGCGCTCCCAGCAGCGCGCAGATCACGGGGATGGGGTACGGCCTGGCGATGTCGTCGACGAATTCGCAGCGCCCGTCGTGGACGACGCGGTCGATGAGCTCGTTGACGACCGTGTGGATGGTGGGATCCATGCGTGCCGTCGCCCGTGGTGTGAAGGCCTTCGACACCAGCCCCCGCAACCGGCGGTGTTCTTCTCCGTCCATGTTGAGGATGCTGTGGGTGACCCTGTCCCACAACTCGCCTGAGGTGATGCCGTGCGCCGACAGGTGGATGCCCTTGGGGATGCCGAATCGGGGATCGCGCAGGATGGTCCTGGCCAGCTCGTAAGACAGCACCTCGGGCCCGATCGGGCCGAGCGCGACCGGCGCTTGGCGCAGCGCCGCCTGGAACTGCGGATAGATCTCCTGCGGCGTCGCCGTGATGTCATAGGTCAGCGTCGGCAGCTCGGCGTCGAAGATGCTGGGCTTCGCGGTCCCGACGCTCATCGTGTGCTCTCCGCCCGGATTCTCAGCGGAAGCTCGCGCAGCGAGCACGTCGCCGACGGCCATGTGATCTCCGGGACGAAGCCGGGAGCGAGTTCGAACTCCGGTATGCGCGCGAGCCATTCGGTCACGACGAGCCGCAGCTCCATCCGGGCCAGATGGGCGCCCAAGCAGCGGTGCGGACCGCCGCCGAAGCCCCAGTGCTTGTGCAACTTACCGTCCATCACCAGGTCGTCTCCGGAGTGCGGATCGCTTCCGTCGCGGTTGATCGCGCCGACACAGAGCCGGACTTGTGACCCCTCGGGCAACGTGACGCCCGCGACCGTCACCTCTCGTGTGGTCACGCGCCCCAATACCGGCGCCGCCGGTTCCAACCGGATCACCTCCTCGACGAACGCGCCGACATGGTCGGGTTCCTCCCGGAGTCGCCGGCGCAGGTCCGGACGACGGACCAGTTCCAGCATGGCGGCACCGATCGAGGCCGTGACGGTGTCGAGGCCCGCGAGGACGAACACGAGCGACATGCCCGTCGCTTCGGCGTCGGTGAGCGCATCCTCGCCGTGGAGGACGTCGGACAGTATGCCCGCCTGCGGTGACTCCCGCTGCGTCCGTATGGCTTCGGTGAGGTAGCCGAAAAGCTCGACTGCGGGGGTCAGGTCGACGCTTGTCGGGTCGGTGGCGAGGCTTACCGCGATGATCGCGTCCTTCCACGCGATCAAGCGCTCACGGTCTTCGAGCGGAAGACCGAACAGGGTCAGAAACACCTGTGACGGATACGGGATCGCGAGGTCTCCCATGACCTCGCAGTCGGGGCGGTCGGCGATCTCGTCGATGATGTCGATCACCTGTGCCTGCAGTGACGGCAGAAGCGCGCTGAGCGTCTGCGGGCTGAAGTAGGGATGCAGCAGGCGGCGGTACCGGGTGTGCCCGGGTGGGTCGAATCCGAGCGGCACGAGCGGAACCGGGCTGATCATGTCGTCGTAGTCGGTCCTCGACGAGAACGTTTCCGGATCCCTCAGTGCGGCAAGCACATCGTCGCGACGGGTGAAGTAGAACCAACCCTCGCCGTAGAGCACCGGGCCCAGGTCGCGCAGTTTCGCCCAGCCCGCACCGCGGTCCCGCGCCATGGGCAGATCTTCGTAGCGGACCTGCGTCAGCCCCAGCGCCTCGGTCATGACACGTTGGTGGCCAGAAACGTCAGCGGAAGCCCGACGACCGACAGGTCGATCTCGTCGAGATAGGACCCCTCACCCGAGAACCCCTGGCGGAAACGAGTGGTGGAGCCGTAGCGCTGCGCAACGGATTCCGCGGCCGAGGCGTCCGGTACCCGCAGCACGACCGTGTACACACCGTCGCCGTGGCGATTCAGGAACTCGTTGACATACGTTGCGACCGAGGCCGTGGAGTCGGGAACCGGGCTGATCAGCTCGATGCCCCGGTTCCAGTCCAGATGGACGCGAACCCCGAGTTCGGTGAGTTCGGCTTCTTCGAATTCGAAGCCGAGGTCGGTGAACATCGCCGCCATCGTCTCGCGCCGTTGTGGCGCCACCGCGAACACGACGTGATGCAATTGCAGCGGAGATGCGTTGTCGCTCATCGGCGTACCAGCCCCCGGGGTTGCACCAGGCCGAGGTCCAGATGGGTCAGCCATCCGGGCGGGCCGTCGCAGACGTCGGGTATGGCGTTGATGGCCCCCATCGCCGTCCAGGTGTAGCCCGGGTGGGTCATGGTTCCGTCGGCCCGCACCACCCCTTGCAGCGTGAGTTCGGTGGGCGGGTCGCCCTCGATGACGATGCGATAGCGGGTTCTGCCCCAGTCCCAGGCAGGGTCGAGCTGGTCGGGTCCGCCGGTCAGGTAGATGGCGTGGTAGACGATCAGCGGTTCGCCGCCTGAACGAGCGGTCCAGGTGTGGTGTTGCGCGGCAACGGTTCCACGCGGAATAGCACCCTCGTCGTGCGGGATGTCCTCGGTGGCCACCGCGGCCTGGACGTCTGCGGCGGTCACATCGTCGATGGTCACGCCGAGTCCGTCGGCGACCATGTGCATCGACTGCGCGAAGAAGGGCACGCCGAGCCCGAGGATCGTCGGTTCCGAGAGGAACTTCTCCTTGTCCTTGCCGAATCCCATCCAGTCGATGTGGTCCATCGGGGCGTCGGTCAGCACGTTGACGACTTCCCACACCTCGATCTTGTCGATCGCGCTGGCGACGCGCGCGAGGGTGAGGGGCAGGATGTCACCGGCGTAGCCGGGATGGATGCCGCCGGCGTGGAAGGAGGCCCCGCCGTCTTGACATGCGGCGCGGATCTTGTCGCCACCGTCGCGGAAATCCTCTGTGGGATGGAAGAAACCACTTGTCGTGACGACATTCTTGCCTGACCGCAGGAGTCCGCACACGGTGTCGATGTCCATGATGACGGGCGTGTAGAACACACAGTCGGCGTCGAGGGCGGTGATCGAGTCGACGTCGTCGGTCGCGACCACCCCGACGGGCCCGATGCCCGCGATCTCGCCGGCATCCTTGCCGACCTTGTCCTTGCTGTGCACCAGCACCCCGACGAGGTCGAAGACCGGACCTTGCGCGAAATGCCGCAACCCGACCTGGCCGACGTCGCCCGTCATCCACTGGATGACCCGGTAGGTTTTCTCAGGCATTGAGGACTCCCCGCGGAAGTAGCAGCGGCAGATCGTTGTAGGTGGCGATGCCCGGTTACGCCGCCACGACGGCCGGGATCGCGGTGATCGCCGGCATCGCGACGATCGACAGGCCGAGCATGATGTAGTCGTCCAGGGTCTCGCCCACGAAACCCTCGGGCGGAAGGAAACTCAGCGTGGTCTTGATGGTCGGCGTGCCCGCGACCTCCACCGTGTAGCCCATGTCGAGTTCCCAATCCGGGTCGAGCGTCTGGCCCTTGCGCCACCGCCCGCGAATCTCGATGACCTCCTTGCCGCCGACGATCCCCTTCCAGCCGACGTCGACCCCGGCGACGCAGCCCTTCGCGATCACCCAGTCGCCGGGCAGGTGGAGGTCGGCAGTGGTCTGGGCGTACGCGACGTCGCAGCGGACCTCGTCGAGACTCACACCGAGCGCTTCGGCGACGAGCAGGACACCGTCGCGGAAGATCGCCGAGCCCTTCTCGGTGATCGATTTCAGATCTGGATGGTCGATGGGATAACCGAAGCCCATGGGCTTCTCGGTGTCCGGTGAGTTGTAGATCGTGGTGTCGATGGCCTCCACGACCGACACCTTGTCCACGCTCTCCGATAAGCCCGCCGACACGATGGCGAAGAGTTGGATGAAGCCGGGGTTGATTCCGCTGCCGAAAATGGTCGACTGACCGTGCCGGCAGGCCTCGACGATGCGGTCGCGGTCGTCGCCGAAGAAGTGGCCGGTGATGAACTCGGATGTGGAGACGATGTTCACCCCGGCGCGCAGTATTCGAACCATCTCGTCCACGTCAGCGAACATCGGGTTGTAGACGACACAGTCCGGTCGCAGCGCCAGCAGGGCGTCGACGTCGTCGGTCGCGGTCACGCCCAGCGGGTCGATGCCGCACAACTCCCCCACATCGCGACCGACTTTGTCTTTTGACCACGCATAGCATCCGACCAGCTCCAGATGCGGGTTGCGGGCCACCGCGCGGACCGAACGCTTGCCCACGTTGCCCGTTGTCCATTGGACGATGCGGTACGTCATGCCGCCGACCGTTCGGCGGGGCTGAAAATTACTGGCACCGAGCGGAATCCGCGGGTGACCGAGCTCCCGTGAAAGTGTCCCGATGCATCGGGATCGAGGGCGAGGTCCGGCATCCGCGTCAGCACCTGCTCGAGACCGACCTGGAACTCCAGTCGCGCGAGGTTCGAGCCGAGGCAGCGGTGTACACCCGCACCGAAGCCCAGATGCCGGTTCTCCCGGCGGTCGAGGATGCACCGGTCGGCGTTGCGGAACTCGCGTTCGTCCCGGTTGGCGGAGGCGTAGTTGACGATGACCGACTGGCCCGGTTCGAACATCTGCCCACCCAATTCGACCTCTTTGGCGACAGTGCGGGGAATTCCGTGGATCGACCCGCCGAATCGGATGAACTCCTCGACCGCGCGCGGCACCATGTCGGCGTCGCCGGCCAACCGGTCACGCTCCTCGGGATGGGTGGCGAGGTAGTGGAAGGCGAATGACATCGCGCTCGCGGTGGTCTCGAGACCGGCCTGCACCAGCAGCATCGCGTTCGACACCACGTCGGCGAACGGCAGCTTCTCGCCGTCGATCTCGGCCGACAGCAGGACGTCGATCATGTCGTCCTGGGGTGGTGCGGCGCTGCGCTCGGCCACCGCATCGTGGATGTGCTGGTAGAGACCACCCCATGCGGACATTCGCTCGTCCTCGGTCGCCCCGTTGAGGGCGGTGTCCGTCAGCTCGATACACAGCGGGACATCGCCGATCGGCATGCCGAGGAGGTATTTGAAGAACACGATGCCGGGCTGCCGCCAGGCCACCTCGGCCAGGTCCCCGGCACCGCGTTCGATGAAGCCGTCGATCAGTCGATCGGTCTCCTCCCGGATCTGCGGCCGCAGCGCCTTCATCCTGGCCGGGGAGAAGTACGGATTGAGCACCTTGCGAAACTTCTGCTGACGCGGCGGATCGAGGGTGATGACGAGGTCGCCCGCGAGGTGCTCGGACGCTTCGGGTGTCGGATTGCTGGAGAAGTGCTGCCAGTCCTGGAGGATCTTGTAGCACTGCTCATACCGCACAGCCACCCACGCGCCGCCGGGGGTGGCGCTGAGGAACGGCGAATCGGTGTGGGCGAACGGCGCATTGCGCCGCATCACCGCGTATACGTCGTAGAGGAACTCCTCGTCGTTGAAATCCTCGTGCCGGAGATCCCAGTTCGCCGCGTGTTCCTCGGCGGCTTTTCGGCTCACGGAGCCGGATTCCCTTGGGATTGGGCGGCTTGCCGCGCCTCCCGCTCCTCGTGGATGCGGACCAGTTCGCGCCAACCGATCCGGTTGTACTTCGGCACCGGCTGAATGCCCCACTCGTCCTGAGCGGTGTCCTTGCCCTCGGCGCCCTCCGGGGGACCCAGCGGCGGATACGGCACCTTGCACTCCAGCGCGTCATCGGAGTAGCGGACCTTGAGCAGCTCGCTGCAGATCTCGGTGAGGCTCAGGGTGGGATAGCCGTAGTAGACCGCCATGAACGGCAGCGTGAACGCGCCCTCGATCACCAGCGCGACCAGGCAGACGAGCACGGCACGCTTGATGTAGAGGTGCATCCGCGCGTAGTACGGCGTGGTGCCGGGTGGTAGGTCGTCGGCGTTGTCCTTTTCGCCGCTGTCGGGGGTGAGTGAAGGCGATGTCATCAGTCGGCTCCTTGAACCTGTTCAGTCGGTGAAGATTTCGCGGTTGACCGTGTGGAGATACGGAATGGCCAAGAAGGGCGTGATGTAGAAGATGTCGTACAGCCACCAACCGATGACCGGGAAGACCACGCCGGCATAGCGCACGTCGGCGTACATCGTCATGTTGAACACGTACAGACACCAGATGAGCACGCCCATCCAGCAGGTGATGATCATCCACTGATGACCCCAGCGCTTCATCTGCAGAAACCCGATTGCCGCGGCGCACCGCATCGCGAAAACCGTCAGGATCATGCCGAACACCATCGACTTCTCGCCCGGTCCGGCCGCGCCCCCGACCCACAGTTCGTTGTAGTGCCAGAAGTAGCCGGCGTCGAACATTGCACCCCAGCCGACCATCAGCACCCGGTTGATCAGCGTGTGGTTGGCGACCAGGTCGAGCGCCCAGCCGAGGCTGTTGAGCATTCCGTCGATCAGCACGAGATAGCCGATCAGAGTGACGATCATCGGCCGCATCGACAACCCGGCGCGCGCAGCCTGACGCTGGAGCCACACGCCGCGCATGAAGATGGGAAATCCGATCAGCCCGGGCGCCCACATACCCATCAGCGCGGCACCGACGATCATCCACTTGTCCGCACGGCGCTGGGCGAGCCGCGATTCCTCGTGGTGCTCCTCGAGGCTCACGGACCCGTCCCCCGCCACGGGCGCATTCGAACGACGGTTCAGCAGCGGCAGATTCACAATTCCCACCATCCGCGCGCGAACGACATGTAGAGCTGGATCGCGAACATCGCGAACAGGTAGCCGTAGATGACTATCTGCAGAATGATCAGCGCCTTCTTGCGCTTGCGCTCCTTTTGATCCATGCGGTTGGACTCCTTCCTAGCCGTGGGTGCTACCAGCGTCGGCGGCCAGGCTGGCCACGGCGACTTCACGCAAGCCGTCGGTGATGGCACCGTCGGTGGACAGCGGCGCGAGGATGCAGGCCTCGGCGGCTTCCAGTTCGGTTGCGCCGGCGACGATCAGCTGCGCGGCGGTCACGAGCACGCGGGTGGACGGCGGTTCGAAGTGGAATGCCTCATCGGCGGTGCGGATGGCCGTGGCGCAGTGCACGAGTCGTGTCGCGGTCGCGGAGTCCACGCCCGTTTCGGCGACGATGACCTCGGCTTCGCGGCCGGGTGCCAGGTACCTCATCGGGATCGTGACGAAGCGTTGCCGGAACGACGGTTTGAGTTCCTTCAGCGAGCTGCGGTAGGCGGGGTTGTACGAGCAGACCAGCATGAAGGTGTCCGGCGCCTTGACGACCTCACCGGCCCGGTCGAGGTACAGCGCGCGGCGGTGATCGGTCAACGAGTGCAGGATGGCCAGCGAGTCGTGGCGGGCCTCCACCACCTCGTCGAGATAGCAGATCGCACCGTCTTTCACGGCCCTGGTGAGAGGCCCGTCCGTCCACACCACGTCGCCGCCGGTGACCATGAACCGTCCGACAAGGTCGGAACTCGTCAAGTCGTCGTGGCAGCTGATCGTCACGACGGGCCGACGCAGCAGCACCCCCATGTGCTCGACGAGGCGGGTCTTGCCGCAGCCGGTCGGACCGGTCAGCATCACCGGCAGCCGTTGCTGGTAGGCCTGCTCGAAGAGCTGGACTTCGTTGGCGTTCGCGAAATAGTCGCTGTTAACTGTTCGTTCGCTGGCGTCGGTCATGCGGCCACCAATTCACGATGGACGTGGGCAAGCACTCGGGGCAGCTCCTCGACTCGTCGGATGCGTTGTGAGCGTTGAGGTCCGAAGACCTCCGGCAACGGGTCGACGCGGGTGGGCCCCACGCCGACGTAGTAGATGCGAACACCCGCGTCGTTGGCCTCTTCGACGGCGTGTGCGGCGTCGGCCCAGGCGTATCGGCCCTCGTATCCCTCGTCGGAGATGAGCCCGTCACCGATCACGATGAGCAGCCGGCGCTCGGACGGTTGCGCGAGCAATCGGCTGGTCAGATGGCGCAGCGGGGCGCCGAGCCGGGTGTAGCCGCCGGTGGCCAGTCCGAGACGGCCGGGCGGCACGAACCTGCGGTCCTCGAAGTCCTTGAGGCAACTGACTTCGACGCGGTGACGGGTGTTTCCGGTGAACACGAAAATGCCGTGCCTCTCGCGGGCCAGCGTCATCGCGCGCGAAAGCGCGTCGGCGCAGGCCAACTCGAGCTTGAAGATGCGACCGCCGTGCACTCCGAGCGACGAACTGCCGTCCAGCAGAAGGGCCGTGGTGACGTCCCGGTTGCTGGGCAGCAGTTCGCGGAAGAGCCGCGGCTCGATCGCCTCACCGGTGGCGAGGTCGACGTAGTGGTTGACGTACTGTTCGACGTCCAGGTCGGACCCGTCCTCCAACCGGTTCTTCATCGCGCGGTGGGTGTGCTCCTCGAACCACCGGCGCAGTTCTGCGGATACGGATTCCGGCTCGCGCGTGCGCGAGGCGTGCGCCTTCTCGAGCACGGCGACGTGGTCGCGCATGAAACTCTTGGTCCACGCATTCCATTCGGGGTAAGGGATTCCGGGCCGGTGGTCGGGCGTGATGTCGAGATCGTTGTCCTGAGGACGGCTCGGCGGCGGAAGGTTCGGATTGCGAATTCCGCCGTCGCCTCCGACAGGGATGGAATACGGCCGCGGCAGCCGCTTCTCGGATGTGGTCCACGGCATCCTGCCCAGCGTGCGCCGCAGCTTGTCCGACATGCTCCGCGGAGCGGTGTACGCCAGAGGAAGCCGGCCGAACAGTGGATCGACGCCGAGCGATTCGGTGGTGCGCGCCAAGGCGATCGCCCGGTTGAGCATCGAGGTCGCATCGAGGTCGCCGTCGAGCATCTCGATGGCGCCGAGTACGCGCGCGAACTCGGGCAGCAGACCGGGCCAGCGCTCGGCAGCCCAGCCCAGGGCGACACCGGCCTCCACCACGGTCAACGCCTGCAGCTCACGTGTCGACAGTTCGTTCAGCCGGAACCCGACCACCTTGTCCTTCGACGGCGAGCACTGCAGCGCGATCCCACAGGTGAGCGTCCGTCGGGTCCAGCCGTGAGCGATCGGATACGGCACGTGGACGTAATCCAGTGCGGCGTTGAGGCCGAACGCACGGTGCTGCCCGGTCACGAGGCGAACGCCTTGGCGCCGCTGCCCGCTCAGCGCCACGGCCGTCACCGCGCAACTGCGCTCGACCGCCATCGCGTGTGAGTCGGAGAGTTCAGCCATGGAATTCGGGGCCGCTCAGAAGGTTCCGATGTTGGAGAACATCCAGTACCAGAACCAGATGATCAGGCCGGTGCCGCCCCAGGCGGCGACGTAGCGAAGTATCTCCCAGATCCAGTCCACGTGGGCGCCTCCTCGGAGCGGGTTGATGTCAGCGGGAAGTGCTCAGCCGCACGGCCGAGGTGGTCGGTTCGGGCGGCACCGGATGGCGACCGCGGCCGTCAGTTCGTCCCCGGCCTTCCACGCGCGCCAACAGCTTGGCCTGAGCCGTCATGGTATGCCCCTTTGTAGTCCATATACTGACTTAGGTCAATGAGTTGAGTCAGTCAGAGAAGATTTCCCTGTTCACCGTGTGCAGGTACGGAATCGCGAGGAACGGCGTGATGTAGAAGATGTCGTACAGCCACCAACCGACGACGGGGAAGATCGTGCCCGCGTACCGCACGTCGGCGTACATCGTCATGTTGAACACATACAGACACCAGATGAGCACACCCATCCAGCAGGTGACGATCATCCACTGGTGACCCCAGCGCTTCATCTGCAGGAACCCGATTCCCGCGGCGATCCGCATGGTGAAGACGGTGAGGATCATCCCGACCTCCATCGCCTTCTCGCCCGGTCCGGCGGCGCCGCCGAGCCACAGCTCGTTGTAGTGCCAGAAGTAACCGGCGTCGAACATCGCGCCCCAGCCGTTCAACAGGATTCGCGCCAGGATGGTGTGGTTCGCCACCAGGTCGAGCGCCCAGCCCACCGTATTGATGGCCGCGTCGATGATCACCAGATAGCCGATCAGTGTGACGATCATCGGACGCACGGACAGGCCCTCGCGCGCAGCCTTACGCAGCAGCCAGACACCGCGCAGAAACAGCGGGAGGCCGAAGATCCCAAGGGCCGCGGTGCCGATGAGCAGGCTGCCGGATATCAGCCACTTGTCCGCCTGGCGTTGGGCCAGCCGGGAGCGTTCCATGTGCTCGTCCAGACCGCCGGCGGCGACGGGTTCTGTGCGCAGAGTCAAGGCACCCTCCTGAGAGTCGGCCTTGTGAGCATCGCAGGAAGACTGACCCCAGTCAACAAACTATCGGGCTTCGATACCCCGCAGGGTGCGTGTCACATAGTCGTCGAGCATGGAGCTCTGCGTGGGCCATTCGTGCGTGGTCGTCAACAATGCGTAAAGGCCCAGCAAGAAGAACACCGCACTGTTCATCGGGTCGACGTCGGGGGCAACCCGGCCTGATTTCTGTGCCCGCTCGATCTCCTGGGCGACCCTGACGATGACCGGATGCTCGTTGCTCTCGTCCGCGGGGCGTGTCTGCGAGAAATGCAGGGCAAGAAAGTCTTTGAACAAGATCGCCCCGAGACGGCGTTCCAGCCCCAGAACGAGTTGAACCGCCTCGTCGAGCACGGCGGATAGGTCGCGAGCCGAATCGGCGTACCGACCGAGCTGTTTGGCGATGCGCTCCTCTTCGCGACGCTCCAGTTCGAGCAGCACATGTTGCTTCGTCGGGAAGTGGAAGAAGAACGTGCCGTGCGCGACCCCGGCCGCGGCGACGATCGCGCCCACATCGGCCTCGGCCATGCCCGACCGCTTGAACTCCGCAATGGCCGCGCCCATCAACCGCTCGCGCGTCTGTAAGCGTTTGGCCTCGCGCGCTGAGGGTTTGTCCACCACTGCCATGCCCCGACGATAGCAATACCGACCGGGTATTGACACGTGTGATTGACTGCAGTCAATTTCGGAAGGAGTTCGATGGCGCTCGAACAGTTCAACCTCGACGGGCAGGTGGCGATCGTCACCGGAGCGGGCAAGGGGGTGGGACAGGGGATCGCGAGGGTCCTCGCCGAAGCAGGGGCCACCGTCGTCGGCACCGCACGCACCGAATCCGACATCGTGGCAACGATCAAGGGCATCGAGGATTCGGGCGGTAAGGGGCTCGCCCTGGTGGCCGACGCCATCAGCCGTCCGGACGGCGAACGTGTGGTGGGCACGGCGATGAAAGAGTTCGGGCGCATCGACATCCTCATCAACAATGTGGGTGGTTCGACGTTCGGGTCGTTTCTCGACATCACCGACGAGGACTTCCGGCACACGTTCGACTGGTGTGTCACGTCAGCGTTCATCATGAGTCAACTCGCCGCCCGTCACATGATCGAGGCCGGACACGGCAACATCGTCAACATCTCCTCGGGATCAGCACGTTTCGGCATCCGCGCGCTCACCTCGTACTGCGTCGCCAAAGGTGGGCTCGAAGCGCTCACCCGGGCGATGGCCCAAGAGTTGGCGCCGAAGATCCGCGTCAATGCCATCGCACTCGGCTCGTTCGCCACCGAGGGACTGCAATCCGGTCTCGACATGATGCCGGGGGCGCTGGACACGATGCTCTCCCTCACGCCCCTGCATCGACTCGGCAACGTCGAGGATCTCGGTCGGCTCTGCGTCTACCTGTCGACCAAGGACTGCTACGCGACCAACGCCATCTTCCACGTCGACGGCGGAATCGAATCGAATAACCTGCCGCTGCCCATACCCGACTACTGATCGAGGCGTGCAATGCGAAGAGTGGTCCAGTTTTCCACCGGAAACGTCGGTCAGCACTCACTTCGGGCGCTCATCGGCCGTCCCGACATCGAACTCGTCGGCGTCCACGCCGCCAGCCCCGAGAAGGTCGGGCGCGACGCGGCCGAGTTGTGCGGCCTGGCCGATCCGTCCGGCGTCATCGCCACCGACGACATCGATGCGCTGATCGCGTTGAAGCCGGACTGCGTTGTCTACACCGCCCTCGGTGAGACGCGTCCGATGGAAGCCCTCGAGCAGATGTCGCGGTTCCTGTCCGCTGGGATCAATGTCGTCGGGACGTCGATGGTGTGGCTGGTGACGCCGCGCCAGGCCGACGACTGGCTGCGGGGACCGTTGGAAGATGCCTGCGCGAAGGGCAATTCGTCGCTTTACGTCAACGGGATCGACCCGGGGTACTCGGGCGACACCGCGGTGCTGGCTGCGCTCAGCCTCGCGACCCGTGCGGAATCGGTCACCGTCCGGGAGGTCTTCGACTACGGCAACTACGACGACTATGAGTACACCGGCACCGCAATGGGTTTCGGCAGCAAGCCAGGCGACGACCCCGCGATGGCCTTCTTACCGGGCGTCATCACCGCGATGTTCGGTGGGCTGGTACGCAACATCGCCACCCACCTTTGTGTCGAACTCGACGACGTCACCGAGCGTTTCGAGCCGTGGTACACCGACAGGCGAATCGAATGCAAGATGATGACCGTCGAGCCCGGCGGGATGGCGGGTGTGCGCTTCGCAGCCGAAGGCATCTGCGCCGGCTCCCCCGTCATCACCGTCGAGCACACCACCCGGCTCACCCCCGCGGCCGCGCCGGACTGGGAGTACCCACCGGACGGACACCTCGGGGTGCACAAGGTGATCATCGAGGGTGAGCCGCGCGTCGAGATCAACACCCTGCTCTCGCACCCGGTTCTCGACGTCACCGAGGCGGGCTGCGTCTCGACCGCGGCCCGCGTCGTGAACGTCATCGACTGGGTGTGCCGGGCCCCCGCGGGCCTGATCTCAATGGAGGAGATCCCGCCGTCGGAGATGGCTCGCGGCCTGATGTGGTGACCCGCCGAGCCTATGCCTTCGCGAGCTGCTTCTGCTCGTAGAGCCGCGCCCACTCCTTACGGGGGCGAATCGAGACGTCGACGTCGGTGGCCTTGGCGCGCAACGCCCCTGCTGTCGCCTGCTCCTTCGGTGTGAGCTTGAACGGATCCCAGCTGAAGAACCGGCACGAGTTCTCCCAGGTGATCTTGTTGATGTCTGAATCGGACGCACCGGCCGCATTCAGTTCGGCGAGCACCTGTTCGGGCGCATCGGGCCAGAAGCAGTCCGAATGCGGGTAGTCGCATTCCCACGCAATGATGTCGATGCCGATCTCATGACGCAGCTTCAGCGACGTCTTGTCGGTGACATAGCAGGCCAGCGAATGCTCGCGGAACACGTCGGACGGCAGCTTGTCCCCGAAGTCACGTCGCAGCCACTTCTGGTTGGTGTAGTGACGGTCGCTGCGGTCGAGGTAGAACGGGATCCAGCCGATACCGCCTTCGGAGAACGCGAATTTCAGGTCGGGGTAGTTGCGCATCGCCGGACCCCACAGCAGATCCTGCGCGCACATCGCCGACACCTGGGTGGCGAGGATGATCAGGTTGTCGATCGGGGCGTTGGGCGCCATGCTGATCGCGCCGAAACCGGTGCCGATGTGCAGGCACATCACCACGTTCTCGTCGGACAGGGTCCGGAAGACGGGGCCCCAGTACTCCTCGTCGTGATAGCTCGGAAGACCCTCGAGGTGCGGCAGTTCCGGCATCGTCACCGCACGACAGCCCTTCGCGGCGACGCGGCGGATCTCGTCGCACATGGCCTCCGGATTCCAGGTCGGCAGGATTGCGATCGGGATGAAGCGGTCGGGGTATGAACCCGCCCACTCGTCGATGTGCCAGTCGTTGTAGGCCGACACCATCACCAGGGTGGCCTCTTCGCGGTGCATGTTGAGGTGTCGTGCGGAAAACCCGGTGAACGTCGGGAAGCACATCGAGGCCAGGATGCCGTTGCGGTTCATGTCGCGGACGCGCTCGTGCACGTCGTACACGCCGGGCCGCATCTCGGCAAAGCCGGCCGGATCGCGGCCCCACTCCTCGGCGGGCCAGGACACCACCGCGTTCAGCCCACTGACCCCCTGCGGGCGGCCCTGATACATCCATTGGTCGACGCCCTTGTCGTCGGTGACCACGATCGGCGCCTCGTCCTTGTACTTGGCCGGAACATGCCGAAGAAACATGTCGGGCGGTTCCACCACGTGGTCGTCGATGCTCACCAGAATCAGGTCGTCAACGTTCATACCTCAGTAGTACCGTCTAGCACCGTGACCGTCTCTGCGCTATCGGACAGAGGTTTGGCCGAACCGGCCAAACTGGCCGGCGTCCCCACCCGCCGGGTCATCGACCTGCGGCGAGGCGGGCGCGCGCTGGGCGGCAGCTATCTGTACGAGGGTGACGCGCTGATCACCGGTTGGCACTCGCACGACGTGCACCAGATCGAGTACGCGCTCGGCGGGGTTGTCGAGGTCGAAACCGACTCGGCGCACTACCTGTTGCCGCCCCAACAGGCGGCTTGGATTCCGGTCGGGCTCGAACATCAGGCCACCATGAACCCCGACGTCCGGACCGTAGCGGTGATGTTCGATCCGCAACTGATCCCGCACGCTGGCGAGCGGGCACGCATCCTCGCGGTGTCGCCGCTGATCCGCGAGATGATGGTCTACGCGCTGCGCTGGCCGATCGACAGGCCGGAAGGCGACGAGATCTCCGATGCGTTCTTCCGCACCTTGGCAAACCTGGTGGCCGAGGCGCTCGACCACGAGGCGCCGTTGAGCCTGCCCAGCTCCGAACACCCGATCGTCGCCGCCGCGATGGCCTATACCAAAGAGCATCTGGACGGGGTGAGCGCGGACGAGGTGAGCAGGGCGGTTTCCGTATCGGAGCGGACGCTGCGGCGACTGTTTCAGGATGCCGTCGGAATGCCATGGCGCACATACCTTCTGCACGCTCGGATGCTCAAGGCCATGGCGTTGCTCGCCGCACCGGGGCAGTCGGTTCAGGAGACGTCGTCGGCCGTCGGCTTCGACAGCCTCAGTTCGTTCACCCGGGCCTTCACGCAGTTCTGCGGGGAGACGCCGACGAGCTACCGCAAACGGGTCGGCGGCACCTCGCTGTAGACGTCAGGATTGGTGGCGCATCTGCCCATCACGCAGGAGGGAGTCAGTGGCCTCTTGCCACCGCCGCAATTGTGTCGGCGTCTCGAGCGGTTCGGGAAGATGACGCTCGATGTGGGCGCGCAGCACCCACGCCCCGAGCGCCAGCACCAGCGGATTCAGCGTGCCCCAGATCGGATCGAGATCCGGTCGGGTCAGGTTCTGCTCGGCGCGCACCTGCCACCGCTCGGCACCGATGTCCGCCAACGCATCGAATACCTCCCGCCCGAGCGCGCTGCCGTCGGTGAGCGCGCGGCCGACGTACGCCACCACATCCGGCTCGTCGGCGACCAGCGACGTCACCCTGTTACCGATGTCGGCGATGGAATCTGCCGGCGGTTCGGGAATGGGTTTCGCGAGCGCGGAGGCCATCACACCGAGCACATGTTCGTCGACGGCCTTGATCAAGTTCGCCTTGGTGTCGAAATGGTGTTGCACCAACCCGAGCGAGACACCCGCTTCCGCCGCGACCGCGCGCAGCGACGTCGCGGACGTGCCCCGGTCCGCGAAGCATTTCAGTGCCGCGTCACGAATCCGTTCGACGCTCGGACGCTGATCACCACCGGAGGCGTACCGATCCGTCCGTACCGCCGTCATCGATACCCGCGGGCGAGAGAGTTCACCCCCACACCCTAGCCACTGCCGAAGTGTCGCCAGCAACGATACACGTGTATTGTCGGCCGAGTCGCGGACCGCACGACCGAGAGGAGACGCAGATGCCCGCCGACGAACGGCCGACCGGCAGGACGGCGCGCCCCTTTTCGGTCGGCGCATTGCAGAACGCTCCGATCGGCGCCTGCGCCCAGGACCCCGACCGATGGGCCCTAGGGGCCGACGACGGCGCCAAGGAGTTGTGCCGGACATGTCCGCGACGCTGGCTCTGTGCGCGGGAGGCGTGCCAAACGCCGGGGGCCGTCGGGGTATGGGCCGGCATCCACATCCCCGACACCGGCCGGTCACGCCAATTCGCATTGCGGCAACTGCAGTCGCTGGCCGAACTCAACGGGTTCACGGTCCGAAAGGCGGGCTGAACCGGGTCTTTTCGGGCGCGGGTTTCACGGCGGTTGCCAGTGGGCAACCTCAGCACAACCGTCCGTAACCGCGAGCCAACAGGAGACCTCGATGCGCGAGCGCGCCCTCGCCCCCGCTGACAATCCGGCCGCCGAAGCGCTCGCCACCACGGGCCTCTTCCTGATCTTCACCGCGATCATCGCGGTCGCGGTCGGGCTCGCGAGTTGGGGTGCCTCCGACGCGCCGCTGGCCGCCACCGCCGGTGTGGTCGCGGTCTTCAGCTTCACCGCCAGCATGGTCTGCTTCGGCAAGCAGAGCCGGGACGACTGAGCCCCCTCGCCGCGGGCCTGCCATGATGGCCAGCTATGGCCCGCTGGTATCCCCTTCTCTCCGCCGACGCCGACTTCCTGGTGTCAGCACCCCATGTCTTCCGCTACGAGAAGCGTTTCGCCGCGACGCCGGAACGCGTGTGGGAGTCGCTGACGTCGGACGAATCGCTGGCGGCGTGGGGGCCGTCCATCAAGGACGTCACCTGGACCTCACCGCGCCCCTTCGGCGTCGGCACGACTAGGGACGTCACCGCTCCCGGCGGGGCCGTCATGCGCGAGCGCTTCTTCGCATGGGACGAGGGCCGGCAGAAGTCCTTCTACGTATACGAGTCGACGCTGCCGCTGTTCAAACGGTTCGCCGAGGACTACCTCGTCGAAGCGGAGGGCCGGCAGACGCGGTTCACCTGGGTGGTCGCGATCGAACCGAAGAGGGCCGCGAGCCTGCCGGTCGCGGTCTTGGCGCCTCTGCTCAGAGCCGGATTCGGGCGCGTACCCAGCGGCGGGCAGAAGTACTTCGCCGACTGAACGCGGCCGTCGGATCACGACGCCGGCGCAGAAGCCGCCGATCGGCGTGGGTGCGCGAGGGGGGACTCGAACCCCCACGTCCACAGGACAATGGCACCTAAAACCATCGCGTCTTCCATTCCGCCACTCGCGCATGGGCCGTCCAAGGGTAGCGCGGTACCGTTGGAAGGTGTCCACTACACGGCGTAGGAGGCCGGCGCTCATCGCCTTGGTGATCGTCGGCGCCGCCGGCTGTCTGGCGTTGGCGTGGTGGCAGTGGACCCGCTTCGAGTCGGCCTCGGGCAGCTTCCAGAACCTCGGCTATGCGATGCAGTGGCCGCTGTTCGCCGGTTTCGTCGTGTACGCGTATTACAAGTTCGTGCGCTACGAGGAGGCACCACCCCTGCCGACGAATCGCGACATCACCGAGATCCCTGAGGACCTGCTCCCCCAAAAACCCGCAGCGTCAACCCGCTTCGACGACGACGTCGACGACCCCGCACTACGCGAGTACAACGCCTACCTGGCCGAGCTCGCGAAGAAAGACAAGGAACACCCGGCCACATGACCGAGCAGCCGATCACCTCCGCCGAAAACATCCGCAAGGCACTTCTGGGCTACCGAGTGCTGGCCTGGACGACGGGCATCTGGCTCATCGCGCTCTGCTACGAGATGGTGATGAAGTACGTCTACCACGTCGAGGGTCTGAACTGGATCGCGGTGGTCCACGGCTGGGTGTACTTCGTGTATCTGCTCTTCACCGCGAACCTCGCGGTCAAGGTGCGCTGGCCGATCGGGAAGACCGTCGGGGTTCTGCTCGCCGGCACCATTCCGCTCGTGGGCATCATCGTCGAGCAGGTTCAGACCCGCGAGATCAAGGAACGCTACGGTCTGTAGTCAGCGCCAGATCGGGCTCTGACTCCTCCGATTCGTCGCCCTTCGGGATCGCGAGCGCGGTGAGCGCGGCGATGACGGCCGCACCGGCCGCGATCAGCAGCGCCACGCGCAACCCGCCCAGCGACGGCACCTGCTGGCCGGCGACGGTCGTGGTCATCACCGTGAGCACCGCGCCGATGACCGCGCTGGAGACCGACGTTCCCAGCGACCGCGCCAGCGCATTGATTCCGTTGGCTGCCGCCGTTTCCGATACGGGCACCGCCGCGTTGATCAGCGCGGGCAGCGACGAGAACGCGAAGCCGACGCCGACGCTGACCATCACGTTGAACACGCACAGCTGCCACGCGCTGTTCATCAGCAGCAGTCCCGACAGATAGCCGACGGCCACCACCGTCGATCCGACGAACAGCGTGAACCGCGGACCGCGTACACCGGCGATCCGGGCGGCCACCGGCGAGGTCAGCATCATCGCCAGACCGCCGGGCGCCATCCACAGACCGGTCTCCAACATCGACTGGCCCAGCCCGTAACCCGCACCCGCCGGCAGTTCGAGGATCTGCGGCGCGATCAGCGACATCGCGAACAGCGAGAAGCCCACCGCGATGGACGCCAGGTTCGTCGTCAGCACCGGCCGCTTCAACGTCGTGCGCAGATCGACGATGGGAGCAGTCGTCCGGAACTGCCACAGCGCGAACAGTCCGAAGATCACCACCGACGCGGCGAACATCGTCACGGTGATCGCACTCGTCCAGCCCCAGCTTCCGCCCTTGGAGATGCCCAACAGCAGCGTCACGAGCCCGCCCGCCAGCCCGAGCGCGCCCAACGCATCGAAGCGGTCGGCGGAGACCGAGGGAAGGTGCGGCACCAGCACCGCGAACGACACCGCCGCCACGACGCCGAGCGCGGCGCCGAACCAGAACAACGCGTGCCAGTCGAACCGATCGGCGATGATCGCCGACAGCGGAAGACCAAGCGCACCACCAACACCCAGCGATGCGCTCATCAGACCCATCGCGGTGCCGACCCGATGTGCCGGCACCGAGGCACGCATGACGCTGATGCCCAGCGGGATGATGGGCATGCCGAAGCCCTGGAGCCCGCGGCCCACGATGACCGGGATCAGCGCGGTCGTCGTCGCCGCGATCAGCGATCCCACGGTGAGCAGTAGGGCGCAGATGATCAGGATCGGCTTGGGCCCGTACATGTCGCCGAGCCTGCCGAACATCGGCGTCGCGACGGCCGCCGTCAGCAGCGTCGCGGTGATCACCCACGACGCGTTGGATGCGCTGGTGTTCAGCAGCGTGGGCAGTTCGGGGATCAGCGGGATGACGAGCGTCTGCATCAGCGAGACGCTGATGCCCGCCGCTGCGAGCACCGCCACGACGATCGCCGGGTGCCGCGTCCTGCCGACTTCGGAATCGACGGAGGAGCGGCGCACCCCGGGGATGCTACCGCTTAGTTGAGCTATACAAAATTTCGGCGGCGAACGTGAGTTCGTCCTCGACATATCCGCCGGATCTCGAGCGCGAGCTCAGGTTCGATCGGCCAACGCGCGCAACGCGGGAAGCAGGGCCGTCAGCGCCCGCCCCCGGTGCGATGCCGCGTCCTTCTCGGCGGGGTCGAGTTCGGCGGCCGTGCGCGTCGAGCCCTCCGGCAGGAACACCGGGTCGTAGCCGAAGCCGCCGTCGCCGCGGGGTTCGCGGACGATGCTGCCCGGCCACTCGCCCCGCACGACGACCTCGCCGGCGCCGTGCACCAGCGCGCACGCCGACACGAACGCCGCGCCGCGCCGGTCGTCGGGCACGTCGGCCAGCTGCGCCAACAGCAGCGCGGTGTTGGCCGTGTCGTCACCGTGCCGGCCCGCCCACCGCGCCGACAGCACCCCCGGCATCCGGTTCAGCGCCGCGACCTCCAGCCCGGAATCGTCGGCGACCGTCGCAAGACCCGTCGCCCGAAACGCGTCGCGCGCCTTGGCCAATGCGTTCTCCTCGAATGTCGCGCCGGTCTCGGGCGCCTCGTCGAACGCGGGCACATCGTCGAGCGAGCGCAGCGTCAACCCCGACACCCCCGCCGCCGTCAGCACGCGGTGCAACTCGGCCAGCTTCTTCGGGTTGCGGCTGGCCACCAGCAGCTCGGTCAGCTTCCGAACGCCTTCTTCGGCGGCTCTTTCGACTCCGGCAACACCCCGGGATACGGCAGCTCCAGGGCCTGGCGCTGGATCTCGAAGATCTGCTCGCACGCACCCATCGCGGCGTCGAGCATCTTGTCCAGCGTCGAGCGGGGGAACGTCGCGCCCTCACCGGTGCCCTGGATCTCGACGAGGGTTCCGGTATCGGTGGCGACGACGTTCATGTCGACCTCGGCGCGCGAGTCCTCGCTGTAGGGCAGGTCGACGCGGACCCGGCCGTCGACCACGCCGACGCTGACGGCGGCGATCGCACACGACAGCGGGCGCGGGTCGGACAGCTTGCCGGCGGCGCCCAGGTAGGTCACCGCGTCGGCCAACGCGACGTAGGCCCCGGTGATCGCCGCGGTGCGGGTGCCCCCGTCGGCCTGCAACACGTCGCAGTCGATCGCTATCGTGTTCTCGCCCAGCGCCGCGAGGTCGATGCACGCCCTCAACGACCTTCCGACCAGCCGGCTGATCTCTTGGGTGCGGCCACCGACGCGGCCCTTGACGGACTCGCGGTCTGACCGGTCGTGGGTGGCGGCGGGCAACATCGCGTATTCGGCTGTCAGCCAACCTTTTCCGGAGCCCTTACGCCACCGCGGCACGCCCTCGGTGACGCTCGCCGTGCACATGACGCGCGTCTGGCCGAATTCCACCAGCACGGAACCGGCGGGATGGGTGGTGAAGCCGCGGGTGATGCGAACCGGCCTCAGCTCGTCGTCAAGCCGGCCGTCTTCTCTCTGGGACACGCACCAACCCTATCGGTCGGTTCTGACTAGGCGGCGCGGACGACGTCGAACGTCTCGTTGCACACCACCGCGTGCACCGGACCGTCGAACTCGGCCTTGGCCTCGCTGATGACGTCCTCGCGCGACGTCCACGGCGGGATGTGGGTCAGCAGGAGTTCACCGACTCCGGCCTCGGCCGCGGCCCGCCCCGCCTCGGTGCCCGACAGGTGTAGCCGCGGGGGCCGTTCCGGCGAATGCGTCCATGAGGCCTCGCACAGGAACACGTCGGCGCCGCGCGCCAAGTCGATGAGGGCGTCGCAGTAACCGGTGTCCCCGCTGTAGACCAGCGTCGCGCCGTCCTGATCGGTGATGCGCATGCCGTAAGACTCGGTGGGGTGACAGACGAGCTTCGGCGTCACGGTCAGCGAGCCGATGGTGACCGGTTCGTTGTCGACCCAGTGCCGGATCTCGAAGATGTCGGAGAAGTCGTCGACCTCCCCGCCTTCGGGCGAGGACGCCGCGCCGAGCCGCGCCCACGTGTTGGCGGGGCCGTACATGATGCCGCGCTCCTGCGCCGGCGACGGGTGATAGCGCCGCCACACGAACAGCCCCGGCAGATCGAGGCAGTGGTCGGCATGGAGATGAGACAGCAGCACGTGCACGTCGTTGGGATCGGCATGGCGCTGCAGCGCGCCGAGCACTCCGCCGCCGAAGTCGAGCACCAACGGCGGGGTATCGGGTGCGGAGACTAGATATCCGGACGCTGGCGAATCAGGTCCGACAACACTGCCGGAGCAACCGAGAACGGTGATTCGCACACTCACTAGCTTGCCATGCCCGATCGGCCTGTGACGAAAACATGGCCGGTTTGAGCGACCGAAATCATCTTGGCGCGCCGACGTGACGTTGAACAGGTCGAACGCCGTCGAGTGTGGGCCCGAGAAACCGTGCGGCCAGGGCGGTGAACGCGTCTGGATCGCCCGTCGCCTCGAAGACTCGCCGCACCGGAGGACCGTCGTGCGGGCGCAGCAAATCGAGTTCGGTGAGCACCTTCAGCAAGTCCTTGGCGGTCTCCTCGGCGCTCGACACCAACGTGACGTTGTCGCCCATCGCCAACTGGATCAGCCCCGACAGCATCGGGTAGTGCGTGCAGCCCAGAACGAGCGTGTCGACCTGTGCGCGCTGAAGCGGTTCCAGGTACCCCTCGGCGAGGCCCAGCACCTGCCGCCCGCTGGTCACGCCACGCTCGACGAAGTCGACGAAGCGTGGGCAGGCCACCCCGATCACCTCGGTGTCGCGGGCCGCCGCGAACGCGTCCTGGTAGGCGCCGGACGCGATCGTCGCCTCGGTGCCGATGACGCCGATCCGGCCGTTGCGGGTGGCGGCGACGGCCCTGCGCACGGCGGGCAGGATCACCTCGACGACGGGCACCGGGGCGTAGCGTTCGCGGGCGTCGCGCAGGCACGCCGACGACGCCGTGTTGCAGGCGATGACGAGCGCCTTGATCCCACGCGAGACGAGATCGTCCCCGATCGCCAGCGCATGGGCACGCACTTCCGGAATGGTCAGCGGCCCGTACGGCCCGTTGCCGGTGTCGCCGACGTAGACGATGTTCTCGTCGGGCAACTGGTCGATGATCGCGCGGGCGACCGTGAGCCCGCCGACGCCCGAATCGAAGATGCCGACGGGCGCGTCCGCAGACACTGCCGGGGTCACGACGTCAGGTACGGGTTCGTCGCCACGCTCTTGCGCTTCTCGCGTGCCTTGCGCTCCGGCCCGGACAGCAGATACGCCGCGATGACGCCCGCGACCGCACCGCTGAGATGGCCCTGCCACGAGACCCCCGGGGTGCCCGGCAGCACGCCGAGCAGAACGCTGCCGTAGACGAGCAGCACGATCACGCCGACGACGATCTCCCACGCCTTACGGGTGAAGAACCCGAACACGATGAGGAACGCCAGCCAGCCGAAGATCAGCCCCGAAGCGCCGATGTGGTTGGCCTCGCACCGCACCCCGACGTACGGGCAGTGCATCCCGATGTTGCCGATCAGCCAGGTGCCCAACCCGCCGAGAATCCACACGATGGCCGTCGCGAAGATGAACCGCGACATGCCCGCCAGCGTCATCAGGAAGCCGAGCACCAACGCGGGCACGGTGTTGGCGATCAGGTGGTCCCAGGTCGAGTGCAACAACGGGGCGAACAGGATGCCCAGTAGGCCATCGGACTCCAACGGCCGGATGCCGTTGTCGTCGAGCCGGTGGTTCGACAGCGAGTCGAACAACTCGATGACCCACAGCAGCACGACGAAGCTGAATACCGTGACGGCGCCGATCACCCACGCGGGCCGCTTCCTCGGTTGCGACGGTGTGGTCCCCGGATAACCGGTCATGCCCATAGCTGCCCTTCAAGCGCGTCTTCGGCGTCATCAAGGCTACCGGCGTACGCACCGGTCGACAGATACTTCCACCCCGCATCGGCGACGACGAACGCGATGTCGGCCTGCTCCCCCGCCTTGACCGCCTTGGCCGCCATGCCCAGCGCCGCGTGCAGCACCGCGCCGGTGGAGATGCCCGCGAAGATCCCTTCCACCTGGACCAGGTCGCGGGTGCGTTTGACCGCGTCGTACGAACCGACGGAGTACCGCGTGGTGAGCACATCCGGGTCGTAGAGCTCGGGAATGAATCCCTCGTCGATGTTGCGCAGCGCGTAGACACCCTCGCCGTACCGGGGTTCGGCGGCGACGATCTTCACGTCCGGTTTGCGTTCGCGCAGGAACCGTCCGGTCCCCATCAGGGTTCCGGTGGTGCCGAGCCCGGCGACGAAGTGGGTGATCTCCGGAAGGTCGGCGAGGAGCTCGGGGCCGGTGCCCTCGTAATGCGACAGCGAGTTGGCCTCGTTGCCGTACTGGTAGAGCATCACCCACGAAGGGTTCTGCAGCGCAAGCTCTTTCGCATGCGCGACGGCGGTGTTCGAGCCGCCCTCGGCGGGGGAGTAGATGATTCGCGCACCGTAGAGCTCGAGCAGCTGACGGCGCTCGATCGAGGTGTTCTCCGGCATCACGCAAATCATCTGGTAGCCCTTGAGCAGTGCCGCCATCGCCAGCGAGATGCCGGTGTTGCCGCTCGTCGGCTCCAGGATCGTCGCGCCGGGTTGTAACCGGCCCTGCCGCTCGGCCTCCTCGATCATCCGCAGCGCCGGTCGGTCCTTGATGGAGCCGGTCGGATTGCGGTCCTCGAGCTTGGCCCACAGCCGCACATGGGGCTCCTCGTCCCAGCGGGGCGAGAGCCGGCGCAGACCCACGAGCGGCGTATTGCCCAGGGCTTCGAGCAGCGAGTCGTATCGCGCCAAGATCAGCCGCCTGCCACCGCGGGCAGGATCGTCACCGAGTCGCCGTCAGCGATCGTGGTGTCGAGCCCGCCCGAGAACCGCACGTCCTCGTCGTTGACGTAGATGTTGACGAAGCGGTTCAGCTTGCCGGGGTTGTCCTTGTCCATCAGGCGCTCGGAGATGCCGGAGTAGTTGGCCTCCAGGTCGCTGATCACCGCCGCCAGCGTCTCGCCGGATGCGGTGACGCGCTTCTCCCCACCGGTATGGGTGCGCAGGATGGTCGGGATGGACACGGAAACAGACATGCAACGGCTCCTTTAGGGCTCAGGTCTTTTCAGTACTGCTCGACGATCTTGACGGGTTCCTCGGTGACGACGCCGTCGACGATGCGGTAACTCCGCAGTTCGTGTTTCTCCGGGTCGCGGGTCGACACCAGCACGTAGTGGGCGTCGGGTTCGGATGCGTACGCGATGTCGGTGCGGCTGGGGTACGCCTCGGTCGCGGTGTGCGAGTGGTAGATGATTATGGGCGCCTCACCTGCGTCTTCCAATGCCCGCCACACCTTGAGCTGTTCCCCCGAGTCGAACCGGTAGAACGTCGGCGACCGCTCCGCGTTGGTCATCGCGATGAAGCGCTCCGGGCGGTCCGAGCCCTCGGGCCCCGCGATCACGCCGCAGGCCTCGTCGGGATGATCGGCGCGGGCGTGGGCGACCATGGCGTCGACCAGATCCGCTCGGATGACCAGCACAGCAACTACCCCTTTCTGCACGAAACTGTATTCCAGCAGCGAAACATCGAGTAAACGGCTGCTGGAATGCAGTTTCGCGATTACTCGAACGCTCCGGGCAACAGGTCCCGGTACGCGGGTATTCCGGCCACCGACGAGGCGGCCAGCACACCGACCATCACCGCGCGGGCCAGGCAGTCCGCGGCGGCGGCGCCCACCTGAGTGATCAGCGGCACCTCCGGCGACATCGACGCCGGCGCGGTGGGATCGGGAGGCACCTCGACGGCGCCGGTGGCCAGCGCGAAGACGGTGTCCCCGTCGAGCGGCGTGTGACACGGCCGGATGGTGCGTGCCAGCCCGTCGTGCGCGGCGACGGCGACCCGCCGGCACCCCGCCGGACTCAGCGCGGCGTCGGTGGCGACGACGGCGATGGTCGTGTTGAGCGGGCTGTACTCCTGGTGCCGGTCGGCGTACGCCGCGATCTGGTCGGCCGGCGGGGCGACCAGACCGAACTCCTCGATCTGGTACGCCAGCCACGGCAGGCCGGTCGCGGTGTCGACCGCGTCCCCGGCGGCGTTGACCACCACGAGCGCACCGACGGTCGCGCCGCAGTCCAGGACCGTCGACGCGCTGCCCACGCCGCCCTTGAGCACGCCCACGCGCGCGCCGGTGCCCGCGCCCACGGTGCCGAGCGCCACCTCGGTTCCGGCGTCGGCGGCCGCGGCGTACCCGAACTCCGCGGTGGGCCGGCACTGCCATCCGCCGACCGGAAGGTCGAACACCACCGCGGCGGGCACGATCGGCACCACGCCGCCCTCCAGGGCGACGCCGCGACCCTGTTCCTCGAGCCAGCGCATCACCCCGTCCGCGGCGGCCAGACCGTAGGCGCTGCCACCGGTCAACACCACGGCGTCGACGTGGCGAACGGAGTTGATCGGATCGAGCAGATCGGTCTCGCGGGTGCCGGGCGCCCCGCCCCTGCCGTCGACGCCGCCGACGGTGCCCGGCGGTGTGAGCACGACCGTGGTGCCGCTCGCCCAGCCCGAACCCAGCGTCACGTCAGGGTCGAGGCGATGGTGCTGGCCCACCCGGATGCCCGCCACATCGGTGATCGAACTCATCTCGACTTCCCCATCAATCCCAGCACCAGATACTCCTGCAGCACGGTCAGCCACTGGTAGACGTCGAGATGCCCGGCCATCGGATGGTCGGGCGGCAGTTCGTCGGGCCCGTCCGGTGAGATCGCGAGCATGGTGCCCAGGGCCAGGCGCATGTCGTTGACCGCGGCGGCCCAAGCGTGCGCGTCGTCCTCGGTCAACTCGAACTTGCCGCCCTGCACGGGCATGGTATCCAGAAGTGTCTGCGCCGCTTGACGTTTCGCGTCGATGATCTCGGGCTCATGCAGGCTTCGCAGTGCGCTGTTCAGGCTCTCGGTGGCATTGGAGCCGGCCGGGTGGTCGCGCTGCGGCCGGTAGAAGTCGGGCAGCAGACGTTTCATCGTGTCGTCGTCGGGCGGCGTCGAATTACCGGTGCGCATACCGGTGATCTCTTCGAGTTCGTCTGCGGGCGCGGATGATTCGCGCTCCTCGAGCATCCCCACGACCGAGGTGGCCAGGCTTCGCAACAATGCGGCCTCGTGAGGCGCGATGGCCGACCGGAAGCGTGCGCCATCGACGGTCTCCACCCGCTTCCATTTACGCACTTGTCTGTCAGCGGTCCTGCTGCATGGTCGCCCACAACCCGGCGGCGTGGAGCTTGGACACGTCGACCTCCATCGCCTCGCGGCTGCCCGCCGAGACCACCGCCTTGCCCTCGTTGTGCACCTGAAGCATCAATTTGGTCGCGTGCGCCTCGGGGTAGCCGAACAGCTTCTGGAAGACGTAGGTCACGTAGGTCATCAGGTTCACTGGGTCGTCCCACACGATGGTCACCCACGGAGTGTCGGTGGCGGCGTCTTCCGTCGCGACGGACTTGACGCCCCGCTCCTCGCGAGTCCCCGGTCGAGCCTTCGCCGGCGTAACCATGTTGTTCAGGATAGCCAACGCATAACCGGCACTTCGAGCTACTACGGTGACACCTGTGACCGCCGCATCCCCGGCCCTGCTCACCGACAAGTATGAGCTGACGATGCTCGCGGCCGCGCTGCGCGACGGCACCGCGCACCGGCGCACGACCTTCGAGCTCTTCGCGCGCCGACTGCCCGAAGGGCGCCGCTACGGCGTCGTGGCAGGCACCGCACGGTTTGTTGATGCTTTGGCGCAGTTCGAATTCGACGATGCGACGCTCTCGGCGCTCGCGGACTTCCTCGACGAGAAGACACTCGCCTATCTGGCCGACTACCGGTTCGGAGGAGATGTCGACGGATACGCCGAGGGCGAGCTGTACTTCCCGGGCTCGCCGGTGCTCTCGGTGCACGGCACGTTCGGCGAATGTGTCGTGTTGGAGACCCTGGCGTTGTCGATCTTCAACCACGACACCGCGATCGCCTCCGCCGCCGCCCGCATGGTCAGCGCGGCCCAGGGAAGGCCACTGATCGAGATGGGTTCGCGGCGCACCCACGAACGAGCCGCTGTCGCCGCGGCCCGCGCCGCCTACCTCGCCGGTTTCGCCGGATCGTCCAACCTGGCGGCCCAGCGCGACTACGGCGTTCCGGCGCTGGGCACCAGCGCGCACGCGTTCACGCTGCTGCACACCACCCCCGACGGACCCGACGAACGGGCCGCCTTCCGCGCGCAGGTCGACGCGCTCGGGGCGGGCACGACGCTGCTCGTCGACACCTACGACATCACCGAGGGGGTGGCGACCGCCGTCGAGGTCGCCGGTCCGGAACTCGGTGCGGTGCGCATCGATTCCGGTGATCTCGGGGTGCTGGCGCGTCAGGTTCGCACGCAGCTCGACGACCTCGGCGCCACCAAGACGCAGATCGTGGTGTCGGGAGATCTCGATGAGTTCGCGATCGCCGCGTTGCGCGCCGAACCCGTCGACATCTATGGCGTCGGAACGTCGCTCGTCACCGGTTCCGGCGCTCCCACCGCCGGCATGGTCTACAAGTTGGCCGAGGTGGACGGTCTTCCGGTGGAGAAACGCAGCAGCCACAAACAGTCGCACGGCGGTCGCAAACAGGCGATGCGGCTGACCAAGAAGACCGGCACGATCGTCGAGGAGGTCATCTACCCCTACGGCCGCCCGCCCGCCGACACCGACGGGTTCACCTCGCGACCGTTGACCGTCCCCTTGGTGGAGCGCGGCGAACCCGTCGGTGAACTGTCCCTCGACGCGGCACGCGACCGCGTCCGAGCCGGCCTGACGAGCCTTCCCTGGGACGGGTTGAAACTGTCCCGCGGTGAGCCGGCGGTGCCGACGCGGCTGATCCCGCCCGGCGCGTAGGGGGTCATCACGTCGGACACGCCGGACATCACTGAACTACTGGCCACAGCCGTCGCGGGTCTCGGCGGCCGCGAACGCGAAGGCCAGATCGAGATGGCCAAAGCCGTCGCCAACGCCTTCGAGACCGGTGAGCACTTGGCCGTTCAAGCCGGGACGGGCACCGGGAAATCGCTGGCCTACCTGGTGCCCGCGATCGCACGCGCGGTCGACAGCGACGAACCCGTCGTGGTGTCGACCGCGACCATCGCGCTGCAACGCCAACTCGTCGACCGCGACCTGCCGCGGCTGGCCGAGTCGCTGTCCGAAGCGCTGCCCCGCACCCCGGAGTTCGCGCTGTTGAAGGGCCGCGGAAATTATCTGTGCCTGAACAAGATCCACAACGGAGCCGCGACCGAGCCCGACGACCGTCCGCAGGAGGAGCTGTTCGAACCCGTGGCGAGCAGCGCCCTGGGCCGCGATGTGAAGCGGCTCATCGCCTGGTCCTCGGACACCGAGACCGGCGACCGTGACGAGCTGACACCCGGTGTCGCAGACCGATCCTGGTCTCAGGTCAGCGTCTCAGCACGCGAATGCATCGGCGTGGCGCGCTGCCCGTTCGGCACCGACTGCTTCGCGGAGAAAGCTCGGGAGAAAGCCGGCCACGCTGATGTCGTCGTGACCAACCATGCGCTCCTGGCCATCGACGCGATCTCCGATGCCGCGGTGCTTCCCGAGCACCACTGGCTCGTCGTCGACGAGGCGCACGAGTTGGTCGACCGGGTGACCTCGGTGGCCACCGGCGAGCTGTCGGCGACGTCGCTCGGCGTCGCCCACCGCCGGGCCGCGCGCCTGATCGACGAGGAGCTCGCCCAGCGGTTGGAGGCGGCGACGGCGACGCTGTCGTCGGCCATCCACGACACCGAACCGGGCCGCATCGACGTGCTCGACGACGAATTGGCGACGTATCTGACCGCGGTGCGAGACGCCGCGCATCGGGCCCGCTCGGCGATCGACACCGCGCCCAGCGACCCGGCGGCGGCCTCCGCGCGCACCGAGGCGGTGACCGCGTTGACCGACATCGGCGACACCGCCTCGCGCATCATCGACTCCTTCGTCCCGGCCATCCCGGACCGCACGGACGTGGTGTGGATCGAACGCGAGGAGACGCGCGGGTCCGTGCGGACGGTCTTGCGGGTCGCGCCGCTCTCGGTGTCAGGATTGTTGCGCACCAGTCTCTTTGAGAATGCGACGACCGTGCTGACATCGGCGACGTTGACCATCGGCGGCACCTTCGAGGCGATGGCCTCGGCGTGGGGGTTGAAAGGTGAGGACGCCCCGTGTTCGACGCCGCCGCCAGAGCGGCTCCGGTGGCAGGGCATCGACGTCGGATCGCCGTTCGAGCACGCGAAGTCTGGGATCCTCTACGTCGCAGCGCATCTGCCGCCGCCAGGACGCGACGGCACGGGATCGGCGGAACAACTCGACGAGATCGCCGGCCTGATCGCCGCGGCCGGCGGTCGGACGCTTGGGTTGTTCTCCTCGATGCGCGCGGCCAAGGCCGCCGCCGAGATCATGCGCGACCGTCTCGACACCCCGGTGCTGTGCCAGGGCGAGGACACCACGTCGGCGCTGGTGAAGCGGTTCGCCGACGACCCGGAGACGTCGCTGTTCGGCACGTTGTCGCTGTGGCAGGGCGTCGACGTGCCCGGTCCGTCGCTGTCGCTCGTGCTCATCGACCGCATTCCGTTCCCCCGCCCCGACGACCCGCTGCTGACGGCCCGGCAGCGGGCGGTGGCCGCCCGCGGGGGCAACGGATTCATGGCCGTCGCGGCCAGCCATGCCGCGCTGCTGTTGGCACAAGGGGCGGGACGACTCCTGCGCACCGTCGAAGATCGCGGTGTGGTCGCCGTGCTGGATTCCCGGATGGCCACCGCCCGCTACGGCGGATTCCTGCGGGCCTCGCTGCCGCCGTTCTGGGCGACAACCGACTCGCACCGCGTCCGTGCCGCGCTCGAACGTCTACGCGCGGGCTGATTCTTTCTTATTCTGTCAACGCTTCACTGTGCGTGCCCCAGGCCGCCTCGACGCGAAAGGCGGCGTCCATGAAACCAGTCCGCGCGGTGGCGGTGTTCTCGGCGGTGCTTGTGATGGCCGGGTGCACAACCACGCTACGGGGCGAACCCGTTTCGGTGTTCAGCGATCCGTTCCGCGTCGCGGGCATGCCGGCGACCGACGGCCCCACCGGTTTACGGCCGGACGCACGCGGCCCGTCACGCGTGGTGGTGGGCACCGACGGCAGCGAGATCGACGAGCTCGGCCGCCAGGCGATCAGCGACATCGAGGAATTCTGGGAAGGCGCCTATAGCAGCGCCTTCGATGGCCAGTTCGAGCCGGTCGATCGCGTCTACTCCTGGGACGCCAACGGATTCGACAGCACCGGGTTCTGCGACACCGACACCTATGGTCTGGTCAACGCCGGCTACTGCAACACCGACAACACGATCGGATGGGATCGCGGCGAACTTCTTCCGAGCCTGCGGCAGGAGTTCGGCGACATGGGCGTGACGATGGTGCTCGCCCACGAGTACGGCCACGCGGTGCAGAAGCTGGCAGGCCTGGCCGATGACGAAACCCCGACTCTGGTCTCCGAACAACAAGCCGACTGCCTCGCGGGTGGTTACATGCGCTGGGTCGCCGAAGGTGACTCACCGCGCTTCACACTGTCGACAGGCGACGGGCTCAACAACGTGTTGGCGGCCGTCATCGCTTTCCGCGATCCGCTGTTGAGCGAAGACGACCCGGAAGTCGGTGTCGACGAACACGGTTCGGCGTTCGAACGCCTATCGGCCTTCCAGTTCGGCTTCACCGACGGGCCCTCGGCGTGTGCGAGCATCGACATGCGCGAGATCGGCCAGCGCCGAGGCAATCTGCCCGTGCTGCTGGAAGAGGACGAGACCGGCGAGTGGCCCGTCTCCGAAGAATCGGTGCGATCGGTCATGGACGCGATGGGCATCCTCTTCAAACCCGCGAACCCGCCACGACTCAGCTTCGAACGCGCCGAGTGCACCGACGCGCGGCCGAGCCCGCCGGTGTCCTACTGTCCGGCGACGAACACGATCGCGGTCGATCTCGATGAGCTCGCAGAGATGGGCGCCCAGCCCGACATCGAGGATCCGGTCGGCCTGGCCAGCGGCGACAACACCGCCTACTCGGTGCTGGTGTCGCGTTACATGCAGGCGATTCAGAACGAACACGGCGGCGTCGCACTGGACAACGCCGAGGCCGCGCTGCGCACGGCATGCCTGACCGGGGTGGCGACCACCAAACTGTCCAAGAGCGTGACAACCCCGGACGGCAACACCGTGGCGCTCACGGCCGGCGACGTCGACGAGGCCGTGTCGGGCATCCTCACCAACGGCCTGGTGGCCAGCGATGTCAACGGCGAATCGGTGCCGTCGGGGTTCTCCCGCATCGACGCCTTCCGCGTCGGTGTCCTGGGCGACACCGAACGCTGCTTCAAACGCTTCGACTAGGCGGCACTCAGATCTTTTTGGTCACGCCGTACCAGGCCAGCACCGCGTCGGACTGGTCGGTGGAGTGCACCAGATAGGCGTAGGACCGGATGAACGACTCGCCGACGCAGCCGTCGATCTTCACCCGAAAACCGCTGACCATCACCCACGGGTCGGTGCCGGTGAACTCCTTCTTCGTCACCGGAACCACGTTCACCAGGCCCGGCTTGAGGCCGACGGTGATGCCGCCGCCGATGTTGCCGCCGAGGCTGGGCAGGACCCCGAAGTCCGATCCCTGGGCAACGGTGAGGCCGAGCAAGCCGATCGACGGGTTGATACCGGCGGTGCCGGTCAGCGAGACACCGTTCGACGTGCTCATGTCGATGCCGCAACCGATTTCGTAGCCGACCTCGAGCGTGCCCTGGGGCGCTTCACCATCGTCCGCGCCGACGAGCGACCCCTGGTACGTGCCGCCGACGACGTACTCGCGGGACGACAAGGCGGTCGTCAACGGCGGTATCGGCGCCTGCGTCTCCTCTCTGGCCGACAACGTCAACGTCCACCCGTTCGGGGTATCGGTCACCGCGGGCGGCGTCGACTCGACGGCCCCGTCGGGCGGAGGCGGAGGCGGTGCACCCTCGGCGGGCACCTCGGCGACGACCGGCTCGACCTCCGGATCGGCCGAGGCGGGTGCAACCCCCAAAGTGCCCAGGACACCCGCGACCGCGACCAGCGTCATACCTCGTCGCAGCACAATTCCAACCGCCACTGCCCACCCTCCATCGTTAGCAACGCTTCGGAACCTACCGCGCCAGATGTGAGCCGCGGGCGGATGCTCCCAGAATCGGTCCGATCGCCCCGTCAGGTGGGCATGCGTAGGACGTGACCTGCCTCCAGCGCGACCCACACGGCGCCTTCGGCGTCGACCGCGAGCCCGTGGGGTTCACTGCCGGGCGGCAGGTCGATGGTCACGACGTCACCGTCTCCCCCGACACGGGCGAGCTGACTCGAACCCCACAGGGTCACCCACACCCCGTCGCTGGGATCGGCGATCACCGCGTGCGGCTTCCCGGGCAGTTCGATCTCCTGGATCGCGTCGTCCATCGGTATCCGGCCGAGTCGTTCGGCGAGGATCTCGGTGAACCACACCGCATCGTCGTGCGTGGCGGTGATGCCAACGGGACCCGAAGCGGCGGTGGGGGTTTCGCGCACGCTCAGTTCACCGGACAGGGTCAGCCTGCCTATTGCACCGGCCTGGTTCATGGTGAACCACAGCGCGTTGTCGGGGCCGGAGACGATCATCGACGGGGCGCCGCCGACCGGATGGGTTTCGGTCAGCTCACCGTCGACCGAAACCCGCCCGACGACCCCGGACGTCATCGCGGTGAACCAGAGCGCACCGTCGGGTCCGACGGTGATGCCGTAGGGGTCGCTGCCGCCGGGCAGGTCGACGGCGCTGAGCTCGCCGGCGGTGGTGATGCGGCCGATTCTGTCGTCGTGGCGGGTGAACCACAGCGCGCCGTCCGGGCCTGCGGTGATGACCATCGGGCGGCTGTCGGGCCCGACCGGATACCGCGTGACGTCGCCGGTCGCCGTCACCCGGGCGATCTCGTGCGCCTGGGCCAGCGTCACCCACATCGCACCGTCGTGCCCGGCCGCGATCCCGTACGGACCGCCGTCGACGGCGACCTTGAGCGCTTGTGTCATGGCGTCACGCGAGCGTGACGAGGCCGAGCTCGTTGTCACCCGCCAACAGCGGATGATGCGGCAGCACCCGGACCGTGTAGCCCACCGGTCCCGCGACCGGCAACGGCGCGGTGGCCGAGAACACGTCTTTGCCGCCGTCGGCGGGCCCGGTGTGCGCCATCGGCACGGTCACCGGATCGACCAGGTGATCGCCGGCGTCGACGCGGCCGAGCACCGCTTGCACCGCGACCTCGTCGGGCCGCAGACCGGCCAGGTACACGGTGGCGGTCAGCGTCAGCTCCGAGCCAAGCAGCGGGGTGTCGGGCAGCCCGTAGCTGTCGACGTCGGTGATCTGGAGCTTGGGCCACGACTCCTGGACGCGCAGCCGATAGTGCGCCAGATCCCTTGCGGCGCCGAATGGTTCACCATCACCACCCGGTTCGACGGTCCGCCGCAGCGACTGCGCCGCCGGCGCGTAGTACTTCTCCGTGTAGTCACGCACCATCCGCGAGGCCAGCACCTTGGGTCCGAGCACGATCAACGTGTGCCGCACCATCTCGACCCACCTCGCCGGGACGCCGCGCTCGTCGCGGTCGTAGAACTTCGGCGCCACCGAGGTCTCGAGCAGGTCGTAGAGGGCGGCCGCCTCGAGGTCGTCGCGCCGGTTCTCGTCGGCCAGGCCGTCGGCGGTCGGGATCTCCCAGCCGTTCTCGCCGTCGTACCACTCGTCCCACCATCCGTCGCGGATCGACAGGTTCAGCCCGCCGTTGAGCGCGCTCTTCATGCCCGAGGTGCCGCAGGCCTCAAGCGGACGCAGCGGATTGTTCAGCCACACATCGCATCCCCAGTACAACTGACGGGCCATCGACATGTCGTAGTCGGGAAGGAACGCGATCCGGTGGCGAACCTCGGGCCGGTCGGCAAACCGCACCACTTGCTGGATCAGCGCCTTGCCGCCGTCGTCGGCGGGGTGTGACTTACCGGCGACGATGAGCTGGATCGGCCGTTCGTCGTTGAGCAGCAGCCGTTCCAGGCGTTCGGGGTCGCGCAGCATCAGGGTCAGACGCTTGTAGGTCGGCACCCGCCGGGCGAATCCGATCGTCAGGACGTTGGGGTCGAAAGCCGTTGCGATCCAACCCAGCTCGGCCTCGGCCGCGCCGCGCTCCAGATAGGAGCGACGCAACCGCGCGCGCACGTCCTCGACAAGCTGCTCGCGCAGCTGCGAGCGGATCCACCACAGATGCCCGGTGTCGACCTGCTGCAGCCGGCCCCAGACCGCGGGCTCTCGCGCACTGCTCAGGTCCTCGCTGCCGAGCAGTTCGCGCCCGAGTTCCATCCACTGCGGCGCCGCCCAGGTCGGCGCGTGCACACCGTTGGTGATCGACCCGATCGGCACCTCCTCGGGGTCGAACCCCGGCCACAGCTCGTTGAACATGTGCCGGCTGACGTTGCCGTGCAGAAGCGAGACGCCGTTGGCACGCTGCGCCAGGCGCAGGCCCATATGGGCCATGTTGAACTTGGTCGGATCGTCCTCTTCGCCGAACGCGACGATGCGATCGACGGGTAGGCCCGGCAGCAGCCGAGACATCTGCCCCGACGGGCCGTCGGTGGAGCCGCCGAAGTACCGCCGCACCATCTCCTCCGGGAACCGGTCGATACCGGCGGGCACAGGGGTGTGAGTGGTGAACACCGTCGACGAACGCACCACGGTCAGCGCGGTGTCGAAATCGAGCCCGGCGTCGATGAGTTCGCGGATGCGCTCGACACCGAGAAAACCCGCATGCCCCTCGTTCATGTGGAACACCTCGGGCGAGGGCCTGCCCTCGAGCTCGATGAACGCCCGGATCGCGCGGACGCCGCCGATGCCGGCGAGGATCTCCTGCTTGATGCGGTGTTCCTGGTCGCCGCCGTAGAGCCGGTCGGTCACGCCGCGCAGTTCGTGGTCGTTCTCCGGGACGTCGGAGTCCAGCAGCAGCAACGGAATTCGGCCCACCGGGGCGATCCAGACCCGGGCCCGCAGCTGGTTGTCGAGGCCCTGTTCGCTGGGCATCGCCACCGAAACCAGCACCGGGTGCCCGTCGCGGTCGGTGAGCAGTCGCAGCGGCAGACCCTGCGGGTCGATGGCCGGGTAGCTCTCGTGCTGCCAGCCGTCGGCGGTCAAAGACTGCCGGAAGTAGCCCGAGCGGTAGAGCAGTCCGACGGCGATCAACGGCAGCCCGAGATCCGATGCGGCCTTGAGGTGATCGCCGGCCAGGATGCCGAGTCCGCCCGAGTAGTTCGGCAGCGACTCGGCGACGCCGAACTCCATCGAGAAGTACGCGATGCCGTTGGGCAGCTGTGCGCCGTTCTCAACCTCCTGCTGGTACCACAGCGGGCGGCTGAGGTAGTCGTCGAGATCGGCGGCCAGACCGTCGAGGCGGTGCAGAAACGCCTCGTCGTCGGCGAGCGCGTCCAGGCGCTGCGGGCTGACCTGACCCAGAAGACCCACCGGATCGCATCCGACCCGCTTCCACAGCTCGGGGTCGATCGCCTCGAACAGATCCTGCGTCGGCCGATCCCAGGACCAGCGCAGGTTGACCGACAACCGCTCGAGCGCTGCCAGCCGATCGGGCAGATGCGCGCGGACGGTGAACCTTCTCAGGGCTTTCATCGGGCCATCACGCGACCCAACATTACTGACAATCCGCCGTTGCGCAGGGTCCGCGGTCGGACTGCTTCGCCCGCTTCGGGTTGGGTCGCGCACTAACGTGGGTATAGGGCGCGACGAGGCTTATTGAACTTGACTGAGAACACGACCGAGAAGAACAGCGGCCACGTCGGCGGTGCCGGCGGAGCACTTCGGTGGCCGCGCCAGAAGAAGGAGTGGTAGGTGGCCGGTCGAATCGAAATCGATGACGTCGCGCCTGTCGTCTCCGGGGGGCGGTATCCGGCCAAGGCGGTCGTCGGAGAGATCGTTCCGGTCGCGGCCACGGTCTGGCGCGAGGGCCACGACGCGGTCGCCGCGACCTTGGTGGTGCGCTATCACGGCACGGCCTACCCTCGGCTCGCCGACGACCCGCCGGGGCTGGCCAAGACCACCGAGGCGGTGCCGATCGAGACAGTGCTCACGGCCGGACCCCGCAAGAAGCCGCAACACCTGCCGATGTCGACCGGTCGGACCCCGGACGTCTTCCACGGTGCGTTCACCCCCGATTGCGCGGGGCTGTGGACGTTCCGAGTGGACGGTTGGGGCGATCCGATCGCAACCTGGCGCAAGAACGTGACCGCCAAACTGGACGCGGGTCAGAGCGAATCGGAGCTCTCCAACGATCTGTTGATCGGGGCCCGGCTGCTGGAGCGCGCCTCGGCCGGCGTGCCACGCCAGCACCGCTATCCGCTCATCGAGGCGGCGGCGCGGCTCCGCCAAGCAGGGGACCCGTTCACCCGCGCCGGCGCCGCGCTCGCACCGGAGGTCACCAGCCTGCTCGACGAGTATCCGCTGCGCGAGTTGGTCACCCGCGGCGAGCAGTACGGCATCTGGGTGGATCGTCCCGAGGCGCGGTTCAGCGCGTGGTACGAGTTCTTCCCCCGCTCCACCGGCGGCTGGGACGCCAAGGGCAACCCGGTGCACGGCACGTTCGCGACCGCCACCAAGGCGTTGCCGCGCATCGCGCGCATGGGCTTCGACGTCGTCTACCTTCCGCCGATCCATCCGATCGGCAAGGTGCACCGCAAGGGCCGCAACAACAGCGTCACCGCCGCACCCAACGACGTCGGCTCGCCGTGGGCGATCGGCAGCGACGAGGGCGGGCACGACGCGGTCCACCCCGACCTGGGCACGATCGAGGACTTCGACGAGTTCGTCGCCGCGGCGCGCGACGACGGCATGGAGGTGGCCCTCGACCTCGCGCTGCAGTGCGCCCCCGACCACCCGTGGGCCAAGGAACATCCCGAGTGGTTCACCGTGCTGCCCGACGGCACGATCGCCTATGCCGAGAACCCGCCGAAGAAGTATCAGGACATCTACCCGCTGAACTTCGACAACGACCCGGCCGGACTCTACGAAGAGGTGCTGCGGGTCGTTCGGCACTGGATCGCGCACGGCGTCAAGATTTTCCGGGTCGACAACCCGCACACGAAGCCGCCGAACTTCTGGGCCTGGCTGATCGGCCAGGTGAAGAACGAGCACCCCGACGTCCTGTTCCTGTCGGAAGCGTTCACCCGTCCCGCACGGCTGTACGGATTGGCCAAACTCGGCTTCACCCAGTCGTATTCATATTTCACCTGGCGCACCGCGAAGTGGGAGATCACCGAGTTCGGGGAGCAGATCGCCGAGCACGCCGACTATGCGTGCCCGAACCTGTTCGTCAACACACCCGACATCCTGCACGAGAGCCTGCAACACGGCGGCCCAGGGATGTTCGCGATCCGCGCGGTGCTTGCGGCGACGATGAGTTCGGCCTGGGGGGTGTACTCGGGTTTCGAACTCTACGAACATCGCCCGGTCCGCGAGGGCAGCGAGGAATACCTCAACTCCGAGAAGTACGAACTGCGACCCCGTGACTTCGACGCCGCGCTGGCCGACGGCGAATCGTTGGAGCCGTTCATCACCCGGCTCAACGAGATCCGCAAGCTGCACCCGGCGCTGCATCAGTTGCGGACGATCAAGTTTCATCACGCCGACAACGACGCGCTGCTGGCGTACAGCAAGTTCGATCCCGTGACCGGGGATCAGGTGCTGGTGGTGGTCACGCTCAACCCGTTCGGGCCAGAGGAGGCCACGCTGTGGCTCGACATGCCCGCGCTCGGGATGGAGCCCTACGACCGATTCTGGGTGCGTGACGAGATCACCGGTGACGAATACCAGTGGGGCCAGGCCAATTACGTGCGCCTGGACCCGGTGCGCGCGGTGGCACACGTCTTGAACATGCCGCAGGTGCCCGCCGACCAACGACTCAATCTGCTGCGTAGGGAGTGACGAGATGACGCAGACCCGACAGGCGAGCAGCCCACATCTGCGGCCGCACACCGCCGACCTCAACCGGCTGCTGGCCGGCGAACACCACGACCCACATTCGGTGCTCGGTGCGCACGAGTACGACGACCACACCGTGATCCGGGCCTATCGGCCGCACGCCGTCGAGGTCGTCGCCGTCGTCGGCGGTGAGCGATACAGCTTCCAGCACATCGAATCCGGGCTGTTCGCGGTCGCGTTGCCGTTCACCGATCTGGCCGACTACCGCCTCGAGGTGCACTATCCCGGCGGCGACGGCGCGACGCACGTGCACACCGTGGCTGACGCGTACCGCTTCCTGCCCACGCTCGGCGAGATGGATCTGCATCTGTTCTCCGAGGGCCGCCACGAGCGGCTGTGGGAGATTCTCGGCGCGCACCCCCGCCGCTACACCACGCCCGACGGCGACGTCGAGGGTGTCTCGTTCGCGGTGTGGGCGCCGAACGCCAAGGGCGTCAGCCTGATCGGCGAGTTCAACCATTGGGACACCAACGAGGCCCAGCTGCGTGTGCTGGGTTCGACGGGTGTCTGGGAGGTGTTCTGGCCGGGCTTCGAGATCGGCGGGCTGTACAAGTTCCGCATCCACGGCGCCGACGGTTCGATCAGCGAGCGCGCCGACCCGATGGCGTTCGCCACCGAGGTCCCGCCGAAGACCGCCTCGAAGGTGACAAAGAGCAGCTACACGTGGGCGGACGACGAGTGGATGGCGCGCCGTGCCGCGCAGAACCCGGTCTTCGAGGCGATGAGCACGCTCGAGGTCCACCTGATGTCGTGGCGGCCGGGCCTGAGCTACCGCGAACTCGCCACGCAGCTCACCGAATACGTCGTCGAGAACGGCTTCACCCACGTCGAGTTGATGCCGGTGGCCGAGCATCCGTTCGGCGGCTCGTGGGGGTACCAGGTCACGTCCTACTACGCGCCGACGTCACGGCTGGGCTCACCCGACGAGTTCCGGCACGTCGTCGACACGCTGCACCAGGCCGGCATCGGCGTGATCATGGACTGGGTGCCCGCCCACTTCCCGAAGGACGCCTGGGCGCTCGGCCGGTTCGACGGCACTGCGCTCTACGAGCACTCCGACCCGCGCCGCGGCGAACAATTGGACTGGGGCACTTACGTCTTCGACTTCGGCCGCGCCGAGGTGCGCAACTTCCTGGTGGCCAACGCGCTGTACTGGCTGCAGGAGTTCCACATCGACGGTCTGCGGGTGGACGCGGTCGCCTCGATGCTCTACCTGGACTATTCACGCCCCGAGGGCGGCTGGACGCCGAACATCTACGGCGGTCGCGAGAACCTCGAGGCCGTGCAGTTCCTGCAGGAGATGAACGCGACCGTGCACAAGGTCGCCCCCGGCATCGTGACGATCGCCGAGGAGTCCACATCGTGGCCCGGCGTGACGAGGCCGACGAACCTTGGCGGCCTTGGCTTCTCGATGAAGTGGAACATGGGCTGGATGAACGACACGTTGGAGTTCATCAAGCGCGATCCGATCCACCGCAGCTACCACCACCACGAGATCACGTTCTCGATGCTCTACGCGTTCAGCGAGAACTACGTGTTGCCGATCAGCCACGACGAGGTCGTCCACGGCAAGGGCACGCTGTGGGGCCGCATGCCCGGTAACGACCACAACAAGGCCGCCGGCCTGCGCAGCCTGTTGGCCTACCAGTGGGCGCACCCGGGCAAGCAGCTGCTGTTCATGGGTCAGGAGTTCGGCCAGCGCGCCGAATGGTCCGAGGAACGCGGCGTCGACTGGTACCAGCTCGACGAGAACAGCTTCTCGACCGGCATCCAGCGCATGGTGCACGACATGAACACGATCTACCGCAGCAGGCGCGCGCTGTGGTCGCAGGACACCCGCCCCGAGGGCTACAGCTGGATCGACGCCAACGACTCGGCCAACAACGTGCTGAGCTTCCTTCGCTACGGCGACGACGGCTCCGTGCTGGCGTGCGTGTTCAACTTCTCCGCCACCGAGCACACCCGCTATCGCCTGGGCCTACCCCACGCCGGCACCTGGCGTGAGGTGCTCAACACCGACGCCGATATCTACAACGGGTCGGGCATCGGCAACTACGGCGCCGTCGAGGCGACCGATGAGCCGTGGCACGGTCGGCCGGCGTCGGCGGTCATGGTGCTGCCGCCGCTGTCCGCGCTGTGGTTCGAGTACATGCCCGAGTAGACGGCCTCTCCGCCCGGGAACCTTCCCTCGCGAGCAGACACAGAACCTGTCTCTTATACACATCT
>NZ_LZSQ01000062.1 GCF_001665535.1 Mycobacterium sp. 852002-51961_SCH5331710
ATCTCATCGAGGCCCTGCGGCTCCAGGCCGTACTCCTCCTTGGGCCGACCCGCCACCGCGTTGAGCGCCACATTCGGGATCACCGTGTCACGGAACTGCCAGGTATCCGAACCATCCGGATTGTGCACCAACCGCGGCGCCTCATCGATGTACTTCTTCGGCAGATGATTTTTGAACATATCGGGCGGTTCGACGATGTGATCATCGACACTGATCAAGATCATGTCGTCCTTGTTCATGCCCGTTCCTTTCGTCGCGTCCCCCGAGGCTATCCATCCGAGCTGTTCTCGATGTGAGGAAACTATCTTCTCACCGTACGAGAATCAATGTCCGAAAGCCACCCTAGGCCCTCCTGTCAGGGCGATTAGGTCCGACGAGGCACGCTTTTGACCACCGCCGATGACCTCCGGCGTTGACCATCGGCGAGAAAGGTGGAAATCTATTGGCGAAATATGAGAACCTGATTCTCATCACCGAGAGCACACCGGAAGGAGACGCCTTGCGCGTGCCGCCGCTGCCCGCAGCAGAGTGGGACGACGCCGTCGACCAAGCGCTGTCGAGCATGTCTCCCGAACGGCGAAATCCCGAACTGGCAGGCAACCTGCTGGCGACGTTGGTCCGCCATCCGAAGCTGACCCGCGCCTTCCTGCGGTTCAACTTCCACCTGCTGTACGGATCGACGCTGTCGCCGCGGCTGCGCGAGTTGGCGGTCCTGCGCGTGGCGCACCTGACCAAGTGCGAATACGAGTGGCGCCACCACGTCAAGATGGGCCGCGAGGAGGGTCTGACCGACGAGGTCATCGATGCCCTGCAACGCGGTGAGGCCCTCGACGAGCTCGACCGCGCCGTGCTGCAGGCGGTCGACGAACTACAGGACGACGCCAACGTTTCCGACGCAACGTGGGCCGCCTTGTCCGATCACCTCGAGGAACGTCAGCTGATGGACCTCATCTTCACCATCGGCTGCTATGGCGCACTGGCCATGGCCATCAACACTTTCGGCGTGGAACCAGACTCCGAAAATCTCGCAGAGAGGTAAGACACCGTGGCATTTTTCCCGAAACCAGAAGAGGGTAGCTGGACGGAGCATTGGCCCGAACTCGGCACCGCACCGGTCGATTACACCGACTCGATCGACCCGGAGCAGTGGAAGCTCGAGCAGCAGGCCATCTTCCGCAAGTGCTGGCTCAACGTGGGACGTGTGGAGCGGCTCCCCAAGAAGGGCAGCTACTTCACTCGCGAGATGCCGTCGGCGGGTGCCGGTACGTCGGTGATCATCGTCAAGGACGGCGACAACACGGTGCGTGCGTTCCACAACATGTGCCGCCATCGCGGAAACAAGCTGGTGTGGAACGACTATCCCGGCGAAGAAGTCTCGGGCACGTGCCGCCAATTCACGTGCAAGTACCACGCCTGGCGCTACAACCTGAAGGGTGATCTGACGTTCATCCAGCAGGAGGGCGAGTTCTTCGATGTCGACAAGGCCGACTACGGGTTGGTGCCCGTGCGCTGCGAGGTGTGGGAAGGCTTCATCTTCATCAACTTCGACGACGACGCCGAACCGCTGATCGACTACCTGGGCGACTTCGCGAAGGGCCTCGAGGGCTACCCGTTCCACGAGATGACCGAGACGTATTCCTATCGGGCCGAGGTCAACTCGAACTGGAAGCTGTTCATCGACGCGTTCGTCGAGTTCTACCACGCGCCGATCCTGCACATGAAGCAGGCGGTCAAGGAGGAGGCCGAGAAGCTGGCCAGCTACGGCTTCGAGGCACTGGCTTACGACATCAAGGGCAGGCATTCCATGGTGTCCTCGTGGGGCGGCATGAGCCCGCCCAAGGACATCAACATGGTCAAGCCCATCGAACGCATCCTGCACAGCGGGCTGTTCGGACCGTGGGACCGGCCCAAGATCAAGGGCATCCTGCCAGAGGAACTGCCGCCGGCGGTCAACCCGTCCCGGCACCACGCATGGGGTCAGGACTCCTTCGAGTTCTTCCCGAACTTCACCCTTCTGCTGTGGGCGCCGGGCTGGTATCTGACGTACCACTACTGGCCGACCGACGTGGACAAGCACATCTTCGAGTGCACTCTGTACTTCGTGCCCGCCACCAACACCCGCGAGCGGCTTGCCCACGAACTCGCGGCCGTGACCTTCAAGGAGTACGCGTTCCAAGACGCCAACACTCTCGAGGCCACCCAAACGATGATCAACACCCGTGTGGTCAAGGAATTCCCGCTGTGTGACCAGGAGGTCCTGCTGCGTCACCTGCACAAGACCGCGTGGGATCACGTGAACGCCTACAAGAAGGAAAAGGGCCTCACCAACGGCCAGACCTCCGCCAGCGCGAGCGAGAAGGACGCGATCAATGCCTAAGTTGCCGGAAGAATTCGCCGATCTGGAGCGGTTCACCGACTGGTGCCTGCCCACCGAAGAGGAGCGCTACCAGAAGCGACTGTCCTCGACGATGGAGGAGATGCAGGAGTTCTACGACGCCGGTATGGAGCGCCTCGAGGCCGTCATGGAGTACTGCGACGCCCGCTTCCCGCTGGACGGCATGCCCGACGACGCAAAGGCTCTCATCCACATGATGCAGTCGCTGGTCAACGTGTCATTCCCGATCGAGGTGTGGAAACAGCCGCGGGTGCTCGACAGCGGCGCCACCTACATCACCTGTATCCGGGAGCCGGTGGTCTGACGTTGTCTGCTCTTCGCGCAAGCGGTCCCCCGCAAGCGGGCGGTGCCCCCACATCGCCGAGCGCAGTGACCCTCAAAGCGGCGGGTCTGCTCGACGTCGATGCCGGGGAGATCGTCCGGCCGGGCATCGTCCGAATCGACGACGACCGCATCGTCGGCGTCGGCGGTGCGGCCGACGGCGAGGTCATCGATCTCGGTGACGCGATCCTGTTGCCCGGCCTGATGGACATGGAGGTCAACCTCCTGATGGGCGGCCGGGGCGAAAACCCCGGCCTTTCCCAGGTTCAGGACGACCCCGCGACCCGGGTGCTGCGAGCGGTGGGTAACGCCCGCCGCACATTGCGGGCCGGCTTCACGACCGTGCGCAATCTCGGGCTGTTCGTCAAGACCGGCGGCTACCTGCTCGACGTCGCGCTGGGCAAGGCGATCGACGCCGGCTGGATCGACGGTCCGCGGGTCATTCCGGCCGGTCACGCGATCACCCCGACCGGGGGCCACCTCGATCCGACGATGTTCGCGGCCTTCATGCCGGGGGCTCTGGAGCTGACGGTCGAAGAGGGCATCGCCAACGGCATCGACGAGATCCGCAAGGCGGTGCGCTACCAGATCAAGCACGGCGCTCAGCTGATCAAGGTTTGCGTCTCCGGCGGCGTGATGTCGCTGACCGGCGAGGCTGGCGCGCAACACTATTCAGACGAAGAACTGCGGGCCATCGTCGACGAGGCACACCGACGCGGCCTGAAGGTGGCCGCGCACACGCACGGCGCCGAGGCCGTCAAGCACGCGGTCGCGTGCGGCATCGACTGCATCGAGCACGGCTTCCTGATGGACGACGAAGCAATCCAGATGCTGGTCGACAACGACCGGTGGCTGGTCACCACGCGCCGGCTGGCCGAAGCCATGGACGTGTCCAGGGCGCCGAAGGCGTTGCAGGACAAGGCCGCCGAGATGTTCCCGAAAGCCCGCACGTCGATAAAGGCCGCCTACGAGGCGGGGGTGAAGATCGCGGTCGGCACCGACGCCCCCGCTATCCCCCACGGCAAGAACGCCGACGAGTTGGTCACGCTCGTGGAATGGGGCATGCCTGCCGCCGCCGTGTTGCGCGCGGCCACCGTCGTCGCCGCAGATCTGATCGACAAACCCGACTTGGGCCGCATCGCCGAGGGGTACCTCGCCGACATCATCGCGGTGCCAGGTGACCCACTCGCCGATATCGGCGTTACACGGGATGTCAGCTTTGTAATGAAGGGCGGTAAGGTCTTCCGACATGACTCGAACTGACGATCTGGTCGAGATCCAGCAGCTGCTGGCCAAGTACGCCGTCACCATCACCCAGGGCGACATCGAGGGGCTGATCTCGGTGTTCACCCCGGACGGGACGTACAGCGCGTTCGGCTCCACCTACACGCTGAATCGCTTCCCCGAGCTCGTCGACGCCGCGCCGAAGGGTCTGTTCATGACCGGCACGTCGCTGGTGCACCTCGATGAGAACGATCCGGACAAAGCGACGGGGACGCAGCCGCTGTGCTTCATCGAACATTCCAAACACGACATGCGGATCGGCTACTACAACGACACCTATGTCCGCACCGACGACGGCTGGCGGCTGAAAACGCGTGCCATGACGTTCATTCGGCGTAGCGGTGACCACGACTCGGGGCGCCCGCACGCAATCGGAAGGCCCGAGGCTGGATGAGCAGCGACCTGTTCGAACCTGCCGCGTTCCGCGCCGCGCTGCGGGAATGGCTCGACGCAAACGACCTGACCCCTTCCGACGACCACTCACTCGACGCCCATCAGGCCCAGCACCTACGGGTGCTCAAGGCGCTGTACGAGGCCGATTGGATGCGCTACGGCTGGCCGGAATCGGCTGGCGGCCTTGGCGGTCCGGACATCCTGCGCGCCATCGTCGGCGAGGAGGTGGTCGGGCGCGGACTCGACCATCCCGGCCCGTATTCGATGCTCGACGTGCTGACGCCGACCATGATCGACTACGCACGACCAGAACTGGCGGCGGAGATGGTGCCGCGGCTGTTGTCCGGGCAGGAGTCGTGGTGCCAGGGTTTCTCCGAGCCCGGCTCGGGTAGCGACCTGGCGTCGTTGACCACTCGCGCCGTGCCGCAGGGCGACAACTGGGTCGTGAACGGTCAGAAGGTGTGGACCAGCTTCGCGCAGTATGCCAAACGGTGCATCCTGCTCACCCGCACCGGCGATGCCAACACGCCCAACCACGAGGCGATCACCGCATTCTTCGTCGACCTCGATTCGCCGGGTGTCTCGGTGCGTCCGTTGCGCACCATGCACGATGTCGACGAATTCTGTGAGGTGTACTTCGACGATGTGGTGGTGCCGGCGGACCGTATGCTGGGCAACCCCGGCGACGGGTGGAAGGTCGCGATGGACCTTCTCCCCTACGAGCGCTCCACCTGCTTCTGGCAACGCATCGCCTACCTGTACTCGCGGTTCGACGAGCTCGTGAACGAAGTCAAAGGTCTTGGCACGGCGTCGGATTCAGATCTGGGCGAGGTGTACTTGGCGCTGCATACGTTGCGTTGCCGCTCTCGCGCCACCCAGCATCGGCTGGGCGAGGGACAGAAGCTGGGTGCGGACACGTCGATCGACAAGGTGCTGCTGGCGGGCGCCGAACAGCGGCTCTACGACACCGTGCGCGATCTGCTGCCCGGCCGCATCGAGCTCGAGGAGAACACCTGGCGCACCGAGTACCTGTATTCGCGGGCCGCGACCATTTACGGCGGTACCGCCGAGGTGCAGCGCAATATCATCGCCCGTCGCCTGCTCGATCTGGGTAAGGAGTGAGGAGTGGAATCCGGTTTGGACGCCGAATCGCTGGCGATGCTCGAAGACACGCTGCGCAAGACGATGCTGTCGGTCTCGGGCGCGGAGCTCGACGCTGCGCTGGCCGAACTCGGGTGGGCCGAGATGTTGGCCGACACCCCAGACCAAGCGATCCCGTTGGTGTTCCGCCTGCTCGGCGAAACCGGTTCGCATGCCTCGGTTCTCAACGATGTGCTGTTGGAGACGATTGGCGGCCTACCAGGCGGGACCCCGCCGATGCCTTACACCGGCGGCAGCTGGGTGGTGTGGGAACGCGCGGCCAACAGCGAGCCGACGCTCGGCGGCCTGTCCCTGCGCCGAGTACCCGATGGCGAGCTGATGCGGATGGGTGAGGCTCGCCGAGCGGTGGGCTGGTGGCTGGTCGGGTCGGCCAGGGCAATGCTGGCGCTGGCGCGTCAGCATGCGCTCGATCGCGTCCAGTTCGGCAAGCCGATCGCGTCTTTCCAAGCCATTCGGCACCGGTTGGCCGAGACGCTGGTGGCGATCGAGGGTGCCGAGGCGACGCTGGGCCTGCCCGGCACGGAAAGCGCGGACCTGACGGCGATGTTGGCCAAGGCCGCCGCGGGCAAGGCGGCATTGACGGCGGCCAAGCACTGCCAGCAAGTTCTCGGCGGCATCGGCTTCACCGCCGAACACGATCTGCATCGGCACATCAAGCGAGCGCTCGTGCTCGACGGATTGCTCGGCAGCTCACGCGAACTCACCAAGAGAGCGGGCGCAGGCCTGCGTGCCCGAGGCTCGGTCCCGCGGCTGGCACACCTGTAGTCCTGACGTTCCGCGAGCGTGCGTGTTTGCACACGACACGCCGCGGCATTTCATCACTTTGTGCACGCTCGTGCCTCACCGATTGTGCACAAAGCCAGTTTCATCCACAGATGGTGTTCTCGGCGCCCGACGTGTTGACGCGTCAGCGCGACGATTGCCGCCATGGACCCAGCCCTCAGGCACCTGTTCGACCGGCAAGGTGGATTGGCGACGAGCAGCCAGATCTTGGCGCTCGTCCCCCGGTACACATTCGAAGCCGTGCTCAAGGCAAGTGATCTCGAGCGCCTCTGGCACGGCGTCTATTGCCTCGGTGAACCAACGGACGAGTTGAGGTTGCGCGGCCTCGACCTGTCGTGCGGCACGACGGTGCCGGTATGCCTGGCCACCGCCGCGGCATTGTTCGGCTTCGACACCGAACAACCCGCCGAACTTCACGTCCTCAACCCGCCCGGCCATCAGCTGCGCTCGGCCGACGGATTGGTGGTACATCGCCGGGACGGTGCGCCGCTGGTGCGTGTCGCCGATCGGCTCGCGACATCGCCGGCATGGACCGCGATCGAAGTGGCACGCGCATTGCGACGGCCGCGGGCGTTGGCAACACTCGACGCCGCGCTCCGCTCGGAAACCTGTTCCCGGGCCGAATTGTGGCGTGCGGCAACCCGACAGGCCGGTCGGCGCGGCATCGTTGCCGTGCGTGACCTAGTTCCTCTCGCCGACGCCCGCGCGGAATCCCCGATGGAGAGTGAAGCGCGTTTGGCGATGATCGACGGTGGACTACCGATGCCCGAACTGCAGTACGAGTTGATCGACGGCAACGGTGAGCTACGCCGCCTGGATTTCGCGTGGCCCGACGTTCGCGTCGCGGTCGAGTACGACGGCGTCGATTGGCATGCCGAACCCGAAGCGCTGCGCAACGACCGTCGACGCCGCCTGGCCCTGCAGGACGTTGGGTGGACGGTCATCGCGATCGTTGCCGACGATGTGCGGCACCGAAGCTGGGACTTCGTGGCGAGGGTAAACCGAGAACTTGGTCACGCTCGTGCCGCGTGAGCGTGACCAAACTGTCGAGAAATGGCGGCTTGTCGTGTGCAAACACGCACGCTCGCGCCACAAGGGGGAACAGTTACTTGATGCTGGCCTTCATCTCGTCGAGGTTCACCAGCACCGGCCAACCGCCGACGCTCAGCGCGTTCCCGTGGCCCGTCTGGTGGATGTCGAACACCGACTGGATGGCCGCGTAGAAACCCTGCACGTCGAGCGTCTGGTTCACAGCGCGCTTGGCCTGCCGCAACGCGAACGGCGGCATCTTCGCGATCTGCTCGGCAAGCGCCCTGGTCTCCGCATCGAGCTGGTCCCGAGGCACCACCTTGTTCACCATGCCAGTGGCGGCGACCTCGTCGGCGGTCATCGCGCGACCGGTGAAGAGGATCTCCTTGGCCTTACGCGGCCCGAGTTCCCAAGTGTGGCCGTGGTATTCGACACCGCCGATACCCATCAGCACCACCGGATCGGAGAACTGGGCATCGTCGGCGGCGATGATCAAATCGCACGGCCAGCACAGCAGCAACCCGCCGGAGATGCAGCGCCCCTGGACGGCTGCGATCGACGGCTTGGGCACATTGCGCCAGCGCAGCGTGTACTCCAGATAGCGTTTCGCCTCGTGCTGGATGATGAAGTCCAGCGTGATCTTGTCCGGCACCGGTCCCCCGCCCCGCAGATCGTGGCCGGCCGAGAAGTGCTTTCCGTTGGCCCGCAACACGATCACCGATACCTCGGGATCCTCCGCCGCCCGGGTCCACGCGCCGTCGAGCTCGTCGAGCAACTCCGTGTTCTGCGCGTTAGCGGCCTCGGGCCGGTTCAGCGTGATGGTCGCGATGCGGTCGGCGACCTCGTACTCGATGTACATGTTGCAGTCCTTCTAGTTTCGAGGCAGTCCCAGCAATCGCTGGGCGATGATGTTGCGTTGGATTTCCGAGGTGCCACCGGCGATGGTGCCGCCGAACGTGCGCACATAGCGCTCGAACCAACCGCACCGGTACAGCTCGAGATGCTGCGCGCTGTACGGCCCAGAGAACGTGGGATGGTCCAGCGCGTCGGCACCACCGGCGTCCAGCACATATTCGGCCGCGGTCTGCGAAGCCTCGGACCCGAACAGTTTGAGCACCGACAGCGCGGCCACGTCCTCGTCGCCACGCTCGGCGCGGGCCAGTGCCACCGAGCCGAGCAGGCGAAGCGCCTGATTGTCCATCGCCAGGCGGGCGTACCGGTCGCGATCGAGCGCGGAGGCGGGCCGGAAATCCTCGACCAGTTCTTGCAGGCGGTCCGCATAGCTGAGCCACAACATGTTTCGTTCGTGCCCGAGCGAACCGTTGGCAACCCGCCAGCCCTCGTTCAACGGGCCGACCAGATTCTCCGCTGGCACCCGCACGTCGTTGAAGAAGACCTCGTTGAAATCGAGGTCGTCGGCGTCACAGAGTGACGCGAACGGCCGCCGCACCACTCCCGGCAGGTCCGTCGGGATCATCAGCACGCTGATGCCCTTGTGCTTGGGCGCTTTCGGATCGGTGCGAACAAAAGTCAGCAGGACATCCGCGTCGTGTGCCCCCGAGGTCCACACCTTCTGGCCGTTGACGACGAAATGGTTCCCGTCGGGGACCGCAGTGGTACGCAACGACGCCAGATCGGAACCGGCGCCCGGCTCGCTCATCCCGAGCGATGCGGTGATCTCTGCACGCAGGATCGGGACCGCCCAGCGGCGCTGCTGCTCGGGGGTGCCGAACGAGATCAGCGAGGCCGAGATGATGCCGACGCCCTGGGGGTTGTAGGTCAGATACACGCGCCGACGAGCCAGTTCCTCCTGATGCACGTACTGCTGCAGGATCGTCGCGTTGCGTCCACCGAACTCCGGCGGATAGCCGGGTAGCAGCCAACCGTTGTCGAACATCAGCCGCTGCCACTCCCGCGCCCAGCCCGGCACGTCACTGCTCGAACGCGACCGCTCGAGGGCGACGGCGTCGGAGGGAAGATGTTCGTCGAGGAAGGCGTTGAACTCGGCGCGGAACGCCTCGACGTCGGCATCGAAGGTGAGCTGCACGGAACTCCCGCCGGATCAAATCTTTGGTAGGACTATTGTTATCTCCAAAATGAGAATACTATTCTCATCGTGAGAAAGTTACAATCTCTGACACGTTGGCCGCGAGGGGGTCGAGGACCGCAATGGCGAGACGTTCTCCGGTACAGTCAGTTCATGTTCTCCCCGCCCGGCCAGCGTCTGAGCCACCGGTGACAAGCCCGAGCGAAGAGCCTGCCTGGAAGCAGCGCGCGGTCGAACGCTCCATCAAAACCGCGAAGCTCCGGGCCGCGCAGCGCGTGCAGCGCTTCCTCGATGCCGCGCAGGCCATCATCATCGAAAAGGGCAGCACCGACTTCACCGTCCAGGAGGTCGTCGACCGCTCGCGGCAGTCACTGCGCAGCTTCTACCTGCAATTTGACGGTAAGCACGAGCTGTTGCTGGCGCTGTTCGAGGACGCCCTGAGCCGGTCGGCCGACCAGATCCGCGCCGCCACCACCACGGCCGACGAGCCCATCGAACGGCTCAAGGTCGCCGTGCAGCTGCTGTTCGAATCCTCACGTCCGGACCCCACGGCAAAACGGCCGCTGTTCACCGACTTCGCGCCCCGGCTGCTGCTCTCACACCCCGCCGAGGTCAAGGTCGCGCACGCGCCGCTGTTGGCACTGCTGACCGAGTTGATGGAAGAGGCCGGCGAGGCGGGCCAGCTGCGGGAGGGCATCAACCCGAAGCGGATGGCGGCGATGACGATGCAGACGGTCATGTTCGTCGCCCAGTCCAACGGTGCCGAAGACGGCACGACGCACCCCATCACCGCCGACGAGGTCTGGGACTTCGTCTCGCACGGATTCGCCGCCGACTAGTCGGAGAACTCCGTTCTCACTTCCGAGGCGAGAATCACATTCTCGGCTCCTTAAAGCACCCCCGCGACCATTCCACACACCTGCGGAGAATCATATTCTTCTGAGCGAAGAGCTTAAATGTTCCGATTTGAATCCGTTGTTGACACCCCTTCATCGCGAATGCCAGAGTTGTGAGACAAATGCCAGCCCCATGTCTTATGCGACCTGACCGGTGAGAGGCGATCCGGTGACGATCAGCGCCGAAAATCCCGACGTACACGATTCGACGCAAGAGAAGCTGTACTACGACCCCTACAGCGTCGATCTCAACATGAACCCGTATGCGGTCTTCGCGCGTCTGCGCGAAGAGGCCCCGCTGTACTACAACGACAAGCACGACTTCTATGCGTTGAGCCGGTTCGAAGATGTCAACAAGGCCGTGATCGACCACCAGACCTTCATCTCGGGTCGCGGCGCCTTGCTCGAGGTCATCAAATCGGGAATGGAGATCCCTCCGGGCACACTGATTTTCGAGGATCCGCCGATCCACAACATCCACCGCAATCTGCTCTCGCGAGTGTTCACCCCGCGCAAGGTGCAGGCGCTCGAACCCCAGATCCGCGAGTTCACATGCCGGTATCTGGACCCGTTGGTCGGCGCCGAGAAGTTCGACTTCGTCAACGATCTCGGCGCACAGATGCCGATGAGGGTCATCGGAATGCTCTTGGGCATTCCGGAAGCCGACCAACGCCGCGTCACCGAGCACGGCGAGGCGACATTGCAAAGCGATTCGGTTGACCTGATGGCCACCGGTGAGGTGTTCGCGGAGTTCATCGACTACCGCACCGAGCATCCCTCCGACGACATCATGACCGACCTGCTGAACGCCGAGTTCGAGGACGAGACAGGCACCCGTCGCAGACTGCGCCGCGAGGAACTGCTGATGTACCTGACGGTTATCGCCACCGCGGGCAGCGAAACCACCACCCGCTTGATCGGTTGGGCCGGAAAGACACTCGCCGATTACCCCGAGCAGCGCGCGGAACTGGCCGCGGACCCGAGCCTTATCCCCCAGGCGATCGAGGAGATCCTGCGCTGGGAGCCGCCGGCGCTGCAGATCGCCCGATACGTGACCCGCGACGTGGAGTACTACGGTCAGACGGTCCCCGAGGGTTCGGCGATGCTGATGCTGGTCGGCGCGGCCAACCGCGATCATCGCCGCTTCCCGCCGAACGGCGACGTCTTCGATATCCATCGAGAACTGCACTCCCACATGACGTTCGGCGCCGGGACCCACTTCTGCATGGGCAATGCGCTGGCGCGCCTGGAGGGCCGGATCGCGCTCGAGGAAATCCTCAAGAGGTTCCCGACGTGGGAGGTCGACTGGCCCAACGCCCGCCCGTCGCAGACCACCGCCGTCCGCGGCTGGGAGTCCATGCCCACCTTCATCAACCCGAAATAACACCGAAACCCCTGTAAACACAACGAATTGAGGTACCCGATGACCGGACGTGTCGAAGGCAAGGTCGCTTTCATCACCGGCGCCGCCCGCGGCCAGGGCCGCGCACATGCCGTGCGACTGGCCCAGGAAGGCGCCGACATCATCGCCGTCGACATCTGCAGGCAGATCGACAGCGTGCAGATCCCGCTGTCGACCCCGGAAGACCTTGCAGAAACCGCGGATCTGGTGAAGGGCCTCAACCGGCGCATCTACACCGCCGAGGTCGATGTCCGCGACTTCGATGCGCTCAAGTCGGCCGTGGACGCCGGTGTCGAGCAGCTCGGCAGGCTCGACATCATCGTCGCCAATGCCGGCATCGGTAACGGCGGCGCCACGCTGGACAAGACCAGCGAGGGCGATTGGACCGACATGATCGACGTCAACCTCGGTGGCGTCTGGAAGACCGTCAAGGCCGGTGTCCCCCACATCCTGGCCGGCGGCCGCGGCGGCTCCATCATCCTCACCAGCTCGGTCGGCGGTCTGAAGGCCTACCCGCACACGGGCCACTACGTCGCAGCGAAACACGGTGTGGTCGGCCTGATGCGGACGTTCGCGGTCGAACTGGGCGCACAGAGCATCCGCGTCAACTCCGTGCACCCGACCAACGTCAACACGCCGCTGTACATGAACGAGGGGACGATGAAGCTGTTCCGTCCCGACCTCGAGAACCCGGGCCCCGACGACATGAAGGTCGTCGCCCAGCTGATGCACACTCTGCCGATCGGCTGGGTGGAGCCCGAGGACATCGCGAACGCGGTGCTGTTCCTGGCCTCCGACGAGAGCCGTTACATCACCGGCGTGACGCTGCCGGTCGACGGCGGCAGCTGCCTGAAATAGTCGGGGCCCGTAGATGACCGCTGCCGAGCTGTCGCTTCCGCGCAGCTGGGACGAGATCACGCCGAGCTGGATGACGGCGGCGCTCGGGAATCACTTCCCGGGCGCCACCGTCGAGGCCGTCACGGTCGCGCTGCGCGACGACGGCACCAACCGCCGGGCGCGCCTGGCGCTGACCTACTCGACGGGCTCCGGGCCGGCGACGGTGTTCGCCAAGGCCGTCGACCCCGACCACGCCGAACTCGTGGCGCTCACCAGCGGGCTCTTCCACGAACCCCGGCTCTTCAGCTCGGGAGTGTCGCTGCCGCTGGACCATCCGACCGTTTACGCCGCGCTCATCGACGAGCCCGGCTCGAACTTCGTGATGATCATGGAGGACGTCGTCGCACGCGGCGCGGACCCCCGCGACTCCACCCGGCCGATGACGGTCGAGCAGGTCGCCAACGGAGTTCGCGGGCTGGCGCGAATGCACAGCCAGTTCTGGGGTGAGCGACTGAGCACGAACCACGCGCTGAGCTGGCTCGAGCCGTTCGTCGCCTTCGAAGGCCTCGAGTACGCCCCGCTGGACATCGCCCGCGAGCGACTGGGCAACACGGTCTCCTCCGAGATCCTCGGGCTCAACGGCACAGACCTTTTCGTCGACATCTGGGCCCGCTACATCGGCACGCTGACGACCTCACCGCAGACGCTGCTGCACGGCGATCCGCACATCGGCAACACCTACGTGCTGCCCAACGACGATGTCGGGTTCCTCGACTGGCAGATGGCCCGACGCGGCAACTGGTCGCTCGATCTCGGCTACTTCCTCCAGGGTGCGTTGACGATCGAGGACCGCAGGCGGGCCGAGCGGGACCTGCTCGACGAATACCGGAACGCGCTCACCCTGCCCGCCGCCGAACTCCCGTCGGCCGAGGAGGTGTGGCTGCGCTACCGCGCGTCGGTCGCACACGGTCTGGCCATCTGGATGGCCACCCTCTCCGGCGGTGACGCCTGGCAGGGCGCCGACATCTGTTTGGCTTTGGCCCAACGGTATTCGGCGGCGTTCATCGACCTCGACACCCGCGCCGCACTGGCCGCGCTCGACTAACCCGTAAACGTCGACCCGTATGGGAAATCGGTGACCCGACTCGCGGAACTGCTCGAGATGAGCGGCAAGGTCGTCGTCGTCACCGGCGGCAGCCGGGGTATCGGGCGGGCAGTCGCCCAAGGCTTCGCCGAGGCCGGCGCCGACGTGGTGATCGCCAGCCGAAAGCTCGAGAACTGTCAGTCGGCCGCCACCGAGATCGAGCGCAGCACCGGCCGCCGCGCCCTGCCCGTCGGATGCCACGTCGGGCGGTGGGACGACGCCGAGATGCTGGTGGAGACCGTTTACGACACGTTCGGACGATGCGACGTGCTGATCAACAACGCCGGCATGTCGCCGGTGTACGACGATCTCACGTCGGTCACACAGGAGCTCTACGACAAGGTGCACGCGGTCAATGCCCGCGGACCCTTCCGTCTCGCAACGCTTTTCGGAACCCGGATGGCCGACGCCGACGGCAGCGGGTCGATCATCAACGTCACCACCGCGGGGGCGCTGCGACCGGACACGGCCGACCTCCCCTACGCCATGGCGAAGGCCGGGCTCAACGCCCTCACCCTGGCCTTGGCCGGAGCGTGGGCTCCGAAGGTCCGGGCCAACCTCGTCATGCCGGGCGCGTTCGACACCGACATCTCGAAGTCATGGGGGCCCGAGGCGCAGGCAGCGGCCGCGGCGATGAACCCGATGAAGCGCATCGGGGTGCCCGAGGACATGGTCGGCCTGTGTGTGTTCTTGGCCAGCGACGCGGCCGGTTACATCAACGGCGCTCAAATCCTGGTCGACGGCGGTCTTTTCCGCACGCTCTAGATCTCGATGATGACCTTGCCCTGCGCCTTGCGCTCGGCGACGTGACGCAGGGCGATCGCGGCCTCGTCGAGCGGAAAGCGGGCACCGATGTACGGACGGAGCTTGCCCTCAGCGAACAGCGCGTTCAGCTCCTCGTCGTCGCGTAGGACCTCGTCCGGATAGTCGGACGCGAAGGTTCGAATCTCCATACCGCGAACGGTAATGCCCTTCAGCAGAACCAGATTCAGCGGAACCGCTGGAATCTCGCCGGCCGCGTAACCGAGCGTGACGAAGGTTCCGTGCCGGCCGAGGCCGCGCAAGGCGGGCAGGGAGTACGGCCCACCGACCGGGTCGACGACGATCTGGGCGCCGGCCTCGCCGGTGATCTCCTTGAGACGCGCCCGCAGATCTTCGCGGTCGTAGTCGACAACCGCCTCAGCGCCGCGCTCGCGACACAGCTCGAGTTTCTCCTGTCCGGATGCGACGGCCAACGCCCTGCCCCCGAGGAGCGTCGCGATGTCGACCGCGGCGAGACCGACACCGCCGGCGGCACCGAGCACGACCACCCAGTCACCCGTCTGCACCGGAGCGACCGTCCGTAGCGTGTAGTACGCGGTCCGATACGTGACGCCGAACGCGGCGGCCTCGGCGTAGTCGACCCCGTCCGGGATCGGCGACACCGACCGCGCGTCGACCACCGCCTGCTCGGCAAAAGCGCCGACGAACGTCGTCGCCGTCACCCGAGCACCGACAGGGACGTCGACGCCGTCACCCACTGCGATGACATCCCCTGCCATCTCGCTGCCGGGGCTGAAGGGAGGCGGCACCTTGACCTGATAGTTGCCGCCGATCAGCAACACGTCCGGATAGTTCACCGCGGCGGCGCGCACCCTGATGACGACCTGACCGGGTTGCGGTGCCGGGTCGGGAAGGTCGTCGAGCGCGAGATCCTCGGGCTGGCAGTATTCCCGACACACGATGGCCCTCATCGACACTCCAATCGTTCGGCCACCTAACAATAGTCAGGGACCGTGCGCTGCGTTCCTGCTGACCGAAACCCCCCGATCATGGTCGTCCGGGTGGTTCGATGGAGCCCTTGGACACCGACGGTCCGCAGGGGTGGGGATGTGAAGCGACTCAACGGTATGGACGCCATGCTGCTGTACAGCGAGACGCCCAACCTCCACACGCACACGCTGAAGGTCGCGGTCATCAACGCCGCCGACTTCGACGGCGAGTTCACCTTCGACCACTTCCGGCGGACAATAGCGCGGCGGCTGCACCTGCTCGATCCGTTGCGGTACCGGCTCGTGGACATCCCCGGGAAGTTGCATCACCCCATGTGGCTCGAGGACTGCCCGGTCGACCTCGACTACCACCTGCGGCGTGTCCCCGTGCCGAGCCCGGGCGGGCGGCGTGAACTCGACGAGGTCATCGGCCGGATTGCCAGCACCCCGCTCGACCGCAGCCGCCCGCTGTGGGAGTTCCACTTCGCGGAGGGGATGGCCGACGACCGCTTCGCGCTGATCGGCAAGGTGCACCACACCCTGGCCGACGGTGTGGCGTCGGCGAATCTGCTTGCGCGGCTGATGGATCTCGCCGACGGCACGAACGACGAGCGCGAGGAGTACGCCACCTGTCAGCCGCCGAACCGGTCCGAGCTGGTGAAGGCCGCCATGCGTGACCACGCCGCGAACGTCGCCGCGCTGCCGGGGCTGACGCGTGATGCGGTTCGGGGTTTCACCAAGCTGCGGCGTCGCGCCAAACAGCGCGCGGCTCATCCGGACCTGGCGAAGATGTTCCGCACCCCGCCGACCTTCCTCAACCACGTCGTCTCGCCGGGGCGCACGTTCGCCACGGCATCGCTGTCGCTGGCCGAGGTCAAGGAGACGGCCAAACACGTCGGGGTGACGTTCAACGACATCGTGCTGGCCACCGCGGCGGGCGGGCTGCGCGAACTCCTGCTGCGCTACGACGGGCGCGCGGACCGCCCGTTGATGGCGTCGGTCCCGGTGAGCACGGACCTGTCACCGGATCGGATCACCGGCAACGAGATCGGCGGCCTGTCGGTCTCGCTGCCGGTACACATCGACGACCCGCTGGAGCGGGTCCGGTTGACGTCGTTGGCGACCACGCAGGCCAAGGAGAACTACGAACTCCTCGGCCCCAAGCTGCAGGGCCAGCTGATGGAATACCTCCCTCCCCCGCTGACACCGCCGCTGCTGCGATGGCAGAGCCAACGCGCCAAGCACAACCCGTTGATGAACGTCGCGGTGTCGAGCGTGCCGGGACCACGCCGTCGCGGCCACATCGGCGGCGCACCGGTGAGCGAGATCTACTCGATCGGTGTGCTCTCGGCAGGCAGCGCATTCAACATGACGGTGTGGAGCTACGTCGACCAGGTCGACATCTCGATCCTGTCCGATGACCGGACCTTCCACGACATCCACGAAGCCACCGACGCGATGGTGCACGGACTCGACGAAATACGGTCCGCGGCAGGGCTTCCCGCGCTGTCGGTGGTCAGCACCGCGATGGGCCCGGCGACCGCCGCCCGTTAGTCGACCAGACCGAGCAGATCCTTGCGCACCACCTTGCCTGTGCTGCCGCGCGGCAACTCGTCGAGGACGGTGATCTGCCGCGGGACCTTGTAATTGGCGAGGTTGTCGCGGACGTGTTGTTTGAGGTCGTCGGGCGTGGCGCTCCCGCCGTCGTTCAGCACGACGAAGGCGACGAGACGCTGCCCGTACTGCTCGTCGTCGACGCCCAGCACCACAGCTTCCTTGACGTCGGAGTGGCGGGCCAACGTCTTCTCGACCTCGATCGGATAGACGTTCTCTCCACCCGAGACGATCATTTCGTCGTCGCGGCCGACCACGAACAACCGCCCGGCTTCGTCCAGATAGCCGACGTCTCCCGAAGCCATGAACCCGTCGTGGAAGTCCTTCGTCTTCCCGGAAGTGTACCCGTCGAACAACGTGCCGCTGCGGACGAAGATCTGCCCGGTCTCACCGGCGGGGAGCTCTTTGAAATCCGCGTCGTAGATACGGATCTCGGTGCCGTCGGCGGGTGTTCCGGCCGTGTCCGGCGCCGCCCGCAGGTCGGTCGGAGTGGCGGTGGCGATCATCCCCGCCTCGGTCGCGTTGTAATTGTTGTAGATCACGTCACCGAACCGGTCCATGAACTTGATGACCACATCGGGACGCATCCGCGAACCCGACGCGGTCGCGAAGCGCAGCGACTTGCCGCTGTAGCGGTTCAAGACGTCGTCGGGAAGGTCCATGATCCGGTCGAACATCACCGGCACCACGCAGAGGCCGGTCGCCTTGTGCCGGTCCACCAACTCCAGCGTCGCCTCGGGGTCGAACTTGCGGCGCGTGACGATGGTGCAGGCCAACAGCGCGGCGAACAACAGCTGCGAGAACCCCCACGCGTGAAACATCGGTGCGACGATGACGGTCGCCTCCTCGGTGCGCCAGGGCGTTCGGTCGAGCACCGCCTTGAGATCACCTGCGCCGCCGCTGCCTTCGCCGCGTTTGGCGCCCTTCGGGGTTCCGGTGGTGCCGGATGTCAGCAGGATGATGTCGCTCTTGCGTTCGGCGGCCGCGGGCCGCTTGCCGAGGTGGTCGATCGCGAAGGCGCCGACATCGTCATCTACGACGAGGAGTTCTCCGAGATCGTCGAGCGGGCCATGGCCGACAAACCCGACGCCACGCGCATTCTCGCCTGGACCGATGAAGCCGCCGACGGTGTGACGCTCGATCGGCTCATCGAGTCCAACCTCGGCAAGCGGCCCGCGGCCGCCGAACGCAAGAGCGACATCATCCTGCTGACATCCGGCACCACCGGAACCCCG
>NZ_LZSQ01000063.1 GCF_001665535.1 Mycobacterium sp. 852002-51961_SCH5331710
CTGCGGGTGCGCTACCGGATCTCGACGAGCGAGGCGCATCGACGGTTGACCGAGGCCGAGCTGCTGGCCCCGCGCCAGGCGGTGACCGGGCCGTCGCTGCCACCGGCCCTGCCCGCCACCGCCGCTGCCCAATCTTCGGGGCTGATCAACACCGACCATGTCGAGGTCATCCGCAAATCGATCACCAAACTGCCCAGCTGGGTAGACGCGCCCACCCGCGAGCAATTCGAACTCGACCTGGTCCGCACCGCAGTCAAAGTCGGGCCCAAAGAACTCACCGACACCGCCGACCTCACACTGTTTCTGCTCGACCAAGACGGCCCCGAGCCCACCGACACCGACCGCGCCCGCAAACGCGGCATCACCAAGTCCAAACAAAGCCCCGACGGAATGGTGGAACTACGCGCCACGCTCACCCCCGAAGCGTGGGCAGTGTGGGAAGCAATCTTCGCCAAATACGCCGCCCCGGGCATGTGCAACCCCGACGACCCCGAACCATGCACCTCGGGCACCCCGACCCAAGCCCAAATCGACACCGACCACCGCACCCTGGCCCAGCGCCAACACGACGCACTGCTCGCCGTCGGGCGCATCGCATTGATGAGCGGACACCTCGGCCGACTCAACGGGCTACCGGTGTCGATCATCATCCGCACCACCCTGCAAGACCTGCAGTCACGCGCCGGAGTCGGCACCACCGGCGGAGGCACCGTCATGCCGATCACCGACGTCATCCGACTCGCCGCTCACGCCAACCACTACCT
>NZ_LZSQ01000064.1 GCF_001665535.1 Mycobacterium sp. 852002-51961_SCH5331710
CGAATGGCTCCCCCCACCCGACCTCGACACCGGCCAAGCCCGAACCAACTACTACCACCGCCCCGAACGCCTCCTCCAACCCGACGACAAACCCCTGGATGACGACACGGCCAAGGACCCCGCGGTGCCGGCCGACGAGGACCCGGCCGCCGAAACCGAACCAGGCGAAGCGCCAACACCCCGCGAAGCCAGCGAGCCCGGCGGGCCCTCACCTCCAGGAGACCAAGCCGCCTGACCGCGCCACGAGATCCCGACACGCGCGCGGATAGTTCGACGGCGCCGGCATCGGGCCTGCCCACGGCCGCCAAGAAACCAGAAACCCGCCCCGACCGATGGTCGAAGCGGGCTTCGAAGGAGTGGAGCTAAGGGGACTCGAACCCCTGACCCCCACACTGCCAGTGTGGTGCGCTACCAGCTGCGCCATAGCCCCTGAAGTCGTGCCCATCGAAGTTACACCACCTGCGGGAAGCGCTCAAAATCGCTGGTTACGGCACCTCTCCACCGGCTTCGGGCCCGATTGCGCGCACCGGCGTGTGCTCGGCGGGTCGGCCCCGGGTCTCGGGCGCGAAGACCCAAATGAGCGCCGCGACCGCCAGTATCACGCCGCTGACCAGGAACGCCCATCCGAACGACGCGCGCTCGGCGATCTGCCCCACCACCAGCGATCCGATGATCGAACCCAGGTCCGCCATCATCTGGAACGTCGCGACGGCGGTGCCACCGCGCGCCTTGTTCCCGACGATGTCGGCCACCGCGGCCTGCTGCGGTGACACGAAAATGCCCGTCGCCGCACCCGTGACATACGCCGCGACGAGAAAGATCGGCAACGACGTCGTGTAGCCGACCAGAATCGTCGACGCCGCCGACACGGTGAGCCCGACGATCAGCAACTTGCGCCGGCCAATCCGGTCGGACAGATAACCGCTCGGAATGACCACGGACACGTTGCCAATCGCGAACGTCGCCAGCGCCAGCCCGGCCGCTCCCGCGCTGTAACCGAGCCCCTCCACCACGAACAGCGGCACCAGCGCGATCCGCAACCCGAACGCCGCCCACCCCGTGCTGAAGTTCGAGAACAACGCCGCCCGGTAGGCCCGGTGGCGCAGCACCTGTCGCACCGAAACCGCCGCGTCCACCGCCTCCGAAGGCGCCGCAAGCGTGCTCCCCCGCAGGCTGACGAAAACGACACCCGCAGCGACCATCAGCGCCGCCCCGTAGATCACGAACGGCGCCGCCAGGCCGAGACCAGCCGTGAGGCTGCCCAGCACCGGGCCTCCGACCGAACCGACCAGAAATCCGGTCGAGAACATGCCCGCCACCCTGCCGCGCGCGTTCTCCGGCGAGATCCGGATCATCAACCCCAGCGATGACACCGTGAACATCGCCGAGCCCAGCCCGCCCAGCGAGCGGAACACCAGCAGCTGCCAGTACGTCTGCGCGAACGCGCACGCCCCGGTCGACAACGCCACGATGATCAAACCGCTGATGTACACCCGGCGCTCCCCGAGCCGCTGCACGAGCAGCCCGGCCGGCGGCGCGGCGATCAGGCGCATCAACGCGAACGCCGTGATGACGAAGGTCGCCGCGCTGATGCTCACCCCGAAGTGACGCGCATACTGCGGCAGCACGGGTGCCACCACGCCATAACCCAGCGCCACCACGACATTCGCGCCGACCAGCAGCCAGACCTCGCGCGGCAGCTTCGGCTGGCTCACCGCCCGATCGGGCTCGCTCGGACAGTCGCCCTCCGGTTCAGAGCTCACCCGATGACCTTATTGACCACCTCACGCGCCGCTTCTTGCACCTCCGCCAGGTGCTCCGGACCCTTGAACGACTCGGCGTAGATCTTGTAGACGTCCTCGGTGCCCGACGGCCGCGCGGCGAACCAGGCGTTCTCCGTCGTGACCTTCAATCCACCCAACGGCGCGCCGTTGCCCGGCGCCGTCGTCAGCTTCGCCGTGATCGGCTCACCCGCCAGCTCGGTCGCCGAGACCTCCTCGGCCGACAGCTTGCTCAACCGCGCCTTCTGCTCACGGTCTGCGGGCGCGTCGACGCGGGCATACGTTGGCGCGCCGTACTTTTCGGCCAGCTTTGCGTAGCGCTGCGACGGCGTCTCACCCGTCACCGCCAAGATCTCCGACGCCAGCAGCGCCAGGATGATGCCGTCCTTGTCCGTCGTCCACACCGACCCGTCCTGCCGCAGGAACGACGCCCCGGCACTCTCCTCACCGCCGAAACCGATTGTCCCACTGAGTAATCCGTCGACGAACCACTTGAACCCGACCGGCACCTCGACCAGCTTGCGCCCGAGCCCGGCGACCACGCGGTCGATGATCGACGAGCTGACCGCCGTCTTACCCACCGCGGTCGAGCCCGGCCACGACGGCCGGTTCGAGTACAGGTAGTCGATCGCCACGGCCAGGTAGTGGTTGGGATTGAGCAGTCCCGCGTCGGGCGTGACGATTCCGTGCCGGTCGGAGTCCGCGTCGTTTCCGGTGGCGATTTGGTAGGCGTCGGGGTCGTCGCTCATCGCCCGAAGCAGGCCGGCCATCGCGTTCGGCGAGCTGCAGTCCATCCGGATCTTGCCGTCGGTGTCCAGCGTCATGAACCGCCACGTCGCGTCGACGAGCGGGTTGACCACCGTGAGTTCGAGGTTGTGGCGTTCGGCGATGGCGCCCCAGTAGTCGACGCTCGCACCGCCGAGCGGATCGGCGCCGATGCGGATCTTCTCGGCGCTGATCGCGTGCAGGTCCACCACGTTGGGCAGATCGGCGACGTAGGCGTCGAGGTAGTCGTGGCGCTGTGCGGTCTGCAGCGCCCGCGCCAGCGGCACCCGTTTGACGCCCTTGAGCCCGTCGCGCAACAGCTCGTTGGCCCGCTTGGCGATCGCACCCGTGGCGTCGGTGTCCGCGGGACCGCCGTTGGGCGGGTTGTACTTGAACCCACCGTCGCGCGGCGGATTGTGCGACGGCGTGACGACGATACCGTCGGCCAGATCGCCCTCACGGCCCCGGTTGAACGTCAGGATGGCGTGGCTGACCGCCGGCGTCGGCGTATAGCGATCCGCCGAATCGATCATCGCCACAACGTCATTGGCGGCCAGCACCTCCAGCGCCGACGCCCATGCGGGCTCGGACAGCGCGTGGGTGTCGCGACCGATGAACAGCGGCCCCGTGGTGCCCTGCGCGGCCCGGTACTCGACGATGGCCTGCGTGGTGGCCACGATGTGCGCCTCGTTGAACGCCGCGTCCAGGCTGGAACCACGATGCCCCGATGTGCCGAACACGACCTGCTGGTCGACGTTGTCGGGGTCGGGCTCTCGGGTGTAGTACGCCGTCACCACGGAAGCGATGTCGATGAGATCCTCGGGCTGCGCCGGCTGACCGGCTCGGGGGTTGGGCGCCATGCACCCGATTCTGCTCCTTGCGGTCATGCGACGCGTGTCGGTACCGCCATACTTTGGCTGTGCTTGGATACGACGGCCGCGAATTGCTCGCCGTGTTCGTGGGCGGCGCGCTGGGCACCCTCGCCCGCGCGGCGATCGAGACCCTGTTGGCTCCCGAACCCGGGCAGTGGCCCTGGCCGACCTTCGGCGTGAACATCGTCGGCGCATTCCTGCTCGGCTACTTCACCACTCGGCTACTCGAGCGGCTTCCGTTGTCGAGCTACCGTCGGCCGATGGTCGGCACCGGGCTGTGTGGCGGATTGACCACGTTCTCCACCATGCAGGTCGAGATCGTCAGGATGCTCGAGCACCGCAACTACGGGCTGGCGGCCGGATACCTGACCGCCAGCGTCATCGCGGGCTTGATCGCCGTCTACACCGCGACCGCGCTGGTGCGGCGGGTTCGGGTGCGCGGATGACCATCGCGGTGTGGGCGGGCGTCGTCGTGCTGGGCGGTGTGGGCGCGGTGCTGCGTTTCGTCGTCGACCGCACCGTGTCGGCACGGGTGGGCGGCGTGTTCCCGTACGGCACGCTGGTGGTCAACGTGAGCGGTGCGGTGATCCTGGGCCTGCTGTCCAGCCTCGCGCTGAGCCCCCATCTCGCGCTGCTGTTCGGCACGGCACTGATCGGCTCCTATACGACGTTCTCCACCTGGATGCTGGAAACCCAGCGCATCGGCGAAGAGCGCCAGGGCCTGCCCGCGGCGGCCAACATCGTCGTCAGCGTGGCGCTCGGCGTCGCGGCGGCGGCCTTCGGCATCTGGTGCGGGGGGAACCTGTGAGCGTCGACTACCTCAAGATGACCACCTATTTCGGCGAGCGCCAACGCATCGAGGACCGCTTCCTCGCCGACGCGCTGCTGGACCTTTACACCGAGGCCGGCCTGGCGACCAGCGCCGTGCTGCGCGGCATCGCCGGGTTCGGACCGCGCCACCAGGTGCGCACCGACCGGACGCTGAGCATGTCCGAGGACCCGCCGATCGCGATTGCGGCCGTGGACGTCACCGACAAAGTCGCCCCGCTCGCCGACCGGGTGGCGGCGATGACGCATCGCGGTCTCATCACCCTGGAGCGGGCCCGGCTCACCGGCGGCGCCGACGCCGCGGCGCTCCCGGAGACCACGAAGCTGACCGTCTACGTCGGCCGCCAGGACCGCATCGGCGGCCGACCCGCGCACCGGTCGATCTGCGACACGCTGTACGAACTCGGATTCTTCGGCGCCACGGTGCTTCTCGGCGTGGACGGCACCTGCCACGGTCTGCGCAAGCGGGCCCGGTTCTTCAGCAGGAACGTCGACGTACCCGAGATGATCATCGCCACCGGCGAGGCGGCACAGGCGCAACGAGCGATCGAGTATCTCGAACGAGAGTTGGCCACTCCTCTCTACACGGTCGAGCGCGTCCAGGTGTGCAAGCGCAGCGGCCGGCTGCTCGGCCGCCCGCCCGCGCTACCGCAGACCGACGCGGCGGGACGTGCGCTGTGGCAGAAGCTGATGATCTACACGTCGGAGGCGACCCTGCACGACCGCGTCCCGATCCACCGTGCCCTCGTGCGCCGGCTCCACGAGGTGGAGGCGAGCAGCGGCGCGACCGTGCTCCGCGGGATCTGGGGATTCCGCGGCGGGCAGAAGCCGCACGGCGACCGGCTGATCCAGGCCGCCCGGCAGGTGCCCGTCACCACGATCGTCGTCGACAGCCCCGCCAGAATCGCGGCCGCCTTCGACATCGTCGACGAGCTGACCGCCGAAGACGGGCTGGTCACCAGCGAGTTGGTTCCTGCGCTGGTGGCCATCGACGGCGGCGAACGCCGCGGAAACCTACAACTGGCCCGCTACCCCTGATCCACGCCGGGGTAAGCCTAGCCTTACCTGATTAGACGTAGTACCGTCGCTCGCCGTGAACCCGTCTACTCCAGAAGCCGTGAGCGTCGCGCTCGCCGAGATCCTGCGCGACGATATGAACGTCGACGTCCGACGAGTCACCCGCGATTCCCGCTTGATCGACGACGTCGGTCTCGACTCGGTCGCCTTCGCCGTGGGGATGGTCGCCATCGAGGATCGGTTGGGCGTTGCACTGAGCGAAGAGGACCTCCTGAGCTGCGACACCGTCGGCGATCTGGAAGCGGCCATCCTGGCCAAAACGGCTGCGGCACCTACGAACTCGTGACCGAGCTGGCTGCAGCCCTGTCGTCGGCGATGTCGGGGACCTCGACCAGTCTGCACGTAATCGACACCGAATCCGGCCAATGGGCGCGACATCCGTGGCCCGAAATCCACGCGCGGGCCGAGAACGTGGCCGACCGGATCACCGACGATCAGGCCACCGCCGTCGGCCTGATCGGGGATCCCACGGTCGAGTTCATCGCGGCCATCCCCGGCGCGGTCTTCGCCGGTGCCGGCCTGTCGATCCTGCCCGGACCCATCCGCCGCGCCGACCCCGACCAGTGGGCGCAGACCACGCTGGACCGGTTTCGCTCGATCGGAGTGACGACCATGTTCAGCCACGGCACCGAACTGGCGCTGCTGCGCAAGCATTCCGACACGATCGCCGTACACGACCTTTCCGAGGTCGGGCATTCACGCCGCTCCACGACGTTTCGTGGCCCGGCCTCCGCGGACGTCGCAATTCTGCAGGGCACCGCGGGATCGACGGGAACGCCTCGCACCGCGCAGATTTCGCCGGCGGCCTCGCTGGCCAACCTGCGGGGGTTGATCGAGCGGGTCAACGTCGACGAGAAGTCCCGGCTGCACAGCTGGCTGCCGATCTACCACGACATGGGTCTGGCCTTCCTCCTGACGGCCACGCTCGGCGGGGCGGACCTGTGGCAGGCCCCCACGTCGGCGTTCGCCGCGTCCCCGTTCAACTGGCTCAAGTGGCTCATGGAGAGCAAGGCCACGATGACCGCGGCGCCGAACATGGCGTTCAACCTGATCGGCAAGTACGCGAGCAACCTGAAGGGCTTGGATCTCAGCCACCTCGGTTTCACCCTCAACGGTGGAGAGCCGGTCGACTGCGTCGGCTACCAACGCTTCTCCGAAGGAATGGCCCGGTTCGGGTTCAACCCCAACTCGCTGGCCCCGTCTTATGGGCTGGCCGAATCCACTTGTGCGGTCAGTGTTCCCGTGCCGTTCACCGGGCTGCGGGTCGACGATGTGCAGGTGATCACCGATGGCAGCGAGACGAACCGCCGCTTCGCCGTCCTCGGCCACGCGATCCCTGGCATGGAGATCCGGATCAACACCGACGTGGAGCACACCACCGAGGTGACCGGTCGCGAGGTCGGTGAGGTCGAGGTCCGCGGCACCTCGCTGATGAACGGATACGTCGGCGAAGCCCCTATCGACCGGAACGCGTGGCTGCCCACCGGTGATCTCGGCTACCTCACCGACGACGGCCTCGTGGTCTGCGGCCGCGCGAAGGAACTCATCACCGTCGCGGGCCGTAACGTCTTCCCCAACGAGATCGAGCGCATCGCAGGCGAAATCGACGGCGTCCGCGACGGCTGCGTCGTCGCGGTCGGAACGGGAGAGACGTCGGCGCGCCCCGGGCTCGTGATCGCGGCGGAGTTCAAGGGCGACAACGAGCCCGCCGCGCGCAGCGAAATCGTTTCGCGTGTGGCGTCGCACTGCGGTGTGGTGCCCGCCGACGTGGTGTTCCTCAAACCCGGTGCGCTGCCCCGCACGTCGTCGGGCAAGCTGCGCCGCCTCGAAGTGAAGCGGACCCTGGAGGGAGCGAGCCGATGACGGCCACCGCCGAAGCGCCCGACGCACCGGCGCTCGAGGACTACCGCGACCTGCTCGACCGGGTCTTCGACGACCGGATCACCGCCTGGACTGCAGAAGCCGAGGAGACGGAGCGGTTTCCGCGCAAGCTCATCGAGTATCTGGGTGAGTCCGGTGTCTTCGCCGCCAAATGGCCACCAGGACAACAGCACCCCGATGTGGCCAAGGTGATCGAGCTGGCCCGCAAGCTCGGCCGGCTGGGCTCAGCAGGCATCGGGGTCGGGGTGGGCCTGCACGACTCGGCGATCGCGATCCTGCGCCGGTTCGGCAAGTCGGATTACCTGAAGGAGATCGCCGAGCAGGCGATTCGGGGCGAGGCCGTGCTCTGCATCGGCGCCTCCGAACAGTCCGGCGGATCCGACCTGCAGATCGTCGGCACCGAAGTCCGTTCTGCACGCAGCGGTTTCGAGGTCAAGGGCGTCAAGAAGTTCGTCTCGCTGTCCCCCATCGCCGACCATGTCATGTGTGTGGCCCGCAACGTCGACCACGATCCGAACAGCAAGCACGGCAGCGTCGTCGTCATCGCGGTTCCGCTCGCGCAATGTGAGATTCAGACGCCTTATCGCAAGGTCGGCGCCGGCCCCCTCGACACCGCCGCAGTGCACATCGACACGTGGGTGCCCGCCGACGCACTGGTGGCGCGCGCGGGTATCGGCCTGGCGGCAATCTCCTGGGGGTTGGCGCAGGAACGCATGTCGGTGGCGGGCCTGGTGTCCACCTCGGCGCAGCGCGTCCTTGGAATCACCCAGGCGCGCATGATGGTTCGCCGCCAATTCGGCAGCTCGCTGTGGGAGCACCAGGCGCTGCGACTGCGGATGGCCGATCTGCAGGCGCGTGTCGACATGCTGCGGTATGCGCTGGACGGCATCGCCGCGACCGGCAAGCTCGACCTTCGCACCGCCGCCGCGATGAAGGCCAACGCCGCCCGCCTCGGTGAAGAGGTGATGAACGAATGCATGCACCTTTTCGGCGGGTCCGGCTACCTCGTCGACGAGACGCCGCTCGGAAGATGGTGGCGTGACATGAAACTGGCCCGCGTCGGTGGAGGCACCGACGAGGTGCTGTGGGAGCTGGTCGCCGCAGGCATGAAGCCCGACCACGACGGTTACGCGGAGTTCAACCAGCTGCCCTGAACGCTACGGCGCGTCGGCGGGCGTGCGCGGCAGCGCGTACAGCGCCATCCGCCGGTTCGACATGTCGTGCTCGCCCAGGAATGTACAGCCGGCGTGTTCGCAGACATCGCGCGCGCCCTTGTTCCTGTGGTCCGGGTCGAACATGATGCGACGGCACTGCGGATCGAGCTCGAAGATGTTGGCGGTCAAGCGCGGCAACAGGATCGGCGCGATGCCGCGGTTGACGAACCGCAGCTCGGCGATCGCCGCGTGCATCCCGATGTCGTGAGGGTCCGCGTCGTACCGCGGCGCGATCGAATCCTTGGCGGCCCGGTACAGCTCGATGTAGACGAACGGCTGGCCGCGGAAGAAACCGACGAACGGCCGGGAGTATTCACCCGCCAGCTGGGCGCTCAGATACCGGTGCCACCGCTGCGGTGGCCAGTCGTACTCCCACGCCTCGACCAAGTGAGGGCGGTTCATCCATTCCGACACCATCTCCGCGTCCGCATCCGGATCGGCCAACCGGATGAGATACGGCTCGGCGAGGACCGGCGTGGGCGGTGCCGCGACCTCACGCACCGCATCGGTAATGTCCGTCAGCTCCCGCGGAAGTACCGGCGAGGGTGCATCGTCGATCTCGGTCATCGCCCGCCGAGCCTACCGGACCGACTAAGGCAAGACTTACCTTCCTCCCCCGACGCTGGTGCCCGTCATGCGAACAGGTCGTCGAGCGCCTTCTGTTCGAGTTCGGTCCACCGCTCCACATTGCGTCGGACCTCGGCGACCGCCTCCTCGTCGAGATGCCGGGCCCCGTCGGGTGTGATCCGGCAGATGTCCATCGGCGCACCGACGCTGGGTGACGACGTGTCCAACGCGTCGAGCACCCGCAGCGCGGCCACCACGCCGTAGTCGACGCCGCGTTCGGTCATCCCGAAGTGCGCGAGCAGCGCGTGGGCCTGCTGGGCCATCGGCGATCCGCTGCCCACCGCGTGGAAGCCGATCTCCTCGTAGTGGCCGATGAGGCCGTGCGGATCGATGTCGACGATGAACGGCTTCCCGTTCGCGTAGCCCGCCGCCAGGACGTAGGTCGCCGGGGTGGCGCCCGGCTTCCCGGCGGGAACGTCCTCGATGAAGTTCTCGTAGTGATGCTTGAGCACCGGCAGGACGCGACCCTGCAGCGCGTGGCCGATGTCGGGAGCCTCCACGATCGCGTCCGGTTCGTTGTCGAAGATCTGCTCGAGGTCGTAGAGCACCGCACGCGAACCGCTGCCGCCCCACGCGGCGTGGTCGCCGAGGGGGTGCAGCTTCTGGGCCGGATAGCTCAGCCCCCGCTCGGGATCGGTGATCTGCGAGTCCGAGGCCACCACGACCCCGTCGGCGCAACGAATGGCGAGAACGACGGTCATCGCGAGGGCTCCGGCAGCATGGGGCGATCGTCTCACGCCTGCCGCATCAGCAGGTCCCGTAGGACCGCGGCATTGCTCAGCCCGACGTCACGGGTGGCGGTCACCAGCGTCACAGGCCCTTGCGCCAGCAAGGCGCGAAGTTCGTCCAGCGCCTGCGCACCGGCTTCGGTCTGAAGTTCGGCGGTGTAGCGGGCGACGAACTCGTCGAACCGTTCGGGTTGGTGCGAATACCAGCGCCGCAGCTCGGTCGACGGCGCGACCGACGGCAGCCACCGGCCGACCCGCGGATCGTCCTTGCGGAAACCCCTCGGCCACAACCGGTCCACCAGGACCCGGACGCCGTCCCGCTCACCCGGCGGGTCGTAGACCCGCGCGACATCGACACTTGGGACACTTGGGCGGCCACCCATGCGGTGAGATGGTAGAGGCATGCCGGTTGACCGAGTGGCGGATCTGCAGCGTTGGCAGGATTCGGGCGCGATCTGGGAGGTGCGGACGCGACGGGAAGGCAGCGTGACCGTCGCGCTGCTGCGCTGCGACGGCGGCGAGGAGGTCGACGTCTTCACCTCCGACGATCCCCGGCTGCTGGCGTTCATCGGCGAGCGCCGAAGCAGCGAGGACTGAACCTCAACGCCGGCGCGCACGGATGAGGTCGGCGAACGCGGCGGCCGCGGCGTCGACGCCGTCGAGATCCTCGGTGGCGACAAGGTCCAGCAGTAGGCCGCGGGCCACGGCCAGGCCCAGCCGCATCATCGCGGGATCGTCCGCTCCGCTCAGGTGGGCGAGCCAGTCCACGACCGCGCCGGGCAGCATCTGCGCGAACGGTTGCTCGCCCTGTGCGCCCCGCGCGTAGCACTCGAAGAACAGCCGCTCGAAGGGGCGTAGGTCGGGTCGCCGCAGGTTCGCCCACATCGCCGCCACGGCCTCGGCGGGATCGGCGGGCAGCTGCCGGGTGGTCACCATCTGGCGTCGCTCCACGTCACCGACGATCGCCAGCAGAAGTTCGTCGCGTGACCCGAAGTGATGCAGCAGCATGCGGTGGCTGGTGCCGACCGCGGCCGCCAGCTCACGAAGCGGGCGGTCACCGATGCCGTTGCGTGCGACTTCCGCAACGAGGTCGTCCAGCAGTTCCTTGCGACGCTCGAGGTCAGGGGGTCGGGCCATCGAGCCGATGCAGATGCTCGCAGCGCGCCTTCAACCCCTCGGCCTCGAGGTCGAGGTAACGCCTGGTCATCGACCGCATCAGCAGGCCGACAAGAGCCCCGATGGGCCCGCGTTGTTCGAGTCGTTGGTGGATGCGGGTCCGATCGGCTCCGACCGGGATCACGTCGTGCCGGGCCACCGTCAGCCCGCCCGGCGAACGCTGCACCCAGGTCCACGACGCTCCGGGGGTCACTTCGGTGACCTCCCAGACCAGCTTCGGCATGCGCGGTTGCTTGATCTCGAATCGGTTGCCCACCACCACTTCTCGGGTGTCGAGCGCCGTGAGACGGGTCACCGAGGCCGTCCACTCCGGCCAACGCTCGACATCACTGAATACGTCCCATACGGCAGCGGCCGGTGCGTCGATCTCGGCAGCACACTCGGTAATCATGTACCAAATGGTACATCCATGCCGTTGGTGAGAGAAGGGCCAAACCGCGCGTGCGGCAAGATTGCCTGGACATGACGCTCAGCGACCGCCCCACCACACGTCGGCGACACATCCTCCGGCTGGTGTTGTTCGCCGCGTTCCTGCTCGGCATGTTCTATCTGGTCGCGGTGACCGGGGTGATCGACGTCGAGCACGTCCGTCGCACCGTGGCGTCCACCGGCCCCATCGCGCCGTTGGTCTACGTCGTGGTGTCGGGCCTGCTCGGCGCGTTGTTCGTCCCCGGTCCGATCCTCGCGGCCGCAAGCGGCGTGCTGTTCGGTCCGCTGGTCGGCACGTTCGCCACCCTTGGCGCGACGGTCACCACCGCCTGCGTCACCAGCCTGGTCGGCAGGCGCGCCGGACGCGACAGTGCACGGGCTCTACTCGGCGAGGACCGGGCGGCCCGGCTCGACGGCCTCATCGCGCGCGGCGGGCTGTGGGCCGTCGTCGGCCAACGCTTCGTTCCGGGCATCTCCGACGCGCTCGCCTCCTATGCCTTCGGCGCGTTCGGAGTTCCGTTGTGGCAGATGGCCGTCGGCGCTTTCATCGGGTCAGTCCCGCGCGCCTTCGTGTACACCGCACTGGGAGCGTCGATTTCGGACTTGTCCTCACCGTTGACATACGCGGCGATCGCGGTGTGGTGCATCACCGCGGTCGCCGGCGCGTTCGCCGCGCACCGGGGCGTCCGGAGCTGGCGCGGGCGGGCACGCACCGACGAGGACGGGACCGCGCCCGATCCCGACGACTGCTAGTCCGGAAGCGAGGCGCTGCCCGGCGGCGGGGTGAGCTGCCATGTGTCACAGGCCATCGCGAGCATGGCGTACGTGCCGACGACGAAGATCAGCTCCATCGCCTGATGCGTGCCGAGTTCGTCGACGAGACGACGCCATGTGGCCGGTGCCGCGCGGCCGTCGGCGAGGAGCTCGTCGGTGGCCTCGAGTACCAGCCGGTCCACCCCGTCGAATTCGGTGTTACCGCGGGTGATCCGGGCGATGTCGTCGTCGGACAAGCCGCCGGCCTTGGCGACCTTGACATGCTCACCCCAGAAGAACGACGAGCGGCGCGCATGCGCCAGCCGCAGCACCGCCAATTCGCGCAGGCGCAGGGACAGCTCACCGCGTTGCAGCAGAAAGGCGTTGTAGGCAAGGAACTTCTGCGACATCTTCGGATGCCGGGCCAGTACCCCGATGATGTCGAAATTGAGTGGGTCCCGGGGCTCTCCAGAACCGGCCCGCGGCACGTCGCCGCCCGGTATCCCCATCAGCGCGCCGACGGCGGCGTACTCGTCGTCGCCCCACTCGTCGGTGGTCAGCGGCGTCAAAAGCGGCGTGGCATCCTCGGTCATGGTCACCTTTCTTCGCGGTGCAGTTCCGCGAGGGCGTGGATCTGCTCGAGGTAGTGCTCGAGCGACCGGTGGACGAACCGCGCGGAGACGATCGTCGTGCCCGCTTCCGCCATGGCGCGCAACGTCTCCCGCGTGGCCTCCGGGTTCTCGATTGGATCGAGAGGGCGGTCGGCGGCCAGCACGACTTCGAAACCGGGCGGGACGTCGCGCGCCCGCAGCCACTCCGCGGCGGTCTCGATCGAGATGCCGAACGGTGCCCAACCCTCGGCGAGGGTGAGCGCCCGTCGCAGCGAACGCCGGGTCCGGCCGCCCACCCAGATCGGCATGTGAGCCTGCAGTGCACACGGGTCGACGATCAGGCCGCCGAACGAGTAGTACTCGCCGTCGTAGGAGGGCTCATTGCTCGACAGGGCCGCACGCAGGGCCCGCAGCGCGTCGTCGGCGCGCGGGCCGCGGTCCTCGAACGGGGCACCGAGAAGATCGAACTCCTCTTTGAGCGAGCCGACGCCGACGCCGAGGATCAGCCGGCCGCGGCTGACGTGATCCAGTGTGCCGTACCGCTTCACGATGGCCAGGGGATGGTGGTATCCGAGCACCAAAGTCATGGTGACGAGCCGGATCCGTTCGGTTCGGGCCGCGACGTAACCCAGGGTGGCCAGCGGGTCCCAGTACCTCGCGCCGCGCCGCCCCGCCTCGGACGCCGGGATGCCGATGTGCTCACTGCAGGTCAGGTGGTGGTAGCCGAGCCGGTCGGCCGCCTCGGCGACGCGGCCGATGTCCTCGACTCCTGCGTCGCGTTCCCACGTGAGTGCCGCTCCGGCGACATTGGTGACGACCGGTGTCGCGATGCCCAGTTTCAAGTCAGTGGCTCTTCGCCCGCCAGGATGGTCCGGTGCATGAGGCGACCGCTGTCGACCGCGTAAGGCAGCGCGCGGTGCATGGTGCCCGTGTTGTCCCAGATCAGCAGATCGCCGACCTCCCACTCGTGCCGATAGACGTACTGTGGCTGCGTCGCCCAATCCCGAAGCCGGGCAAGCAGGGCGCGGCTCTCCTCGACGGGCATGCCGACGACGTAATCTGCTGTCGCGCCGAGTAACAGGGACTTGCGGCCGGACCGATGCGTCCACACGATGGGGCACGCCTTCGTCGGCGACTTCTGCCAGAACGCGATCTCGTCGTAACTCATCTCCGGCGTCACATAGTACTGAGACCGTTCGGCGCTGTGCACGACGCGGAGGTCGGCGATGAGGTCCTTGTCCGATTGCGGCAGATCGTCGTAGGCGGCGTAGGTGTTGCAGAACTCCGTATCGCCGCCGCTATCGGCGAGTTTCACCGAGCGCAGCAGCGTGGCCAGGTTCGGATAGGGCTGCAGGGAACCATCGAAGTGCCAGAACAGCGAACCCTTGAGGTACTTCGCTCGCTGGTTGACGCTTTCGTCAAGCGAGATCTTGTAGATCCCGTCCTCGCCCTCGTTGGCCACGACGGTACCCAGCGTCTTGGCGATCGCGACCTGTTGCTCGTCGCTGATGGGCAGTCCGCGAAAGAACACGACACCGCGTTGTTCCAGTGTGGCGCGGATCTTTTCGGCCGCGCGGCCGCTGCACAACGTGTCCAGGTCGGTGCGGATCTCGCTGCCGATCCTGGGTGTCAGGTCGACGACGTCCAATTGTGCGGAGGTCAGGCTCACGGCGCTCAACTCACCCTTGTCAGTATCGTGCTGGCCGAATGCTTGACTCGCGGCTGGTGCCACAGCTCGACCGCGAGCGAGACGGTGATCAGAGAGTAGAGAAGGTTGCGCAGGTTTGCGACGTCTTCGGGCAGCGGCTCGGAGTAGTCGAACTTGTCGATGTAGGCCACCGCCTCCTCGGCATACGGAAAGATCTCGTCGTAGAACGCACGGATCTGGTCCATCGAGCTGTTGACCCGCTTCACATAGCGCGCGTGGCCGTCCTCGATGGCCCATTCGGGCACGAGGTGTTCGAGGTGCGAAAACTCCGGTGGCAGAGAGGCGCTCATCGCATCGCCTTCTGTTCTTCTGCGGCCTTCTCTCCGTTTTCCACGTAGTCGCCGACGACCTTGTGGAAGTGGCGGAGCAGAATCTCCTCGTCGTTCATCGTGAAATGGGTGAGCGCGCCGCTGTTCAGCATCGCCTGCAGGCCCTCCGAGGGACTGGCGTCCTCGAGGATGATGTCGTTGAGGTAAGTGATCGTCAGCTCCTGGCCCAGCCGCTCCTTGTGCGTCGTCGGGGGCTGGTAGTACGCCTCGGTCTCGAAGATGTGCGAGTGCGGCCCGGTGGGCCAGTGCGTGTGGACGGTGAAACCGGACGCACCGAAGATCAGCACGAAGTTCGGGAAGAACTGGAACGAGTCGAAGCCGTACTTCTCCGATCGCGTCGGGTTGATGCCCGCAGGCATCGGTCCGCGGTCACTCTTCTTGTTCCACGGCCCGGCCGCGCTCGCCTCGAACACGCACTCGATCGGCTTGGAGTACGGCGTCTTTCGCGACGGTTCGCCGGAGAACGAAAACATCCGGTGCGGGTCCTTGAGCCGATAGGCCAGCGCGTCGGTGAACGGATTCGGTTGGTCGAACGCGTCCCTGGCCTCGGCGGTGACCGCGCCGAACGACGATGCATGAAGGTAAGGGCCGTGATAACTCTCGGCGAACCCGTCCAGGAAGATCTTCCAGTTGCACTGCAGTTCGGCCTTGAACTTGTAGACCTGATGCGGGCCGGCGAACGGGTACCCCTCGATCTCGTGCGCCAGCTCGCCCAGGTATTCACGCAGCGGCTCGGTGTTGTGCGGGTTGAGGTTGATGAAGATGAACCCCTCCCAGACCTCACATTGAATGGCCGGCACCCGGCAGCTGTCGGCGTCGAAGTCGAGCAGCAGATCCTTGCGGGTGGCCGAGTGCAGTGAGCCGTCGAGTTTGTAGCGCCAGCCGTGGAAGCGGCAATACAACAGCGGCGCGCGTCCTTCGACCTCGGCGAAGGGGTCGTCCTCCCACAGCATCTTGTTGCCCCGGTGCGGACAGATGTTGTGGAACGCGCGGACCACGTGATCCTTGCCCCGCACGATGATCACCGAGGTGTTGAGAAACCTCAGCTCGCGGGTGAAGTAGCTGCCGGATTTCGGCACCCGCTCGACGCGCCCAATGTAGAGCCACGTCTTCTTGAAGACGTGCTCGCGTTCCTTCTCGTAGAACTCCTCGGAGACGCAGTCCTCGAGCGACACCGGCCCGCGACCAAGCTCGGGATAGGCGTCGGTCCAGTGTCCGCTCGCGGGTTTGGTCACCAGGCTGTCGTGACTCAACGGTCCTCCTCGTCGGGCGCAAGACGGTAGGCCGAAGGTACCGCCGGCGAAATGGCCGAAACAGACCCATCGGCGCAACACCCTGTTGCATATTTGGAACACGGGATCGCTCGACGCCGAAAGGAGGCGCGATGGAACAGAACCTGCCCTTCGACGTCGACGCCCTGCTGATCTTCGGCAAGGTGGTGGAGAACCGCAGCCTGTCCAAGGCGGCGACGCTGCTTGGCATGCCGAAGTCGACGGTCAGCCGCAAGCTGACCAAGCTGGAGTCCGATCTCGGCATCAAACTGCTGCGCAAGAACACCCATCAGCTCACGGTCACCGACCTGGGCGAGCAGGTGTACGCGCACGCGGTCAACATCCTGGCCGAGGCCAACGGTGTCCGCGCGCTCGTCGAGGGCAGCAGGCAGGAGCCTCAGGGTGAGTTGCGGGTTGCGATCCCGGTGTTCGTCGGCATCGACTACGCCTCGCGTGTCGGCGCGGCGTTCCTGCGGCACTATCCCCACTCCCGGCTGGACATTCGGCTGGTCGACAACATGGTCGACCCGGTCCGGGACGGTTTCGACGTGGTGTTCAGCACCGGCCCGCTGCAGGACTCCACGCTGATCGCGCGCAAGGTGTTCAGTCTCGAGCTGTTCCTGTGCGCCTCACCGGAATTCCTTGCCGGGTTGCCGGAGCCGATCCGCGACCCCGCGCAGCTGGACTCGGTTCCGTTCATCGACTTCGGCTTCGGCGGGCCCCGCAGGCTCACAGTCACCGCGAAGGGTCGTCGTCGCGAGTTGACGCCGCCAGTGCGCGCGCGTGCCAACAACTTTCAGGTCTGCAAGCAGTACATCATGCAGGGACTCGGCTTCGGCGCCATGCCCACCCAGATCATCTGCACCGCAGAGTTACGCGAGGGCACACTCGTTCCCGTGCTGCCGGAATGGCACCTCGAATCGCTGGACGTGCACATGGTCTATCCGTTCGAGCTGTCCTTCTCCACGCTGATCAGCGCCTTCTACGAGACCGCCTGCGAAATCATCGTCGAGAACATCGCCCGCGCCTGACGCCGCATGGCGGGGTGCGCCGCCGGTCACACTTCGCCGCCCACAGGTATAACCACCGTCTCAGGGGGAATACGTCGACCCGACTTTGTCCACGTCAAGCCGAGAGCCGGGATGTCGAAGTACCTGTACGCGATAGGCGCCTTCAGTTTCCGCCGCCGATGGTTGGTACTGGGTGTCTGGCTGGCGATCCTGATCGGCGTCGCCGCGGCCGGTATCGGCCTGCGCAGCGAACCCAGTGACGACTTCACCATTCCCGGCACCGAATCCCAACAGGCCGTCGAGCAACTCAAAGAGAAGGTGCCCGCGTTCAGCGGCGCCCAGACGCAGATCACGTTCGCGGCGCCGGCCGGTACCAGGCTCACCGACCCGCCGGTGGCGGCTGCCATCGACGAGTCTCTGCAGAACCTGCAGGCGATCCCCGACGTCGCCGTCGCCGCGGGTCCCGCGCAATCGCGGCTGCTCTCCCCCGATGCGTCGGTCGGCCTCGGGACGCTGCAATGGAAGGCGCAGCCCGGAGAGGTCGACGACGCATCGCTGCGCGCCGTGGAAGAGGCGATGGAACCCGCGCTGGCCGCGGGGGTGCAGGTCGAGTACTCGGGCAGCGTCTACCCCGGCTACAAGGTCGAGATCTCCGAACTGCCCGAGATCATCGGCATCGGCGTCGCGTTCCTGATCCTGCTGATCACCTTCGGAGCGGTCGTCGCCGCCGGGCTGCCGATCCTCACCGCGTGCGTCGGTGTCGGGATCGGGGCACTGGGCATCTTCGCGACCGCCGCATTGATCGAAATGCCAACGGCCGCATTCTCGCTCGCACTCATGCTCGGCCTGTCCTGCGGCATCGACTACGCGCTGTTCATCCTGAACCGCTACCGCAACAACCTGCTGCTCCTGCGGCCGATGGAGGAATCGGTGGCGCTGGCCGTCGGAACCGCCGGTGGCGCCGTGGTGTTCGCGGCGCTGACGGTGATCATCGCGCTGTGCGGCCTGTCGATCGTCGGCATTCCGTTCCTGACCTACATGGGCCTAGCCGCCGCCGCGTCGGTGTTGATCGCGTTGTTGATCGCGATCACCCTGCTGCCCGCCCTTCTGGGCTTCGCAGGCAAACGCGTCGCCAAGTTCATCAAGACCCCGCTGCAACCCAACCGCGCCAAGGAGGTCGCGCAGGTCGCCGCGTACACGCCGCACCGCACGATGGGCGCCCGGTGGGGGCGGTTCGTCGTCGCCCTCCGCAAGCCGCTGCTGGTGATCGGAATCGTCGCGCTGGTCCTCATCGGCCTGCCCACCTTCGGCATGCACCTGGGACTGCCCAGCGGGTCCTCGCAACCGGAATCGAACACCTCACGCAGGGCCTACGACCTGACCGCCGAGCATCTGGGGCCCGGATTCAACGGTCCCCTCCTCGTCGTGGCCGACCTCTCCCAAGCGCGGGACCCCAACGCCGCGCAGACCATCGCCGACAATCTGCGCCGCGAGGAAGGTGTCGTGATGGCGGCGCCCGGCGTCAATCAGAACGGCACCGCCATCATCCAGGTCATCCCCGCCACCGGACCCAACGACACCGCGACCGCCGATCTGGTCCAGCGCATCCGGGCCGACCGGACCGCGATCGAAGGTGACAGCGGCGCAAGCATTCTCGTGGGCGGGACCACGGCATCGAACATCGACACCTCCGACAAACTGGCCGCAGCGCTGCCGAGGTTCCTGCTCGTGGTCGTGGGACTGGCGTTCGTGCTGCTGACGATCGCGTTCCGCGCAGCGCTCGTCCCGGTGACCTCGATCCTGGGCTTTCTGCTCTCGGTGTTCGCAGCGCTGCGGCCAGTTTGTCGGAGGTGTCGATGTTCGATGCCC
>NZ_LZSQ01000065.1 GCF_001665535.1 Mycobacterium sp. 852002-51961_SCH5331710
GATTACCCCACTCATCCAGACGGGCATGCTCACCAACGTCAAGCACATCCACCTGAGAGAGTCGCCGTCCCGGATCGGCGGCCATCGCCACCAACACCCTGTGCAACCGCTCGATCAGCACCTCGATGCTGGCCGCATCAAACACATCGGTGCGGAATTCCACCGCCCCGCCGATCCCGGCGGGCTCACCGGCCTCGCTCCACCGTTCAGCCAGCGAGAAACTCACATCCAGGCGCGCAGTGTGGGTGTCCACCGGCACCTGGGTGACCTCCACATCACCCAACGCCAACCCCGCCCCAGGATCACTGGCGAAGTTCTGCCAAGCCAACGCCACCTGAACCAACGGGTGATGACTCAAGCTCCTGGTCGGATTGAGCCGCTCCACCAACACTTCGAAGGGCACATCCTGATGCTCATAAGCGGCCAAACTGCGAGCACGCACCTGGGCCAGCACCTCGGCCACAGTGGGATCACCGGCCAAATCGAGCCGCAACACCAACGTGTTGACGAAAAACCCGACCAACTCATCGAGCGCAGGATCACGCCGCCCGGCAATCGGGAAGCCCACCGCCACATCAGAACTGGCGCTCAACCGCGACAGCAACACCCCCAAAGCGGCCTGCAACACCATGAAACTGGTCGCATTGTGCTCCCGCGCCACCCGCACCACCTGCTGCTGCAACCGCGCAGGCCAATCCACAACCACAGTGGCGCCACGCTGATCGGCCACCACCGGATAAGGCCGATCAGTGGGAAGCTGCACACGCTCAGGCATCCCGGCCAACACATCCTGCCAATAAGCCAACTGCGCTGCGATACGACTATCGCCGTCGTCGAGATCACCCAACTGCGCGCGCTGCCACAACGTGTAATCCACATACTGCACCGCCAACGGCGCCCAATCCGGCGCGCGCCCCGCACACCGACACGCATACGCCGCCCCCAGATCAGCCACCAACGGCCCGATCGACCAACCATCCGCGGCAATGTGATGCACCACCGCCACCAACACATACTCATCCCCCGCAAGACGGAAAAGCCGTGCCCGCATAGGAATCTCGGTAGTCAAATCGAACGTGTACCGCGCCGCGGCGCCGACAGCCTCCCGCAACTCGCCCGCCGACCAACCAACGCCATCAACGACATCCCAACCAAAATCAACCGCATCGGCGGCCACCACCACCTGCCGCGGAACCCCCTCCACCGCGGTGAACAAAGTACGCAAGCTCTCATGACGGCCGATCACATCGCCCAACGCCGCACCCAACGCATCGACATCCACCGCACCGCGGATCCGAAGCACCACCGGCATGTTGTAAACCGGTGAGGGACCCTGCAATTGATCGATGAACCACAACCGGTTCTGAGCAAACGACAACGGAACCACCGCCGGCCGCTCCACAGCCACCAACGGCTCCAACCGACCCCTACCCACCCCCACACACAACGCCAACTGCGCCACCGTGGGCGCCTCAAACACCGTGCGCACCGCAAGATCCACACCCAGACCCGCATTGATCGCCGCGATCAACCGCATCGCCGACAACGAATCCCCGCCTAGATCGAAGAAGGAGTCGTCGACGCCGACGCGGTCGAGCCCGAGGACTTGGGCATAGATACCGGCCAA
>NZ_LZSQ01000066.1 GCF_001665535.1 Mycobacterium sp. 852002-51961_SCH5331710
CGAATGGCTCCCCCCACCCGACCTCGACACCGGCCAAGCCCGAACCAACTACTACCACCGCCCCGAACGCCTCCTCCGACCCGACGACAAACCCCTGGATGACGACACGGCCAAGGACCCCGCGGCGCCGGCCGACGAGGACCCGGCCGCCGAAGCCGAACCGGGCCAAGCGACAACACCCGACCGAACAACTGAGCCCGGCGGGCCATCACCTCCAGGAGACCAAGCCGCCTGACCGCGCCACGAGATCCCGACTGTTTATCGCGGACTGTCCGCGCCACCGACCAGCAGCGCCGCTAGTCTTCGGGGATTTCGCGCTCGATCTCGTCGAGCCAGGTGCGGGCGGACATGTCCGAGGGCGCCCGCCAGTCACCGCGCGGTGAAAGCGATCCGCCGTGTGAGACCTTGGGCCCGTTCGGCACCGCCGACCGCTTGAACTGGGCGAACGAGTAGTACCGCTGCGCGAACACCTGCAGCCAGTGCCGAATCTCCTTCAACGAGTACGACGGACGCTTGTCCTCGGGGTATCCGGTCGGCCAGTCGCCGCGTTGCGGATCGCTCCAGGCGTGCCACGCCAGGAACGCCACCTTCGACGGCCGGAACCCGAAGCGCAGCACCTGGAACAGCGAGAAATCCTGCAGCACATAAGGTCCGATCTTGGACTCGCTGCTCTGGATCTCCTCGTCCTCACCCGCCGGCACCAGCTCCGGCGAGATCTCGGTGTCGAGCACCGACTGCAGCACCTCATTGACCTTGTCGTCGAACTGCTTCGACGAGATGACCCAGCGAATCAGGTGCTGGATCAACGTCTTCGGAACGCCGCCGTTGACGTTGTAGTGCGACATCTGATCGCCCACACCGTAGGTCGACCAACCCAGCGCGAGCTCGGAGAGGTCGCCGGTGCCCAGCACGATTCCTCCGCGCTGGTTGGCCAGCCGGAACAGGTAATCGGTGCGCAGTCCGGCCTGCACGTTCTCGAACGTGACGTCGTAGACCTTCTCCCCGCGGCCGAACGGATGGTCCATGTTCTTGAGCATCAGTTCCGCCGTCGAGCTGATGTCGAGTTCGGCGAACGTCACGCCGAGCGCCTCGGCCAACCGTTGGGCGTTGCCCTTCGTGCGCTCCCCCGTGGCGAATCCGGGCATGGTGTACGCGAGTATGTCGCTGCGCGGGCGCTCTTCGCGGTCCATCGCGCGCGCGGCGACGATCAAGGCGTGCGTCGAGTCGAGGCCGCCCGACAGGCCGAGGATGATCTTGGGAAAGTCCAACGCGCGCAACCGCTGTTCGAGCCCGGCCACCTGGATGCTGTAGGCCTCGTAGCAATCCTGTTCCAGCCGTTCGGGATCCGACGGGACGAACGGGAACCGCTCGATGTGGCGCAGCAGGCCGACGTCGCCGGACGGTGGATCGAGCTGGAACTCGACCCTGCGGTACGTGTCGGTCGACGCACTGTGGTGCCTTCGGTTGTCGTCGAACGTGCCCATCCGGATGCGTTCGGAGCGCAGCAGTTCCAGGTCGACATCGGCGACGGATCGGCGCTCGCCTTTGGGGAAACGCTCGGATTGCGCGAGGCATTCGCCGTTCTCCCAGATCATCGTCTGACCGTCCCAGGCGAGGTCGGTCGTCGACTCGCCCTCTCCCGCCGCGGCGTAGACGTAGGCGGCCAGGCACCGCGCCGACGCGGAACGCGCCAGCAGGCAGCGGTCCTCGGAACGTCCGATGGTGATCGGGCTTCCGGACAGGTTGGCCAGCACGGTAGCCCCGGCCAACGCCGCCGGCGCGCTCGGCGGGACGGGCACGAACATGTCCTCGCAGATCTCGACGTGCAGCACGAAACCGGGCATGTCGGTCGCGGTGAACAACAGATCCGGACCGAACGGCACGTCCGCGTCCCCCATCCGGATGGCGCCGCGGATGTCGTCGCCGGGCGCCATCTGGCGTCGCTCGTAGAACTCGCGATAGGTCGGCAGATACGACTTCGGCGCCACGCCGAGCACCCGCCCGCGGTGAATCACGACCGCGGTGTTGTAGATCCGGTGGCGATAGCGCAGCGGCGCACCGATCACCAGGACCGGCATCAGGTCGGCGGAGGCCACGACGATGTCGAGCACCGCATCCTCGACCGCGTCCAGCAGCGCGTCCTGCATCAGGATGTCCTCGATCGAGTATCCCGACAGCGTCAGCTCCGGAAACACCGCGAGCGCGACGCTGTCGTCGTGGCAGGCGCGGGCCAGCCGCAGCACCGACTCGGCGTTGGCCTGCGGATCCGCGAGCGCCGTGTGATGCGTGCAAGCGGCGACGCGGACGAACCCGTGCCGATACGCCGAGTAGAAATCCATGCCTCATTGTTGCCCGAAAACCGAACAGGGTATGCAAGTCCCCATGAGTGACACCGCCGTGCTGGTCATCGACATGATGAACACCTACCAACATCCCGACGCCGAGAAGCTGGCGCCGAACGTCGCCGAGATCATCGATCCGCTCTCCAAGCTCGTCGCCGAGGCCCGGGAACGCGACGATGTGGATCTGATCTACGTCAACGACAACTACGGCGATTTCACCGCGGAGTTCAGCGACATCGTGCAGTCGGCCCTGAAAGGCGACCGGCCGGACCTGGTCGAGCCGATCGTCCCGCAGAAGGGCTGCCGGCTGATGACGAAGGTGCGCCACAGCGCCTTCTACGCCACGGCACTCGCGTATCTGCTGGGACAGTTGAAGCCTCAGCGGGTCATCCTGACCGGACAGGTCACCGAGCAGTGCATCCTCTACACGGCGCTCGACGCCTATGTCCGCCACTTCCCCGTCGTCGTCCCGCCGGACGCCGTCGCCCATATCGACCCCGAACTCAGCGACGCCGCGCTGACCATGATGAAAAGCAATATGAGCGCCGAGATCACGCCCGCCGCCCAGTGCTTGAAGTGAGGTTTCACCCGGCTTTGACCGGGTAGGCCGTCCGGGTGCCCGCCAATCGGATAGCCGAACCGTGGGGCGCGCGGACTCCGTATCCGCGCGACGGACAGTGGCCTGCGCGACCGGACATGCATCTGGCCGACGGCGTGACGCCGGAATCGGTTGACCGCTGGGTGCAGTCGGCAGCCATCCTGCACTCCAACGGCGACGGCCTGGACATCGCGGTGAAGGACGGCCGGATCGTCGGCGTGCGGGGCCGCGAGGCCGACCGGGTGAACCATGGTCGACTCGACCCCAAGGACTTCTACGGGTGGCAGGCCAACGCCTCACCCGATCGCCTCACCACACCCATGATCCGCGTCAACGGCCAACTGACCGAATGTGATTGGGACACCGCCATGGATCAGGTGGTTCGGCACAGCAAGCGCCTGCTCGACCGGTACGGCCCTTCGGCGTTCGGTTTCTACACCTCGGGGCAGCTGTTCCTCGAGGAGTACTACACGCTCGGTGTGATTGCCCACGGCGCGATCGGCACCAACCACGTCGACGGCAACACCCGGTTGTGCACCGCGACGGCCGCGGAGGCGCTCAAGGAATCGTTCGGCTGCGATGGGCAACCCGGTTCCTACGCCGACGTCGATCACGCCGACGTCATCGCGCTGTACGGCCACAACGTCGCCGAGACCCAGACCGTGTTGTGGATGCGGATGCTCGACCGGCTGGCCGGGCCAAACCCGCCGGCCATCGTGTGCGTCGATCCGCGCAAGACCCCCGTGGCCAAGCACGCGACGGTTCATCTGGCGCCGCTGCCCGGCACCAACGTCGCGCTGATGAACGCCCTCCTGCACGAGATCGTGGCCAACGACTGGATCGACCATGACTACATCCACGCGCACGCCGTGGGTTTCGACGAGCTGCGCAAGCGCGTCGCCGAATTCCCGCCCGAGCGCGCCGCCGAGATCTGCGGCGTCTCCGCCGACGACATTCGTACCGCGGCGCGGTTGCTGGGCACCGCGCAACGACTGTTGTCCACGGTGCTGCAAGGGTTTTACCAGTCCCATCAGGCCACGGCCGCCGCGGTTCAGGTCAACAACGTGCACATTCTGCGCGGCATGCTCGGCCAGCCGGGATGTGGGGTGCTGCAGATGAACGGTCAGCCGACCGCCGAGAACACCCGCGAGTGCGGCGCCGATGGCGACCTTGCCGGTTTCCGGAACTGGTCCAACGACAGTCACATCGAGGAATTGGCGCAGCTGTGGAATCTCGACATGACGCAGATCCCGCACTATGCGCCGCCCACGCACGCGATGCAGATGTTCCGCTACGCCGAGCAGGGCACGCTGCGTCTGCTCTGGATCAGCGCGACGAATCCGGCGGTCTCACTGCCCGAGCTGCGCCGCATCCGCAGCATTCTGAGCAAGCAGCGACTGTTCGTCGTCGTGCAGGACATCTTCCCCACGGAGACAACCGAACTCGCCGACGTGGTGCTACCGGCCGCCGCATGGGGCGAAAAGACCGGCACGTTCACCAACACCGATCGCACCGTGCACCTGTCGGAGAAGGCCGTCGATCCGCCCGGTCAGGCCCGCCCCGATCTCGACATCTTCCTCGACTACGCGCGCCGCATGGATTTCCGTGACCGCGAGGGCGATCCTTTACCGTCGTGGACCGATCCGGAGTCCGCGTTCGCCGCATGGCAGCGCTGCAGCGCCGGGCGGCCGTGCGACTACACGGGTCTGAGTTACGACAGGTTGCGCGGCGGCAGCGGAATCCAATGGCCGTGTAACGCCGAGAATCCCGACGGCACCGAACGTCTCTACGCCGACGGAAAATTCTGGGCGGCGCCCGACTACTGCGAGGCGTACGGCAAGGACCTCATCACCGGCGCACCGCTGGAGCCGACCGAGTACCGAGCGATGAACCCGGACGGCAAGGCGATCATCAAGGCGGCCGAATACCTGCCTGCGCATGAGATTCCGAGCGACGACTACCCATTCGCGCTGATCACCGGGCGCACGGTGTACCAGTTTCACACCAGGACCAAGACCGGACGCGTTCCCGAACTCGCCGCGGCGGCTCCCGAGGTGTGGGTCGAGTTGGCCGAGTCCGACGCGCGCCGCCTCGGTATCCGCGACGGCGAGTTGGTCGAGGTCGAAACACCGCGCGGCCGCGTCCGCGCCAAGGCGCGCATCACCGGAATCCGCGCGGGGGTGCTGTTCCTGCCGTTCCACTACGGCTACTGGGACGCCGACGACGGCCAGCACGACCGGGCCGCCAACGAGCTCACCATGACCGACTGGGACCCGGTGTCCAAGCAACCGATCTTCAAGACCGCGGCGGCCAGGCTGGCCGTCGTGCCGACCGGAGCGGAGTCACGATGAAACTCGGCCTGGCGTTGCGCGAACTGCACCGCTCCGAACTGCGGCTGGCCCGCTCGCTCGACGCGATCGCCGCGCGCCACCACAACGACCACGGCATCTATCACGTCGCGATGGACCTCACCGTCTGGTCGCGCGAACACGTCGACCTGATCGCACAGATCGGGCCCCGCTACGGCGTCCGGTTGCGCGCACATCCGCGGACCAAGGCCGTCACCGAGGTGGCCCAGCAGTGGGTCAGCGACCGGCTGGGCCGACGGCCCGAACCCGCCCTGCTGTTGTTGGCGGATCTGCGGCGGCTGCACCGGCTGGCGGCCGGCGTATCGCTGGACTGGGAACTGCTGGCCCAGGGCGCGCAGGCGGCCAAGGACGAGCGGCTGCTCGAGTTGACCCAGCGGTGCCATCCGCAGGCCCTCCGGCAGATGCGGTGGGCGAACGCGATGCTCAAGGAACTGTCGCCGCAGGCCCTGGCGAACTAGCGCCTACCCTCGATCTGGTGGAGGCACCCGAACTCGTCGCCCTGCTGCGCGGCCGGCGCATCGCCGTGCTCACCGGCGCGGGCATGTCCACCGACTCCGGGATCCCGGACTACCGCGGGCCGGACTCCCCGCCGAGCAACCCGATGACGATCCGCCAGTTCACCTCCGACCGGGTATTCCGGCAGCGCTACTGGGCGCGCAACCACCTCGGCTGGCGCCATATGGACGCCACGCTGCCCAACGCCGGCCACCGTGCCCTGGCCGCGCTCGAGGCGGCGGGCGTGGTGTCGGGGCTCATCACCCAGAACGTCGATCTGCTGCACACCAAGGCGGGCAGCGACAACGTCGTCAACCTGCACGGCACTTATGCGCAGGTGGTCTGCTTGGACTGTGCCCAGACGATGAGCCGAGCCGCCCTGGCCGATCTGCTCGAGGAGGCCAACCAGGGCTTCGCGCAGCGAGTCGCGGAGTCCGTCGGCGGTATCGCGGTCGCACCGGACGCCGACGCCGTCGTCGGCGAAACCAGCTCCTTCCGCGTCGTCGACTGCCCCCGCTGCGGCGGCATGCTCAAACCCGACATCGTCTACTTCGGTGAGAGCGTGCCGAAAGAACGTGTGGCCGAGGCGTATTCGGTGGTCGACGCGGCCGACGCCCTGCTGGTCGCCGGGTCGTCGCTGACGGTGTACTCGGGCTATCGGTTCGTGCGCCACGCCGCCGCGGCGGGCATGCCGGTCGCGATCGTCAACCGGGGGCCGACCCGCGGTGACGCGTTGGCGACGGTCAAGGTCGACAACGGATGCTCACCCATGCTGGCGCTGCTGGCCGACGAACTGCCCGCGGTCGCGACCTCGGCGTGAGGATCAGACGGCGACGAGGTCGTCGGCGTGCACCGCGGGGCGTCGCAGCTCCGGCGACAGGTCCGACGTCGAGCGGCCCAGCATCGTCGCCAGTTCACCGCGGTCGTACGCGACCACGCCACGCGCGACCATCGTGCCGTCCTGCGCCCGCAACTCGACGACGTCGCCGCCGTAGAACCGTCCCGACACCGCGGTGATCCCGGCGGGCAGCAGCGAGCGCCGCTGCTTGACCACCGCGCGCACCGCGCCGTCGTCCAGCGTCAGCGCCCCTGCGGCCTCGGCGGCGTAGCGCACCCAGAAACGGCGCGCCGACATCCGCTCGGGCCGCGGCGCGAACACGGTTCCGACCGAGGCATCGGACAACGCAGTCGGCGCCTCGGAGGCCCCGGCCAACAACACCGGCACCCCGGCGTCGGACGCCAGCAGTGCCGACGACAGCTTCGACGCCATCCCGCCGGTGCCCAGATGGCTTCCCCTACCGGCGACCACGCCGTCGAGGTCGTCGGGCCCCGCGACCTCGGAGATGAAGCGCGCGTTACCTTTTCGCGGGTCCGAGTCGTAGAGCCCGTCGATGTCGGACAGCAGGATCAGGGCGTCGGCGCCGACCAGGTGAGCGACCAGCGCCGAGAGCCGGTCGTTGTCGCCGAACCGGATCTCGTTGGTGGCCACGGTGTCGTTCTCGTTGACGATCGCGACCGCGTGCAGCGCCCGCAGGCGGTCGAGCGTGCGCTGGGCGTTGGTGTGCTGAACCCGCATCGAGATGTCGTGCGCGGTCAACAGCACCTGGCCGACGGTGCGGTCGTAGTTCGCGAACGCCGCGCTCCACGCGTTGACCAGCGCCACCTGCCCGACGCTGGCGGCGGCCTGTTTGGTGGCGAGGTCGGTGGGGCGTCTGTTCAGCCGCAGCGGTTCGATGCCCGCCGCGATCGCACCCGACGAGACGATGACCACGTCGGAACCGGCCCGCATCCGTCCCTCGATGGCCTCGACCAGCACCGCGAGCCTACTGGCGTCGAATACCCCGGACGGTGTGGTCAGCGCGGTGGTGCCGATCTTGACGACGACGCTGCGCGCGGTGCGGATCGCGTCGCGGTGTGGGGACTCGGCGGCGCGCGGCGAGGCCGTCACGACTCACCGCCGGGGCGCCGCCGTTCCCGCCGGGCGGCCTTGCGTTCGGCGGCCCCTACGCGTTCGGTCTGTTCCAGGCGTTGGTCGGTGCCGCGGCCCGACATCGGCACATCGACCCCGGCAGGCGTCTGCGGCTCCCAGTCGAACGTGACTTCGCCGATGGTGACCGCGCAGCCGGGCCGCGCGCCCAGCTTCAACAGCTCGTCCTCGACGCCCAAGCGAGCCAATCGGTCGCCGAGGTAGCCAACCGCCTCGTCGTTGTCGAAATCGGTTTGGGCGACCCATCGTTCGGGCCGGATGCCGTGCACAACGAAGCCGCCGTGACCGTCCGGTTCGACGGTGAAACCGGTCTCGTCGACGGGGATGGGCCGGATGACGGGCCGTCGCGGCACCACCGGAGGTTGCGCTTCGCGATAGGCCGACACCATCTCCCACAGCGCGAACGTCAACTGGCGCAACCCTTCCCGGGTCACGGTCGACACTTCGAAGACCGGCCAGCCGTACCGGCGGACCACCTCCTCGCGGACGAAGTCGGCGAGTTCGCGTGCGTCGGGCACGTCGATCTTGTTGAGCACCACCGCACGCGGACGTTCGGCGAGGTCACCCAGCGTCGAGTCACCCTGCAGTGTGGGGGTGTACGCGGCAAGTTCGGCTTCCAGCGCGTCGATGTCGGAGACGGGGTCGCGCCCGGGTTCCATCGTCGCGCAGTCGACGACGTGCACCAGCACGGCGCAGCGTTCGATGTGGCGCAGGAAGTCCAGCCCAAGCCCGCGGCCCTGCGACGCGCCGGGGATCAGGCCGGGCACATCGGCGACGGTGAAGGTGTTCCCACCCGCGGACACCACGCCGAGGTTGGGCGCCAGCGTCGTGAACGGATAGTCGGCGATCTTCGGTTTGGCCGCCGAGATCACCGAGACTAGAGAGGACTTGCCCGCGGACGGGAACCCGACGAGGCCGACGTCGGCGACGGTCTTGAGTTCCAGAGTCAGGTCGCGGACCTGGCCCTTCTCGCCGAGCAGCGCGAAGCCCGGCGCCTTGCGGGCGCGCGACGCCAGCGCCGCGTTGCCCAGGCCGCCGCGGCCGCCGGCGGCCGCTTCGAAGCGGGTGCCGGCTCCGACGAGGTCGGCGAGCAGGTGGCCATCCTCGTCGAGCACGACGGTGCCGTCGGGAACCTTCACCTCGAGATCCGCGCCCGCGGCGCCGTCCCGGTTGCCGCCCGCGCCCTGTTTTCCGGACGGTGCGACGACGTGCGGGTGGAAGTGGAAGTCGAGCAGCGTGTGGACCTGCGGGTCGACGACCAGGACCACGCTGCCGCCGCGCCCGCCGTTACCGCCGTCAGGGCCGCCGAGGGGCTTGAATTTCTCGCGATGGACCGACGCGCAGCCGTTTCCGCCGTTGCCGGCCCGCGCGTGAATCACCACGCGGTCGACGAAGCGAGGCATCGGACCTTCCTTTCCGTGACGATGTGAGCTACTGCCAGCTTCAGCCGGGAAGTCGCAGCAGCATCACATTCGCGGCAGGAAGTCAGGCCTCCTGCGGCGCCGGTCGCACGACGCTGACGGTCTTGCGGCCGCGCTTGGTGCCGAACTCGACGGCGCCGGGGGCCGTGGCGAACAGGGTGTCGTCGCCACCACGGCCGACGTTGACACCGGGATGGAAGTGAGTGCCGCGCTGGCGGACCAGGATCTCGCCGGCCTTGACGATCTGGCCGCCGAACCGCTTGACGCCGAGCCGCTGTGCGGCTGAATCGCGACCGTTGCGCGAGCTGGAAGCGCCCTTCTTGTGTGCCATGTCTGTGGTTCCTCTACTTGATCCCGGTGACCTTGAGGACGGTCAGCTGCTGACGATGACCCTGCCGCTTGTGGTAGCCGGTCTTGTTCTTGAACTTGTGGATGCGGATCTTGGGGCCCTTGGTGTGCTCCAGGATCTCGCCGGTGACGGCGACCTTCTCCAGCGACTTGGCGTCGGAGGTCACCTTCGAACCGTCGACGACGAGGGCCACGGGCAACGAGACGCTGGCGCCGGGCTCGGAATCGAGCTTCTCGACCTTCACCACGTCGCCGACCGCGACCTTGTACTGCTTGCCGCCGGTCTTGACGATTGCGTACGTGACCTTTTCGGCTGCCATCGCCTTGCTACTCCTACGTCGTTCACTGGGCGCGCGCGACTTGCCGCTGCGCTGGTCTGGGTTTCCGGATCTCGGAGTGTCGCCGACTCCACTTGGTCCAAAGCCTGGCGACAACTGCTCAAGGCTACTTGAGCCGCCGCATGAGGGTCAAATCACCGCAGGTCACGGCTCGTCGGCGCCCGACCAGCAGGTCAGCCGTCATGGCTCGGTGGCCCCGCAGGCCGGGCGGCCGCGCGGCGCCGGTGCCGCCCTCCCGAGGCGGTCGCTGCCGGCGCAACCCCGCGGGCGTCGTATCCGGGATCGTCGGAGTCCTCGTCGGAGTCCTCGTCCTCGGAATCGTCCTCAGAGTCGTCGTCGGAGTCCTCGGAGTCCTCGGCGCCGATGACCTCGATGTCGTCGTCGATGTCGTCCTCGTCGTCGTCGGAGTCCAGGTCGATCTCGTCCTCGTCGGAGTCGTCCTCGTCGTCGGAATCGTCCTCGTCGTCGGAATCGAAGTCCTCGTCCTCGAGGTCCTCGATGTCGTCCTCGCCGGACTCGATCACCGCGGTGCGGATGGCTCCCGAAATAGCTTCCGCATCGGTCTCGGCGACCTCCTCGGGCTTCTGCTCGCGGGTCTCGTCGGTGTCGTCCTCGTCGTCGCCTTCGTGCCGGCCGTTGGCGGCCGCCATCGCCTTGAACATCGGATGCTCGCCGGCGGGATGCGGCGGGACCTTGGCCACGGCGACGTCGTCGGACTTGCCGCCGCGTTTGCCGCGCTTACCGCGCCGCCCGCCGCCGCCGTCCGATTTGCGCCCGCTGCTCGACGTCGAGTCCACCGGATCGCCGTGCAGCACGATTCCCCGCCCGGCGCAGTGTGTGCACGCCGTCGAGAAGGCCTCCACCAGACCGGTGCCGAGCCGCTTGCGCGTCAACTGCACCAATCCCAGCGAGGTCACTTCGGAGACCTGGTGGCGGGTCCGGTCGCGGGCCAACGCCTCGGTCAGCCGGCGCAGCACCAGGTCGCGGTTGGACTCGAGCACCATGTCGATGAAGTCGATCACCACGATGCCGCCGATGTCGCGCAGCCGCAGTTGGCGCACGATCTCCTCGGCCGCCTCGAGGTTGTTGCGCGTGACGGTCTGCTCGAGGTTGCCGCCCGAGCCGGTGAACTTGCCGGTGTTGACGTCGATGACGGTCATGGCTTCGGTGCGGTCGATCACGAGAGTGCCGCCCGACGGCAGCCACACCTTGCGGTCCATCGCCTTGGTCAGCTGCTCGTCGATGCGGTGCACCGCGAACACGTCCGGGCCGTCATCCGACACGGGCTCGTACTTCGTCAAGCGTGGAAGAAGTTCCGGCGCAACCGAATTCACGTATTCAGTGATGGTGTTCCAGGCGTCTTCGCCGGAGACCGTGAGCCCGGTGAAGTCCTCGTTGAACAGGTCGCGAATCACCTTGACCAGCACGTCGGGCTCTTCGTAGAGCGCGACGGCCGCACCGGCCTTCTTCTCGGTGATCTCGGCGGCCTTTGCCTCGATCTCGCTCCACCGCTTGGCGAGGCGCTCGACGTCGGTGCGGATGTCTTCTTCCTTGACGCCCTCGGAAGCGGTCCGGATGATCACGCCCGCGTCGGGCGGCACGACCTCGCGCAGGATCTCCTTGAGCCGCTGGCGTTCGGTGTCGGGCAGCTTGCGGCTGATCCCGGTCGACGAGGCGCCCGGCACGTAGACCAGGTAGCGGCCCGCCAGCGAGACCTGGGTGGTCAGTCGGGCGCCCTTGTGCCCGACGGGGTCCTTGCTGACCTGGACGACGACGTAGTCGCCCGGCTTGAGGGCCTGCTCGATCTTGCGGTTCGCACCGCCGAGTCCGGCGGCTTCCCAGTTCACCTCGCCGGCGTAGAGCACACCGTTGCGTCCGCGGCCGATGTCGACGAAGGCCGCCTCCATCGACGGCAGCACGTTCTGCACGATGCCGAGGTAGATGTTGCCGACCAGGGACGCCGACGCCGCCGACGTCACGAAGTGCTCCACGACCACGCCGTCCTCGAGCACGGCGATCTGCGTATAGCGGGCGCCCTCGTGGGGTGGTTCGGTGCGGACCTTGTCGCGGACGACCATCATCCGCTCGACGGCTTCGCGCCTGGCCAGGAATTCGGCCTCGCTCAGGATCGGGGGCCGGCGCCTGCCCGCGTCGCGGCCGTCGCGCCTGCGTTGCCGCTTCGCCTCCAGGCGGGTGGAGCCACTGATGCCCTGGATCTCGCCGTCACCGCTCGAGGACGACTTGTCGCCCCGGGGGGATTTCCGTGGTTCGCGTTCATGGACGACGGTGTTGGGCGGGTCGTCGGGCGAGGTGGCGTCGCCGTCGTCTCCGGAGCCGGACTTGCGGCGACGGCGGCGGCGCCGACGGCGGGTCGCGCCCTCGGAGCCGGTGTTCTCGTCGTCGCCGTTGTCGTCGTCGGAGTCGTCCGAGTCGTCGCCGTCCTGGTCCGCGCCCGAGGAGCCGTTCTGGTTGGTGTCCCCGTCGGAGTCGCCCTCGTCACCGTTCTGCTCGCCGCGTCCGCGGCCCCGTCCACGCCGGCCGCGGCGGCGACGGCGACCGGAAGGCCGCTCGGACTGGTCGTCCTCGCTGTCGGGCCCCTCGTCGTCGTCATCGTCGTCGTCGTCATCGTCGTCGCCGGTGTCGTATTCGAACTTGACGGGCTGCGGCGCCACGAACAGCGGCATGTACTCGGCGCGCTGCGGGGTCTCCTCCGCGGGGGTCTCCAGTATCAGCCGGGCCTCCGGCTCGTCACCGTCCTCGGTCGCGGAGTCGTCCGCCGGTTCGGGCGCCTGCGCCGAGGGTTCGGGCGTCTGCGGCGCACCGGCACCGTCGGCGAGCGCTTCGCGTACCCGCTGCGCCTCGTCCTCCTCGACGGTGGACTCGGCGGTGCGGGGTCGACCGTCGAGTTCGGTCAGCGCCTCGAGGACCCGCTCGCTGGTGGTGCCGAGCACCTGGGCAAGCGAATCGACCCTCAACGTCTCCGGCTGAGAGTCCTGCGCTTCTCGCGTGTCTTCAGAAAGGTCTTCGGTTGGGGCATCTTCGGCCACGTAGTCTCCTTAAGCCCCCGGGCGCGTCGTTGCTGACGCGGCCACGCGAGGGCTTCCGCTATGGACCCGGGTAACTTTCGCCCGAGCTTGTTGTGGTCTCGCTCCGAGCGGTCCACAGGGGACCATCCCGGTGCCGGTCTGAATGATGGCTGGACGGTCGGCGCCGCATCACTCGTGGCGATGGTCGCGCACGTCTAAGTCTTCATTCGGGCTTCCGACCCCGGTTTGGCGGCCGGCAACCCGAGTCGAGTATCCCACATCACGACGCCCCGCCTGACCAGGCTGGGCGAGACGGGTGCAGAAACCGGCTACTTGCTGGGGAACCAGAGATCGATCTCGCGAGCGGCGGACTCCGGCGAATCCGAGCCGTGAACCAGGTTGTCCTGGGTGATCAGGGCCAGGTCACCGCGGATGGTGCCCGGTGTCGCCTTCTCCACGGGATCGGTTCCGCCGGCGATCTGGCGGAACGCGGCGATGGCCCGGGGCCCCTCCACGATCGCCGCCACGACGGGGCCGGAGGTGATGAACGCGAGCAGGGAGTCGAAGAACGGCTTGCCGTCGTGCTCCGCGTAGTGCTTGCGCGCCAGCTCGTCGCTGACGGTCACCAGTTCCAGGGCCGCGAAGGTCAGGCCTTTGCGTTCGATCCGGGCCAGGATCTCGCCGACTAGACGCCGCTTGACGCCGTCGGGCTTGACCAACACGAGGGTGCGTTCAATCGGCTCAGTCACGGCGCACAGAATAGCCGCCGCGCTCGACTACTCCGGCGGACGCTGCTGACCAGGCAGAAGTCCCCGCTTCTGCCTGCGAAGGACCTCGGCGCGCAGCCGGGCGATGAGCAGCCATACGACCAGGAAGATCACGCCGACGAACGCGATCGCACCGTCGAGGACGACACCGGCGATCAGGACCAGCTGGATGCCGACGTTCACCCAGATCGCCCACGATCTGCCCTGCACCCCGGCCAGGAGTACCAGGACCACCGCCATGCCGATCAGAAAGCCGCCGGTGGCCGTGGTCAGACCACCGCCGAGGTTCGCCACCACCGGCAGCGCCAGCAGCACGACGATGGCCTCGAGGATGAGCGTGCCGGCCATGACCCCGCGGAAGCTCTTCCACGGGTCCGGCTGCTGCGCAGGCGCGGTCATTGCGGATACTTTCCGAACAGCGTGCGCGCCGCTCCGGCGGTGACGACGGAGCCGGTGATCACGATGCCGGCGCCGCCGAGCAGTTCGCCTTCGATGGCCGATTCCTCGACGATCGCGGTGGCGGTCTCGATCGCGTCGGGCAGCGTAGCGGCCGTGACCACGCGTTCGGGCCCGAACCTCTGCTCGGCGAGCAGCGCCAGCCCCTCGACGTCGAGCGCGCGCGGTGAGCCGTTGTGGGTGACGACGATCTGGTCGAACACCGGTTCCAGTGCGGCCAGGATGCCGTCGACGTCCTTGTCGCCCATCACCGAAACGACGCCGACCAGGAACCGGAAGTCGAACTCCTCCGTCAACGCCTGCGCCAGCGCCGCGGCGCCCGCGGGGTTGTGCGCGGCGTCGATGAAAACCGTTGGCGCACTGCGCATTCTCTCCAGCCGGCCCGGGCTCGTCACCGCGGCGAAACCCGCGCGCACGGCATCGATGTCGAGCTGGCGCTGCGCGCCGGCACCGAAGAACGCCTCGACGGCCGCGAGCGCCAGAGCGGCGTTGTGCGCCTGGTGTTCGCCGTGCAGCGGCAGGAAGATGTCGGAGTAGAGCCCGCCCAGCCCCTGTAGCTCCAGCAGCTGCCCACCGACCGCGACCTGCCTGCCGAGCACCGCGAACTCAGAGTCCTCCCGGGCGACGGCCGCGTCGGCGCGCACCGTCTGCGCCAGCAGCGCTTCCATCGCTTCCGGGGCTTGCCTGGCGATGATCGCGACGGTGCTGATATCTGTTCCTGCCGGAACTATCTCCTCTTCCTGTTTGCCGATGATTCCGGCCTTCTCCGCGGCGATCTCGGCGAGCGTGTCGCCCAGGTACTCGGCGTGGTCCACCCCGATAGGGGTGATCACCGCGACGGGGGCGTTGACGACGTTGGTGGCGTCCCAGCGCCCGCCGAGGCCGACCTCGACGACGGCCACGTCGATCGGCGCGTCGGCGAACGCGGCGAACGCCATCGCCGTCACCACCTCGAACTTGCTGAGGCGGGGGGCGCCAGCGGCCTCTGACTGCTGATCGACCAGTTGCACGAACGGCTCGATCTCGCGATAGGTGTCGACGTAGGCCGCGGGACTGATCGGCTTGCCATCGATGGAGATGCGCTCGACGGCCGACTGCAGGTGCGGGCTGGTGGTGCGGCCGGTGCGGCGGTGCAACGCCGTCAACAACGCGTCGACCATCCGCGCGACGGACGTCTTGCCGTTGGTGCCCGCGATGTGGATCGACGGATATCCGCGCTGCGGTGAGCCGAGGAGTTCGAGCAACGCCGAGATGCGAGTCGTGCTGGGTTCGAGTTTCGTTTCGGGCCAACGCTGGTCGAGCAGATGCTCGACCTGCAGGAGCGCCGCGATCTCGTCCGGTGACGGCTCGGGTTCCGGAGGTGGCCGGTCGTCCGGCTCGGTCATCGGAGCGCGGCCAACCTTGCGGTGATGCGGTCGACCTCCTCTTGGGCGACCTGCTGGCGTCCGCGGATCTTGTCGACCACCTCCGCGGGCGCCTTCGCCAGGAACGCCTCGTTCCCGAGTTTGCCTGTGGTGCTGGCCAGTTCCTTCTGCGCCGCCGCCAGGTCCTTTTCCAGGCGACGCCGTTCGGCGGCCACATCCACGGTGCCCGAGGTGTCGACCTCAACGGTCACGGTGCCGCGCGACAGCCGCACCTCGATCGCCGCGGTCGGGGCGAAGCCCTCGCCGTCGGTGGTCAGCCAGGCCAGTGACCGCACCGCGGGCACCTGCGCCTGCAAGTCCGCACCGGCGATGTCCGACAGCCGGGCCGGGACCTTCTGCCGGTCGTTGAGCCCCTGGTCGCTGCGGAAGCGGCGCACCTCGGTGATCAGCTTCTGCATGTCCGCGACGCGTTGCGCGGCAATCGGATCGAGCTCGAAGCCCGACGCCGCCGGCCAGTCGGCGATGACCAGCGACTCCCCGCCGGTCAGGGTCTTCCACAGCACCTCGGTGACGAACGGCATCACCGGATGCAACAGTTTGAGCAGCGTGTCGAGCACCGCTGCGAGCACCGCTGTCGTGTGGTCGATGCCGTCGGCCAACTGCACCTTGGCCAGCTCGACGTACCAGTCGCAGAACTCGTCCCATGCGAAGTGGTACAGCGACTCGCACGCCCGGCTGAACTCATAGGCGTCGAACGCCGAATCCACCTCGGCGCGAACCTGTTCCATGCGGCCCAGGATCCACCGGTCGGCATCGGTCAGTTCGGCGGCCTCGGGCAACGGGGCGGGTGCTGCGCCGTTCATGAGCGCGAAGCGGGTGGCGTTGAACAGCTTCGTGGCGAAGTTGCGGGACGCGCGGGCGTGGTCCTCGCCGATGGACAGGTCGCCGCCGGGGCTCGCACCGCGCGCAAGCGTGAACCGCAGCGCGTCGGCCCCGAAGATCTCCACCCAGTCCAGCGGGTCGATCCCGTTACCGCGCGACTTGCTCATCTTGCGGCCGTGCTCGTCGCGAATCAGCCCGTGCAGGAAGACGTTCTGGAACGGCACCTGCGGCCCGCGCTGACCGTCGAGGGTGATCGCGGGGTCGTCGGCGACGAACGTGCCGAACATCATCATCCGCGCCACCCAGAAGAACAGGATGTCGTAGCCGGTGACCAGCACGGTGGTCGGATAGAACTTGGCGAGGTCTTTCGTGTGGTCGGGCCAGCCCATGGTGGAGAAGGGCCACAACGCCGAACTGAACCAGGTGTCGAGTACGTCGGGGTCCTGCTCCCAGCCCTCGGGCGGTGTCTCGTCGGGGCCGACGCAGACCGTCTCGCCGTCGGGGCCGTGCCAGATCGGGATGCGGTGGCCCCACCACAACTGCCGGGAGATGCACCAGTCGTGCATGTTGTCCACCCACGCGAACCACCGCGGTTCGAGGCTCGGCGGGTGAATCACGGTGTCGCCGTTGCGAACCGCGTCGCCGGCAGCCTTGGCCAACGCCTCGACCTTGACCCACCACTGCAGAGACAGGCGCGGTTCGATCGGTTCGCCGCTGCGCTCGGAGTGTCCGACGCTGTGTACGTACGGCCGCTTCTCGGCGACGATGCGGCCCTGCTCGGCCAGCGCCTCGCGCACCTTGACCCGGGCTTCGAAGCGGTCCTGACCATCGAATTCGGTTCCCGTGCCGGTGATTCGGCCCTTGGTGTCCATGATCGACGGCATCGGCAGCTGATGACGAAGGCCGATCTCGAAGTCGTTCGGGTCATGCGCGGGCGTCACCTTGACCGCACCCGTACCGAATTCGGGGTCGACGTGCGCGTCGGCGACGATGACGATTTCGCGGTCGATGAACGGATGCGGCAACGTTTTGCCGACCAGGTCGCGGTAGCGGTCGTCGTCGGGGTGCACGGCGATCGCGGTATCGCCCAGCATCGTCTCGACGCGAGTGGTGGCGACCACGATGTGCGGTTCGTTGTCGTCGAGCGAGCCGTACCGGAACGACACCAGTTCGCCTTCGATGTCTTCGTATTTGACCTCGAGGTCCGAGATCGCGGTCTCGAGCACCGGCGACCAGTTGACCAGGCGCTCGGCCTGATAGATGAGCCCGGCGTCGAAGAGCCGCTTGAAGATCGTGCGCACCGCGCGGGACAGGCCCTCGTCCATGGTGAACCGGTCGCGGCTCCAGTCCACGCCGTCGCCGAGGCGGCGCATCTGCGCGCCGATGGTGCCGCCGGATTCGCGCTTCCAGTCCCAGACCTTGTCGATGAACAGGTCCCGGCCGAAGTCCTCTTTGGTCTTGCCGTCGACGGCGAGTTGCTTCTCGACCACCGACTGCGTCGCGATCCCCGCGTGGTCCATGCCGGGCAGCCACAGCACCTCGTAGCCCTGCATGCGCTTGCGGCGGGTCAGCGCATCCATCAGCGTGTGGTCCAGCGCGTGACCCATGTGCAGGTTGCCGGTGACGTTCGGCGGCGGCAGCACGATCGAATAGCCGGGCTTGCCGCTGGTGGCGTCGGCGGTGAAGTAGCCGGCCTTGACCCAACCCTCGTAGAGATCGCTCTCCACCGCGCCCGGATCCCAGGACTTGGGCAGGGCTTCGGCGGAGGACGGGGGGCTGGCGGTCACCCCGCAATTCTAGGAACGCGGCCGGGGCCGTCGCTAACTGCCCCGAAACGCGGCCGAACAGGGCGGTTTCCGCCCCGAGACCGCTGTGACGTGGGCTACCCCTGCAGGCGCTCCGTCGTCAACGTCACCCCCGCGGCAGGCAGCCTCGTGAGCAACGCATCGCCCATCGCCGCGGCCGGTGTCAGCACGCCGCGTAAGTCGGAGAGCTGGTCGCGGTCCAGCGCCAGCGCCAGCGCGCTCTCCCCCAGCAATACCGACGTCGCCTTGTAACCCGGATCGCCCTTCTGCGACATGACCGCGCGATAGCGGACGCCCGTGGTGGTCGTGGCGTAGGTCTCGACGTCGTAGTAGCCGCTCTCCCGGACGCGTTCGCTCGGACCGGTGCCCGGTTTCGGCAGCACGCGCTCGACGAGCTTGTTGGGCACCCGGTGGAAGAAGCGCGTTCCCAGCGCCATCGTCGCGGTGTTGCCGGCCGCGGACAACGCCGACGCGACCGGTGCGAGCGCCGACTTCCCCATGCTCATCTGCTCGCCGTACTCGAACCGGCGACCGTAGGCGTGATCGAGTAATTCGTTGCTGCGCCGCACGATTCGGGTGTTGACCGCGGCCATCGCGAAGGGTCCGAACCAGTAGCCGCGCAATTCCGGGGCGATCTCGGCGCCCCTGCGCCACCGCAGGTCAGGCTGACCGCCGAACTCGGGTTCGTTGGCCCGGTCCTGACTGAGCGTGTAGGGGTCGTTCATCAGCCGCCGGGCTTCGGGGTTGCCTGCGGCCTCACGCATGACCTCGATCAGCGAAGCGGCGGTGCCGCCCGAGACGCCGCCCTTGAACCCGCGTAGCACCAGGTTGGTGTCGGTGAGCTCGCCTGCGCCGTCCTGCTGTGCGCGCCGATGCAGGGCGAAGACCGTGAGATCGGAAGGGATGCAGTCGAATCCACACGAGTGCACGATGCGCGCGCCGGTACCGGCGGCCTGCTCGTGATACTGGTCGATGCTGTCGCGCATGAACAGCGGTTCGCCGGTCAGATCCGCGTAGTCGGTGCCGGCCGCCGCGCACGCCGCAACGAGGGGCAGGCCGTAGCGGGCGTAGGGCCCGACCGTCGTCACCACGACGCGGGTCTGTGCGGCCATCGCGTTCAACGTCGACGGTTGTGACGCGTCCGCGGTGATCAGCGGCCACGAAGCGGCCTTGCCACCCAACGAGTCTCGGACCGCGACCAGCTTGTCGTGAGATCGGCCGGCGAGCGCGATCCGGACCTCCGGAGCCGTTCTGGCCAGGTATTCGGCGGTGAGTTTGCCGACGAACCCGGTGGCCCCGTACACGACGATGTCGAATTCCCGTTGCGATGTGGAATCTCGCCGGCCGCCCGGCTCCGGTGCGCTCATGGTCGCGACGCTACCCGAGCGTCTCGGGCACCTCGACGTCCTCACCGAGCACGTGCCTGGCCAGGAACCCGATCACCACCTGGTACCAGATCTTGGCGTGTTGCGGTGTGAGCACCCAGTGGTTCTCCGACGGGAAGTACAGAAACCGGTGCGGGCTGTCACCGTCGGCGTCGGCGGGCAGCCCCGAGTGGGTCAGCAACTCGTACCAGAGCCGCAGCGCCTCGCCGATCGGGACGCGGTAGTCCTTGTCGCCGTGGATCACGAGCATCGGCGTGCGGATCCGGCCGACGTGGCGGTGCGGGGAGTTCTGTTCGGCCATGTCGCGCGTCATCTCACGCAGCCAGTAGTACGACGAGTCGGTGGTGGCGCCGAACTGGTCGAGCGCCCAGAGGCTGGCATGGGTGACGATCGCGTCGAACCTGTCGGTGTGGCCGGCGACCCAGTTGGCCATGTAGCCGCCGAACGAGCCGCCCATCGCCGCCGTGCGGGAGGCATCGATGCGCGGATGTGCGCAGGCCGCGTCGGTGATGGCCATCAGGTCCTCGAACGGCGCTCCGCCCCATGCGCCCCAGCCGCGCGCGACGAAGTCCTGCCCGTACCCGGTCGAGAGCCCGGGGTCGGGCAGCAGCACGGCATACCCGCGGGCCGCCAGCAGCCAGGGATTCCATCGCCACGACCACACGTTCCAGCTGTTCAGCGGGCCGCCGTGGATCCACAGCAGCAGCGGCGCCTCGCCATCGCCCGCCGGCAGCACCACCCATGAGCGCACCCGGGTGCCGTCGTCGGTCGTCGTCTCGAGTTCGGTCAGCGTGCCCGGCAGCGGCGGCGCCTCGACGCAGGGCAGTTCGGTGATCGCGCCGTCCGGATCGATGCGCACCGGGTGCGGCGGCCCGGCGTAGGAGCTGCGCAAGGCGAACAGCGCACCGTCAGGCGCGGCGGCCACATCGGAGTAGCAGTGGTCGTCGAACGTCAGCTGAGTGACCGCACCGTCGGCGACGCCGATTCGGAACACCGGTGCCCGCCCGTCCTGGTCGGCTGTGACGATCACCGCCGAACCGTCGCGCAGCCATGTCACCGAGGCCGGCCAGCGGTCCCAGTCGGCCGCGAGCGTCGTGGGTTCCGCACCAAACCGCATACAGCTGAGCATGATTCGTGGCGGAGTGTCGGGCGTCGAGAACGTCTCGCGGAGGTACACGACCGCGGACCCGTCAGGCGAAATGGCCGGACCCCAGACGTCTGCGTCGGGATCGTCGACCAGCACCGTGCGCTCACCGCTGTCGAGGTCGATCCGCATCAGCACCGAATGCCGGGACGCGCCCGGTGCCGGCCGTTGCCACGTGGTGATCAAGAACTCCCCGTCGGAACTGATGTCGTAGTCGGAGTCGCGCAGGGCACCGCCGGGCGCGGCGGTCAGGTCGCGGACGTCTCCGCTGCGGGCGGTATCGGCGGTCAGGTCGACGCCGAGCAGGTGCGGTTCGCCGGGCCCGAGATCGGAGTCCCAGTGCCGGATCGGATAGCCGGTGTGCAGGATCGCGGTGATCTTGTTGTCTTTGCGGAGCTCGCGGAGCCGACGGTCGTCCTCGATCGTCCGCGCCGACGGCATCAGTGGTGAGCGCACCACCGCGACATCGGCATCGCGGGCCGGGCGCACCGCCTCGACGCCGCCGGACAACGCCAGCACCTGCGCCGCCTCCCCGCCGGTGGCCGGGAGCCGCCACAGCGCGGCGGGCGGCTTGTCGTCGTCGCCCTTCGGGCGGGCGGCGACGAACAGTAGGTCGCCGTCGGCCGCGAACACGGGCGCCGACTCTCCCGTGGTCCCGCGCGTCAAGCGGCGCGCCGGCTGCACGCCGGCGGGATCGAGCTCCCACACCGCGGTGACGTATTCGGTTCTCTTGTCGTTGAGTTCGGCGATGGTGGTCACCAGCCGCGTGCCGTCCGGCGACAGTGCCAATCCCGAGACACGGGGCAGCCCGACGTACTCGTCGAGGTCGTCGAACGGTGCGCGATACGAGGCGGTGTGGGGGGCCGTCGCGGTCATGCCCCGTTCGTAGCACACGAACCGGCTGCCTTCCTGCGTCGAGACGCGAGTGAGTTTGATTTTCAAACCATGGCGCGGCATGATGGTGCGATGTCGACGATCGCCACCGTGCCGTTGGCGGAGCTGCCCGGCCGCCCCTGTCCCATCGCGGCCGCCCTCGAGCTGGTCGGCGAACGTTGGGCGCTGCTGGTGGTCCGTGAAATCGCGCTGGGAACAACGCGTTTCAGTGACATCGTGCGTGGCACGGGCGCGCCGCGCGACCGCATCGCCGCGAGGCTGAGGGCGCTGGAGCAGGCTGGGGTGGTCGCACGGTCGCGCTACCGGGACGCCCCGGCGCGCCATGAATACCGGCTGACTGACTCCGGTCGGGCGTTGTTACCCGTTCTCGACGCACTGCTGGTCTGGGGTCAGGCCCACGCCGTCTCCGAGTCCGACCCCGACCGGCAACGCCGGTATCCCCCGCTCACCTCCTGAGCCGATCGAAGGAAATCCGATGACCCTCGAACTGGAGAAGGCACCCGGCCGCGAGGACTGGGGCCCGCAGCGTTCGCGCACCGTGACCTGGCACTCCCCCGGTCCGGGCACCGCCAAGGGCCTGTCGATGGCGGGTATCGACTACCTGCGCGCAATGGCCGAGGGCGAGCTGCCGCCCGCGCCGATCGGCGGGCTGATGCAGTTCGACATCGCGGGAGTCGAGCCGGGCCGTGTCGAATTCACCTGTGTGCCGGACGAATCCGCATACAACCCGATCGGCGCGATTCACGGCGGGCTGATCTGCACCCTTCTCGACTCGGTGACCGGCTGCGCGGTGCACAGCACCCTGCCGCAGGGCAAGGGCTACACGTCGGTGGAAATCAAGGTGAACTACCTCAAGGCGGTTCGCCTCGACAGCGGCGTGCTCACCGCGACCGGAACCGTGGTCAAGGCCGGGTCACGGGTCGGCTTCGCCGAAGGTGTGGTGACCGACGGCTCCGGCGCCGTCGTGGCCACCGCGAGCAGCACGCTGTTGATCTTCGACCTGTAATCCGACGCCCCCCGCGCGCTAGTTTCGGTGCATGCCAAAGCGGATCGTTGTGATCGGAGCGGGCATCGCCGGACTGGCGACCGCCGTCGCGCTGCAACAACGCGGACACGACATCACCCTGGTCGAGGAGCGCACCGACACGTCGTCGGGGGCCGGGATCAGCATCTGGCCCAACGCGTTGGCCGCGCTCGACGACATCGGCCTCGGCGACCCTGTGCGTCAGGCCGGCGGCCGGATCACCGCGGGCGCCGCGCGCTGGCGCGACGGCAGCTGGCTGCGACGTCCCGAAGCGCAACTCATCGTCACGTCCCTGGGCGAACCTCTCGTGGTCATCCGCCGTTCGGCGTTGACGTCGATCCTGGCCTCCGCGCTCGCCGACGGCACCGTGCGTGCCGGCGTGGCGGCCGAGGCGCTCGCGGTGACCGCCGACGGCGTCCGGGTCAGGCTGGCCGACTCCACGGTGCTGGACGCCGAGGCCGTCGTCGGCGCCGACGGCACCCACTCGATGGTCGCGCGCCATCTCAATGGACCTCTGCGCAACACCTACGTCGGCTACACCGCGTGGCGCGGGGTGGCGCATTGCCGGCTCGAACCCGAGCTCGCGGGTGAAACGCTCGGTCCCGCGGTCGAGTTCGGTCACGTCCCGATGGGCGAGCAGGACACGTACTGGTTCGCCACCGAGCGGGTGCCCGAGGCGACGAGCGCGCCGCAGGGCGAACTGGCGTACCTGCGGCAGCGGTTCGCGTCCTGGGCGCAGCCCGTTCCCGAGATCCTGGCCACCACCGATCCCGCCGACGTGTTGCGCAACGACCTCTACGACCGCGACGAGGCACGTCAGTGGTCGCGCGGCCCGGTGGTGACCGTCGGCGACGCCGCCCACCCGATGCGCCCCCACCTCGGGCAGGGCGGCTGCCAGGGGCTGGAGGACGCCGCGATCCTGGCCAGGTTCTCCGACGGCGACGACGACATCTCCGCGGCGTTCGCGCGGTTCGTCGCCTTCCGCCGGCCGCGGGTCCGCTCACTGGTGCGCGAATCGCGGTTCATCGGCCGCGTCATGAACCTGCCGCCCGCGCTCAGCGCACTGGCCAGCCGCGCGACGGTGCTGGGACCCGACGCGTTGGTGGCCCGCCACCTGGCCGCCGTGGCCGCGCGCTCGGCATTCCGGCCGCCCACCGACCGCGACCTGTCCACGGCGTGAGCGTGCGCCTGGGTCCGCTGGTCGTCGAGTCCGCCGACCCGCATGCGATGTCCGCCTTCTGGGCCGCGGTCCTCGGCAGCGAGGCTGCGCGCCGGCTGCTGGTCTTCCGGCCGCAGGACCGTCCGAAGACGGTGAAGAACCGCGTCCATCTCGATCTCTATGTTCGCGACACCAAGACGCTGACTGACCTCGGCGCCCGCATCATCGCCGAGCACACCGGGTGGGCGACGCTCGCGGACATCGAGGGCAATGAGTTCTGCGCCTTTCCCGACGATCAGGGCGACGCGGACCCGCCGGCGCGGGTGTTCGCGATCTGCACGGACAGCGCCCGGCCCGAGGAGCTCGCCACGTGGTGGGCCGCCCGGGTGGGAGCCGAGGTGCGCGACGGCCCCGACGGGACGCCGCGGTGGCTCTATCGGTCGGCCGGGTGGGAGGACCTCATCTGGAAGTTCGTCCGCGTCGACGACGAGCGCGTCGTTCCCAACCGGTGGCGATGGAGCGTCGACTCGGCCCCTGACGGCCTCATCGACCCGCAGGGCAACGAGTTCAGCGTGCTCCGCTGAGCGTGCCGATCGGGTTCAGCAGCGCCGTGCACATCTGACGCGGGTTGACGAAGCCGAACAGCCCGCTGGACGGCATCGAGGCGCAACCCGTGGCCGAGGCAGGCACCGTCCGCGCAGGAGCGGAGGGCGCCGAGGGCGTGGTCCACACCGCGGGCGTGGCGCCGCGGGGCCCACACTTCGGCCACGCCTTCAGGCCCTGCGTGCGCAGGACGTTCTCGGCGACGCGGATCTGCTCGGCGCGCGAGGCGGTCGCCGGGTTGCCGACACCGCCGTTGGAGGCCCAGGTGGCCGGCTTGAACTGCAGGCCGCCGTAGTGGCCGTTGCCGGTGTTGGTCGCCCAGTTGCCGCCGGATTCGCATTCGGCGATGGCATCCCAGTTCACCGAATCGGCGTTGGCGGTGGCCAGCGAGGCGTCGGACAGGGCCATCGGCACCATCGCGAGCGCTCCGGAGATCGCCGCGGCCCACATGCCCTTGATAACTGCGGTACGAACGTTCATCTCTGCGGTCCTTCCCCGACCGTTTTTCACAAGGCCCGCATCCGAGAACCCCTCGATCTCCGCTGCGGTCATCCGGTGTGTCGGGTGATGAACGTCACGTGTTACGCGAGGGTCAAAAGTTTTATTCGTTACTTAATTGGCGTAAGAGCCCTCTGAGAAAGAAGAGGCGGTGCCGGAGTCATCCGGCACCGCCTCTTGTAAAGACGAAATACGGGGTTTAGCCGCGACCGCCACACACCGGCCATGCGCCGATGCCCTGCGACTGCAGCACGTTCTCCGCGACGCGGATCTGCTCTTCCCGGCTGGCGTTGTGCGGCGAGCCGCTGCCGCCGTTGGCACGCCAGGTGCTCTGGGTGAACTGCAGGCCGCCGTAGTAGCCGTTACCGGTGTTGATGGACCAGTTGCCACCCGACTCGCACGCCGCGACGGCGTCCCAGTCCACGCTGTCCGCATTGGCAGTGCCGGTAGCCAGTGCCATGGGCGCCAACGCGAGCGCACCGGCAAAGGTCGCCAGGCCGAATGTCTTGCGGATGTTCTTCAACTTCTATCCTTTCGCCACGCGCGCGCCACTACACACCCGCGCCGAAGCGCACGGGATGGGCATGCCTGTCGAACAGGCCGGATTTGGGCCGCACCGTCTCGGTCGGGTGCGACAGCGGGAGGCCAGAAGTGCCTCGCCGGGCGTCAGCGCCGGCGGCCGCCGGAGGCCTCGCCTCCTACAACCCCACTCACACGCAGGTTCGTGGTTTTTGAAATTATTTGCTCCGGTAGAGCCGGTTTGGACCGTACAAAAGAGGCTCCGCCGAAGTCATATCGGGCGAAGGCGTGTCGCGGGCAGATAACGGAACGATCACGACCGGGATCGCCTTTCGTTATCCCAGGTCATTCGCGTGTTTGACGGAGAGATCAAATTAAACCTCTCCGGCGGTATCCGTGAGCCATCTCACGGCCTATTTGTGAACTGGAACACGGGTGCCCGGCGCGGCGACGGCCTCGGATCGGCGAAACCGCGGCGTCGGTGCCGAAGTTGGCTCGGTACTACGCAAACGGTCCCCTTCACGCTCGACGCCTTCGCTCATTTGAGGCCGGGACCGGTCGCTCAAATCTTCTGCGCGTCAACTATTCACGCGAAACACATCGGTAAGTGTCGCGGACGGCGGCCACGCCCTGCCCGGCAAATCCGTTCGGCGAGCGGATCTTTCGCCGTCACCGAGGGGCGCCGCAACCTCGCGTCAGCATCGCAATCCCGCGGATCGGGGCGTAGGACGCCCCGCACCCCAATCGGACCAGTCGCGAGCGCCGCATTCAGTCGGGACCAAGCGCCGTAAAGCGCCACAGGAAGGCCGAATTCGTTCACCACCGCCGGGCGCCGTCGGCGAAAGCCCCTGTCACCCAGGCGCATTCACGATCTGGTTTCCCGGCGCTGCGCCTATCGCCGGTGGCGAGATATTCACAATTCGGTGCGGTATATCACGGTAATTCAGCGGAGAAATTCGGTGGCACGAATTCGAGCTGCAGTAACGCGAATTGAAGGTAATTCTGAAGAGAATTTGCTAGGCGATTTGCACGTCGCGAATCGACGCGAGGTCGGCGGCGGTGTTGACGTTCGTCAGCGCCCGCTGCTCGGGCATCACGATCCGCTGAGTGTCGACCCGGTCGACCAGCGCGCGCATGCTGCGCTCGCCCGCAGCCACCAGTCCGGCGACGCGGCCGGCCAGCGCCGTGCGGTAGACCCCGGCGAGGTAATGGTCGCGACCGTCCCAGGGCAGCACGACGTCGGCGTGGAGCCGGACGGCGGGCCCGGCCAGTTCGTCGATCAGATCGGTCGTCAGCAATGGCATGTCCACCGCGGCGACGAACGCTAGTTCCGATCCGGCCTCGGCGGCCGCCCGTAACCCTCGACCGGTCGCCAGCAGCGGACCCACGCCGCGAACCTCGTCGCGCAGAATCTCGGCGTCGAGCGCGGGCAGTGCCTGCCCCGGCGCGGCGATGACGTACAGAGGCGCGCACCGCGGCTTGAGGATGCTCACCATCCGCTCCACGAGCGTGGTGCCTTCGTACGGCAGCGTGGCCTTGTCGCGGCCCATGCGGCGGGAAGCCCCGCCCGCCAGGATGATTCCGGCCAACGGAACGGTGGTCGTCATGACCGAGACGTTAGTCGACAGTCCAGGTGTCTTTGCCCCGAAGCAGCGACTGAAGCGCCGCCGTGTCGTGCGCCTTCTCGGAACGGGCCGCGGCGACCTGCTGGCGGGCGGCGTCGTCGTAGGTCGGCTTGCTCACCCGACGGAAGATGCCCATCACCATGTGCTCGAGGTTCTGGTCCGACAGCCGCGACAGCGCGAACGCGTAGGCCGGGTCCTCGAGGTTCGCGTCGTGGATGACGATCTCGTCGGCCGACACATCGGCGGTCTTGGCGATCTCCAGCCCGTAGCCGGACTTCACCACGCAGTACTCACCGTCGGCACCGAACGTGACGGGTTCGCCGTGGGTGAGGCTGATCAGCCGCTCCTCGGCCCCCTCCTTACGCAGGGCGTCGAAGGAGCCGTCGTTGAAGATCGGGCAGTCCTGCAGGATCTCGACCAGTGCCGCGCCGCGGTGTGCGGCGGCAGCGCGCAGCACCTCGGAGAGCCCCTTGCGGTCGGAGTCCAGGGCCCGGCCGACGAACGTGGCGTCGGCACCGAGGGCCAGCGACACCGGGTTGAACGGGTAGTCCAACGAACCCATCGGGGTCGACTTGGTGACCTTGCCGACCTCCGACGTCGGGGAGTACTGCCCCTTGGTCAGCCCGTAGATCCGGTTGTTGAAGAGCAGGATCGTGATGTTGATGTTGCGGCGCAGCGCGTGGATCAGGTGGTTGCCGCCGATGGACAGCGCATCGCCGTCACCGGTGACGACCCACACCGACAGGTCCTCGCGCGCGAGCGCCAGGCCGGTGGCGATCGTCGGCGCGCGGCCGTGGATCGAGTGGAACCCGTAGGTCTCCAAGTAGTACGGGAAACGGCTCGAGCAGCCGATGCCGCTGACGAACGCGATGTTCTCGCGGCGCAACCCCAGTTCCGGCAGGAAGTTGCGGATGGTGTTGAGGATGACGTAGTCACCGCAACCGGGGCACCAGCGGACCTCCTGGTCGCTGGTGAAGTCCTTCGACTTCTGCGGCTGATCGGTCGTCGGCACCAGGCTGGTGCCCGCGGTCAACCCGAGATCTGCTCCGATCAAATCGGTCATGCGTTCGCTCCCACACCGCTCACTCCGACCTCGACGGTGGCCGCCGCCAGTCGTGCGAACTTCGCTTTGTCACTTTCCTTTTCACCGAGCGTTCCGTCCAGTGCCGCATCGATGATGCCCTCGACCTCGTCGGCCAGGAAGGCCATGCCTTCGACCTTGGTCACCGACTGGACGTCGACCAGGTACTTGCCCCGCAGCAGCAGGGCGAGTTGGCCCAGGTTCATCTCCGGGCACACGACCGTCGGATACCGCCGCAGCACCTCGCCGAGGTTGGCCGGGAACGGGTTGAGGTTGCGCAGGTGCGCCTGGGCGACCTTGATGCCCTTGCGGCGCGCCCGGCGGCACGCCTCACCGATCGGCCCGAAGCTCGAACCCCAGCCCAGCATCAGCAGCTCCGCGTCGCCGGCCGGATCGTCGACCTCGAGATCCGGCACGGTGATGCCGTCGATCTTGGCCTGGCGCAGCCGGACCATCAGGTCGTGGTTCTTCGGCTCGTAGGAGATGTTGCCGGAGCCGTTGGCCGCCTCCAGTCCGCCGATCCGGTGCTCGAGGCCGGGCGTACCGGGAATCGCGAACTGGCGCGCCAGGGTCTCGGGATCGCGGGCATACGGCTGGAACGGCTCGCCGGACTTGGCGAAGGTGTGCTCGATGGCCGGATAGCTGCTGACGTCCGGAATCCGCCACGGCTCAGAGCCGTTCGCGATCGCGCCGTCGGACAGGATCACCACCGGCGTGTGGTAGCTGACCGCGATGCGGGCGGCCTCCACGGCGACGTCGAAGCAGTCCGACGGCGAACGGGGCGCGAGCACCGCAACCGGCGACTCACCGTTGCGGCCGTACATCACCTGCAGGAGGTCGGCCTGCTCGGTCTTGGTCGGCAGGCCCGTCGACGGCCCGCCGCGCTGCACGTCGATGACGATCAGCGGCAGTTCGGTCATCACGGCCAGGCCGATGGCCTCGGACTTCAGCGAGATACCCGGGCCCGAGGTGCTGGTGACACCGAGGGCACCGCCGTAGGAGGCGCCGATGGCCGCGCCGATGCCGGCGATCTCGTCCTCGGCCTGGAAGGTCAGCACATTGAAGTTCTTGTGCTTGGACAGCTCGTGCAGGATGTCCGACGCCGGGGTGATCGGGTAAGTGCCGAGTACGACCTGAAGGTCGGCGAGTTGACCTGCCGTGACGAGGCCGTAGGCCAGCGCGGTGTTACCCGAGATCTGGCGGTACTCACCGGATTTGAGCTTGGCGGGGGCAACCTCGTAGGTGCTGGCGAAGGCCTCGGTGGTCTCGCCGTAGTTCCAACCGGCCTTGAGCGCGAGCACGTTGGCCTCGGCGACATCGGGCTTGCGCGCGAACTTCTCGCGGATGAACGCCTCGCTGTGCTTGAGTTCGCGGCCGTACATCCACGACAGCAGGCCGAGCGCGAACATGTTCTTCGCACGCTGGCCGTCCTTCTTCGAGGCGCCGATCGACTCGACCGCACCGAGGGTGAGCGTCGTCATCGGGACGGCCTGCACGACGTAGTCGGACAGCTCCTCGGTCTCCAGCGGGTTGGCCTCGTAGCCGACCTTGGCGAGGTTGCGCTTGGTGAACTCGTCGGAGTTGGCGATGATGAGACCGCCGCGAGGCAGATCCGAGACGTTGGCCTTGAGCGCCGCCGGGTTCATCGCGACGAGCACGTCGGGGCGGTCGCCTGCAGTGAGGATGTCGTAGTCGGCGATCTGGATCTGGAACGACGACACACCGGGCAGCGTGCCCTGCGGCGCGCGGATCTCGGCGGGGTAATTCGGTTGCGTGGCAAGGTCATTGCCGAACAGCGCGGCTTCGGAGGTGAACCGGTCACCGGTGAGCTGCATACCGTCGCCGGAGTCGCCGGCGAAACGGATGACGACCTTCTCGAGCTTCTGTCGAGGACCCGCACTCCCCGGACTGACCGCGTTGTCGTTCGCTGCCACGAGGCCTGCCTTCCACGCTGCGTGGGGATGTCCTCCGAGTCACTGTCGAGTCGACGCGCCGACGGTGGACGTCCACCAAAGTTTTGATGTCACTGCCAGTACCGATTATTGCACTTCTCTTAGGCAGCCCTTCACCGGACTCGCCCGCGGCGTGCCGCCGGCAGGGAGTCGAACGTACAGCTCAGCCGATGTGTTGATGCCTCGCGTGAGACAAAACTGTGTTGTTCGTCACGTCCGCGAGACAATAATTCTAAGGAAATGGTTACCGCTCAGTAGCCGCTAGCTAGCACCGTCTCGGCGCTGGTCGTCGCGTTGTCAGCCGGTATCTGCCGACGTCTCGGCGCGCCGCTGGTGCCAGCGCAGACGCAGGAGCAGCAGGTTGCGGTGCGCGAGGAAGCCGGCCGACAGCGGGTCACGCCAGACCGGCGTGCGGCGGTGCGGTTGCAGTTCGTTGGGCACGCATACATTGTGCCGTCCGGAGGACGCCGACGCCGCTTCGTGAGCTGGCGTCGTGATGAACAGCACGGAAACGTTATCTACGACCGTTCGCCCTAGGGTGGGTGTCATGGGTCGGGTCACAGCCAGGCGGCGGGTACAGCACGTGACCATGGACGCCGCGGTGGCGCGGCCGGAGACCCTCGCCGTCGAGGAACCGCTGGAGATCCGGGTCAACGGCGCCGCCGTCACGGTGACGATGCGCACGCCGGGCTCCGACGTCGAACTGGCTCAGGGTTTCCTGCTCACCGAGGGTGTGATCGGAGGGCGTGACGACGTCGTGGCGGCGCGCTACTGCAAAGGGACGGGCGCCGACCAGCTCAACACCTACAACGTGCTCGACGTGACGCTGGCGCTGGGCGTCGCAATGCCCGATACCGATGTGACCCGCAACTTCTACACCACGTCCTCGTGCGGGGTGTGCGGAAAGGCGTCGCTCGAGGCCGTGCAGCTGAGCAGCCAGCATGCGCCCGGTGACGACCCGTCGACCGTCTCCGCCGAGACGCTGGCGGCGCTGCCGGCCAGGCTGCGCAAGGCCCAGAAGGTGTTCGCCAGCACCGGCGGGCTGCACGGCGCGGCCCTGTTCGACAGCGACGGCGCCACGCTCGTCGTCCGTGAGGACATCGGCCGCCACAACGCCGTCGACAAGGTCATCGGCTGGGCGGTGGAGCAGAACCGCGTCCCGCTGACCGGAACCGTGCTGCTGGTCAGCGGGCGCGCATCGTTCGAACTGACGCAGAAGGCGGTGATGGCGGGCATCCCGGTGCTGGCCGCGGTGTCGGCGCCGTCGTCGCTGGCCGCCGATCTGGCCGCGGCGTCCGGGCTCACGCTGGTGGCCTTCCTGCGGGGCGAGTCGATGAACGTCTACACCCGGCCCGATCGCATCGTCCGCTGAGGCCCTAAATCCGCGATCCTGCGGTCTCCGGCAGCTTGACGGTGCAGATCAGGCTGACCGCCGCGAGCGCACCCATCATCACCGCGACGGCCCACCCGCCGTACGAGTTGAGCAGCGTCGGGGAGACCACGGGCGGCAGCGCACCGCCGATGACGGCGCCGAACGTATGCGCCAGCGCGGCCCCGGTGTAGCGGTACTGCGGCGCGAAGATCTCCGGCAGGAACGCCGCCAGCGGCCCCATGCACACTCCGATCAGCGCGTAGGTCGCCACGATCGCCACGCCGAACACCAGCCGGTTTCCGTTCTGCACCAACGGAAACAGCACGAACGACCACGGCACCGCGATCGCGAAGCCAACGGTGACGACGCGCTTGCGGCCGTAGGTGTCGCTGAGCGTCGCCGCCGCGATCACGACCAGCACCTGACACAGTCCGCCGATCACGCCGACGAGCAGCACCAGGTTCGTCGAGTAGTCCAGGTGGTCCGCGGCGTAGTGCGTGAAGAACGTGCTGGCCTGGAAGACGAGCATCGGGGCACACACCGCGACGCCCGACGCCAGCAGCATCTGGCGGCCCTGGCGTCGCAGCAGCGCCGCGATCGGGGTGGCCGGCTCGACGGGCTCCTCGTCGAGCGCCGGGGAGTCCTCCACGCGCAGCCGGATGTAGAGCGCCGTCGCGATGAGCACCGCCGACAGCAGGAACGGGATGCGCCATCCCCACTGCAGGAACGCGTCGTTGTACGAGCCGAAGCCGAAGTGCACCAGCAGGAACACCACGTTGGCCAACACCACCGCGGTGCCGAGGCCGAGCTGGGTGAACATGCCGTAGAACCCACGCCGGTGCGCGGGCGCGTTCTCGGCGCTGAGCAGCACCGCCCCGGCCCACTCGCCGCCGACCGCGAAGCCCTGGATCAGCCGCATGGTGATGAGCAGCAGCGGTGCGGCGATGCCGATCGACGCGGTGCTCGGGATCAGGCCGACGCCGACGGTCGCGATACCCATCAGCAGCAGCGTCATCACCAGCGTCTGCTTGCGGCCGATCCGGTCGCCGAAATGGCCGAACACCGCCGCGCCCACCGGGCGGGCAAGGAATGCCGCGGCGAAGGCGCCCAGCGCGGCCGTCGTCGCCATCACATGGCCCAGGTTGGGGAAGAACACCGTCGGGAACACCAGCGCTGCCGCAGTGCCGTAGATGAAGAAGTCGTAGAACTCGATGGCTGAGCCGACATAGCTGGCGATCGAGATGCGTCGCAGCGACGAGGGCGCAGGGGTAACCGCTGTAACCGAAGTCATGCCGACGATGTTCACAGCGTCGGCGCGCGAAATCCTCGGCGGATCGGACGATTACCGGGTGGAATCCGTTGTCCCCCAATCGGAGGACACACGAGTGCGGCTCGTTCCTCGCCGCTTGATCGTCGTTAAGCGGACTTGTCGCGGCGCTCCGGCCGCGACGGCTTGCGCGGCACGATGGTCGGCAGCACGTTGTCCTGGACGGTCTCCTTGGTGACGACCACCTTGGCGACGTCGTCGCGGCTCGGGATGTCGTACATCACCGGCAGCAGGACTTCCTCCATGATGGCGCGCAGACCACGAGCGCCGGTGCCGCGGTGGATGGCCTGGTCGGCGATCGCCTCCAACGCCTCGTCGGTGAACTCGAGTTCCACGCCGTCCATCTCGAACAGGCGGGTGTACTGCTTCACCAACGCGTTCTTCGGCTTGGACAGGATCTGCACGAGCGAGTCCTTGTCCAGGTTGGTCACCGACGCCACGACGGGCAGGCGGCCGATGAACTCCGGGATCAGCCCGAACTTGATCAGGTCTTCGGGCATGACCTCGGCGAAGTGGTCCTGGGTGTCGATCTCGGCCTTCGAGTGCACCTCGGCGCCGAAGCCCAGTCCGCGCTTGCCGACACGGTCGGAGACGATCTTCTCCAGACCCGCGAACGCGCCCGCGACGATGAACAACACGTTGGTGGTGTCGATCTGGATGAACTCCTGGTGGGGGTGCTTGCGACCGCCCTGCGGGGGTACCGACGCCTGCGTGCCCTCCAGGATCTTCAGCAAAGCCTGCTGGACACCCTCACCGGAGACGTCGCGGGTGATCGACGGGTTCTCGCTCTTGCGGGCGATCTTGTCGACCTCGTCGATGTAGATGATGCCGGTCTCGGCGCGCTTGACGTCGTAGTCGGCCGCCTGAATCAGCTTGAGCAGAATGTTCTCGACGTCCTCGCCCACGTATCCGGCTTCGGTCAGCGCGGTGGCGTCGGCGATGGCGAACGGGACGTTGAGCATCTTGGCCAACGTCTGCGCCAGATAGGTCTTACCGCATCCGGTCGGCCCGAGCATCAGGATGTTGGACTTGGCCAGTTCGACGGGTTCGGAACGCGAATCGCGGGTCTTCTCCCCCGCCTGAATTCGCTTGTAGTGGTTGTAGACCGCAACCGCGAGGGTGCGCTTGGCGGCGTCCTGCCCGATGACGTAACCCTCGAGGAATTCGCGGATTTCGGCCGGCTTGGGCAGTTCGTCGAGTTTTACGTCGTCTGCGTCGGCGAGTTCCTCCTCGATGATCTCGTTGCAGAGATCGATGCACTCGTCGCAGATATAGACGCCCGGACCCGCAATGAGCTTCTTAACCTGCTTTTGACTCTTGCCGCAGAACGAGCACTTCAGCAGGTCACCGCCGTCTCCAATGCGCGCCATGGTGGTGGGGTCCTACTTTCCTCGCAGCCGGTGAAGCTTCTTTTCTGTGGTTGCCTCGGGTGGTTCACCCGACGCTACCCGTTTGTTCCCGCGCGAGGCGACCGATAAAGCCGAATCGCGCCAGTGGTATTCATCTGTGTTCGCGCCAACATATCGTCTGATCACCCTCGGACCCCAGCGAACGCGCCGCCGTGTCTCTGGCGTGTCGTCGCCGTGACCGGACCGAGAGGCCGTCGGCACCCAAAGTACCCGTATTCCGGCGCCGTGCACGGCGCCGGTCGACTCCGTCGATCTATCGGCGGCCGGGTCCTGCGGGTCCGGGCCCGGCCGGTCCCGGCCCAGCCGGCCCTGGCCCGACGGGTCCTGGTCCGGCGGGGCCCACCACTCCTCCGACACCGACGGGGCCAGCGGGGCCCACCACCGGCGCGGGGTTCAGATACACATTGACGTCATTGGGGACGCATTGATCGGTGTACATGTCCCAGTACGTGCCCGCCGGACAAGCCGGTTCTTGGGCGTCGCCGATCGCGGGTGAGGCGATGGCAGCGAGACTCCAGACCGCGGCCGTCGCCGCCAACGTCGCCACCACCGAGCGTGCTCGCAACCCCACCGTCATCGCAGTCCTCCCCTACCGTCCCCTGGCGTGCAGACAGCGTGCCACGCCGGACGAGGTCGCAGACCCCGTTTTGCGTGGTTCGGGAACCGTGATCAGGCGGTCTGTGCCGACAGCTTGCGGTACTCCAGGACGGTGTCGATGACGCCGTACTCCTTGGCCTCATCGGCGGTCAGGATCTTGTCGCGGTCGGTGTCCTTGCGGATCTGCTCGGGCGTCCGGCCGGTGTGATGGGCCAGCGTCACCTCCATCAGCGTGCGCATCCGCTCGATCTCCTTGGCCTGGATCTCCAGGTCGGAGAACTGACCCTGGATGACGCCGGCGAGCGCGGGCTGGTGGATCAGCACGCGGGCGTTCGGCAGCGCCATGCGCTTACCGGGCGTACCCGCCGCCAGCAACACCGCGGCGGCCGAGGCGGCCTGCCCGAGGCACACCGTCTGGATGTCGGCGCGCACGTACTGCATGGTGTCGTAGATCGCCATCAGCGAGGTGAACGAGCCGCCGGGCGAGTTGATGTACATCGTGATGTCGCGGTCGGGATCGAGCGACTCGAGCACCAGCAGCTGCGCCATGATGTCGTTCGCCGACGCGTCGTCGACCTGCACGCCGAGGAAGATGATGCGTTCCTCGAAGAGCTTGTTGTACGGGTTGGACTCCTTGACGCCGAAGCTGGAGTGCTCGATGAACGACGGCAGGATGTAGCGGGCCTGGGGCTGCACGCGGGCGTCCAAGGACGGATGGATGTGATCGGTCATTTGTCTAGTCCTGCTCCTGGTCCTGAGCCGTTGACGCTCGCGCTGGTGATGATGTGGTCGACGAAGCCGTACTCGAGGGCCTCCTGCGCGGTGAACCAGCGGTCGCGGTCGGAGTCCGCTTCGATCCGCTCGATCGGCTGCCCGGTGAACTCGGCGTTCAGCCGGAACATCTCCTTCTTGATCACCGTGAACTGCTCGGCCTGGATGGCGATGTCGGCCGCGCTGCCGGTCACCCCGCCCAGCGGCTGGTGCATCAGGATGCGGGCGTGCGGCAGCGCGTAGCGCTTGCCCTTGGTACCCGCGGCGAGCAGGAACTCGCCCATCGAGGCGGCCATGCCCATGGCGTAGGTGGCGATGTCGCACGGCGCCAACACCATGGTGTCGTAGACCGCCATACCGGCGCTGATCGAGCCGCCGGGCGAGTTGATGTAGAGGTGGATGTCCTTGGTGGGATCCTCGGCCGACAGCAGCAGAATCTGCGCGCAGAGCTTGTTGGCGATGTCGTCATCGACCTGTGAGCCCAGGAAGATGATCCGCTCCGCCAGCAACCGCTCATAGACCGAGTCGACAAGGTTGAGGCCTTGCGAGGCGCCACGCATGTGGGTCACGACTGGATACCTGCTTTCTTCAAGAGCTTGATACTCACCGACACTAACCAACCCGCGCAGGCGTGCAGTCCCTAGACGGGCCGCGTTCGCTCACAGCGTCACTTCGCGTCGGCCGACTCCTCGTCAGCTTCGGGCTCGGCGGTCTCCGAGGCCTCGTCGGCAGCTTCCTCGGTCTGCGCCTCGGCGCGGCCGAAGAACTCCGTGGTGTCGATCACGTTGCCGTCGGAGTCGGTGACGTTGGCGCCCTCGACGACCGCGGCGAGCGCCAGCCCGCGACGCACGTCGGCGAACAGCGCGGGCAGCTGATTGTTCTGCTGCAGCGACTGGATCAGCTGCTGCGGCTGCAGGCCGTACTGCTGCGACATCAGCATCAGGCGCTCGGTGATGTCGTTCTGGCCGACCTGGACGTCGAGCTTGTCGGCGATCGCGTCGACAAGCAGCTGCGTCTTGACCGCCTTTTCCGCATTGCTGCGGTTGTCGGCGTCGAACTCCTCGCGGCTGGAGCCCTGTGCCTCGAGGGCCTCGGCGAGGCGTTCCTCGTCGTGGTCGAGCCCGTGGATCGCGTTGTGCAGCGCGTCGTCGATCTGGGCCTGCACCACCTTCTCCGGCAGCGGCACCTCGACCTGCTCGAGCAGCGTCTCGAGCACCTTGTCGCGGATCTGCTCGGCCTGCTGGACGCGCTTGGTGCGGCGCACCTGCTCGACGAGCGACTCCTTCAGCTCCTCGATGGTGTCGAATTCGCTTGCCAGTTGGGCGAATTCGTCGTCGGGCTCGGGCAGCTCGCGCTCCTTGACCGACTTCACGGTGACGGTCACCTGAGCGTCCTCGCCGGCATGCTCGCCAGCGGCCAGCTTGGTGGTGAAGACGCGGGTCTCCCCCTCCTTGAGGCCGACGATCGCCTCGTCGAGACCGTCGATCAGCTGGCCGGAGCCGACCTCGTGGGACAGGCCCTCGGTGGCCGCGTCGGGCAGTTCCTTGCCGTCCACGGTCGCCGACAGGTCGATGGAGACGAAGTCGCCGTTCTCGGCGGCGCGCTCGACACCCTTGAGCGTTCCGAAGCGGGCGCGCAGGGATTGCAGCTCGGCGTCGACCTCTTCGTCGGTGACCTCGATGGGGTCGACGGTCACCGTCAGCGTCGACAGGTCGGGAAGCTCGATCTCGGGGCGGATGTCGACCTCGGCCGTGAACGTGAGGTCCTGGCCGTACTCCTTGTTGGTGATTTCGATGTCGGGCTGGCCCAACGGCTGCACCTCGGAGCTCGTCACCGCCTCGCTGTAGCGGCCGGGCAGGGCGTCACTGACGACCTGGTCGAGCATCGCCTCGCGGCCGACGCGCGCCTCGAGCAGCTTGCGCGGCGCCTTGCCGGGACGGAAGCCGGGCAGCCGGACCTGCTTGGCCAACTGCGCGAACGCACGGTCGAAGTCGGGTTCGAGCTCAGTGAAGGGCACCTCCACGTTGATGCGAACCCGGGTGGGGCTCAACTTCTCGACGGTGCTCTTCACGATCTGCTCCTCGTTGTTCTGGTCGGTCGATGTCGCAGTCGGGGTGACAGGATTTGAACCTGCGGCCTTCCGCTCCCAAAGCGGATGCGCTACCAAGCTGCGCTACACCCCGTGTCCTGCTCGTCGCGTTGACGCTCGCGTGCTGCGTCCGCGCGGATCGTTCCGCAAAAACACGGAACGACCACGCGAGATACTACGGGCTGGACACGCTAAGCCTTCAATTGGATTTGATTTGGCTGCCGCCGGTACGATCTGGTCTTGCTGTACATGCGGGCGTAGCTCAATGGTAGAGCCCTAGTCTTCCAAACTAGCTACGCGGGTTCGATTCCCGTCGCCCGCTCCAAGGAACGTAGTGGTAGTTATCGCATGCGCGTGAACGGGGGTGCGTAGCCGCCGGATACTTCGCGGCGCGCCGTCCCCATCGCGGCGTTCATCGCCGCGTCGCTGCTGGCGATCCTTTTGCTGGGCTGGCTGTCGCTGCAACGCGGCCCACGGCCGGATCTTTCACCGTGTGGTGGCCGGCCGCCGGCGTCGCGGTGGGCGCCGGAATCCGGTTCCCGCGGCGCTACCTCTGGCTGCTGACACCCGCCGTCTGCCTGGTCACACTGCAGCCCCAGCTCTGGGCCGACCGGCCGCTCCCGTTGGCACTGGCCTTGTCGCTTGCCGTCGGCGTCGAGATGGTGGTAGGCACGCTGATTCTCAGGGGCCGGACGGACACCTTCCCCCGGCTCGTGACCCTCGGCGACTTCACGCGATTCCTGCTCGCCGCCCTGGCCGCCGCGGTCGTCTACGACTTCGCCGCCACGCTGCCGACCTCTGGTTGAGCGGACCGGATGATGCGCTCACGCGGTTGGTGACCGCTGCGCCGAAACACGCCGCCGGCATCATTCTGATCGCACCCCTTTTCATGGGCCTGCAGGACGAGACTCGACGACCTGTTCGGACCGGACGCGACGGCCGCGCTGGCCGGGGTCACGTATTCACTCGGCGGGGGCAACGCGCGGCTCACGCTCGTCACCGACAGCGAGCGCAGCCTCGACGTCAGCGTCGCGGGGGTCGCCGACAATCTCACCGGACATCCGGTGTTCGCACTGCATTTTCAAGACGTCACCGAGGCCCTGCGGGTCCGGCGCCTCGAGCAGGCAGAGCTCGAACGGGCCGGTGAAGTGCAACGCGCTCTGTTACCCGAGCATCTGCCGACGATGCCGGGATGGAGCATCGGCGCGGTGTCCGCCCCCGCGCGTCAGGTCGGTGGCGACTTCTACGACATCCGGTTGCATGTGCCCCACGCGGTGATCAGCCTCGGTGACGTCATGGGCAAAGGTGTCGGCGCCGGGATGCTCGCGGCGGCCACCCGTGCAGCCTTGCGCTCCAACGCTTTTGAGACCAGCCCGGCTGGCGCCGTCGCGCACGCAGCCGGCGTGATCAATCACGACCTGAATCGCACCGGTGCGTTCGTCACGTTGACCTACGTACGCGTAGACCTCGTCTCCGGCGACTTCGAGTTCGTCGATGCCGGCCACGGGCTGCACTTCATACTGCGCGGCAACTCCGGCGGTGTGGAGCGCTTCGCGTCCGAAGACCTGCCCATGGGACTGGAATCGGAGTGGCGGGAACGGCGGGGCACGCTGGAGCCGGGAGACGGGATGCTCTTGGTCAGTGACGGCCTGTTGGAGCTGTGGGGCAACACCGTCGACGACCTCCACGATGCGATCTCCGACTGTGTGCAACGGCTCGGCGCCGTCAGCGCCCAGAGCCTCGTCGAGGCGCTGTGCGTGGGCGCCGAGGGGTCCCTCGACCGCGACGACGTCACCGCTGTAGCGCTTCGGCGAGACCTTTGAAGATCAGGGTTTCGGCGCCGAGGTCGCGGTTGTCTGGGTGGGTCCCGCGCGCCAACTGCGCCAACATCGCCCGTCGCGCGTGGGCGCCCGATCGACGGTCGGACGCACCCACCCTTCGCTAGTTCTCACGCTGCAGAACCGAAACCTGCACCGCGCGGGAGTCCACACCACCGTCTTGCAGTCTTTTCACAGGCAACGACGTCACGTGAATGGAATTGGTATAGACGTACCAGAAGTTTGCTGATTTTACTTATTCGCGACACATTTACTCGTCTGAGCAAACTCATTCAGTGGCACCCGATGCCTTATATCGGCCTTATCTCGAGAATCGGCGAAAACGTCCTATTTTCGCGAATAACTTGACTCATGGTCACAGATCACATACCTATCTAGGAAGCGACAAATTAAAGGGGTTTCAATGGGCCCGATCGACATCTCGCGCGAGGGTACCGTCGGTCTGCGGCGGCAGTTCCCCCGGTGCCGGTCGGTGTCGCCCCTTCGCCGCAAACCCGGCGGTCCAGCGCAGATCCCCTTTTACAGCCTCGCCCAGCCATGGTCACGAACCCGGCCGCGCAGCGTCGGGGCCGAGCCGCGAACGTGCGGTTTGAATAAATGGACTTATGGGTACCGGGTAAGTACTCTTAGCCAGAGTCATAAGCGTACTTACGGGGGGATAGTCGGTTGCGCGTTCTGACGGGCTACGAACCCACCCACGTCGGTTTGATACCCGACGGCATGCGCCGGTGGGCAAAGAGCCGCGGCGTCTCATTGGAGGACGCGTATCTCCAGGGCGCTGAAAAGGTAGCCGACATTCTTCAGGTATTGCGTCGCCACAATGTGAAGACGGTGACGGTCTACAACCTGAGCCGCGCCAATCTCGCCCGCAGCCAGGCCGAGCTTGAGCCGGTGTTCAAAGCGTCGATCACGTTCCTGACCACGTTGATCCCCGCTCGCTTCGCGCCCGACGGGTGCAGTGTGCGGTTGTACGGTGACCGCTCGCTGTTACCAGCCGAATACGTCGCGGCAGCCGAGCACGCCGAGTCCGTCATGCGCGGAGAAGACTTCCGCATCAACATCCTCGCTGCCTACGACGCGAACGACGAGTTACGAGCGGCCGTTGCGCAAGCGCAGCAACAAGGCGGTGAACTTCACGGCGCCTTCGACATCGAGGACGTCGACCTGGTCATCCGCACCTCCCCCGAGCCCCTGCTCAGCGGATTCCTTCCGCTGCAGACGCAGTACGCCCAACTGCGGTTCTTGACGACGCCGCTCAACGAACTCGAAGAGCGGCACATCGACGAGTTCATCGACGACTACCGGCGCACGCCGCAGCTTCGGGGACGGTAGGCACCGATGCACTCCGACCGGCGTCCCGTGATCATCGGCGCAGGCCCTGCCGGCCTCACCGCCGCACTGGAACTGGCGAAGAACGGCGTCGCGGCCCAGCTGTTCGAGGCATCATCGAACGTCGGAGGTCTGGCGCGCACTCCGGCTGAGCACGGTTTCCGCGTCGATCCGGGCGGTCATCGCTTCTTCACCAAGGACGAGCAGATCCTCCGTCTCTGGAAATCCCTGCTCCCGGACGACGAGTGGCACTCGGTGTCGAGGCGCTCTGCCATGCTGGTCGACGGCCACTACGTGCCCTACCCGCTTCTCGGTCGAAACCTGCTGACTCAGTTGGGATATGGGCGCGGAGCACGCGGCCTGGGCAGTCTCCTGTGGTCCAGGATGCGGCGTGGAATGCGTCCGCTCGACCACTCTGCGAACTTCCTGGAGTGGGGCCGCTACCAGTTCGGCAGCTATTGGTATCGCATGTTCTTCGACGGATACGTGCGCAAGACGTGGCTCGCCGAGCCCGCCCAACTCACCAGCGATTGGGCCGAGCAGCGCATCAAGCCGATCGTGTGGGGCGGTCGAGACGCAATGGCTGCTGACGCGTTTCTCTACCCCCGTTGCGGGCCCGGTCAGCTCTGGGAAGCCGCAGCTTCGGAGCTGGCGCGGTTCGGTGTCGAACCGTCGCTGGACTCACCGGTGGTCAAGCTGAGGTTCGACGGCAGAAGGTGGACGATCGAACTGCGCGACGGAGGCGTCGCCACCGGAGATGCCGTCTTCTCCAGCATGCCCCTGCAGATGTTGGTCAACGCCCTGGAACCCGCACCACCACAGCAGGTCTGGGAGGCGGCCGCCCAACTCAAGCACCGAGGGCTGATCACCGTCGCGGTCGCCCTTCGGCAGCGCCGCGAGCTCCCGTTCAACTGGGTGTACACACCCGGTATGGACCTGCGGGTCGGCCGTATCCAGAACTACCGCCAATGGTCAGATGACCTCACTCCACCGGACTGGGATGGGACATACCTGGGGTTCGAGTACTTCATCGGTGCGGGTTCGGCGCTGTGGACCGCTGACGACGGTCACATGCGACAGATAGTCGAAAGCGACTTGCGCACATTGGGTTTCGATCCGTCCACCATCGAGCATGTCATGGTCGTGCGCTCGCAATTCGCCTACCCGATCTGCAATCCCGCGATGGAGACCAGCGTCGCCCAGATCCGGGATTACCTCCGCAAGCGCTATCCGGCCCTGCATCCAATCGGACGCAACGGCATGCACCGCTACGACAACCAGGACCACGCGATGCTCAGTGCCGTGCACAGCGTCAAGCGGTATTTCGGCGAAAGTGTCGACCCCTGGCAGGTCAACAAGGAACGCCGCTACCACGAGTCCGGGTTGCTGAAGGTCTAGTTCGGCCGTCGGCGTTGGGAACCTCGCCGGGTCGGGTCGTCCCTACTCTGCGGGTTTCAGTACCGCCAGAACGGTCAGAATCAGAATCTTGAAGTCGAGGACAAGCGACCAGTTCTCGATGTAGTAGTTGTCGAACTCCGCTCGGTCGGCGATCGAGGTCTGGCCCCGAAGCCCGTGCACCTGTGCCCAACCGGTGATGCCCGCCTTAACGCGGTGGCGGTCGCCGTAGCGGCGCACCTGCATCTCGAACAGCTCGACGAACTCCGGTCGCTCAGGCCGCGGGCCGACCAGCGTCATGTCCCCGCGCAACACGTTGACCAGTTGGGGTAGTTCATCGAGCGATGCCTTGCGCATGAGCTTGCCGATCAGCGTGCGTCGGTCGTCGCCTTCCACACCGCCGGGGGCAGAACCCTCCTTCAGCGCGAACGCATTCGTGGCCGGGCCGACGAGTCGCATGCTGCGGAACTTGAGGCAGTCGAAAACCTTGCCGTCGCGTCCGACGCGCTCCTGACGGAAATAGACAGGGCCCGGCGAGCTCAGCTTCACCGCAATAGCGAGCGTGAGGTACAGGGGTGAAATGAGGATCAGCAGGAGCGCCGCGATTGTCCGCCCCAAGGCGTGCTTGACGGCGAACTGCCAGCCCTTGGGGTCGGTATGGCTGAGCACCAGCAGAGGTATGCCACCGAGGTGGTCGACGTACGTCCCGCCCCCGATGACGTCCATCAAGCGTGGCACTACCCGCACGCACAGTCCGAGGTGGTGTGCCAGCTGAGCGGTGAGGGCCAGATCGTCGTCGGGAGTCGACGACGGCCCGATGATGAGCTCCTTTGCGCAGGTGGCCTGAGCGGCGGCCTCGAGGTTCGCCGTCGATCCGAAGTACGGTACGTCGCCCAGGTCGGCGGCGACCGGGCGAACCTCGTCGAGCACGCCGACGGGGCGCAGACCGTAGTCGGGGATCTGCCGCATCCGAGTGACGAGCTGACGGACGAAGGGACCGGAGCCAACGATCAGCGCCGACGATCCGAAGCCGTGCCGTCGCCTCAGATAGCGCTCAGCCAGCGATCTGACGAGACGGTTCGCCGGCAGCAGGATGGCGGCGCAGACCCAGATCCGGATGACCACCTCGCTTGGGCGAACGTATTCCCCCACCACCGAGCCGGTCGGCAATTCGGGTACGAGCACTATGAAGGCCGTGAGCGTTGCCAGCGCGGACACCGCCACCGACGTTTCGACGGGTTCGAAGTCGTCGAGGAAGGTGTGACCGAGCCTGCGCTTGTACAACGACCGCGTGTGCATGATCACCACGACGATCGGGACGAAGAGCCACGAGAGTGCTGCGATATTTCGGTCCGCGACGGGACCCGGCGTCAACCACTGCGCTATTGCGACCGCCCACGCCGCGGACCAGATGTCCAAGCCGACGGTGAGTGCCACATAGCCGGACTCCGCGCGAAGGGTCTCGATCCAGCCGGGCTTGCCATCACGGGAGGGCGACGGCACGGCCCTGAGCTGCGGCACCGTGGTCCTGAGTCGAGGTTGCGAATCACGAGTGGACGCATTCGCGTCAGCCTGCATGTTCCCCCGATGGAAACCCGGCGCTATAGAAGTGTCTGAAATCGAAAACGTTGCCAGTCTAGGCGATGCAGCCGAAATTCCTGGCAATTCGAGTGTCGGCGGGGAATTGCATCATTGCTGCGGTTCGGTACGGCCGTCGAACATGCGTTCTGCGGCGAGCGCGGCGAGGTCACTGAGGACCTGAATATGACCCGTACTCCACAGGCGGGGCTTGGTGTCGTACACGCACAGTGTGCCGACGGCGTTGCCCGCATCGTCCATGAGCGGTATGCCGAGGTAGGCCACCACCGTTCCGTCCTGCACCGCTGGGTGGTGCTTGAAGGTGGGGTCGACGCGTGCGTCCTCCAGGACCAACGGCGCACGATCGGCCACGGCGTACTGACAGACCGAACGCTCGAGCGGTGTCTGCCGATCCTCGGGCGATGTGATCTCTTGACCCACAGCACTCTTGAAGAACTGTCGGTCGACGTCGATGAGCGACACCATGGCAAAGGGGGTGTCGAGCGCTTCGGCAGCGGCCCGGGTTATCCGGTCGTAGATCGCCTCCGGCGGCGAGTCCAGCAGACCCGTGTCGCGAAGGGCGGTCAGCCGGTCGGGGTCGGTGATGACCGACGACACGTCCGGCATCGCGGTGTTTTCGAGCACGCCCGAAGCCGACAGGTGAGCTCGCAGGTCATCGATGGCGGGGTCGTCGGCGCGCCGCATATCGTTGTCCATCTGGGTGGCGACGGCGCGGGCCACATACGTTTCGACGTTCTCCCCAGCCTCCCGCGCCAGCTCTTCGAGCAGGCGGTTGAGGTAGTCGTCGAACTTGCGTACGCGGTCTGTCACTCGACTCACGGTACCCATATTGACGGTCGAATAAAAATCGCGAATGACGAAGACAAGGTTTGCCCAAGATCGTTGAGACACAGTTCACAGGGTGCTGGTCGTTTGCACGCCGTCACACCTCCCGCTGCGGTCGTCGCCATCCGGTCCGTGCCCAGCCGCCTGGGTAGGGTGGTCGCCATGAACGGTGTTCTGCTCGTTCTCGTCGTCCTGGTCATCGTCGCTCTCGGCGTCGTCGCCTACGGCGCGATGCGGGCGTCGGACCGGCGCAAGGCCGCCTCGCTCGACGACGCCAAAGCGGACGCCCGCCGCGTCATCGAACGCCTCGGCGGTCAGGTGATCAGCTTGACCGGCACCGACGAGGCCTCCAAGCAGGCGCTCGCCGACGCGTCCGAGCGCTACACGGCCGCCGGCTCACAGATCGACCAGGCCGGCACCGTCAAGCAGGCGTTGCTGGCCAAGGAGAGCGCGATCGAAGGCCTCTACTACGTTCGGGCCGCGCGCACCGCGATGGGTATGGATCCGGGACCCGAACTCGAGACGCTGACCGGTCAGCGGGCGGCGGGCACGGTGACCGAGGATCGCAAGGTCAACTTCGAGGGCCGCGAGATCGAGGCGTCGCCGACACCGTCCGCGCGTACCCCGAACTACTACCCCGGCGGCCGGGTCGCGGGCCGTCCGGTGCCCGCGGGCTGGTACTCCGAGCCGTGGTGGAAGCCAGCGCTCGTCGCCGGCGCGTGGGGGCTGGGTTCGGTGCTGTTGTTCGACGCCCTGTTCTCCGGCATGCACGGCAGCGGCTACGAGCAGGGCTTCGCCCAGGGCTACGACCAAGGACTGGACCAGGGCGGCCAGGACTTCGGCGGCGACGGCGGCTGGGGCGACAGCGGCGGTGACTGGGGCGGCGGCGACATCGGCGGCGGCCTCGGCGATTTCGGTGGCTTCTGAGATCCGCCTGACCTCGGCTCCGCTAGAGCCGGCTCTCGAGCCGCGCCGACACCCCGGCCTCCTGTAGGTCGAGCCGTTCGAGCATCGCCCGCACCGCCTCGTCCTCGATGCGTCCCTCGTCGCGTTCGGCGATCAAAGCCGCGCGCTGCTGGGCCAGCACATCGCGGTACAGCGCCGAGAACACCTCCGAGCGCTTGGTGTGCGCCTCCGGATCCGGCATCTCGTCGGCGTCTTGGGAGTGCCTGGCGATGATCGCCTCGATTTCGGCGGCCACGCGCGGGCTCAGGTTCGCCGGCGGATGGGCCCGGAATTCGGCGAGCACACGGTCGGCCGCCTCGTGCACGATGCGTTCGGCCTTGAGTTCCTCGTTGCGGTCGACGGCGTGATCATCGCAGAACCGCGAGAGGTGCAGCCGCCGGATCAGGATCGGCAGCGTCGAGCCCTGTAGCAACAGGGTGCCGACGCTGACCACGAACGCGACGGCCTGGATGGTGGCGCGCTCGGGGAACGGTTCGCCGGTGACCGTCGTCGCCGGAATGGCCGCAGCCGCAGCCAGAGTCACCACCCCGCGCATACCCGTCCATGAGACGACCAGGTTTTCCTGCCAGGACAGCGACCGCCGGTCGATGCGCGAGCGCCACTTACCCGGTGGGTTGGTGCGCCGCTTGGCTCCCAGCGCACCGCGGCCGCCGCCCTCCGGCACCGGAACGCTCAACCGGTTCCCGACATGCTGGGAAAGTTTGTTGCGGCCGAAGATGGCGAAGACCGACAGCGGCCGGATCACCAGGACGATGACCAACACCACCAGTGACGCCATCGCGACCTCGGCCAGCGACTCGTGCGCCTCCCGCAGATCCTCGAGCACGAAACGCAGATGCAACCCGATGTAAGCGAACACGAACGCCTCGAGCAGCACGTCGACCGAGTTCCACACGTAGCGCTCCTGCAGCCGGGTCTGGTATCCGGCGGACAGCGTTCCGTTGGCCACCACGAATCCGGCGACCACGACAGCCAGCACCCCAGAGGCGTGCAGTTCCTCGGCGACGATGAACGCCGCGAACGGCACCACGAGCCCCTGCACGGTCTCGAGTCCGGGATTGGCCAGTCGGCGCCGGATCCATATCGTCACGTAGCCGAGCAGCGCGCCGACGATCGGTCCGACCACCGCGCTGTACCCGAACAGCAGAAACGGGTTGTGGATGAAGATGTGTCCGCCGGTGACCTGCACGACCGCGATGGAGAACAGCGTCAGCGCGGCGGCATCGTTGATCAAGCTCTCGCCCGTCAGGATCGCCATCACCCGCTTGGGCAGACCGAGCTTGCGTCCCACCGCCACCGCGGTCACCGCATCGGGGGGTGCCACGATCGCGCCGAGCACCAGCGCGGTGGCGAACGTCAGCGGCACGACCACCAGCCACGCCGAGGCCGCCACCGCGAATGCGGTCACCACGACCAGCCCGATGCCGAGGCCGAGGATCGGCCGGATGTTGCGCAGAAACGTCGGGAACGAGAAGTCCAGGGCGGCGGAGTACAGCAGCGGCGGCAGCACCACCGTCAGCAGGATGTGCGAATCGAGTTCGGGCGGTTCGAAATCCGGTAGGAAGGACACCGCGGCACCGATGACGACGATGATCAGGGCGGGCTCGAGGCCGCGCCGGTGCGCGACAGCGGTGACGACGATGGCTCCGACGACGACGAGAATCAACTCCACGCGCCGATTGTCTCTGAGGCGCGCCCGTCACGTGGACTCAGCCGTGGTGCCTAGCTCTGATCGGTCGGACACCAGAACAGGTTGCGGCCCTCCATCACCTCGGTGCGGATCTCGGTGCCGCACAGCCGGCACGGCTCCCCGGCACGCCGGTACACGTAGGTGCGGGGGCGGCCCGGCGCGTACGACGGCAGCCCGTGATCGTCCTCGCGGCGGATGGTGTGAATCTTGCCGCGCCGCAGCCCGATCCGCATCAACTCGACGAGGTCGGTCCACATCTCGCCGAACTCGTCCTCGCCGATGCGGATGCCGGGCCGATGCGGGTCGACGCCGTGGCGGAACAGCAGCTCGTTGCGGTAGACGTTGCCCACCCCGGCGATCACCGACTGGTCCATCAGCAGCGCCCCGATCGGCCTGCGCGACTTGCGGATTCGGGCCCACGCCAGCGACCCGTCGGCGTCCCGACGCAGCGGGTCGGGTCCGAGGCGGTCGATGACGTCGGCGATCTCCGGCTCTTCGAGTACCTCACACACCGTCGGCCCCCGCAGATCGGTGGCGTACTCGGCGCCGATCATCCGCATCCGGACCTGTCCCACCGGGGCCGGGACCGGCAGCGGCACCTCGGTGAACGTGCCGTACAAGCCGAGATGCACGTGCACCACCCGGCCGCCCTCGTAGTGATGGAACAGATGCTTGCCGTAGGCGGTGGCCTTCTTGAGAACACGCCCGCTGACCGCGGCGGCGCCGTCGGCGAACCGGCCCTGCGGGCTGGACACCAGCACCGGCGCGCGACCGAAGCGGCGCTGATGCAACCGGGCGAGCCGGTGCAGCGTGTGGCCCTCCGGCATCCCTAGGCGCCGGGCACCGGGGGCGCGACGCGGGTGCGCTCGTACTCGGAGAGGATGTCGATACGACGTTGGTGCCGCGCGGCTTCCGACCACGGAGTGCTCAGGAACGCGTCGACGATCGCCAACGCCTCCTCGACGCTGTGCATGCGCCCGCCGATGCCGATCAGCTGCGCGTTGTTGTGCTCGCGTGCGAGTTTGGCGGTCTCGACGCTCCACGCCAACGCACACCGCGCGCCGAGGACCTTGTTGGCCGCGATCTGCTCACCGTTGCCCGACCCCCCGAGCACGATGCCGAGGCTGCCCGAATCGGCGACGGTCTTCTCCGCGGCGGCGATGCAGAAGGCCGGATAGTCGTCGTCGGGGTCGTTGACGAAGGCTCCGCAATCGATGGGCTCGTGTCCGGTGTTGCGCAGGTGCTCGATGATGGCCTGCTTGAGGTCGAAGCCGGCGTGATCGGCTCCCAGGTAGACGCGCATGGCGGTCATTGTGGCAGACGCCGCCGGCGCGACCGGGGCGCGATCAGTCGAACTGCGGCGACTCCGTGCGCGTGCGCTTGAGTTCCCAGAAGTGCGGATAAGACGCGAAGGTCACCGAGGCGTCCCAGAGCTTGCCGGCCTCTTCGCCCCGCGGGATCTTCGACAGCACGGGTCCGAAGAAGGCGACGCCGTTGACGTGGATCGTCGGGGTGCCGACGTCCTCGCCGACGGGGTCCATGCCCTCGTGATGGCTCTTACGCAGAGCCTCGTCGTACTTGTCGGTGGTGGCGGCCTCCGCGAGTTCGGCGGGCAGGCCCACCTCGGCCAGCGATTCCTTGATCACCACGTCGAAGTCCTGATTGCCCTGGTTGTGGATGCGCGTACCCATCGCGGTGTACAACGGCTCGAGGATTTCGCGGCCCTTGGCCTGCTCGGCGGCGATCGCGACGCGCACCGGCCCCCACGCCTTCTTCATCGCCTCCTGGTACTGCTCGGGCAGGTCACGCCCCTCGTTGAGCACCGCGAGGCTCATCACCCGGAAGTTCACGTCGATGTCGCGGACCTTCTCGACCTCGAGGATCCAGCGCGAGGTGATCCAGCACCAGGGGCACAGCGGGTCGAACCAGAGTTCTGCGACGGACTTCTCGGGCATGATGAATCCTTCCGGGCGCGGAATGGGCAGGGTCCAATTGTGAACAACTGCGATCGCGTGTGGAGTGTTCCCCGCGTCGGCGCCTATAGCGGCCCGCTCCGCGGATCGCGATATGAGAAACGCCTAAGAGTGCAAACGGTGACCGAACCGTGTTCCTGATGTGACCAATGTGAAGAATCGTTACCGAAGTGAACAAACCTGTTGATGTTCGAGTACGCGCTCTGGCGTTAGGGGCCGGTCTGGCGGCAATGGCGACAACGTTCGCCGCGCCCGCCCAGGCCGACACGACCGACGACGCCTTCCTGGCCGCGCTCCGCGGTGCGGGCATGACCGTCGACAACCCGGTGAACATGGTCGCCGTCGGGGAATCCGTGTGCCCGATGCTCGTCGAGCCGGGTAAGAACCTCGCGAAGGTGTACACGCAGGTGTCCGACAACGGCATCCCGCCGGACATCGCGGCGTTCTTCACCGGCATCGCGATCTCGATGTACTGCCCGCAGATGATGGCCTCGGTCGGCAACGGCACCGTGCTGGACTGGCTGCCCGCGGCGCGGGCGATACCCGGCTTCTGACGCGGGACGTGCGACGCGCCGTCGGCCGGCGCGCGCTATAGGTTGGTCGCGTGGCACTTCCCAACCTGACCCGCGACCAGGCCGTCGAACGCGCCGCCCTGGTGACCGTCGACAGCTACCGCATCGAACTCGACCTGACCGACGGCGCCGGCAAGCCCGGCGAGCGCACCTTCCGGTCCACGACCACCGTCGAATTCGACGCCCTCGCCGGCGCCGACACCTACATCGACATCGCTGCCGACGTGATCCACAGCGCCACGCTCAACGGCCGCGACATCGACGTCTCCGCCTATGACGAATCCACCGGTATCCCGTTGACCGGATTGGCCGGCCACAACGTCGTCGTCGTCGACGCCGATTGCCGCTACTCCAACACCGGAGAGGGGCTGCACCGGTTCGTCGACCCGGTCGACGACGAGGTGTATCTGTATTCGCAGTTCGAAACCGCCGACGCCAAGCGGATGTTCGCGTGTTTCGACCAGCCCGATCTCAAGGCCGCGTTCGACGTGACGGTGACCGCGCCGTCGCACTGGGAGGTCGTCTCCAACGGCGCCACCGTGAGCGTCGAGGATGCCGGCGCCGCCAAGCGCCACACGTTCGCCGCCACACCGCGCATGAGCACGTATCTGGTGGCGCTCATCGCCGGACCGTACGCGCGCTGGGACGACGTCTATAGCGACGACCACGGCGACATCCCGCTCGGGCTGTTCTGCCGCAGCTCGCTGGCCGAGTTCATGGATGCCGAGCGGCTGTTCACCGAGACCAAACAGGGATTCGGGTTCTACCACAAGAACTTCGGCGTCCCGTACGCGTTCGGCAAGTACGACCAGTTGTTCGTGCCGGAGTTCAACGCCGGGGCGATGGAGAACGCCGGCGCGGTGACGTTCCTGGAGGACTACGTCTTCCGCAGCAAGGTCACCCGGGCCTCCTACGAACGGCGCGCGGAGACCGTCCTGCACGAGATGGCGCACATGTGGTTCGGCGACCTGGTCACCATGCAGTGGTGGGATGACCTGTGGCTCAACGAGTCGTTCGCGACGTTCGCCTCGGTGCTGTGCCAGGCCGAGGCCACCGAGTACACCGAGGCGTGGACGACGTTCGCCAATGTCGAGAAGTCGTGGGCGTACCGGCAGGACCAGCTGCCCTCCACACACCCGGTCGCCGCCGACATCCCGGATCTGGCCGCGGTCGAGGTGAACTTCGACGGGATCACCTACGCCAAGGGCGCCAGCGTGCTCAAGCAGCTGGTCGCCTACGTCGGCGAGGAGGAGTTCCTCTCCGGGCTGCGGGATTACTTCCGCGACCACGCATTCGGCAACGCCACCTTCGGTGATCTGCTGGGCGCCCTGGAGAAGGCGTCGGGCCGCGACCTGTCCGGATGGGGCAGGCAGTGGCTCAAGACGACTGGCCTCAACACGCTGCGCCCCGAATTCGATCTCGACGTCGACGGCCGGTTCACCCGGTTCTCCATCGATCAGAGCGGCGCCGCACCGGGTGCCGGCGAGACCCGCGTGCACCGTCTCGCCGTCGGCGTCTACGACGACGACGGATCCGGCAAGCTGGTCCGGGTGCATCGCGAGGAACTCGACGTCGAGGGACCGCGCACCGATGTGCCTGCGCTACAGGGAGTTTCACGCGGCAAGTTGATCCTGGTCAACGACGACGATCTGACCTACTGCTCGCTGCGGCTGGACCAGGACTCGCTGCAGACCGTGCTGACGCGCATCGCCGACATCGCCGAGCCGTTGCCGCGCACCCTGGCGTGGTCGGCGGCGTGGGAGATGACGCGCGAGGCGGAGCTTAAGGCGCGTGACTTCGTGTCGCTGGTGACCAGCGGTGTACACGCCGAGACGGAAGTCGGTGTGCTGCAGCGTCTTCTGCTGCAGGCGCAGACGGCGTTGAACTCCTATGCCGACCCCGAGTGGGCGCACTCGGAGGGCTGGTCGGCGTTCGCCGACCGGCTGCTGGAACTGGCCCGCGGCGCCGAGGGCGGCTCGGATCACCAACTGGCGTACGTCAACGCGCTGTGCGGGTCGGTGTTGTCGAGCAGGCACACCGACGTGCTGAAGGCGGTGCTCGACGCGGATCCCGCCGAGTCCGGACTGGGCGGGCTGGTGGTCGACACCGATCTGCGGTGGCGCATCGTCACCGCGTTGGCCGCGGCGGGCGTCGTCGACTCCGACGGCGCCGCAACACCGTTCATCGACGCCGAGGCCCAGCGCGACCCGACCGCGGCCGGCAGGCGCCACGCGGCGGCGGCGACCGCGGCGCGTCCGCAGCCGGAGGTCAAGGCGACGGCGTGGGAGCAGGTCATCGAGGACGACACGCTGCCCAACATCACCGCCCGCGCGATCATCGGCGGCTTCGTGCAGCCGGGTCAGCAGGATCTGCTGCAGCCGTTCCGCGCCAAGTACTTCGGCGCGATCTCGGGAGTGTGGCAGCGGCGCTCCAGCGAGGTCGCACAGACCGTCGTCATCGGGTTGTACCCGTCGTGGGACATCAGCGAGGACGGTCTGGCCGCGGCCGACGAGTTCCTCGCCGACCCCGACGTGCCGCCTCCGCTGCGTCGCCTGGTCATCGAGGGCCGCGCCGGCGTCGAGCGTTCCCTGCGCGCCCGCGCCTTCGACATCACCTAGAACTCCGTTGCGCGGGCGTGCGTGTTCCCACACGACACGCCGCGTCATCGCGACGTTTTGCGCACGCTCGCCGGGCATGCTGAGCCCGTGGCGATCAGCAGAACCCGCCGGGCCAGGGCGGCCCGCAGGCGCAAGCGTCGGCTCGGCGCCGTCGACAACGACCTCACGCCACAGCAATGGCAGGCCTTGAAGGATGCGTGGAAGGGCTGCGCCTACTGCGGGGCGACAGACCGAGCGCTCCAGCGCGACTGCGTCATGGCGATATCCCGCGGCGGCCGCTACACCATCGACAACGTCGTCCCGGCCTGCGCTTCGTGCAACACCAGCAAGTGCAACGACGAGGTCACCGCATGGCTGCGGCGCAAACGTCTCGACGAGCGGCGGTTCCTCGAGCGCTACGTCGAGATCCGCGCCGCGCTCGCGGTCGACGCACCCTGACGCGCGCTCGCGCAAAGGCGCGAAAGGTCTGTGTCAGGCCGGGGTGACGCCGGCGCTCATCACGCGCACCGCGCTGATCAGGCCGTCCATCAGGTTGCCGTCCTTGAACGACGCCGCGGCCGCCGAAACGCCCAACGGTGCGGCCTCTTCGATGCCACGCCCCTTGACGTCGGCTCCGTAGACCACCTCGATCGCGCGCTGGTCGGGCGATACCGCCAGCAGCACCGCGTTGTTCGGAGTCGGCACCTGCGCGAGGATCTCGCGCGCGGTGGCCGCCGTGTCGGTGCCGAGGTCGCCGATGTACACGGCGAAGCGTGCCTTGGCCGCCCGCGAGCCGTACTTGAGCGCGTCGTCGAGGAACACCAGATCCTTGACCGGGAAGGGGTAATCCACCGACAGCGCGCCCGGCTGCGTGACACCGGAGATGCGACCGCTGGACGTGACCACCCAACCGACGGGCAGATCGGCGCGCTCGACCGCGGCCCGGTGGCCGGTTACTGCAACATCACCACTTGCCACTGGCGCCGCCTCCAATCGTCACCGCGTGCGTGTCATGCCCACCCACGTTTCCGCCTTCGGCCGCGGAATCGGCCGCCACGCTGCGCCCGGTGGCGTGCCCGTGACCGGCCGGCTCGTCGGCCGCCCACAGGATCGGGGCGTGCTTCCAAGGTTCGGACATCTTGTAGGTCGCCGGGTGCGGGCCCTTCTTGCGCCAGATGAGAGCGGCAAGCACGGCCGTCAGCCCGAGCGGCACCAGAATCAGTAGCGCGTGTGTCAGTGCGGTGCTCACGTCGCAAACCGTATACCAGCCGCGTTTACGCCGCGCCTTCGCCCAGATATCGGACCCACGACGGGTCGAGTTCCTTCACGCTCGACAGCAGCCGCCAGTGCTGTCCCTTCGGCGGGACGGGCACCGTGCGCAGCGACCACCCCAGCTCGGTGAGCAGCCGGTCCGCCTTGCGGTGGTTGCACGTCGAACAGGCCGCCACGCAGTTCTCCCAGGCGTGCGCCCCGCCGCGGCTGCGGGGAACCACGTGGTCGACGGTGTCGGCCTTGCCGCCGCAGTAGGCGCAGCGGAACCGGTCGCGGTGCATCAGCGCGGCGCGGGTCATCGGGATGCGCGCGCGATAAGGCACCCGCACGTAGGTGCGCAGCCGAATCACCGAGGGCACCACGATCGAGCGGGTCGCCGAATGGATCACCGGTCCCCCGGGATCGTCGTGCACGACGTCGGCCTTCCCGCACATCAACATGATGACCGCTCGGCGCATGGGCAGAGCGGTCAGCGGTTCGTAGGTGGAGTTCAGCAGGAGGACCCGGCGGCGGCCCCAGATCGAGGCCTCGCTGGTACTCGGCGGATGGATGTCGACGCTGTGCAGCACGCGTGCCTGTGCGCCCGGTACCGCCGACCCGGCTAGGGCGGTCGCGGCACCGTGGCTCCGCTGGCCGGCCCTTCTGGACGGGCCTTTCTTGCGATGCGCCATACGTCCTCCGTCCGACAGTTCACCACGGATTCCTGTGAATCGCACGACATTTCTCGACGTGTTCGCAGGTCAATTGGGTGAACATCGGGTGGCGCGCCCGCCTGACCTGGCAATCCAGCAACAGGGAACAATGGGGGCGTGACACAGCCACAGAGGTCGTTCTACGACGAAGTCGGTGGCCACGAGACGTTCCGCGCGATCGTGGCGCGGTTCTACGAGTTGGTCCGCGAGGACGAGATCCTGCGTCCGCTGTACCCGGAAGAGGACCTCGGGCCCGCCGAGGTGCGGCTGCGGATGTTCCTCGAGCAGTACTGGGGCGGCCCTCGCACCTACTCCGATCAGCGTGGGCATCCGAGGCTGAGGATGCGCCACGCCCCGTTCCGGATCGGCTACATCGAACGTGACGCGTGGCTGCGGTGCATGCACACCGCGGTCGCCGAGATCGATTCGCAGACGCTCGACGACGAGCACCGCAAGGAACTGCTGGCTTATCTGGAGATGGCCGCCCATTCGATGGTGAACGCGCCGTTCTGATGAGCAGCCCCTGGTGGTCGGATACGCTGTTCTACCAGGTGTATCCGCGTTCGTTTCGCGACAGCGACGGTGACGGCGTCGGCGATCTCGACGGTGTGACCGCCGGCCTGGGCTACCTCGAGGCGCTCGGCGTCGACGCGATCTGGCTCAATCCGGTGATGGTCTCGCCGATGGCCGACAACGGCTACGACGTTTCCGATCCGCGCGACGTCGACCCGCTGTTCGGCGGCATGGCCGCGTTGGACCGGCTCATCGCGGCGGCGCACGATCGGGGCATCAAGGTGACGATGGACCTGGTGCCCAACCACACCAGCTCCGCGCATCCGTGGTTTGGCGAGGCGTTGGCCGCGCCGCCGGGCAGCATGGAACGCGACCGCTACATATTCCGCGACGGCACCGGGCCCGGCGGCTCGCAACCCCCGAACAACTGGGTGTCGATCTTCGGGGGCCCCGCGTGGACCCGGATCACCGAGGCCGACGGCAGCGCGGGTCAGTGGTACCTGCATCTGTTCGACGCCGAACAGCCCGACCTCAACTGGGACAACCCCGAGGTGTTCGACGACCTCGAGCGGACGCTTCGGTTCTGGCTCGGTCGCGGGGTGGACGGCTTCCGCATCGACGTCGCGCACGGCATGGCCAAGCCACCGAACCTTCCCGACATGACGATCCCCCGGCGCGAGATGCTGCTGGCCGAGATGGACGACGATCCGCGCTTCAACAACGACGGCGTCCACGAACTTCACCGCCGCATTCGCCGGGTGTTCGACGACTATCCGGAATCCGTTGCGATCGGCGAGGTCTGGGTCTACGACAACGAACAGTTCGCCCGCTATGTGCGCCCCGACGAACTGCACCTGGGCTTCAACTTCCGCTTGTTGCGCGCCGCGTTCGACGCCGCCGACGTTCGAGAGGCCATCGAAAACTCCTTGGCGGCGGTCGAGTTGGTGGGCGCCGTTCCGACCTGGACGCTGGCCCGCCATGACGTCGAACGCGAAACCAGCCGCTACGGGGGCGGCAGCGGCGGGTTGGCCCGCGCCAAGGCGATGGCACTGGTGATGCTCGCGCTGCCCGGGCCGGTGTTCGTCTACAACGGCGAGGAACTGGGGCTGCCGAACGTCGAGCTTCCCGACGAGGCGCTGCGCGACCCCGTGTGGGAGCGGTCCGGGCACACCCGTCGCGGACGCGACGGCAGCCGGATCCCGATGCCCTGGGACGGTGATGCTCCCCCGTTCGGGTTCTCGACGAACCCCGACACGTGGCTGCCGATTCCTCGGGAGTGGGCGGCGTTGACGGTCGAGAAGCAGCTGGCCGACCCCGATTCGACGCTGGCGTTCTACCGGCGGGCGTTTGAATTGCGTTCCCGGCGTGCGGAGTTCGATGGGCCGACGGTCGAGTGGCTGGACTCGCCCGCCGACAGCCTGGTGTTCCACCGCAGCGGCGGGTTGGTGTGCGTGTTGAATGCGGGATCGCGACCCATACCGCTGCCGGAGGGGCAGGTTCTCCTTGCCAGCGCCGAGGTGTTCGACGGCACTCTGCCGCCCGACGCCGCCGCTTGGCTGGTCTGAGTGCGCGCCGTCGCGGCGGCGCGAGCGTGCGCGAAGTGGGCGTTACCGCAGGACGATGGCGGGGTCGCCGCGGCGGCGATAGACCGATCCGAACCGTGCGTCGACGCGCAGCCACGTCGGGGTGACGCGAACCCGCACGATTTCGTCGGCGCCCACCGCCGAACCGGCTTGCGGCAGGAATCCCATTGCGGTCAAGGCGAACACACACCGCATCGGGATGCCGACGCTGTCGTCGGCGGAACTGACCGCGACGACCTCCTGATCCAGCAGCGAGACCGGTGGGCCCTGACCGCTGGAGTGCTGCTTGACCAAAGCGCCGCCGCGCTCGGCGAGGTCGAGCACGACACGGGCCGGGACGTCGTCGAGGTGGACGAACCCGGAGTCCGGCGGAAGCGCGCCGCGCCATGCGGAGTCCAGCGCGAAGCCGGGTTCGACGAAGCCGCTGCGGTCCATCGCCTGTAATCCCGCGGCCAGCGCGTCGGCGCCCGCGGAGAGGTCCGGCGGATTGACCCGGCCCGCAACCACGCGGGTGGCCAGCACGTCGAATCCCGTTGCCACCCATGCGCCAAACAGGCCGTCGGCGCGTTGACGCAGCCGGATGACGGCGGCCTCGTCGAGGCGTATCGCCCGCTCGGCGAACGCGGCGAGGTCGTCACGGTGCGCCGCATCGGTGAGCCAGACGCCCCGGTCGGAGGGCGTCATCGTGTCCAGCGCTGCAGGTACTCTTTTTGCTGCGGCGAAAGACGGTGCAGCCGCTGCTCTTTGATGTGCACGGCGGCCAACTGGGTGTCGGCGATCACCGCCGGCTTCGAATCAGGCGACGCCCCAACCGACCGCACCTCGTATCCGACGGTGAAGTCGACGGAGCGGACGCGTTTGGACCACATGGTGACTTGCAGCGGCGAATCGATCAGGCGCAGCTGGGCCTTATACGAGATGTTGACCTCGGCGATGAGCAGTCCGATTGTCTCGATCTCCGGGCCGAACGGCTCACGCAGGAACGGGATCCGGGCCTCCTCGAGGATCGTCACCATCGTCGCGTGATTGATGTGCTGGTACATGTCGATGTCCGACCACCGCACGTGCACGGGTGCGACGAACCCCGCACCTTCCGCGTTCTGCGCGAGGTTGCCAGCACCTGTCATCGAGAAGTCCCCGTTCCACTGTTTCGTGTCATGCTGCGGATCTGACGCGCCGCCACCGATAGCGTCGCCAAATCGTGCTGACCGCTTTCATGTATCTCGCTGAGCGTGCGACGGGCGCGGTCCACCCGGGAGCCGTTCGTGGTCTCCCACTCCGCGATCTTCTCCTCGCCCGTCTCCTCCGGCTCGCCGACCGCCAGCACGTCCAGGCACAGCGACCGCAGGGAGCCGTAGATGTCGTCGCGAATCGCCAACCGCGCCAACGAGTGCCAGCGGTCATCGCGCTCCAGCCGGGATACCGCGGTGAGCAGGGTGTCGGTGTTGAGGTAGTCCATCAGCGCAAAGTAGGTGTCGGCGACCTCGTCGGGTTCGCGGTCGACGATGTCCCCGATGTCGATGATGTCGAGCAGGCTGAACTGGTACAGCCCCGTCGCGACCGTGTAGGCCAGATCCCTCGGGACCCTGCGGGAGGCGAACTCGTCGGTCTCCTTGGACACGATCGCCTCGTCGTCACCGCGCAGCCATTCCGGCATCCGCGGAGTCAGCGCAGCAACCTTGGCGGCGAAACGGTTGATCTCGGCGCCCACGGCGAGCGGCTGCGGACGGTAGTTCAACAGCCAGCGTCCGGCCCGGTCGACGAGCCGACGAAGATCCAGCGTCATCCTGTCGGTCACCGCGACGGAGACACCGTCGCTGCCCGCGGCCCGGATCTGCCGCCAAACGTCGTTGATCCGGAAGATCGCGTTGGCCGCGGCGTAACTGCGCACGGCGTCGACCGGCCCCACCCCGGCGTCCTCGCTGGTGCGGTACGCGTAGGTGATCCCGCTGGTGTCCACGAGGTCGTTGACCAGCATGGTGGTGACGATCTCGCGGCGCAGCTGATGCGACCGGATCTCCGCGGCGAACGGCTCGCGCAGCTTCTCCGGGAAGTACCGGGGCAGCCGCGAGGCGAACGCCTCCTGGTCCGGCAGGTCGCTGGCCAGCACGTCGGCCTTCAGTGCGAGTTTGACGTGCGCCATCAGCGTCGCCAGTTCCGGTGAGGTCAAACCGATTCCGGCGTCGGTGCGACGATGGATCTCCTTCTCCGACGGCAGCGCCTCCAGCTCGCGGTTGAGGCCGCGGTCGGTGACGAAGGCCCTGATCATGCGCGCGTGTACGGGAAGCAGGCTGGCCGCGTTGGCGCGGCTGGTGCCCATCAGGTCGTTCTGATCCTCGTTGTCCTGCAGGACCAGTCGGCCGACCTCGTCGGTCATCGACAACAGCAGCTCGGTGCGGTCGTCTGGGCTGACCTTCCCGGCGGTGACCAGCGAGTCGATCAGGATCTTGATGTTGACCTCGTGGTCGGAGCAGTCGACGCCGGCCGAGTTGTCCAGCGCGTCGGTGTTGATGCGGCCTCCGGCGAGATCGAACTCGATGCGCCCGAGCGCGGTCACGCCCAGGTTGCCGCCCTCGCCGACCACCTTGACCCGCAACTGGTTTCCGTTCACGCGGACGGGGTCGTTGGCGCGGTCACCGACGTCGGCATCGGATTCGCTCTCGGCCTTGATGTAGGTGCCGATGCCGCCGTTGAACAGCAGGTCGGCGGGCGCCTTGAGGATCGCCTTGATCAGATTCGGCGGGGTGAGCTCGTCGACATCGTCGTCGATACCCAGCGCGGCACGGGCCTGCGGGCTGATCTGGATCGACTTGTGCTCTCTGCTGTAGACGCCGCCGCCCTCGCTGATCAGGGAGGTGTCGTAGTCCTCCCAGCTCGAGCGGGGCAGGTCGAACAGGCGCTCGCGCTCCTCCCACGACCGCGCGGCGTCGGGATCGGGGTCGATGAAGATGTGGCGGTGGTCGAACGCGGCCAACAGCCGAATGTGCTTGGACAGCAACATGCCGTTGCCGAAAACGTCGCCGCTCATATCGCCGATCCCGACGACGGTGAAGTCCTCGGACTGGGTGTCGACGCCCATCTCGCGGAAGTGGCGTTTGACCGATTCCCACGCGCCCTTGGCGGTGATGCCCATCGCCTTGTGGTCGTATCCTACCGAACCGCCCGAGGCGAACGCGTCACCGAGCCAGAAGCCGTACGACTTGGCCACCTCGTTGGCGATGTCGGAGAACGTCGCGGTGCCCTTGTCGGCGGCGACCACAAGATACGCGTCGTCCCCGTCGCGGCGCACGACGTCCGGCGGCGAAACCACTTGTCCGGTGGCCTTGTCGACGTTGTCGGTCACATCGAGCAGACCGGCGATGAACAGCTGATAGCACGACACGCCTTCGCCGCGCTGGGCGTCCCGGTCGGCGGCTGCGTCACCGGTGGGTGTCGGCGGCTGCTTGACGACGAAGCCGCCCTTGGCGCCGACGGGCACGATCACCGCGTTCTTGACGGCCTGCGCCTTGACCAGCCCGAGGATCTCGGTGCGGAAGTCTTCGCGACGGTCCGACCAGCGCAGTCCGCCGCGCGCCACATAGCCGAACCGCAGGTGCACACCCTCGACGCGCGGCGAGTACACGAAGATCTCGAACTTCGGCCGCGGCAGCGGCAATTCGTCGATCAGGCCCGGATCGAGCTTGAACGACAGCACATCCTGCGCACGGGCCGACTCCTGGCGCCTCACGAAGTAGTTGGTGCGCAGCGTCGCCTGGATCATCGACGCGAACGCCCGCAGCACGCGGTCGGTGTCGAGGCTGACCAGCGCGTCGATGTCGGCGGTCACGGCGGCCGCGGCGGCCTGGGCGTCGCGGCGTTTCGGCGCGTCGCCCTGCTCTGATTCGAACGGGTAGAACAGCGCCTCGAACAGTTCAACCAGCGAGCGCGCGGTCTTGGCGTGGTCGTTGATGACGGCCTCGATGTGCGACTGGCTGTACGGAAAACCGGCCTGCCGCAGGTACTTCGCGTAGCTGCGCAGGACGGCGACCTGCTGCCAGTTCAGCCCGGCCCGCATCACCAACTCGTTGAACCGGTCGGTCTCGGCGCGGCCCTGCCAGATCGCGGTCAGCGCGTCGGCGAACCGCGTCGCGGTCTCGGCTCGCTCGGAGGCCGACTCGATGCGCGGAATCGACTTGTGCGGCGAAATCTTGAACTGGTAGATCCACACGCCGAGCCCGTCGGGCCGCTCGACGGTGAACGGCCGCTCTTCGAGCACGACGACGCCCATCGACTGCAGCATCGGCAGCAGATCGCTCAGTGACGCCGAATGTCCACCGAGATACAGGGTGAGCTGCGCGGTGCCTTCCTCGAGATCGGTGAGCACCGGCCGGATCGAATCGTCCTGCAGGTCTTCGATGATCGCGATGTCGTCGATCGCGTCGAGCGGCGCGACCGCCTGCTTGTAGGCCTCGGGGAAGGCCGCCGAGTAGTGCTGGGCCGTGCGTTGATCGATGGAACCCGTCTTCACCGCGCCGATCAGCCGGTCACCCCAGGTGCGCGCCGCCTCGGTCAGCAGGTCCTGGATGCGGGACTCGTTCGCCTCGGACGTGTCGATCGCGCGGGCACTGGTGCCGTCGGGCATGCGCACGGAGAAATGCACAACGGCCCAGGGCGATTCGCTCACGCGCGCGGTGTACTCGATGCTGGCCCCGCCGAGCTCGCGGACGAGGATGTCTTGCATCTGCAACCGCACCGCGGTGGTGTAGCGGTCGCGCGGCAGGTACACCAGGCACGAGACGAAGTGCGCGAGCGAATCGGCGCGCATGAACAGCAACGTTCGCCGACGCGACCCGAGGTCGACGACGGCCTTGACCATGTCCAGCACGTCGCGCGCCGAGAGCGCGAACAGCTCGGAGCGCGGAATGGTCTGGATGATGTCGAGCAGCAGCTGCCCGGGGTGGCTGGGATCGTTGCGTGACAGCGAGAGTGCCTCGTTGACCCGGCGCGAGACCAACGGGATCTCAAGCACATTGGCGTTCATCGCCGCCACCGTGAACAGGCCGACGAAGCGATGTTCGATCACGGTCGGGCCCTGCTGTTCACGCACCACGACGATGTAGGGATAGGCGCCGTACCGCAGGTAGCTCGGAATGGTGGCCTGCGCCAACACGAGAAGGTCGCCGTCGTCGGTCAGCGGTGGCAGCACGTCGTGGTGCAGCCGCAGCGTTCCGAGGCGGCTCGCGGGGTCGACCGACGACTGACCCTCGCGTATCGAACAGCGCTGATAGCCGAGCAACACGAAGTGTCCGTCGGCGAGCCAGCGCAACAGCGCCGCGACATCCTCGCGGTCCGGTCCGCGGAACCGGCCCTCGGTGTCGGTGGCGATGTTGTGTCCCAATGTGCGCAGGGTCGAGGACAGTTCGCCTGCGTCGAGCGCGACGTGGCGCGCGTCGGCGAGCACGGCCGGCAGCATCTGCGCCACCTGGGCGAGCGCCTTGGTGTCCACGGTCGCCGCGAGCTGGACGTGGATCCAGGCCTCGAACACCGCGTCGCGGGATCCACCTTCGGAGGCGGGTGCGACGTCGAGCAGTTCGCCCGCCCGCGCACGGTGCACGCGCATCACCGGGTTCATGATCGCGGTGTAGGCGACGCCGAAGCGGTGCAGCAGCACCGTGACCGAATCCATAACCATCGCGGTGCTGTCGGTGACGATCTGCAGTGCGGGACCGAATCCCCCCGGATCGTCGGCGCGGTACACCTCGACGCGGGTGTCGCCGTAGGGCCGGAAGCGCCCGAGCCGGTGATGCGCGGCGATCAGATTGGGCGACACGATCTGCTGCGCTGTCGCCGTCACCGGCATGGTGACCGTCGAGTCGGCGGTGGGCGCGTCGGCATGCGGACCGCGGTAGGTCTCCAGGTAGGCCCGCGCGAGGCGCGCCACGGTCTGATCGTCGAGTCCAGAAGAGTCGTTGGCTCCGGTGACGCCGACCCCGGCGCCCGCTGATCTCCCGACGTCCTCCGGATTCACCGACATGCGACGCTCCTGAACTGTTGGCGCGGACCTCCGCCGTTGGATGTCGCCACCAGCCCGAAAAGGGCGAAGCGGCTCCGCGGTCCGCAGAAGACGACCCTAGTAGCCCGCGCGTGCGGTTCGCGGCTACCCCGCCGGATCAGTCGCGCGTGAGCTTGCGGTGCGTCACGCGGTGCGGGCGGGCGGCCTCAATACCGAGCCGTTCGACCTTGTTCTCCTCGTAGGCACCGAAGTTACCCTCGAACCAGAACCACTTGGCCTCGTTGTCCTCGTCGCCCTCCCACGCCAGAATGTGCGTACAGGTGCGGTCGAGGAACCACCTGTCGTGGGAAATCACGACGGCGCAACCGGGGAAGCTCTCGAGCGCATTCTCCAGCGACGACAGCGTTTCCACGTCGAGGTCGTTGGTCGGCTCGTCGAGCAGGATCAGGTTGCCGCCCTCCTTGAGCGTCAACGCCAGGTTGAGCCGGTTGCGTTCACCGCCCGACAGCACGCCCGCGGGCTTCTGCTGATCGGGGCCCTTGAATCCGAACGCGGAGACGTAGGCCCGCGACGGGATCTCGTTCTGCCCGACCTCGATGTAGTCGAGGCCGTCGGAGACGACCTCCCACACCGTCTTCTTCGGGTCGATGCCCGCACGGGTCTGGTCGACGTAACTCAGCTTGACCGTGTCGCCGACCTTCACCGTTCCGCTGTCGGGCTGCTCGAGGCCGACGATGGTCTTGAACAGCGTGGTCTTACCGACGCCGTTGGGACCGATGACCCCGACGATGCCGTTACGCGGCAGCGTGAACGACAGGTCCTTGATCAGGGTGCGACCGCCGAAGCCCTTGTCGAGGTGTTCGACCTCGACCACGACGTTGCCCAGCCGCGGCGGAGTCGGGATCTGGATCTCCTCGAAGTCGAGCTTGCGGGTCTTCTCCGCCTCCGCGGCCATCTCCTCGTAGCGCTGCAGGCGGGCCTTGCTCTTGGCCTGGCGCGCCTTGGCGCCCGACCGGACCCACGCGAGCTCATCCTGGAGGCGCTTTTGCAGCTTGGCGTCCTTGCGGCCCTGCACGGCGACGCGCTCGGCCTTCTTCTCCAGGTACGTCGAGTAGTTGCCCTCGTACGGGTAGGCCCGACCCCGGTCGAGCTCGAGGATCCACTCGGCAACGTTGTCCAGGAAGTACCGGTCGTGGGTGACCGCGAGGATGGCGCCCTTGTACTCGGCGAGGTGCTGTTCGAGCCACTGCACGCTCTCGGCGTCCAGGTGGTTGGTCGGCTCGTCGAGGAGCAGCAGGTCCGGCTTGGACAGCAGCAGCTTGCACAGCGCGACCCGGCGACGCTCGCCGCCGGACAGGTGGGTGACGGGCTCGTCGGGCGGCGGGCAGCGCAGCGCGTCCATCGCCTGCTCGAGCTGCGAGTCGATGTCCCACGCGTCGGCGGCGTCGAGCTCCTCCTGGAGCCGTCCCATCTCCTCCATCAGCTCATCGGAGTAGTCGGTGGCCATCAGCTCGGCGACCTCGTTGTAGCGGTTGAGCTTCGCCTTGATCGCCACGCCCTCTTCGACGTTCTCGCGAACGGTCTTGTCCTCGTTGAGCGGCGGCTCCTGCTGCAGGATGCCGACCGTCGCGCCGGGCTGTAGGAACGCGTCGCCGTTGTTGGGCTGGTCCAACCCGGCCATGATCCGCAGGACGCTCGACTTGCCGGCGCCGTTAGGACCGACGACGCCGATCTTCGCGCCCGGAAGGAAGTTCAGGCTGACGTCGTCGAGGATGACCTTGTCGCCGTGCGCCTTGCGGACCTTCCGCATCGAATAGATGAATTCGGCCATGCCGTGGTAAGCCTTTCGAAACTCGCGAATCTCTCGGGTGATGCTCGCGGACCATCGTAGGCGTGGCCCCACCGGCGCAGCCGAGTGAGCTACTCGTTCTGCGCCGGCGGCGCGTTCTCACTACGCGGTCAGGGGCAGCGCCGTGTCGGGCCGCTCCGCGTCGTCATCGTCACCGGTGTCTTCTGATTGGTCGTCGGGATCGGTGATCCGCTGTTCGGTCAGTTGCCGGGCCCGGTCGATCTTCGCCGAGCAACGGGCCAGGTCCGGCCCGACGGACGTCGCTCGCACCTCGACCGACGAGCGCCGGTTGCCGTCGCGGTCGTCGTACTCGCTGGTGTAGACGTGCCCGACGACGATGACGGGGTCGCCCTTGACCAGCGCTGCGCTGGGCCCGGCGACCACCCTCCCCCAGCAGTTCACCGTGACGAACAACGAATTACCCGGCTCCCATGTTCCTTCGGCCGTGCGGCGGCGCGAGTTGCTCGCGACCCGGAAACGGACCATCTCCTGATCGCCCACCCGCCGGTGGATCGGGTCGGTGACGATGTTGCCGACGATGGTGAACGGTGTCTCGAACATGACGGTCTCCTCTTGTTTCCTTGCGTTTCCCTGCCGACGGCCCGGTGGCGCGTCGGTGACACCGTCATTGAGCGCCGCTGCGCCGACACCGAACGCGGGCCGAGCAGGCGTCGCGGACGCGCGCTGTGGATGAACCCGGCGTTTGGGATAGGCCTTCGTTATTGCCGAAACCGACGCTTTGGCTGGTCCTCGCGCCCGCGATCGACCATTGCGTCGGTTTCGAGCGAGAGTGCATGGAACCTACGGGCGCCAGCCTCGCGACAGCAGGGCGTTTCGCGCCTGCTCGACGATGTCGGCCCCGCGGTCCTCTTTGATGACGTGAATGACCTGCCAACCGAGCCGCTGCAGCACGCGGTTGACCCGAACGTCGAGGACGTACTGTTGCCGGCTGGTGAGGTGTTGTTCTCCGTCGTACTCGGCGCCGACTTTGAACTCCTCCCAGCACATGTCGATGCGCCGGACGTATCGGCCCCACTCGTCGTAGACGACGACTTGCGTGGTCGGCCGAGGTAGCCCGGCATCGATGAAGAGCAGCCGCAGCCACGTTTCCCTCGGAGACTCGGCACCGCCGTCGACCAGCGGCAACGCCGCCCGTAGCCGCCGGAGACCGCGCACACCGCGATGACGTTTCGCCAGTAGCGCGACATCCTCGGGAGCGAACGGCCGAGCATTCATCAACGCGTCCAGGCGGGCGACAGCACGGCCGCGCGGATGATGCCGGCCCAGGTCGAACGCGGTCCGAGCCGGAGTGGTCACACGGATGCCCGCGACCGCGGTGACCTCGTCCTCGTCCAGGGTCTCGTCGCGGACGGTCAGACCGCGCTGGCGTCGCACCGCCGCGACCAATTCGATAGGTATGTCGTCGCCGACCCATCTCGCCCCGTGTATCGCGGAAGCGGCTACCCCGGCGATCACCGCCGAAGGAGTAGCGAGGGATACGCCGACGATCCTCTCGTGCAGAGACACCTGGTGGCCTCGCGGCACGTAGACGCCGCGGTACAGCGGTCGATACTGACTGCGTAGGTGGGCTCGGGTGAGGTGGCCGGCGGCCACGGCGTCACTGCCAATGAAGGGAATCTCCATACAGATTGGACGCCCGCGGCCGTTGGTCTAGCTCCAATGTCCTCGAAACCGACGCAATGGTCGTTCCGGCAACCGGAAATCAGCCAAAGCGTCGGTCTCGGCGGACCGACGCCCGAGACCGACCCCAGCGCCGGCTACTGGGCGTCGCGGCGGGCGAGTTCGGCCAGCATCGCGTTGTAGGCGGCAAGGTCCGCGTCGTCGTCGCGGTCGGCCGCCCTGTCGAGCCGCTTCGCCATGCGCCGGTCGCTGCGCGACCACTGGATGAGCAGCGCGAGCATCACCAGCACGAGTGGGACCTCGCCTGCGGCCCACGCGATTCCGCCGCCGGTGCGTTGGTCGGCGAGCAGGTCGGTGTGCCAGCTCAACTGCAGCGACCGGTAGAACGGCTCACCCAGCACGGTCTTTGTGCCCATCAGCACAACCCCGAAGAACGCGTGCAACGGCAGCGACGCGAACACCATCCCGACCTTGCCGAGCTGCGGAATTTGGCGCGGCGCCGGGTCGACGCCGATCGTCACCCAGTAGAAGAGGTATCCGCTGAGCAGGAAGTGCACGTTCATCAGCACGTGGGCGCCGTGCTCGTCGACGGCGGCGTCGAAGAGCCCGCCGAAGTACAGCCCGTAGAAACCGGCCACGAAGATCACCGTCGCCACGACCGGCTGGGTCAGGAACTTCGACACCTTCGAGTGCAGGCCGGCCAGCAGCCACTCCCTCGGTCCGGGCGGATCCCCGCGGCCCGCGGCCGGCAGCGCGCGCAGGGCCAGCGTCACCGGCGCGCCGAGCACCAGCAGGATCGGCACCAGCATCGACAGCACCATGTGCGCGATCATGTGCATCGAGAACATGGCGGGCATGTAGCGGCCCAGCCCCGACGACGTCGCGAACAACAGCGCCGCGCACCCACACAGCCAGCCCACCGTCCGGCCGACCGGCCACGCGTCGCCTCGGCGGCGCAGCCGCCGCACACCGAGCAAGTACACCACCGCAAGAACGATCGCGGCGGTGCCGAAGATCAGATCGAAACGCCAGTCGAGCATGATCCGCTCGAAGGTGGGCGGGCCGGCGAGGTCGTACCCGATCGCCACCTCCACCGGACTGGGTTGCTCAGCCAGCGGCGGCGGAGGGGTGCGCCCGAGCCCGACCGCGATGCCGAACGTCGCCCCGAACAGCGCCGCCTCGAGTAGCGCCAGCCGCACCAGCGGCCCCCGCGCATCGGGGTCGGCCTGCAGCGCGGACACCGCCGAACGACGTTGCCACCAACCGACCACCGCGAGCGAGACCAGTGCACAGATCTTGGCGACAATCAGCCAGCCGTACTCGGTGTTCACCAGGTCGGCGGGGGTCACCCGCACCAGCGCGTTGATCACGCCACTGACGGCCATCACCACGAAGCACCACAGCGCCAGTGCCGAGAACCGGCGCGCCGCGATGTCGGCGTGCTTGCCGCGGCGCAGCGCGTGCACCAGCAGGGCGAGCAGACCGCCCGCCCACAGCGCCGCGGCGCCGAGGTGGAACAGCAGGCTGTTGGTGGCGACGTCGTGGGCACCGCCGGTCGAGGAATGCCCGGCCAGGCCCAGCGGGATCAGCGTCGTGAGCGCCCCGGCGAGCAGGATCGGCGTCCACGACCAGCGCAACACCGGCAGGCTGGCCACCGTGACGGCCGCGGCGATGAACGCCGTCCACCGCCATGCGCTGGCCGTGTCGACGAGGCTGGCCGCCGACCAGACCGCCACCGGGTCGAGGATCTTGTTCAGCGGCTGGCCCGAGACGTCGGACACCGTCAGCGGGACCATCAGCGCCGCGCACACCGTCCACACCGCCGACGCGCCGGTGCCCAGCCGCAGCGCGCGGTAGCCGCCGGCGTCGAGCACGCCGTTGGGTTGGGGTGGGGTGAGGAACGCGGCGAACAGGAACGATCCGACTGCGATGACGGCCGCGATCTCGCCCGCGGCCCGGACGAAGGGCAGGCCGTAGGTGGTCACCGGGCCGGGATTCGGCAACCCGGTCGCGCTCAACGCGTCGGCCAGCGACAGCGCACCGATGCCCGCGGCCACCACACCGGCCAGCACCGCCACCCCGACTAGCACCGGCCACACCGCGCTGGTGCGCACGCCCGATGCCGTCGTCGTCATCCCCCCAGCGTATGGCGCGCGCGTCTGTTGCCCACAGCACAGCTGCATAGGGGCGTTCTCACGCTGTACGGACCCGAGCGTGCGCTCGGCGCGGCAGGCGGATCAGGCCGACGCGCGACGCTGCGCCCGAAGCGCGATTTCGCGGGCGATGAACTGTTCGCGGGCGATCCGTTCGACCATGTCCATATCGCGCAGGATGCCGCGCAGCTCGTCCCGGAACGCGGCGCGCCTCTCGTGGAGATCGGCCGCGGGTTCGAGGAGGTTCTGGTCGGCCGCGACCTGGCGGGCTGTCGCGAACAGCAACGCCGACACCGATTCGTTGCTGCGCACCCGGCTCTGCGCGACGTACTGGTTGCCCAGGCCGAGCGCCTTCTTGGTCAGGTCCTTCTCGTCGATCTCTTCGGGCGCGTCGAGCAACGCGTCGGCGACGATCGCATACGCCTCGAAGAACGGGCGCAGCATCGCGCCCGCCAACAGTGGCGACTTGGTTCGCAGCAGTTCGCCGACCTGTTCCTCACCCGCCGAGACCTGATCCTCCCAGCCCTGCTGCCACGACAGCTCCTCGGCGACGTGCTCGCGGAACGCCGCGGAGTCGGCGAAGTAGAAGTCGAACTTCAGCAGATCGCGCAACCGCATCACCTGCGACCAGAACGCCTCGAGCCGGTCGCCTTCGGCGCGGCCGGCATGCACGAGCGCCAGCTCGACCAACGACGTCTCAAGGAACGCGTCGATCAGCGTGTTCCGGTAGAACGCCGCCTCGTGCTCGTCCTCGGGAGCGATCCGCCACACGGGCTCACGTCCCCCCTCGACGCAGGTGACGGGGTGCCGGTTGGACAGCGCGTCGAGCGCGGCCCGCACACCTTCGGAGGTGCGTAACCGCAACGCGCTGTTGGTCATCGGGGTCTGCTTGCGCTCCAGGTAGTCCAGCGACGGCTGCAGCGTGTGGTGTATCTGGTCCAGCGTCAACGCGATTCCGCGTGTGGTCAGCAGCAGAGCCGACACCAGCGCCGAGGCGTTGACCGGTGTAGCCCGCAAGATCCGCCACGACACCTCGAACGCCATCTTCTGCAGCGCAAGCCGTTTGGCGTCCTCGTCGGTGGTCATCGGTCCGTGCGGCACACCGAGGTACTCCCGCATCGACACGGCCTCGGGGAACCGGACGTAGATCTTGCCGTAGTTGCGCTCGCCCTGCGCCTTGATGAAGTTGTACATCCACGACAGGCTCTCGGGCGTCTTCTCCCCGCCACGCGCGTAGGCGGCGTACTCGGACGTCTCGTGCAGCTGGTCGAAGCTGATCGACACCGGCTGCAGCAGAATGTCCTCGCTGCGCCCGTCGAGATAGGCGTCGGCCACATACGCGAGCAGACCGAGCTTGGGCGGCAACATCTTTCCGGTCCGCGACCGGGTGCCTTCGATCGACCAGCTGAGGTTGAACCGCTTCTCGACGATGTAGCCGACGAATTGGCGCAACACATACTTGTAGAGCGGATCGTCGAGCTTGCGGCGCAGGAAAATCACGCCCGAATGACGCATCAACGGCCCCATGAAGCCGAACGACAGGTTGATGCCCGCGAAGGTGTGCACCGGCGGTAACCGGTTCTCCTGCATCGCGACCGGGACGATCACGCCGTCCAGATAGGACCGGTGCGAGAACAACAGCACGGCCGGATGGTTCTCCAGGTTGCGGCGCATCAACTCGACCTCGGCGCGGTCGTAGTCGATGTTCGGGTCGAAGCCGCGGCTGAAGATCGCGCGTCCCAGCGACGGAATCAGATCGACCGAGAACCGGCTCCACCCGGTGGACAGCTCGTCGAGCATCTCGCCCGCGGTCTCCAGGTTCGCGCCCGGAATCTTGTCCAGACCCTCACGAAACCGCGCCGACGCCAACAACTCCGGCTTGATCAACCGCGGTGACTTGTACTCGGGGCCCAGCAGCCGCAGTTCAACCCGTTCGATCGCCAGGATCGCGCGACGGATGACGAAGCGCGCGAATTCCCGCGGATTTTCGGCGACGGTGGTGTCGGCCCACTGCTGCCGCAGCTCCGACACCTTCGCCGGTTCGCCGGCGACCACGCGGGCGCGAGAGCGGTCGCGGCGCAGGATTCGGCGCTGCAGGATCTCGGGCGGGCGGTAGGTGTCGCGGCCGGAGATCACCGCCACCACTTTGGATCGGGTGGGCAGGCCGCCGGGTACCCAGAACACCCGCACCGGCACGACGGAGCGGTCTTCTCCCGCTTCGAGTTCGGACACCAGAGATGCCAGCACGGCGGCCGGCGGGTCCTCGTCCGGAAGCAGCAGCACATCGATCTTGGCCTCGGGATGCTCACGCCGCTGGCGCTGCAGCCAGTCGTCGAGCAGATCACGTTCAGCGGCGGAGGAAGCCGACGCCAGCACCAGGGCGTCGCCGGTCGGCGTGAAGGGGGTGTACTCGTCGACGGACGGCTTCACGGACGCCCCTTCCCCGCGGATCTCGGTGCGGATTTCTTGCTCGCCGGCGCCGTGCGCACGGACTTCGTCGCCGACTTGGCCGCCGACTTGGTCGCCTTCTTGGCGCCTTTCTTCGCCGCGGACTTCTTGGCCGGCGGCTTCTCCGGCGCGGGGATGTTGCGGGCGTAGATCACGTCGAGATCCGACTCGTCGTGCGGCCACTCGGCCAGCGTGTCGAGGTAGAGCTGGCGCACCTGGGCGATGCGCTCGTCGAGGTTGTCATGGGTCCAGCCGTCGATGGGAATCGGCGGATAGACGACGACGTCGACCGTACCCGGGTTGAACGTGCTCGAATCGCGCGCGGCGATCACTTCGGCGTTGCGGATCACCATGGGCACCAGGGGGATTCCCGCCGACATCGCGATCCGGAACGGACCCTTCTTGAACGGGCCCACTTCGGTGGTGTCCAGCCGCGTGCCCTCCGGGGCGATCAGGATCGAGAGCCCCTTGCGGGCAAGCTCCTCGACCTTCTTGAGCCCTTCGACAGCCTTCTGCGGATCCTCGCGGTCGATGAACGCGGCGTCCATGATCTTGCCCAGGGTGCCGACGATCGGGTCTTTCTCCAGTTCCTTCTTGCCCACCGACGTGAAATCGGTGTCCACCAAATGGCCGGCGATCAAAGGGTCGGCTTGATTGCGGTGGTTGAAGAGGAACACCGCGGGACGCTTTTTCGTCAGGTTGTCCCTGCCGATCACCTTGACGTTGATGCCGATGGTGCTCATCAGCGACCGGCCGAACGCCGCGGTGAAGAAGTTGACGCCGTTGCGCTTGCTCCGCGTCAGCAGCCCCAGGCCGAGCGCCCCAGCGGCGATCGGCGCCATGGTCGCGATCCCCGCCGCGGTGCGCAGTTGCGAAACCGGGCTCGCGCCACTGCGACTGGTGAATCGCAGCACCGGCCATCCCCGCTTGGCAGCGACGGCGGCGAGCTTGCCGCCCGGATTCGTCGGGCGCGGATTACCCACCAGGTACATCAGCGCGACGTCTTCGTCGCCGTCGGCGTAGAAGTAACTCTTCGACAGGTCGACACCGTGCTCGGCGGCGAACTTCTGCACGGCCCTTGCCTTCCCGGGGCCCCAGATGATCGGGCGCGTCACCTCGCCGGTGAGCAAGCCGTTCTCGTCGAGCTCGAACTTGTTGCTCAACACGTTCTCGATGCCGAGGAACCGCGCGACGGGCTCCACCTGGACCGTCAGCGCCGACGAGCTGAGGACGACGGTGTGGCCGCGAGCCATGTGCGCGCGCACCAACTCCCGCATCTCGGGATAGATACGGCCGACGATCTTCTGGACGAACAACCGCTCGGCGAGCTCGTCGATGTCCTCGAGCGAGTTGCCGCGCAGCATGCGCGCACCCTTGCCGATGAGATCCTCGAACTCCGAACGACCCAGCTGGTGGTTCAGCCCGGCCTGCACCATGCCGATGAACTCACCCATCGACATCTGGCGGCGCCGAAACCGGTCCTGCGTCATCACCACACCGGTGAAGCCGGCCACCAGCGTGCCGTCGAGATCGAAGAACGCGCCGATCTCGGGGCCTTGCGGTCCCGCTTGGATCTCGGCGACCGAACCCGGCAGTCGCATGGTGCGCCGGGCGGACTGACCGTTGGGCGAAGTCATTGCGCTGCACTCCCATTGGGTGAGGAGACGGTGGTGGGTTCCGAATCGACGTTGAACGATGCGGGTTCGGCGCGACCGTCGCCCCCGAGGGCGAGCACCTCGTCGAAACCCGACAGCAGGCAACGCGCCCACAACTCTTGATCGGTGAACGCCGCACGGTCGTAGCGGGTGGTGATCGTGCAGTAGCCCGAGCGCGAGATCAGCACCACCATCATCGCCACCCCCGGCAGCGGGCCGAGGCCGTACTGCCGAAGGACTTTCGCGCCGGCGATGAAGGTATCCCCGGCATACACCGGGACGTTGCTGGCCTGGACGTCGGAATTCACGATCGATCCGGCCATCGACTCGAGGGCAGTGTCGGGCAGCAGGCCCACGAGCGGAGCGATGGCGCCGACCATGTCGATGGCCCGCTCCTCGCGCTTGGTGGTCATCTGCGAGCGGATGTTGCGGATCCGAACCTCGGGGTCTGTCAGGCCGATCGGCGCGGCGAGATTGATGCCAGCGAACCGGTTTCCGCCCGCGGGGTCGGCATCGGAACGGAGGTTGACCGGCACCGCGATCGGCAGCGTCTCGACCGGCACACCCTTGGCTTCGTGGTAGAGCCGCAGCGCACCGCACAGGCCTGCCAGGTACGCGTCGTTGATCGAACCTCCGGCGGCCTTGGCGGCGCGGTGCAAGACGCCGAACTCGATGTCGATGGCCTCGCTGCGCGACGACAGGCTTCGCCGCCGCAGCAGCGGCGACGGATCGGCGACCGGCCCCATCACGCGCGCACCCGACATGGCGTACTCGACGGCGCTGCCGAGCCGTGAGATCGGATCGCGGATCACTTCCCCTGCAACGTGGGCGGCGCCGAACAACGCGCCGCGCATGCGGCCTGCGATCGTGCCCGGCAACCGGAAGAACCCCTGCCGCATCAGGTCGTTGGGCGACAGGTCCTGCGGGATGGGAAGCGGAGGAAGGGGCGCAGGCGCCGGCTCCCGCTCGAGGTCATACAGATTGGCGAACATCTCGACTCCGCCGACGCCGTCGGTGACCGCGTGGCTGAGGTGCACGACCATCGCGGCGCGGTCGTCGGCGAGTCCCTCGACGAGCGTCGCGGTCCACAGCGGCCGGGAGATGTCGAGCGGGGATTGCGCGGCGACCTCGGCGAAGTCGAGCACCTGACGAAAGGTTCCCGGTTGCGGTGCACGCACGCGCCGCAGGTGGAAGTCGAGGTTGAAATCGGGGTCGACGACCCACCGGGGGGCCACGGTCGGCAGCGTCGGCATCACCACCTTCTGCCGCAACCGCAGAACCTTGCGTGAGGCCGCCTCGAACTTGGCGCGGAACGTGTCCCAATCCGGCGCGCAGTCGAGGATCTCGACGGTCATGATTCCCGAGCGGGTGCGCGGATTCGCCTCACCGCGGTGCAGGATCTGGTCGAGCGGGCTGAGTTCCTCGGGGAGTCCCGCCGCATCGAGTTCCGGCACGTCGCTCATAGGCCGTAGCGTCCTCCTGTCGTGAAGCTGTCGTCACCACGCTAGTCGGCGTGAACACGGTGCGAGAGCCCTTTAGCGCTGACGTGCGACGGGAGTTGCAGCGTGCTGACCGGTGACGCTGTGGGCAATTGGTTAGGGTTAGCCCACCCGCCCCCGTAGCTCAGTGGATAGAGCAACCGCCTTCTAAGCGGTCGGTCGCAGGTTCGAGTCCTGCCGGGGGCGCTCACCGCGGAATTTGGTCCCGGTCGATACTTGACCCGATGCCCACCAACGACGTCGCGCACCGGCTCAGCCCGCTGCCGGAGACCGGATACGTCTACCGCACGGCGTGGCGAGTCGCCACCGGCGACATCGACGGCGACCTGAACCTGCGCCTCGACGGCGTGGCCCGCTACATCCAGGAGGTCGGCGCGGAGAACCTCGTGGACGCCGGCGAGGCCGACGACCACCCGCACTGGCTCGTCCAGCGCACCGTCATCGACGTCATCGAGCCGATCGACTTCCCGAACGAGATCTCGTTCAGCCGCTGGTGCTCGGCGTTGTCGACCCGCTGGTGCACGATGCGTGTCGACCTGGTCGGCAGCGACGGGGGCCGCATCGAGACCGAAGGCTTCTGGATCGCCATCAACAGCAAGACGTTGACGCCGCAGCGCGCCTCGGACAGCCTGATCGCCCGGTTCGCCACCACCACCGACGAACTGCGCCTCAAGTGGCGGCCCTGGTTGACCAACCTCGAGGACGCCGACGAGCAGATCCCGTTCCCGCTGCGTCGCACCGACATCGACATCTTCGAGCACGTCACCAACACCGCGTACTGGCACGCCATCCACGAAGTGATGGCGCTCGTGCCCGATCTCGGCCGCGCCCCGTACCGCACCGTGGTCGAGTACCGCAGGCCCATCCGGTACGGCGAGGACGTGACCATCCGGTGGGCGCGCCGCGGTGACGCCGTGGACATCGCGCTGACCGTCGGCGAGGACGTCCGCGCCGCGGCTCTGATCGCCAAGCTGTAGCCCGTCGCGTACTATCGCGCCAAGCGCTGATGTTTGCTGCGCATGGGGTGGGAGGACGAGGGATGGCCGGTTCGGGCAAAAGGTGGACTCGGTTGGCGACGGGCGTGGCCGCCGCGGGGGTCGCGACCTGTGTCGTCGGCCTCGCGGCCACCCAGCCGGCCTCGATCTCCTCGGCGATGGTGGACCTGACCGCCCTCATCGTCGTGGGCAGCTCGACGAACCCGACCGGGGCGGGTGTGGCGGACTTCTTCGGCGGAAAGTTCAACAACCCGACGTACACCGGTGTCGACGGGAAGAACGTCGTCTACGTCGACTTCCGCACCGGTCCGGCCGGCATCGAGCAGGCCCTCAGCGACCACGCCGGCGAACAGAACGCCGTGCTGGCGTCCGGCTGGGGCGCGGCGAACGCCAGTTTGCTGCTCCTACGGAATCGGACGGATCTGGGAGACACCGTCTTCATCCTCGACAACGATGTCGCGCGTCCCGACGGCGGCTTCGGCACCCGGTATCCGTGGTTCGCGCTGATCGGCGTGAACCCCATCCCAACCCCGAGCGACGTACCCGCGTTGCGCGTCGTCAACACCGGCTATGAGTACGACTACAACTCCAATGCCCCGGCGGACGTGCTGAACCCCGTCGCGGCGGTCAACTCTCTGGTCGGCTACCTCTACACCCGGCTGAACCAGTCCGAGCGCGAGCTCCCGGTCGACGCCGAGGGCAAGCCCACCGTCCACTGCGACGCCAACACCTGCGCGATCCTCGCAACCGGCGATGTCCTCGACTGTCCTGACACGCAGTGCAGCGCTCCCCCCGGCGACAGGATCACGGCCTACGTCACCGAGCGGGACAACACCACCTACGTCACGTACACCGCAGAAGAGCTTCCGCTGACCCGGCTGATCCGCGACGTCTTCGGCGATCAGCTCGCCGAGCTCACCGGGCCGGTGCTGAAGCTGGCCGTCGACTCGGCCTACTACGGCGGCAACCCGATCCCCCGCGATCCGAGCGCCTACCGCCCGGCACGGATCGCTCCCCCGCCCGACGAATTGTTGGCCACGGCGGTGAAGGTCCCCGGCGCGATTCTGCAGGGCCTGTCGGCGGCGTCCGCGCCGCGCCCGACGACGCAGCCGGAAACGGCGGTCGAGCAGGAGGCAACGGTCGACCCGGAGCCGACGGTCGAACCGGAGACGACGCAACGTCGGACCGACACCACACGGCTGGCCATGGCAGAGCCGGCTCGACGGCCCGGGGCCGATGACCCGGAGATCGCGCAGAAGCGCCGACCGCAGCTGAACGTGCTGCGCGACAGCGTGAGAGCCCTGCCCGGCAAGCTCCGTGACGGATTCGGCCCGAAACGCGTTCAGCGGCAAGATGATTCCGCCACCGAAGGCCCGCAGCTCGGCACCCCAGACGTTTCCGGAAACGACACCACGGGCGGCAACGCCGGCACACCCGGCGACGGCGCGAAGGCGGGGGCCGACGCCGCCGCCTGACCGCCTCCGGTTCACCGGTCGAGCGATATCTGCCTGGCGGCAGCGCCCGGTCGATAGACTCAGCGGCGTGAACTCGAGGCGCGGGATCGCCGCCGCCGTATCGGCAGGCGCGATGGCCTTCGCGCTCGCCCTGCCTGCGCATGCCGCGCCGCCGCCCAGCTACGGCAGCAACGGCGTCTTCAACGTCACCACGAACCCCCGACCGGGCTGGACCACGGCCTCGATCGAGCCCGGGCGGTACCGGGTGGACCAGGCGCCCAGCATGTTTCCGTACCAGAGCGCACCGGGCTTCTGGTACCGCTGCCATGACTTCCCTTGCAGCCCTAGCTATCCGGGAAACCTGATCGCCTCGGGCGGCGCGATTCGCGACGTCCCGACCTTCGTCGACGTCCTGCCCAGCGATGTCGCGGTGGCACTGCACAACGTCACGCTGACCGTCGCCCCCTGACGGGTCACTAGGCTGAGCCGGTGACTGATCCGGTACTGATCCACATCGAAGACCGCGTCGCGGTCCTCACCGTCAACGACCCCGAGCGCCGAAACGCGGTGACGTTCGAGATCTCCACCGCACTGCGCGAAGCCGTCGACGCCGCCGAGGCCGATCCGGATGTGCACGCGGTCATCGTCACCGGCGCGGGCAAGGCGTTCTGTGCGGGCGCCGACCTGAGCGCGCTCGGCACGGCGACCGAGGACGGACTGCGCAAGATCTACGACGGTTTCCTCGCCGTCGCCAACTGCGCGCTGCCGACCATCGCCGCGGTGAACGGCGCCGCCGTCGGCGCCGGGGTGAACCTGGCGCTGGCGGCCGACGTGCGTATCGCCGGGCCCTCCGCGCTGTTCGACCCCCGCTTCCAGAAGTTGGGCATCCACCCCGGCGGAGGAGCGACCTGGATGCTGCAGCGCGCGATCGGTCCGCAGGCCGCCCGCGCGTCACTGCTGTTCGGCAAGCGCTTCGACGCCGAGGCCGCCGTCCGGTACGGCCTGGCGCTCGAGGTCGCCGACGATCCCGTAGCCGCGGCGAGGGAACTGGCCAAGGGCCCGGCGGGAGCACCGCGCGAGGTGGTGCTCGCGACCAAGGCGTCGATGCGGGCGACGGCCAACCCCGGCGTCGTCGACGTCGACCAACACCGCATCGCGGTCGACACCGAACTCGGCCCGCAGGCCACCTCGATCCGCTCCCCCGAGTTCGCCGAACGGCTCGCCGCGGCGCGGCGCCGATGACTCAGACGCGGTCGACGTAGAACCAGCGTCCCGCTCGGCGTTCGAATCGGCTGCGCTCGTCCATCGCGCCCGGCCGCCCCGCCCGAAGGTAGCGGGCCGTGAATTCGACCTCACCGTGGTCGTCGGTCTCGCTGCCGGCCACCACGTCGCTGATGACGAGCCCGGTCCAAATCACCTCGTCATCGAGCGTGACGTCGGACGGCCGTGTGCGCGGATGCCACGTCGCGAACAAATAGTCCCCAACACCCTTTGCGAAGGCGGAGTAGCGCGACCGCATCAGCTCCTCGGCGGTGGCGGCGACGCGCGCGCCGTCGTGCAGGGGTTCGCAGCACGCGGCGTAAACGTCTCCGCTACCGCACGGGCATGAATCCTTCTGCGCCATGGCCGGATCGTGCACTACAGGTCGAGCAGCGCCGTGTCCGGCGCTTCGATCAGGTCGCGAAGTTCGCACATGAACGCCGCCACCTGCGCACCGTCGGCGATCCGGTGGTCGAACGCGCAGGTGAGGTTCATCGTCGGCCGTGCCACCACCGCGTCGTCGACGACCACCGCGCGCGGTTTGAGCGAACCGATGCCGAGGATGGCGGCTTCGGGGTAGTTGATCACCGGCACTCCGTCGTCGAGGCCGAGCGCACCGAAGTTCGACACGGTGAACGTCGAGCCCTGCAGCTCGGTCGGTTTGAGCGTGCCCGCCCGCGCACCGCCGATCAGCCGCGCCACCTCGTCGGCGAGCTGCCGGGTGGTCTTGAGGTGGGCATCGCTGACGACGGGAACCAGCAGGCCTCGCGGTGCCGCCACCCCGAAGCCGAGGTGCACGGCCGAATGCAGGTGGATCTGCGCGCCTTCGGTGGTCTCCACCCAGGTGGCGTTGAGGGTGGGGTGATGTCGCAGCGCGATGGTCAGCAGGCGCAGCGTGAGCACGAACGGCGTGATCGGCGCCTCGTCGCCTGCGCGGACGCGAAGCCGGTCCCGCAGCCGCAGCAGGTTCGTACCGTCCACCTGCACGGCGGTGTGCGCATCGGGAATCTGCTTGCGCGACATCGTCATACGACGCGCCATCTCGGCCTGGACTCCACTGACCGTCACCATGTCGGGGCTAGGCGCGGATCTGCCCGCCGCGGCGAGTACGTCCTCGCGGGTGACCACACCGTCGGGTCCCGAACCGGTCAGTGCCGCCAGGTCCACGTTCAGTTCGGCGGCGAGCTTGCGCACCGCAGGCTTGGCGCGGGCACGGTGCGGCGGCGGTGTGGTCGTTCGCCTGCTCTGGTCCATTGCGTCATCGGCGCCGTATCCGACAAGCACGGGCTTGCGCTTCTGGACGGGCTTTTCGGCGTCGGTCGCGATGCGCACCAGCGTCGCGCCGACGGGTAGCGTCTCGCCTTCGTGGCCACCCAGTTCGACCACACGGCCCGCGTACGGACTAGGGATCTCGACCTCGGCCTTGTTGGTCTCCACTGTGCACAGCGTCTGATTGAGTTCGACCTCGTCGCCGACCGCGACGCTCCACGCGGTGATCGTCGCGTCCTCGAGACCCTCGCCGAGATCGGGGACCAGAAAGTCCATCACCGTCATGGCTGCTCCAAGGTGCGTTCGATGCAATCGAGCAGCCGGTCGACCCCCGGCAGCCACAGCTTCTCCAGCCGCGCAGGCGGATAGGGCGTGTCGAATCCGGTCGCCCGCAACACCGGCGCCTCGAGGTCGTAGAACAACTCCTCCGAAATGCGTGCCGCCAGTTCGGCGCCGAAACCCAGTGTGCGCGGCCCCTCGTGCATCACGACGACCCGGCCGGTGCGCCGCACCGACTCCGAAACCGCCTCGAAGTCCAGCGGATTGAGCGTGCGCAGGTCGAGAACCTCGACGCTCCAGCCGTGGCGCTCTGTCGCGACATCCGCGGCGCCCAGCGCGGTGGCCACCAGCGGGCCGTAGGTCACCACGGTGACGTCGGTGCCGACGCGGCGGGTCGCCGCCCGCCCCAGCGGCAGCCCCGGAGCCGAGGTGTCGACGGGCTCGCGGGTCCAGTATCGGCGCTTGGGCTCGAGATAGATGACGGGGTCACGGCTGGTGATCGCGTGCCGCAGCAGCCAATACGCATCCGAGGGTGTCGAGGGCACCACCACCTTCAGCCCCGCGGTGTGCAGCCAATAGGTTTCGGTCGACTCCGAGTGGTGTTCGACCGCGCCGATCCCGCCGAACGACGGGATGCGGATCGTCACCGGCATGTCGACGTCACCGCGCGTACGCATCCGGTACTTCGCCAGATGGCTGACGATCTGGTCGAAGGCCGGTGCTGCGAACCCGTCGAACTGGATCTCGGGTACGGGGACGAAGCCGCGCAGGGCCATTCCGATCGCAATCCCGACGATTGCCGACTCGGCCAGTGGCGTGTCGAAACACCGAGCGGCACCGAAGGTTTCGGCCAGTCCCTCGGTGACACGGAAGACGCCGCCGAGCGTCGCGACGTCCTCACCGAACACCAGCACCCGCTCGTCGGAGGCCATCGCGTCGTGCAGGGCGCGGTTGATGGCCTGTGCCATGGTCAGGGTCGGCGCATCGGTCACCGCGGGCAGCGAGGTCAGCAGACGCTCGGGAGGTTCGTCCTCGCCGAACATCGGTGGCCGTTCGATGATCTGCGTCATGTCACACCTCCTTCGCGAGTTCGGCGGCGAGTTGGTCGCGTTGGGCCGCGAGATCGGGCGTGATGTCGGCATAGACCGCGTCGAACATCTCGGTGACGTCGTAGTCCTCGTCGCCGACGACCGCGTCGCGCAGTTCGGCTCGCAGCCGTACCGACCTCGCCTTGACCCGTTCCTCGAGCCGGTCGCTCCACACCCCCACCGACTGCAGATAGGTGCGGTAGCGCGCGATCGGGTCGCGTGCCGCCCACTCCTGCACCTCGGCCGGGCTGCGGTAGCGGTTCGGGTCGTCGGAGGTGGTGTGCGGACCCATCCGGTAAGTGATCGCCTCGATGAGTGTCGGACCGCCACCCTCGCGGGCCCGGCGCGCGGCTTCGGCGGTGACCGCGAAGCACGCGAGCACGTCGTTGCCGTCGACGCGGATCCCCGGCATCCCGTAGCCGGTGGCGCGGTGCGCGATGGACGGCCCGGCCATCTGCTGCCGGACCGGCACCGAGATCGCCCACTGGTTGTTCTGGACGAAGAACACGCACGGCGCCTTGTAGACGGCGGCGAAGTTCAGCGCCTCGTGCACGTCACCCTCGCTGGTGGCGCCGTCGCCGATGAATGCCAGCGTCACCGACTCCTCGCCCAACCGCTGAGCGGCCATGGCCGCCCCGACCGCGTGCAGTCCGTGGGTGCCGATCGGGATGGCGATCGGCGCGACGCATTTCTCGGTAAAGCCCAGCCCGCCGTGCCATTTCCCGCGCCATACCGCGGCGATCTGCGCGGGCGTGATGCCGCGTAACAGGAAGGCGCCGATCTCGCGGTACTGCGGGAACAGCCAGTCGGTCTTGCGCAGGCATGCCGCGGCACCGATCTGGGCGGCCTCCTGGCCGTGGCAGGACGCGAACAGCGCCAACTCACCCTGTCGCTGCAGGTTGACGAACTCGCCGTCGAGGTCGCGGGTGACGACCATGGCCTCGTGGAGCCAGGCCAGCGTCTCGGGGGGAAGATCTCGGCGGTACCGGGATTCGGGGGTCGGCGTCCCGTCCGGGGCGACCAGTGAAACGGGCTCCATCTCGACGTCGAACGACTCGAGGGGTGCCGAAACGGTCCCTGCCATACCGCCTCCTAAGGCCACTGACGGCGGATCGCGCCGTCAGGCGACTGAGGTGCTCAGCACGGAGGCGGGTAGAGCAGAACCTCTGGTCGGAGGCTGCCGGCTAGTCGCCGGGGTGGGGCGCTAGCTGGACGATGCGCTCTGCTCGCCGCAGTACTGGGGCATCCACCATTATGCCTTCGAACTGGAAGACGCCTCGGGCTTCGCGGGCCGCGTCGAGCACGTGTCGCGCCCATTGCACCTGTTCGGGTGTCGGGGCATAGCCCTCCCGGATCACCGCGACCTGGGACGGATGGATCGCGACCTTGACGTCGAAGCCGACCACCGCC
>NZ_LZSQ01000067.1 GCF_001665535.1 Mycobacterium sp. 852002-51961_SCH5331710
TTAACTCCTTGGTGTGCAGGCGAATCGAGCGCGCGCGTGACAGCGCGAAACGCTCACAGTGCTGAGTGCTGGTGCGGGCCGGTCAACGGCAACACCTGTGCCACCAAGGGCATGGGGTGCGCGATTCGTGTTCAGCTCCGGGCCGGGGTCGACCGCGCGTTCCCCACCAGCTTAGCCGAGGCCTTTGGGTCGGGCGTGCGGCCGGATCGCCGACGACCATGAGGGTTTCGGTGTCGGGTCAGCGGTCGGTGCCGCGCCCGACCGCAATCCCTCGACCGGACGGTCAGACGGCGGTGGTGTGGACTGCGGTCGCGCGAGGTGCGGTTTGTCTGCGATGAGCGACCGGGCCGCTTCGGCGACCAGTGCGGGGTCCAGTTCGCCGGTCTCGGCGTCAGTGAAATCCGTTGTTCCGGACTGCCAAATATCGCTTGGGTCGATGAGACTTTCGGCAGCCAGCCGCTCAATCTCACGGTGGTGCATCGCGCCGATTTGGGTGATCAGCCGCTCATTGTCGCCCTCAGCGGTGCGGGCTCGCTCGCGGAGGTGTTGCGCTTCGCGCCGCAATTGGCGGATATGCGCAACCGTCCTTTCGTCGAGCCCGGACTCGTCCAGTGACGGGGCTTCGGGCTGTTGCTCAGCACCCGTGGCCGCCGTGGCCGGCGGTTCTGTGGCGAGCATCCTGGGCGGCATCGCGGCCGGTGTCGGCGACGGCGGTG
>NZ_LZSQ01000068.1 GCF_001665535.1 Mycobacterium sp. 852002-51961_SCH5331710
CCCCCGAACGCCGCAGGCACCGCAGCGCCGACGACACCGACACCGCCGGACAGTCCGTCGCCGAACTGCTGGCCCGGCTGCAGGCGAGCCCCACACCGGGCGGGCGTCGCCGACGCCGCGAGGAGTGAGCTAACCTCGTAGCGACCGTCCGGTACCCGCATCGCAGGACCGGAACGACACGCATCAACTCTCAGCGAGGTTCTCATGGGGACCCCACCCGGCGGATTCCGGCCGGCGCGGCTCACTGTCGGCATCATTTCCGCAGGTCGCGTCGGTTCGGCGCTCGGCGTCGCGCTCGAGCGCGCCGAACACGTCGTGGTGGGCTGCAGCGCCATCTCCCGCGAGTCACGCGACCGCGCCCAGCGCCGGCTGCCCGACACCGCGGTGCTCCCGGTCGACGAGGTGGCCGGCCGTGCCGAGCTCCTGCTCCTCGCCGTCCCCGACGCCGAACTAGTGGGCTTGGTGTCCGGTCTGGCCGCGACAGGCTCGGTGCGGCCGGGCACGATCGTCGCGCACACCTCAGGCGCCAACGGCATCGGTGTGCTGGCGCCGCTGTCCGAGCAGGGCTGCATACCGCTGGCGATCCACCCGGCGATGACCTTCACCGGCACCGACGAGGACATCGAGCGGTTGCCCGACACCTGCTTCGGCGTGACCGCCGCCGACGAAGTGGGCTACGCGATCGCCCAGTCGCTGGTGCTCGAGATCGGCGGCGAGCCGTTCCGGGTCCGCGAGGACGCGCGCACGCTGTATCACGCGGCGCTGGCGCACGCGAGCAACCACGTGGTGACCGTTCTGCTCGACGCGGTCGAGGCCCTGCGCTCGGCGTTGTGGGGGCAGGAGCTGCTCGGCCAGGAGCTGGTCGGTGACGCGCCGGGTGGCCTCGCCGAGCGGGTCATCGGCCCGCTGGCGCGCGCGTCGCTGGAGAACGCGCTGCAACGTGGCCAGGCGGCGCTGACCGGACCGGTGGCACGCGGGGACGCGGCGGCCGTCGCACGTCATCTGGAGGCTCTGACGGAGGTGAATCCCGAATTGGCACAGGCATATCGGGCGAACTCGCTGCGCACCGCACTGCGTGCGCACGCCCCGGATGACGTGGTCGCCGTGCTCGCCGACGACGGCGGGCCGACGCGTCAGCTGGGGAGCGGGCGATGACGACGGCGCGCAAACCGCAGTTCACGGCGGGTGAGCTGAACGTCTACGCGAAGCCCTCCGACGTTTCCGCGGTCACCCGGGCGCTGCGCGCCACCGGCCGCCGGGTGATGCTGGTCCCGACGATGGGCGCCCTGCACGAGGGTCACCTCGCGCTCATCCGCGCCGCCAAGCGGGTCCAAGGGGCCGTCGTCGTGGTGTCCATCTTCGTCAATCCGCTGCAGTTCGGCGCGGGGGAGGACCTCGACGCGTATCCGCGCGCGCTCGACGACGATCTGGCCGCCCTGCGCACCGAGGGCGTCGAGATCGCGTTCACCCCGACCGTCGACGACATGTACCCGGACGGCACACGCACGTCGGTGCACCCCGGACCGCTCGGCGCAGAGCTCGAGGGTGGCGCTCGCCCAACACATTTCGAGGGTGTTCTGACTGTCGTGCTGAAGCTCTTCAACATCGTGCACCCCGACCGCGCGTTCTTCGGGGAGAAGGACTACCAGCAGCTGGCGCTGATCCGTCAGATGGTCACCGACCTCAACGTCGACACCAGGATCGTCGGGGTGCCGATCGTGCGCGAGGCCGACGGCCTGGCGATGTCGTCGCGCAACCGCTACCTGGACGCGGAGCAGCGCGAACATGCGGGTGCGTTGTCGGCGGCACTGTTGGCGGGCATGTACGCGGCGGGCGAAGGGGCCGCGGCTGCGTTGGACGCCGCGCGTGCGGTGCTCGACGAGGTGCCCGCGATCGAGGTCGACTACCTGCAGGTGCGGGACCCGATGCTGGGCCCCGCACCGGAGTTGGGGGCGGCCCGCATGTTGGTGGCCGGCCGGCTGGGCCGCACCAGGCTGCTGGACAACATCGCCATAGATATCGGAGTACCGTCCGGGCCCGGCCCGGACGTCGCGTTCGACGAGCACGAACTTCCTTGGAGGAACTGATGTTACGGACAATGCTGAAGTCGAAGATCCACCGCGCCACGGTCACCAAGGCCGATCTGCACTACGTGGGGTCGGTGACCATCGACGCCGACCTGATGGAGGCGGCCGACCTGCTCGAGGGTGAGCAGGTGACGATCGTCGACATCGACAACGGCGCACGGCTGGTGACGTACGCGATCACCGGTGAACGCGGCAGCGGCGTCATCGGGATCAACGGCGCGGCAGCGCATCTCGTGCACCCCGGCGATCTGGTGATCCTGATCGCCTACGGCACCATGGAGGATGCCGAAGCCCGTGCCTACCAGCCGCGGATCGTGTTCGTCGACGCCGACAACAAGCAGATCGACCTCGGGCACGATCCGGCCTTCGTACCGGCCGACGCGGCCGAGTTGATGTCTCCGCGGTGAGCACGTGTTACTAGCCATCGACGTCCGTAACACCCACACCGTCGTGGGTCTGGTATCGGGCACCGCAGATCACGCGAAAGTCGTGCAGCACTGGCGCATCCGCACCGAGTCGGAGGTGACGGCCGACGAACTCGCGCTCACCATCGACGGCCTGATCGGCGACGACGCCGAGCACCTCACCGGCGCCGCGGGGCTGTCGACCGTCCCGTCGGTCCTGCACGAGGTCCGCGTGATGCTCGAACAGTACTGGCCGTCGGTGCCGCACGTTCTCATCGAACCCGGTGTGCGGACCGGCATCCCGCTGCTCGTCGACAACCCGAAGGAGGTCGGCGCCGACCGCATCGTCAACTGCCTGGCCGCTTTCCACAAGTACGGAACGGCGGCCATCGTCGTGGACTTCGGATCGTCGATCTGCGTCGACGTCGTCTCGGCGAAGGGTGAGTTCCTCGGCGGGGCCATCGCGCCCGGGGTGCAGGTGTCTTCGGACGCGGCTGCCGCACGGTCAGCGGCGCTGCGCCGGGTCGAGCTGACCCGGCCGCGGTCGGTCGTCGGCAAGAACACGGTCGAGTGCATGCAGGCCGGCGCGGTCTTCGGGTTCGCGGCGCTGGTGGACGGGTTGGTGACCCGCATCCGCGACGACGTCGACGGCTTCGACGGCGACGACGTCACCGTGGTCGCCACCGGGCACGGCGCCCCATTGGTTCTCCCGGACCTGCACACGGTGCAGCACTACGACCGGCATCTCACCCTCGACGGACTGCGGCTGGTGTTCGAGCGCAACCGCGACAGCAACCGCGGCCGGCTCAAGAAGGGCATCCCGGTATAGCTGGCTGCGTTCGGCGCACCGGCGGCGCCCGAATCCGCGTCATTTAGGCTGGCACGACGTGACCGAACCCCACCCGCCCCGCACCACCCCGGCCGCGGACGCGACATCCGAAGCCGACGTTCCGGAGCAATACCGGATCCGTCAGGCCAAGCGTGAGCGCCTGCTCGCCGAGGGGCGTGAACCCTATCCGGTGGAGATCGCGCGCACACATTCCCTCGCCGAGATTCGTGCGGCCTATCCGGACCTGCCCGCCGACACCGAGACCGGTCAGATCGTGGGGGTGGCCGGGCGGGTGATGTTCGCCAGGAACTCCGGGAAGCTGTGCTTTGCCACGCTGCAGGAGGGCGACGGCACCCAGCTGCAGGCGATGATCAGCCTGAACAAGGTCGGGCAGGAATCCCTGGACGCGTGGAAGGCCGATGTCGACCTCGGAGACATCGTCTTCGTGCGCGGTGAGGTGATCAGTTCCCGTCGCGGAGAGCTCTCCGTGCTCGCCGACTCCTGGCAAATGGCTTCCAAAGCCCTGCGACCGCTGCCGGTGGCCCACAAGGAAATGAGCGAAGAGGCGCGGGTCAGGCAGCGCTACGTCGATCTCATCGTGCGCCCGGAGGCCAGGACCATTGCCCGTCAGCGGGTGGCGGTGGTCCGCGCGGTGCGGTCGGCATTGGAAAGGCGTGGATTTCTCGAAGTGGAAACGCCGATGCTGCAGACACTCGCCGGCGGTGCGGCGGCGCGACCGTTCGTGACGCACTCCAATGCGCTCGATGCGGATCTATATCTGCGTATCGCCCCGGAACTGTTTCTCAAGCGCGCGCTGGTCGGCGGATTCGAGCGTGTCTTCGAGTTGAATCGCGTGTTCAGAAACGAAGGTGCGGATTCCACGCATTCTCCGGAATTCGCGATGCTCGAGACTTATCAGGCTTACGGTACGTACGACGATTCCGCCGTCGTCACCAGAGAGCTTATTCAAGAAGTCGCCGACGAAGCTATCGGAACACGGGTGGTGCCATTGCCCGATGGCACCGAGTACGACCTCGACGGCGAATGGCAGTCCGTCGAAATGTATCCGTCACTGTCGGGGGCTTTGGGGGAGGAGATCACCCCTCAAACGCCCGCCGAGAAGTTGTGGGCCATCGCGGATCGCCTGGGCGTCGAGATCCCGCGCGATCGGGGCTACGGCCACGGAAAACTGGTCGAGGAACTCTGGGAGCACACGGTCGGGAACACGTTGTGGGCGCCCACGTTCGTCCGCGACTTTCCCGTCGAGACGACGCCGCTCACGCGCCCGCACCGCAGCGTTGAAGGCGTCACCGAGAAATGGGATCTGTACATAAGGCGATTTGAACTCGCCACCGGATATTCCGAGCTCATAGACCCGGTAATCCAGCGCGAGAGGTTCGAAGCCCAGGCGAAGGCGGCGGCCGCCGGCGACGACGAGGCGATGGTTCTCGACGAGGATTTCTTGGCGGCCCTCGAGTACGCGATGCCACCGTCCACAGGCACCGGAATGGGTATCGACAGATTGCTGATGGCCCTGACGGGCTTGTCGATTAGGGAGACTGTTTTGTTCCCGATTGTTCGTCGCCACGGCAACTGAACCCGCGCCTATACTCGGCACCGATAGACTTGTTGTATAGCGCACACAAATATGGCACATTGGGGCCGAGTTGGATACTTTACAGCGGTCCTGTGATCGCTTAGAAGGGCGTATTAAATGGCGAAGAAAGTTACCGTTACCTTGGTCGATGATTTCGACGGCGAAGGTGCGGCCGACGAGACCGTTGAATTCGGCCTCGACGGGGTGACCTACGAGATCGATCTTTCTTCGAAAAACGCGGCAAAGCTGCGCAATGACCTCAAGCAGTGGGTCGAGGCCGGTCGCAGGGTCGGCGGTCGCCGGCGCGGGCGCGCCGCAGGCTCGGGCCGTGGGCGCGCGGCGATCGATCGCGAGCAAAGCGCCGCGATCCGCGAATGGGCGCGCCGCAACGGGCACAATGTGTCCACCCGCGGGCGCATTCCCGCCGATGTGATCGACGCCTTCCACGCCGCCACATAGCGGCGGTCGTCACTGGCTCGGTCGCCGCGCGTTCGCTAGCCGCGAAGCCGCCGCCGCCGGATCAGGAAACGAATCGGCCCATCGATGCGTTGCTCTCCCATAGCGGCGGGTATTCGACCCCGTGCGCGTCGATGCCTCGGGTGTCCGCTTAGAGCAGACCGGCGGGCGGGACGTGGCGCGTAGATGCCCACTAGAGTGGACGGTGGTGCGGTGCGTTACTCGAGACCGTTGGGCACGCATGGCACCGACCTATTGAGGAGAGCAGGTAACCACCGATGTTTGAGAGATTCACCGACCGTGCCCGCAGGGTCGTCGTCCTGGCTCAAGAAGAGGCCCGGATGCTCAACCACAACTACATCGGCACCGAGCACATCCTGTTGGGACTTATTCACGAGGGTGAAGGTGTAGCGGCCAAGTCGCTGGAGTCGCTGGGCATCTCGCTCGAAGGCGTGCGCAGCCAGGTCGAGGAGATCATCGGCCAGGGCCAGCAGGCGCCGTCGGGCCACATCCCGTTCACCCCGCGCGCCAAGAAGGTGCTGGAGCTCAGCCTCCGCGAGGCGCTGCAACTCGGCCACAACTACATCGGCACCGAGCACATCCTGCTCGGTCTCATCCGTGAGGGCGAGGGCGTCGCCGCCCAGGTGCTGGTCAAGCTGGGCGCCGAGCTCACCCGCGTGCGCCAGCAGGTCATCCAGCTGCTGTCGGGCTATCAGGGCAAGGAGACCGCGGAGGCCGGCACGGGCGGCCGCGGTGGTGAGGCGGGCAATCCGTCGACCTCGCTCGTGCTCGACCAGTTCGGCCGCAACCTGACCGCGGCCGCGATGGAGGGCAAGCTCGACCCGGTCATCGGCCGCGAGAAGGAAATCGAGCGGGTGATGCAGGTGCTGAGCCGGCGCACCAAGAACAACCCGGTGCTGATCGGCGAGCCCGGCGTCGGAAAGACCGCCGTCGTCGAGGGCCTCGCGCAGGCCATCGTGCACGGCGAGGTCCCGGAGACGCTCAAGGACAAGCAGCTCTACACCCTCGACCTCGGGTCGCTGGTGGCGGGCAGCCGGTATCGCGGTGACTTCGAAGAGCGGCTGAAGAAAGTGCTCAAGGAGATCAACACCCGCGGCGACATCATCCTGTTCATCGACGAGCTGCACACGCTCGTGGGTGCGGGTGCCGCCGAGGGCGCGATCGACGCCGCGTCGATCCTGAAGCCGAAGCTGGCTCGCGGCGAGCTGCAGACCATCGGCGCGACCACACTCGACGAGTACCGCAAGTACATCGAGAAGGACGCCGCGCTCGAGCGGCGGTTCCAGCCGGTCCAGGTCGGCGAGCCCACCGTCGAGCACACCATCGAGATCCTGAAGGGTCTGCGCGACCGGTACGAGGCGCACCACCGCGTCTCGATCACCGATTCGGCGATGGTCGCGGCTGCCACGCTGGCCGACCGCTACATCAACGACCGGTTCCTGCCGGACAAGGCGATCGACCTGATCGACGAGGCCGGGGCCCGGATGCGGATCCGGCGCATGACCGCACCGCCAGACCTGCGCGAGTTCGACGAGAAGATCGCCGACGCCCGCCGGGAGAAGGAGTCCGCGATCGACGCGCAGGACTTCGAGAAGGCGGCCAGCCTGCGTGACAAGGAGAAGCAACTCGTCGCGCAGCGCGCAGAACGTGAGAAGCAGTGGCGCTCAGGTGATCTCGACGTCGTGGCCGAGGTCGACGACGAACAGATCGCCGAGGTGCTCGGCAACTGGACCGGCATCCCCGTGTTCAAGCTGACCGAGGAGGAGACGACTCGGCTGCTGCGCATGGAGGAGGAGCTGCACAAGCGGATCATCGGCCAGGAGGACGCCGTCAAGGCCGTCTCCAAGGCGATCCGGCGTACCCGCGCCGGCCTGAAGGATCCGAAGCGTCCGTCCGGTTCGTTCATCTTCGCCGGCCCATCCGGTGTCGGTAAGACCGAGCTGTCCAAGGCGCTGGCCAACTTCCTGTTCGGCGACGACGACGCGCTCATCCAGATCGACATGGGCGAGTTTCACGACCGCTTCACCGCCTCGCGGCTGTTCGGTGCCCCTCCGGGCTACGTCGGCTACGAGGAGGGTGGCCAGCTCACCGAGAAGGTGCGGCGCAAGCCGTTCTCGGTCGTGCTGTTCGACGAGATCGAGAAGGCGCACCAGGAGATCTACAACAGCCTGTTGCAGGTTCTCGAGGACGGCCGCCTAACCGACGGTCAGGGTCGCACAGTCGACTTCAAGAACACCGTGCTGATCTTCACGTCGAACCTGGGCACGTCCGACATCTCCAAGGCGGTCGGGCTGGGCTTCTCCCAGGGTGGCGGCGACAACAACTACGAGCGGATGAAGCAGAAGGTCAACGACGAGCTGAAGAAGCACTTCAGGCCGGAGTTCCTCAACCGCATCGACGACATCATCGTCTTCCACCAGCTGACCCGCGACGAGATCATCCGGATGGTCGACCTGATGATCGGCCGGGTGTCCAACCAGCTCAAGGCCAAGGACATGACGATGGAGCTGACGGACAAGGCCAAGGCACTGCTGGCCAAGCGCGGGTTCGACCCCGTGCTCGGCGCGCGGCCGCTGCGGCGCACCATCCAGCGCGAGATCGAGGACCAGCTGTCGGAGAAGATCCTGTTCGAGGAGATCGGCCCCGGTCAGCTCGTCACGGTCGACGTCGACAACTGGGACGGCGAAAGCGCCGGCGAGGACGCGGTGTTCACGTTCAAGGGCACCAAGAAACCGGCGCCGGTGGCCGAGCCGGATCTGGCTCAGGCCGGTGCGGCGGGCGCGGCAGGCGCGACCGAATAGCGCCGGCATCACGCTCACGAGGACGGGCGGTACCCAATCGGGTACCGCCCGTTTTCCGTCTCGCCCCGCCACCGCTGGACCGAGTGGATAGGATGTGCGATGTTATCGGCGGGCGAAGGAATCTGGTGAGAATCCAGAACGGTCGCGCCACTGTGTCAAGTCAGACCCGACGCTCGCCGTCGCCTGTGGAATCGGGACGCGAAATCCCGGAAAGGACACCGACATGACCTCACCCGAGGCCCGTAAGAGCCTTGCGCCCGCGCTGGACTTCTCCGCAGCCAAGGCGGTGATGTGGTTGGCGTTGACCGCGTTCTTCGCCCTCCTCGCCCTCTACTTCGTCGGGCTGGACCAGGGTGCGACATCGGTGTTCGGCAACAGCACGGTCGTGCACGAGTTCGTTCACGACGCACGCCATCTGCTCGGCTTCCCCTGCCACTGATCCGCGGGGGACCGACAACACAATGGAAAAGCAGATCATCGGGCGCGGCCTTTTGGCCGGCGCCCTGGCTGGAGTATTCGCGTTCGTCTTCGCCCGCATCTTCGTCGAACCGGTCATCGAGCGGGCGATCGGTTACGAGGAGGGCGTCGGCGCCGCACACGAGGCGATGGAGGGCGCCGCACACGCCGGTCACCACCACGACGGTGTCGAGGGCTTCACCCGCGGCGTGCAGATGAACGTCGGCATGGGGTTCGGCGTGCTGGCCTTCAGCATCGCGATCGCGGCTCTGTTCAGCGTCGCGTTCGCGGTGACGTACGGGCGCGTCGGCAACGTCTCGGCGCGCCTGTTGTCGGTTTACGTGGCGGCGGGAATGTTGTTGAGCCTCTACGTCGTTCCCGCGCTGAAGTACCCGGCGAGCCCACCCGCGGTGAGCCTGGACGAGACGATCCGTCAACGCACGCTGCTGTACCTGCTGCTGGTCGTGCTGTCGGCGGCCCTGCTGGTGGGGGCGGTGTATCTCGGCCGACGGCTGGTCGAGCGCCTGGGAGCGTGGAACGCGACCTTGGTGGCCGCCGGGTCTTACATCGCGGCGATCGCGGTCGTGATGCTGATCCTGCCGACCATCGACGAGACACCGGGCCCGCTGACCGACAGTGCGGGAAACATCGTCTACGAAGGCTTTCCGGCTGACGATCTCTACGAGTTCCGGCTGTTCTCGCTGGGAACGCAGCTCGTCATGTACGCGACGATCGCGCTGGTGTTCGGTGCGATGGTCTCGCGTCTGCTCGACGAGAAGCGGCGGGAGAGCATCGCTGCGTGAGTGAGGTCGTCCGGCTGACGCTCGTATCGCACGCGCTGACCGATGCGATGTCGGCCGGACGATTCCCCACCGACGAGCCGTTGAACTCCGTCGGCCACAGGCAGGTCGACGCGTCCATCGACCTCGGTGTCGTCGACGCGGCGGTGTGCGGTCCCGAGAAGCGCACGAGGCAGACCGCCGAACTGCTCGGCCTGCAGGCCGACGTGGACGCACGGCTGGCCGATCTGGACTGCGGCAGGTGGCGTGGTGACGTGCTGGGCGGGGTCCAGCCCGCCGACCTGGCGATCTGGCTGACCGAGCCCGCGCAGGCGCCGCACGGCGGCGAGTCGGTGGTCGACCTCATCGACCGGGTCCGCGACTGGATGGACTCGGTGGCCAACACCCGCAGTCGGCTCGTCGCGGTGACGCATCCGGCGGTGATCCGTGCCGCGATCCTGATCGCGCTCGACGCGCCGCCGAAGTCGTTCTGGCGCATCGATGTTGCGCCGGTGAGCCGGACGGTGATGCACTTTCGTGGCCACGCGTGGACACTGCGGTCGAACCGCTAATTGGGCCTGAGCGGTCGAACCGGTGACTAGCGGATCGGCACCAGGTCGAACGCCTGCCGCACGATCGACAACAACCATCCCGCGGCGGTGGGGCTGCGGTACCGCGGCCAGTTCAACTGGAAACTGACCACCCACGGCTGGCCCGTGTGGTCGACGGCGTACCAGCTGAACGTGAGGTCGCCGGGCAGGTTTCCGCCCTTGGCGCCGATGTAACCCCACTTCGACCGGTCGAGGTCGATGCCGGGGATCGCGGCGAGGATGTCCTTGACCGGCGCGGCTTCACCCACCGCGGCCTTCTGCAGCGCGATGTGTACGCGGCAGATGTCGCTTGCGCTGCCGTACCACTCGGCCCCGTAGTTCGACGCCGGCGAGTGGGTCCGTTGCGGATCCGGTTCGTAGGGGCGGGAATTCGTCTGCCGGAGCAGCTGCGCGCGGCCTTGCGGGCCACCCTTCTCGACCGCCAGCCGCCACTGCTCGCGCAGATCAGGTCGTCCCCATCCGACCGAGAAGAGTTCGTGCATGGTCGGGAACGGCGTCATGCTGCCCGGGTCGTGGTGGCCCGCCAAGACCAGTGCCCGCTCGACCGCATCCGTGCCCACGCGTTCGATGAGGAGATCCGTTGCCATGTTGTCGCTGGCCGAGATCATCTGCTGCGCAGCGGTTCTCACCGAAACTCGGGACCCGGGAGGTAGTTCCTCGAGGCCTGCGGACCCGACGGCCTTGGCCCGCTTCGTGATGGTCAGCGGATCGGTCCACTTCAGCGTGCCCGCCTTCACCGCCTCCGCGACGGCGAGCAGCACGTAGAGCTTGAAGATCGACGCCAAGGGCAATGACATCTCGGTGTTGGTACCGGCGACCACATCGCATTTCGAGTCGTCCACCTTGGATACCTGATACGAGTAGCGTGCCCCGGACTTCGTCAGCTCGGCGTCGACGTCCGACCAGTCGCCGATGTCGGGCGGCCGGAGAGACACGTCGAACCGGTCGACCATGCCCGCATCGTTGGTGCGCAAATCGATCTCCTGCGCGACGCCGTACGACGTCAGCACCCCGACCTCGGCCTGTCCGGCGCGGATCTCCACGTCGGTCACGGTGAACGGGCGGTCCCACCAGATCCGGTCGAGCTTCGCCGTGATCTCGTCGACCCTCTCGGGCACGGCCATCGTCCGGACTCCGACCGGACCGATCGGCCAGTCGGAGTTGAGCATGTCCAGCGTCTGTTTGGCCCTCAGCCCCTGGGGCGTGTTGATCTCGATGGGCGTGCCGTAAGCGGCGTCGGCGGCCGGCGGCTCCATCCTCGAGCAACCGGCGAGGCCGACGACCAGCGACGCGACGACCGTCAGCCCGAGCGCCCGGCGAGCCTTCAGCCTGGCCCTACTTGTCGGCACCCGCAACGTCGAGGACTACCTCGAACTCGAGCAGCGACGCACCGGTGGCCACCGGGTTGGCCTGCTGGCCTTTGTGGGCTTCGATGGCCGGGCCTGTCGCCCAGGCCTGGAAGGCCTCCTCGGACTCCCACTGCGTCACCACGAAGTAGCGGTTCTCACCCTTGATGGGCCGCAGCAGCTGGAAGCCGAGGAAACCCGGCTGATTGTCGACGGCGTGCGCCCGGTGTGCGAACCGCTTCTCCAGTTCAGGACCGGCGTCGGGCGGGACCTCGATCGCGTTGATCTTCACCACGGGATTCTGGCTGGGCATGCGCATCAGGCTACCGAACGCACCGCGGCGCACCGGAGGCACGATGATGTCGGGATGCAGTCCGCAGGGGGCGGCGGGGCCCCACTCACTCACCGCGGCGGCCGGGGCAGGCCGCTCGTCCTGGTGCACGGCCTGATGGGGCGGGGCAGCACCTGGTCGCGCCAGCTGCCGTGGCTGACCCGGCATGGCGAGGTGTACACGTACGACGCGCCGTGGCACCGCGGCCGCGACGCCGACGACGCCCCGCCGATCAGCACCGAGCGGTTCGTCGAGGACCTGGGCGACGCGGTGGCGACGCTCGGCCAGCCCGCGGTCATGATCGGACACTCGATGGGCGGACTGCATTCGTGGTGCCTGGCAGCGACGCGACCCGACCTCGTGGAGGCGTTGGTGGTCGAGGACATGGCGCCGGACTTCCGCGGCCGGACCACCGGGCCGTGGGAACCGTGGCTTCATGCGCTTCCCGTCGAATTCGATTCCGCCCAACGTGTTTACGACGAGTTCGGCCCGGTGGCGGGACAGTATTTTCTGGAGGCGTTCGACCGCACGGAAGGCGGCTGGCGGCTGCATGGGCTTCCGGAAATGTGGATCGAGATCGCCGCAGAATGGGGGACCCGGGACTACTGGCGCGAGTGGGAGGCCGTCCGGGCGCCCGCACTCCTGCTCGAGGCGGGCAATTCGGTCACCCCGCCGGGACAGATGGCCCGGATGGCCGAGGCCCGCCCCAACACCACGTATCTGCGGGTGCCCGACGCCGGCCATCTCATCCACGACGATGCGCCGCACGCCTATCGCGGGGCGGTCGAGGCTTTCCTAACGACGCTCCCCGACCGCACCTGAGGAGGGCCAGGCGGGCTGCCGCTCGAAGCGGGTGCGTATCGCATCGAGGTCGTGCTCGATGCGCCACATGTCGCGATCGCTGTCGAACACCCGGCCGGCCATCGGCGCGGCCATGCGGAACTGGTCACGGTGCAGTCGGAGATCCCCGACGCGGTGTGCGGCCCAGGCCAGGGCACAGGCCACCAACAGCGGAGAAACCAGGATCAGGAGTAGCAGTACAGTGGTCATGGCAGTAATCATTCGCGCGACAAAATCCGGCCAACAGTGGCAGTAATGACACAATGAGATAAAATGCTGCCATGTCTCTCAAGAGCGTATCGACGCTCGTCCTGGACGATCTTGCGATCTTCGAGTTCGGCGTGATTTGCGAGGTCTTCGGCATCGACCGCTCCGGCGACGGCGTGCCCAACTTCGACTTCAAGGTCTGCGGTCCGGTTCCGGGTGAGCCGCTTCGGACATCGGTCGGCGCGAGCCTGACGCCCGACCACGGCCTCGACGACCTCATGGGGGCGGACCTGGTCGCGATCCCGGCGATCGGCGGATCGGAGTATCTGCCCGCGGCGCTGGCCGCGGTGCGCGCCGCCGCCGAGTCGGGGTCGATCATCCTCACGGTGTGCTCCGGCGCGTTCGTCGCGGGCGCCGCGGGTCTCCTCGACGGCAGGCCGTGCACGACGCACTGGATGCACGCCGACGATCTCGCTCGCAGGTATCCGACGGCCAAGGTCGACCGCAACGTGCTGTTTGTCGACGACGGAAACCTGATCACCAGCGCGGGAACCGCGGCGGGCATCGACGCGTGCCTGCACCTGGTACGCCGCGAACTCGGCAGCGAGGTGACCAACAAGATCGCGCGACGCATGGTCGTGCCACCCCAACGGGACGGTGGCCAACGCCAGTACATCGACCAGCCGATCCCGACGCGATGTTCGGAACGCTTTGCGCCGCATCTTGATTGGATCCTCACCAACCTGGACAAGCCGCACACCGTGGCGACGCTCGCTGCCCGCGCGCACATGTCGGCGCGCACCTTCGCGCGCAGGTTCGTGGAAGAGACCGGCCGCACGCCCATGCAGTGGGTGACCGATCAGCGTGTGCTCTACGCCCGCACGCTGCTGGAGGAGACCGACCTCGACGTCGACCGGATCGCCGAGCGCAGCGGCTTCGGCACCGCGACGCTGCTACGGCATCACTTCCGCAGGGTCATCGGAGTGACGCCCTCGGACTACCGTCGCCGGTTCTCCTGCAGCACAGAGGAATCCGAGCCCGGCGAGATGGCATCGGCCTGACCCGCCGTCCTCAGCCGCCTTCGCCTGCCAGCGCGAACCGGCCGTCGGCGGTCTGCTCGATGAGTCCGTCGACAAGAAGCGAGTCCAGCGCGCGGTCCCGTTGTGCCGTGTCCGTCAACCACGCGACGTCCAGTTGTGCCCTGGTGACGGGAGATTCGTTGTCGCGCAGCACGTCCAGCAGCCGGCCGCGAACCTGACGGTCGGTGCCCGCATAACGTTGGACGCGCCGCGCCGGTGAGTCGGACGCGGGAAATCCGCGCGAGCGCCACGCGCACGTGCTCAGCGGGCACAGCCCGCAGCGCGGGGAGCGGGCGGTGCACACCGTCGCACCCAATTCCATGAGCGCGATCGAAAATGTCGGCGCCAGTCCGTCTTCGGGAAGCAGAGCCTCGACGTCGGCGAGGTCACGCGGCGACGACGAGGCTGCGGCGTCGGCCCTCCCGTGCACCACGCGGGCGACCACCCGCCGGACATTCGTGTCGACCACCGGAACACGATCGCGATAGGCGAAGCAGGCGATGGCTCGCGCGGTGTAGGCGCCGACCCCTGGCAGGGTCAGTAGCGTGTCGACGTCGGCGGGGACAACGTCGTCGTAGCGCTCGGCGATCACCGTCGCACACTCGTGTAATCGCTTGGCACGGCGTGGATAGCCGAGCTTGCCCCAAGCTCGCAGGACGTCTGCGGCGCTGGCCGCCGCGGTCGCCGACGGCGTGGGCCAGCGCTGAACCCACGCCCGCCAGACCGGCTCGACCCGCGCAACCGGCGTCTGCTGCAGCATGAATTCGCTGACCAATATCTGCCACGGCGTGACCTCAGGCCGGCGCCACGGAAGATCTCGCTGGTCGCGCGCATACCAATCAACCAACTGGGGCACAATGTCCGTCATGCCGAACACCAGCCCAGTGACCGCGTGGAAAGCACTCAAAGAGGGTAACGAGCGCTTCGTCGCCGGTAAGCCCGTGCACCCCAGCCAGGGGGTCGAGCACCGCGCCAGCCTGGCCGGCTCCCAGAAGCCGACTGCGGTGGTGTTCGGCTGCGGCGACAGCCGCGTGGCGGCCGAGATCATCTTCGACCAGGGTCTCGGTGACATGTTCGTGGTCCGCACCGCCGGGCATGTGATCGATTCGGCGGTGCTGGGTTCCATCGAATACGCGGTCGCGGTGCTCGACGTGCCGCTGGTCGTGGTGCTCGGCCACGACAGCTGTGGTGCGGTCAAGGCGACGTTGAGCGCGCTCGACGAGGGCCAGGTGCCCGGCGGCTACGTGCGCGACATCGTCGAACGGGTGATGCCGTCGATCCTTCTGGGCCGCCGAGACGGCCTGTCCCGGGTCGATGAGTTCGAGGCCCGCCACGTCAGCGAGACCGGCGCTCAACTCCTGGCCCGTTCGACAACGGTGTCGGAACGGGTGGCGTCCGGGGACCTGGCGATCGTCGGCGTCACCTATCACCTCGCCGACGGTCAGGTGGTTTTGCGGGACCATCTCGGCGACATCGGCGAAGGCTGAGGGGCGACACGCCGGGCGACCTCGACCGATAAGGCATGACCTGGCCTTACCGTGAAGTTGTGCTGGATCTGGAACCGCATGGCCCGCTACCGACGCAGATTTACTGGCGTCGCAGGGCACTGGCGTTGGGCATAGCGGTCCTCGTGATCGGCGTGATCGCGGCCATCGTGGTCGTGGTCGTGAAGAACACCGGGGGCACCGACACGAAGGGCGCCGAGACGCCCGCCCCGACGGCGGCAGGCGCCCCGACGCCGTTGCCGGGAGAGAACCCCGAGGTGAAGACGCCCGTGCAGCCGCCGGCGCAGGACGCACCGGCTCCCACACCGACGCCGACGGCCGCCGTCGCGCCGCCACCGGTCCTCAACGAGGGCGACGACTGCCCCGACTCGACGCTGGCGGTCAAGGGCATCACGAACCAACCGCAGTACGTCGTCGGCGAGCAGCCGAAGTTCACGATGGTCGTCACCAACATCGGGCTCGTCGGCTGCAAGCGCGACGTCGGCGCCGCGGTGTTGGCCGCCTACGTCTACTCGCTGGACAACGCCCGGCTGTGGTCCAACCTCGACTGTGCGCCGTCGAACGAGACGCTGGTCAAGACGTTCCAGCCGGGTGAGCAGGTGACCACCGAGGTCACCTGGACCGGCATGGGTTCGGCGCCCGGCTGTCCGCTGCCGCGCCAGCCGATCGGTCCGGGCACCTACAACCTGGTCGTTCAGCTCGGCAATCTCAGGTCGGCCACGGTGCCGTTCATCCTCGCCGCCCCGCAGTCCCCGGACCACGGCGGTGGCCAGGCCCCGCCGCCGGGACCCGTACCGAACTAAGGCTCGGCGCGGCCCTACGCCAGCCGGTCGGCGATCGTAGACTCGGCCAGTTGGGACAGACCCTCCCGGATGTGGCGCGCCCACATCGAGCCGATGCCCTCGACCGACTGCAGGTCGCCCGCACTGGCCGCCAGCAGGCCCTGTAGCGAGCCGAACGAACGCACCAGCAGGTCGACGTGCGCGAACTGCAGGCGCGGGATGCCGGCCATCGCCCGATAACCCCGCGAGCTCATCGCCGAATCCTGCGCCTCGATCGTCGACGGGTAGCCGTAGACGCGCGCCAGGGTGGTGAAGTCCAGTAGCTCGCTGTCGGAGAGCCCGTCGAGTTCATCGAGCGTGGCGCTGACTTGCGCGGCCGACGGCGGGTCGGGGTTCGCGTGGTAGTCGCGCACGATGAGCTCGCGGGCGGTGTCGTTGTCACCGACGAGCTCGTCGAGCTGAAGCTTGAGCTGCCGGCCGTCGGTGCCGAGTTCGACCACATACGAATCGATTTCGAGGCTGATCCGGCGAACCATCTCGAGCCGCTGCACCACGGTCATGACGTCGCGCAGCGTGACGAAGTCCTCGATCTCGGCCGTCGACAGCTGCCTGCTGACCTCGTCCAGGCGGGTCTTGTAGCGCTCGAGCGTGTCGATCGTCTGGTTCGCGCGCGACAGGATCGTCGCCGAATCGGGGATGACATGTCGCTCGCCTGCGACGTAGACCGTCACGATGCTCATCGAGTGGCTGACCGAGATCACCGGGTAGCCGGTCTGGATCGCCGCGCGTTCGGCGGAGCGGTGCCGGGTTCCGGACTCCTCGGTAGGAATCGACGGATCGGGCACCAGTTGGACGTTGGCCCGCAGGATGTGGGCGCCGTCGCTGGAGAGCACAACGGCGCCGTCCATCTTCGACAGCTCGCGCAGGCGCGTCGGCGCATAACGGACGTCGAGGGAGAAGCCGCCGTCGCAGATGGCCTCGACGCTCTCGTCGTAGCCGATGACGATCAGTGCACCGGTACGGCCGCGCAGTATTCGTTCCAGGCCGTCACGCAGTGCTGTCCCCGGCGCCAACCTGGCGATCGTCTCGCGCATGGTGGGCCGCGCCAGCGGCACCACCGTGCGCCCCGATCTTCCACCCGACTTCACGGCCATCGCCCCTCCCTAGGATCGGCCGTCATTGGCTCTATCTTTGCTGATCTTTGCTGATGTCGCGCAAAACCCGCAATGCCGAGCCGATGTCGTGGGCCGTGATCGCCCGCAGGCCGGCCGGTACCGACCTCACGCCGGGCGGCACCACCGCCGAGGTGAAGCCGAGCCGGGCCGCCTCGGCCAGCCGACGGTCCATCCCGGTGACGCGGCGCAGATCGCCGGCTAGGCCCACTTCGCCGATGGCGACCGCGGCCGCGGGCATCGGCAGGTTCATCTTCGACGACGCGATGGCGACCGCGACCGCCAGATCCGCCGACGGATCGGTCAGCCGCATCCCGCCCACCGTCGACAGGTAGATGTCGTGCGCTCCGACCGACATGCCCGCGTGCCTGTCCAGTACCGCGGTGATCATCGCGGCGCGCGACGAGTCGATTCCGCTCACGGCACGGCGTGCGTTTCCATTCGCAGGCGCCCCGATGAGGGCCTGCACCTCGCCGATCAACGGGCGCTTGCCGTCGAGGGTGACCGTGATCGCCGTCCCCGCAACGGGTTCGGGCCGCTGGTCGCGGAACAGGCCGGACGGGTCGGCCACCCCCTCGATCCCGTTGTCGTGCAACAGAAAACAGCCCACCTCGTCGGCCGCACCGAACCGGTTCTTGATGCCGCGGACCATTCGCAGCGACGACGCGCGGTCACCCTCGAAGTGCAGCACGACGTCGACAAGATGCTCGAGCGACCGCGGGCCTGCGATCGCGCCGTCCTTGGTGACGTGTCCGACGAGGATCATCGCGACGCCGGATGTCTTGGCGGCCATGGTCAGTGCGGTGGTGATCGCCCGCACCTGCGTGACGCCGCCGGTGACGCCGTCGGCCTCGGTGGTCGACATGGTCTGGACGGAGTCGACCACCACCAGGCTGGGCTGCACTGCGTCGATGTGTCCGAGCGCGGTGGCCAGGTCCGACTCCGCAGCGAGATACACCTCGTCATGCGTGCAGCGGGTACGTTCGGCCCGCATGCGGATCTGCCCCGCGGACTCCTCGCCCGAGAGGTACAGCGCGCGTTTACCGGCGGAGGCCCATCGGTGCGCGACCTCCAGCAGAAGCGTCGACTTGCCGACGCCCGGGTCGCCGGCGAGCAGCGTGACCGATCCGGGAACCAGTCCGCCACCGAGCACCCGGTCCAGTTCCGCGACGCCGGTGTGGAAGTGGCGGGTGCGGCCCGGGTCGATCGAGCTGATCGGTACGGCCGCGGAGGACGGGGCGACCGAGCGTCGCGTGCCGGAGCCGGCCACCGCGGACAGGACGGCTACCTCGTCGACAGTGCCCCAGGTGCCGCACTCCGGGCAACGACCGACCCATTTGAGCGTGATGTGGTGGCACTCCGAGCATCGGTACTGCGAGCGCGCCTTGGCGCCACCTTTGGCCACGCTGTGACGGTAGCCGTCAGCGCCGACAGAAACTCAGTGCCGAGCGCTCGTGTCGCCGACTTGGGCTCAGTGCCCCCCGCCGCTGTGGCTGCCTGCTTCGACGGCTCCGCCGCGCCGCGGCGTCTCGCCTGCCGAGATCGGCACCCGCACGGTGGTCTCGCCGGCCTTCTCGAACTTGAACGTGAAGTCGTACGTCAGGCCGTTGGTGATCGGCTTGGACAGGGCCACTTTCGCCTCAGCGGCCTCGGCGGCCTCGACGCTCTCCAGCGGGGTGATCTGCCCGTCGGGGGCGCCGACGGTGAGCATGCCGCCCGCCGGCACGGTGGTGTCGCCGGTCAGCGATACGGTGCCGACGTCGGAGGTGATGGACTCCAGCTTGTCGGCCTGATCCGGCGAGTTGTTGGCCGCAACGAAGATCAGCTCGACGTCTTTGCCCGGCCGGACGAAGTCGGTCACCTGCTCGGCCCGCACGTGCACATTGCGCAACGCGATCTCGCCGACGTTCGCGCTCGTGCCGTTGACCGCCGGCTCCTGTGTGGCCATCTGCGAGACCTGTCCGGAACCGCAGCCGACGAGCGCCCCGCCGACGACAAAGGCGGCGGCCAGCCCGCAGGCGGCCAGTTTGAAGCGGTCCACTTTTGCCTCCTGCTCGGCCGTCGAGGCGACCGATCCGATCGGTCGCGGGATTCGACTATGCAGAGTAGTAGGTGCGTGCTGGCGGCGGTAGCTGAGGTCCGGCGAGCCGCCAGGAACGCGCCAGCAGCTACCGCGGAAGTGCCACCACCCCTTGATCAACGGCCCGCGCCAGCTACCCCGTCGGCATCTCCCGGACACCCGAGACATGCACGTATTCGCTGACGTGTCAACCCCCAGTGTTCACCCGAGGTGCCCCTGACCTGCACCGTTGGTCCACCCCCGTCTGGGCACCGTGCTAGCATTGGAGTGTGAAAGGGGCTCGAAACTGATGATTTTCAAGGTCGGAGACACCGTTGTTTATCCCCACCACGGTGCTGCGTTAATCGAGGCGATCGAAACCCGGACCATCAAAGGCGAGCAGAAGGAATACCTCGTCTTGAAGGTCGCCCAGGGTGACCTCACGGTTCGAGTGCCCGCCGAGAACGCAGAGTATGTCGGGGTGCGCGACGTCGTCGGACAGGAGGGCCTGGACAAGGTTTTCCAGGTGCTCCGCGCCCCCCATACCGAGGAACCGACCAACTGGTCGCGGCGGTACAAGGCCAATCTCGAGAAGCTGGCCTCGGGTGACGTGAACAAGGTCGCCGAGGTTGTCCGCGACTTGTGGCGACGCGATCAGGAGCGTGGTCTGTCGGCGGGTGAGAAGCGGATGCTGGCCAAAGCGCGGCAGATCCTGGTGGGCGAGCTCGCTCTCGCCGAGAACACCGATGACGAGAAGGCCGCGACCATCCTCGACGAGGCACTGGCCGCCGCTTCCTGAAGCCGATGACGAGCCTGCCAAGGGTCGGGCTCGGCACCGACGTACACCCCATCCAGGCGGGACGGCCCTGCTGGTTGCTGTGTCTGCGCTTCGAGGGGGCGGACGGCTGCGCTGGCCACTCCGACGGCGATGTGGCGGCGCACGCGCTGTGTGATGCGCTGCTCTCCGCGGCCGGTCTCGGAGATCTTGGCGAGATCTTCGGAACCGATCGCGACGAGTGGCGCGACGCCAGCGGCGCGGACATGCTCCGGCATGTCCGCGGGCTCATTTCAGGGCAGGGCTTCCGGGTGGTCAACGCCGCCGTCCAGGTCATCGGCAACCGGCCCAAGGTCGGCCCGCGCCGCGGCGAGGCCCAGAAAATCCTCACCGACTTGCTCGACGCCCCCGTGTCGGTCAGCGCGACGACCACCGATGGGCTGGGTCTGACCGGTCGCGGCGAGGGTCTCGCGGCGATCGCGACCGCGTTGGTGGTCGAGCGCGATTAGGCCTGTAAGCTGGCGCTTCGTGAATGGGGCGAAGATTCGGGCGGTCGGAGCGTGACCGATCTGCGACTGCACGACACCATGACCGGTGCTGTGCGCGATTTCGTTCCCGTGCGGCCGGGTCACGCCTCGGTCTACCTCTGCGGCGCCACCGTTCAGGGTCTACCGCACATCGGGCATGTGCGCAGCGGAGTCGCGTTCGACGTGCTTCGCCGCTGGCTGATGGCCAAGGGCTACGACGTCGCGTTCATCCGCAACGTCACCGACATCGACGACAAGATCCTCAACAAGGCCGCCGACGCCGGCAGGCCCTGGTGGGAGTGGGCCGCCACCTATGAACGCGCCTTCTCCGCCGCGTATGACGCGCTCGGCGTGCTCCCGCCGTCCGCCGAGCCGCGCGCAACCGGGCACATCACCCAGATGGTCGAGCTGATCGAGCGGCTGATCGAGCGGGGCCACGCCTACGTCGGTAACGGCGACGTCTACTTCGACGTGCTCAGCCTGCCGGCGTACGGGAAGCTGTCCGGCCACAAGATCGACGACGTCCATCAGGGCGAGGGCGCCGCCAAGGGCAAGCGCGACGAGCGCGACTTCACCCTGTGGAAGGGCGCCAAACCCGGTGAACCGTCGTGGCCGACGCCGTGGGGTCGCGGGCGGCCGGGCTGGCACACCGAATGCGTCGCGATGTGCGAGGCCTATCTGGGCGCGGAGTTCGACATCCACGCCGGCGGTATGGATCTGGTATTCCCGCACCACGAGAACGAGATCGCTCAGGCCGAGGCGGCCGGCGACACATTCGCCCGCTACTGGCTGCACAACGGCTGGGTAACCATGGGCGGCGAGAAGATGAGCAAGTCGCTGGGCAATGTGCTCGCGATTCCCGCTGTGCTGCAACGTGTCCGGGCGGCGGAGTTGCGTTACTACCTCGGCAGCGCGCACTACCGGTCGATGCTGGAGTTCTCCGAGACGGCGCTGCAGGACGCCGCGAAGGCCTATACCGGCATCGAGGACTTCCTGCATCGCGTCCGCCACCGCGTCGGCGCCGTCGTGCCGGGCGAGTGGACGCCGAAATTCGCCGCGGCCCTTGATGACGATCTCGCGGTGCCGATCGCGCTGGCCGAGGTGCACGCCGCCAGGGCCGAGGGCAATCGCGCGCTCGACGCCGGCGACCACGAGACCGCCTTGACCCAGGCGATGTCGATCCGCGCGATGATGGGAATCCTCGGCGCCGATCCGCTCGACGAGCGTTGGGAGTCCAAGGACGAGACCTCGGCGGCGCTGGCCGCCGTCGACGTGCTGGTGCGGGCGGAGGTCGAGCGGCGCGAGGATGCGCGTGCGCGACGCGACTGGGCCGAGGCCGACGCGATCCGGGACCGCCTGAAGGAGGCCGGAATCGAGGTCACCGACACCGCCGACGGTCCGCAGTGGACGCTGCTCGACGGGCACACCAAGTAGATGGCCGGCAATTCGAAGCGCAGGGGCGCGGTCCGCAAACCGGGCACCAAGAAGGGGCCGACGGTCGGCTCGGGCGGTGTGCGCCGCCGCGGGCTCGAGGGCCGCGGCGCCACCCCTCCCGCGCACATGCGTCCCAACCACCCGGCGGCCAAGCGCGCGGCGAAGGCCGCCAAATCGCAGGCGCGCCGGCAGACCAAGAAGACCGACGACACCGAGATCGTTCTCGGACGCAACCCCGTCCTGGAATGCCTGCGCGCGCACGTGCCCGCGACGGCGCTCTACGTCGCGCTGGGGGCAGAGGCCGACGAGCGGCTGACCGAGTCGGTGCAGATCGCCGCCGACGCGGGCATCTCGATTCTCGAGGTGCCGCGCCACGACCTCGACCGCATCGCCGCCAACGGGCTGCATCAGGGTGTGGCGCTGCAGATTCCGCCCTATCAGTACGCCCACCCGGACGACCTGCTCTCGGCGGTGACGGCGGACGGCTCCTCGGCCCTACTGGTGGCGCTGGACAACATCTCCGATCCCCGCAACCTCGGTGCGATCGTGCGCTCGGTCGCGGCGTTCGGAGGCCACGGCGTCCTCATCCCGCAGCGCCGATCGGCCTCGGTGACAGCGGTCGCGTGGCGCACGAGCGCGGGTGCCGCGGCTCGGCTGCCGGTGGCCAGGGCCACGAACCTGACTCGCACGCTGAAGAGTTGGGCCGACGCGGGCCTGCAGATCGTCGGGTTGGACGCCGACGGGCACACCACGGTCGACGAGCTGGACGGCTCCGGACCGATGGTTGTGGTGGTCGGCTCGGAGGGCAAGGGACTTTCCCGGCTGGTCCGCGAGACCTGCGACGCGGTGGTGTCCATTCCGATGGCGGGGCCGACCGAGTCGCTGAACGCGTCGGTGGCCGCGGGCGTCGTGCTCGCCGAGATCGCCCGCCAGCGCAGGAGCTAGAGCCCGGACACCCGCAGTCCCAGCCACAGGCCGGTGACCGCGACAACCAATGTGGCCGGAACCGTGCACAGCCCGACCCGACTGAATTCGGTTGCGTTTGTTGTCATCTCGCGGCGCACGACACTGCGCCACAGCAGGTTGGCCAGCGAACCGACGTAGGTCAGGTTCGGCCCGATGTTCACCCCGATCAGCACCGCCAACACCGCCCCCGGCCCGGTGGCCGACACCAACGGCAGCAGCACCAGAACCGCGGGCAGGTTGTTCACAATGTTCGACAGCACCGCCGCGACGGCAGCGATGCCCAGTAGCGCGAGCAGGCCCTGACCGTCGGGCAGCAGGCCACGCATCGCGGTGTCGAGGCCGTTGACCATCACGGCGTCGACCACAATGCTCAGGCACAGCACGAACACCAGGAACGGCACGTCCGCGGCGGCGGCGAGACGGGTCACGGTCGTATGGCCTCGGGCCAGGCTCCGCCCGCCGAGCACCAGTACTCCGCCCAGCGCCGCCCAGGCCGGCGAGAATCCGAGCATCGATGCGACGACGAAACCGCCCAGGGTCAACCCCAACACGACGAGCGGGAACACCGGTACGTGCACGGTCTCCTGCATCACCGGCTCTGGCGTGACGGACAGATCATGACGGAAAAGCCAACGCAGCAGCGCGAATTCGACGGCGATTGCGGCCAGCCACGGCAGCGCCATGAGCCCCGCGAACCCGAGGAACGAAACCCCTGCAGCGGTGAACGCCAGAAGATTGGTCAGATTCGATACGGGTAACAGCAGCGACGCGCTGTTGGCCAGGTGCGCCGTGGCATAGGCGTGTGGCCTGGCCGGAACGGACAGGATCCGGGCGGTCGCCAGCACCACCGGTGTCAGCAGCACCACCGTCGCATCCAGGCTCAAGATCGCGGTCGTTGCCGCCGCTATCGCGAATACCCCTGCGAGCAGACGACTCTGGCTGCCGTCGGCGGCGCGGGCCATCGCCGCGCCCGCGGCGCGGAACACCCCTTCGTCCGCGCACAGCCGCGCCAGCACCAGCACCACCGCCAGAAACCCGACCACCGGCAACAGTCGGCCAACCTCTTGCACCGCCTCACGTGGTGAGACGATGTCGGCCGCGATCAGCAGCACCGCGACCGGGACGGCGACGACGGCCTCGGGCCACCTGTGCGGGCGGGCTACCGCGAAGACCAGCACGACCGCCAGCGCGGCCGCAGACGCAATCAGCTCCACGGGTCGGCGGGCTGCCACAGCGTGGGCAGGTGCAGAGCGACACCGTCGCCGCCGGCCAGGCGCGACAGCACCCGCATCGAAACGTCGAGGTCGTCAGCGGCGTAGGGGAGCGCACGCAGCGGCTCATGCAGCGGACGGAAGAAGTCGTCCCAGTGGATGAGCACCACGCGGCGAGCTCCGACGGTGCCTACGGTCTCGCGCCAGTAGTCCTCCAGGTAGCGCTCCGGTTGCAAGCCGAGCTGCCCGACCCCGAGATACACGACGTCGGCGCGCTGCCCGGCCAGCGCGCCGGGAGCGAACCCCGCACTGCCGACGATCAACAGGCTTTGACCCGACGGACGGTGGTGCACCAGCGTGGACCACGCCTCACCGCACCGGTATGCCGACACCTTGACCGGCGGCACGATCGGGCTGGTGATGACACCCGGAAACCGGTCGGGCGGACAGTGATTCCCCTCGAAGAGCATGACGTCGTAGGGACCGAGGGCGACGGGCGCGCCGGGTTCGGCGATGACGATGCGGTCCTCCGGTAATCGGTGGCCGCGTCCGACCTGTGCGGCCGACTGCCCGCCGACGAGGTGAGCGCCGGTCCGCTCGGCGACGACCGCGCTGTCCATCGCGTGGTCGTAATGGGTGTGCACGGGCAGGACGGCTTCCAGCCGGTCGATTCGCAGGCGGGCGAGGCACCCGTCGATGCGCGGTTGCGACGGTGACAGCCTCCGCATGCCGACCTCGAGCAGGCCGGGCCTTGAGAAGAAGCCGTCGGTCAGGATCGCCGATTCGCCGTCGTCGATGTGCAGCGTCGTGACGCCCGCCCAGGTGACCGTCAGCGGCGTCCTCGCGGTCGCCGGCGGCGTGTCGAAGTAGCGCTCGTAATCCGTCAGGTCGGGCCGGCCAAGCTTGAGGCGCATGGGGTCAACCCTAAGCTGGGCTTCTCCCGTACCGGCGGCGGAACTTCTCGACTTGCCCGGCGGTGTCAATATGGCGAAGCGATCCGGTCCAGAACGGGTGTGATGCCGCACTGATGTCGACGACGACCAGCGGATAGACCCGGCCGTCCTCCCACTCGATCGTGCGCTCGCTTGCGATGGTCGATCGGGTCAGGAATGCGTCGCCGGTGGTGGTGTCCTGAAACACGACCGGGTAGTAGTTGGGGTGAATGCCGTCTTTCAGCGGTCCTCTCCTTCGCGTCGGGTGCTGACTTCGTCGATGTGATCGCCCATGCCGTCACATGGGTCTTCGTGCCAGTCTCCGAAAGGGTCTGCGTAACTGGACCATTCACTCGGATGTGCCCATTCGGCGTCGGTCAGCAGGGCTGACCGCAACCCGTCGACGATCGTCTCGGGCTCGGCTCCGCACACCAGCACGGTGATCGACACGTGGCGGTCACCGAGCCGGTTATCCCAGTCGGCAGCGGCCAGCGCCGCGCGTTGCGGGTCGGCGTAGGCCTGTTCGCCGGTGCTCATCGCCGCCAGCCAGCGGCCCGCGTACTCGAACCGCATTCCGCCGCCCGCTGATTCCAGCCACATCACGTCGTCGAACCGGTTGGCCAACCACAGCCGTCCCCTCGCGCGCACCACACCGTCCAGCAACACGTCGAGCGCTGCATGCAATCGCTGCGGGTGAAACGGGCGGCGAGCCGAGAACAGCAACACCCCGACATCGCCGTCGGCATCCAGGGACGGCTGGCCGGCGAGCAGTGGGTCGTGCGGGTTGTCGCTGCGTCCGCGCCTGCTGTCGGGGTCGAGGTTGGCCAATGCTGCCTCGACACGGTGGGCCCCGACCGTCAGACGCGCCCGAGGCGCCAACCTTCGCAACACTTTCAGCGTTGGCGAGTGCGGCTTGTCGAGTACGAGTGCGTCGGCGAACTCAGCCTGTCCGACCACCACCTGCGCCACGGTCCGCCCGTCGTCGAGGTCCTCGTCGTCGATGGCCTGCTCCAACCAGAGCGCGGCATCGACACCGGTCACCACCGCGTCGATCCGGACGTCGAGCGCCGCTGGACCGTCGACGTACCCGGGGCCAACGCGAACGCGCACGTTGTTGATCGCCCAGCAGACCGGCTCCGGTTCGAGCCACGGCATGAGTTGCACCGCAATGCGATTGACATCGCCGCGGCGGTGCAATCGGCGCAACAGCACCAGCAGGTCCTCGCGCACCGTGCAGGTCACACATCCACGAACCAGCTCGATAGGCCATTCCGATGTCCCCGACGACGTCGCGACGCTGCGCACGACGACCTGACCGTCGTAGCTGTGCCGGACCACCACCGTCCCCGTCGCGCGGGCCAGTACCTCGGCGATGCCGGCGGTGTCGCCTTGTCCGCAGATGAGCACGACCGGAGTGCGCACAGGACCTCCTCAAGTTGAAAATGATTTTCATTAACGTTAGCGTATCGACCGAGGAGGATCATGTCAGCGCACTGTCAGGTAACCGGCCGAGCACCAGGCTTCGGCAACTCCGTATCGCACTCACATCGGCGCACCCGTCGTCGCTGGAGCCCGAACATTCAGATGAAGACGTACTACCTCGCGTCAGAGGACCGCCGGATCAAACTGCGGGTGAGCGCCAAGGGCATCAAGGTCATCGACCGCGACGGCATTGAAGCCGTTGTCGCACGCCTACGCAAGCAGGGACAGAAGATCTGATGGCGCGCACCGATATCCGGCCGATCGTCAAGCTGCGGTCGACGGCCGGCACAGGCTACACGTACGTCACGCGCAAGAACCGCCGAAACGACCCGGACCGCTTAGTGCTGCGCAAATACGATCCGGTCATTCGTCGTCATGTCGATTTTCGCGAGGAGCGCTGATGGCGATGGCGGAAAAGCCGAGCCGGCGCCAGCCCGCATCGGATTTCAATTGGCAATCGCACGCCAGATGTCGGGGGTTGCCGACGGAGATGTTTTTCGCGTCGGACGGCGAACGGGGCCAGCTCCGAGCGGCTAGTGAGGAACGCGCCAAGAGAGTGTGTCGGTCGTGCCCGGTGCAGCGGGACTGTCTGCGGTATGCCGTGGTTTCCGTGGAGGCCTGGGGCGTGTGGGGTGCAACGACGCCGCGAGAGCGGGCGCTCGTGATCCGAGGACAACCGAATCAACCGACTGGGCACCACCCGGCCGAGGTGTGGCAGGATCACTCGGCATAGGCGATCGTGACCCGAGGAAGCCGGTGTGAATCCGGCGCGGTCCCGCCACTGTGAGCGGCGAGGTCTCTACGAGATCGAGCCGAGAGCCAGATACTCACGCGGTCGCCTCCTCACGAAACTGGGGCGGATCTCCCCGGTGAGGCTGACCTCGGCGTGCCGAGAGCGCTTCCCGTGGTGTCCGCGCACGACGGAAGGCACGGGACACATGGCGGCGCGCCGATACCTTGTCACGGCGGTGATCACGGCACTTCTCCTTGTCGCCTGTGGCGCCCCGAGCCAGCCAACCGATGCGACATTCGGTGAGGCTGCGGCGGGATTCCCCGTCACCGTTACCAATTGCGGCGTCACGACGACCTACGACCGACCGCCGCGCCGGGCCGTGGCCCTGAACCAGCACTCGATCGAGACGATGCTCGCGCTGGGACTGGAGAAGTCCTTGGTCGGCACCGCATTCCTCGACGATTCGATCCTGCCCGAGTACCGGGACGCCTACGACTCGATACCGGTGATCGCCGAGGAATACCCGTCGTACGAGAATCTGCTCGCGGTCGAACCCGACTTCGTATACGGCGGATGGGCCAGCGCATTCGACGAGAAGGAGGGGCGCGGGCGGGAGCGCTTGAGCGATGTCGGCATCGACACGCACCTCAACTCCGAGAACTGCTCCGACGCACCGATGACGCTGGCTGCGGTCGACGACGAGATACGCACCGTGGGTCGGATATTCGGCGTGAGCGACAGCGCCGAACGGGAAGTCGAACGCCAGCAGGAAACCCTGGAGGAGAGTCGTTACTGCGTTCGCGACGCGGTGACAGTCGACGTGGCCGTCTACGACAGCGGCGAGGCCACGGTGTTCACCTCGGGCGGGCAGGGCATCGGCAACCGGATCATCGAATCGGCCGGTGGGCGCAACCTGTTCGCCGACGTGCAGAAGGTCTGGGCGGACGTCTCGTTCGAACAGTTCGCCGAGCGGGCTCCGGAGGTCATCCTGATCTACGACTACGGTGACCAGTCGGTCGAGCAGAAAAAGCGATTCCTGCTCAACAATCCGGTGCTGCAGCAGGTGCCCGCGATCCGCGATCAGCGCTTCGCGGTGTTGCCGCTGTCCGCGATCACGGCGGGGGTGCGCATCGGACGTGCGGTGAGATCGCTTGCCGAGCAACTACATCCATTGGCGTTCGGATGACGGCGGTCGTCCTGGACAAGCCGGTGAAAACCACACCGCCTCGGCGCCAACGCCTTCCGTACGGCCTCGTGCTGACGATGCTTGTGGGACTGCTTATCGTGTGCGTGACCGCAGGGGCCACCATCGGATCGGTCAACCTCCCGCCGGGTCAGGTGTGGCAGATCCTGCTGCACCGGATCAATCCGATGCTGGTCGATCCGACGTGGCCGCCGGTGCGTGCCTCGATCGTCCTCGACGCACGACTCCCTCGAGTTGCGCTGGCGGCGGTCATCGGAGCTGGCCTGGCGGCCTGCGGGATGGTGCTGCAGGCTGTCGTGCGCAACCCGCTGGCGGATCCGATGTTGTTGGGCGTCTCGTCGGGCGCATCGGTCGGTGCGGTCGCGATACTGGTGGCCGGCGCCGGCGCCGGCCTGTTCGTGCTGCCATCGGCGGCGTTCATCGGAGCGCTGATCGCCTTGGCGGCCGTCTATTTCCTCGCCCGCACCGGCGGCCGGATGACCACGCTACGACTGATCCTCGCCGGGGTCGCAGTCGCGGAGGTGCTGTCGGCCGTCGCGAGTCTGTTGATCGTCACCTCCGACGACCCGCACAAAGCGCAGGCCGCGGTGCGCTGGATGCTCGGCGGCCTCGGTGGGGCGACCTGGTCGATGGTGTGGATGCCGGCCGCCATCGTGGCGGTCGGCACCGCCGCACTGCTCGCCGTGACCCGTCCGTTGAACCTGCTGTACACAGGTGAAGAGGCGGCTGCGGCTTTGGGTTTGGACGTTCATCGCTTCCGCGCGGCCATGTTCGTCGTGGTCGCGTTGATGGTCGGTGCCATGGTCGCGGTCAGCGGTGCGATCGGCTTCGTGGGTCTGGTCATGCCGCACATCGTGCGAATGCTCGTCGGGGCGGATCACCGTCGCGCACTGCCGGCGACCGTGCTGCTCGGGGCATCGTTCCTCATTGCGTGCGACATCGCCGCGCGCACCGTGGCGGCTCCGGAGGAGCTGCCCGTCGGCGTGCTCACCGCGCTCGTCGGCGGGCCCTACTTCCTGTGGCTCATGCGGCGCAAGGTATCGGCATGACCGGAGGGATCCACGTCGACGACGTGACGGTGTCAACGGGGCGAAAGGCGTTGATCCGCAACGTCTCCATGCAAGTCGAGCGGGGCGAGATGGTGGCCGTCGTCGGGCCCAACGGCGCAGGCAAGACCACGCTGCTGCGCACGCTCTATCGCGCTGCGCGGCCGTCGTCCGGGCGTGTGCTGGTGGGCGACGAGGACATCTGGCGGATGTCCGCCAAAAGCGCAGCACAAAGGGTCGCCGCGGTATTGCAGTACACACCAGGGGATTTCGCGCTCACCGTCTACGACGTCGTGGCCATGGGAAGGACACCGTACAAGCGTGCGTTCGACGCAGACAACGCCGACGACCGCCGCATCATCGCCGAAGCGCTCGAAGCCGTGGACGTAGCCGAACTGGCGGGCGAGCCGTTCGACCGGCTGTCAGGCGGTCAGAAGCAGCGGGTGATGATCGCACGTGCGCTGACGCAGAGAACCGACATGATCGTGTTGGACGAACCGACCAACCACCTCGATCTGCGCCACCAGCACGACGCCCTGCACCTGTTGCGCACGACAGGCGCCACGGTCCTAGCGGCCTTACACGACCTCAATCTCGCCGCGGCATACTGCGACCGGATCTGCGTTCTCGACGCCGGCACCGTGGTAGCGATCGGCACACCCGCGGAGGTGCTGACCGTGGACATGCTCGCCGATGTCTACGGCGTCGACGCGCGGGTCGATCTCGATGCGGGCATCGATCGAATGCGGATCGACGTGACACCGAAGGAGTGGGTCCGGTGAGGATCGACGGAGTACTCGACGACATCGCCCGCTACGGCGGGTTCTTCGCCATCTCACACGGATCCGCCGGCCCCGGTTGGCGGCCGGTCAGCGCTTGTTACGCCGACGGCTATCGGGACCTCATCGATACGACGGCGGCCCGCTACCGCACGACCGACCGGCGCGTCGCCGCCTCGCTGGTCCAGATGAGCCACGCGTCGCGGCTGTGGTCGCCGGTTCTCGCCTGCGCCCTCGCACACGGAGTTCTACCCGACCTCACGGGACTGCAGCGGGCCGGCGACGGCGCCGAGCTGAGACTGCCTGTGCCGGAGGGTAGCCCGCTGCCGACGAATCCGGTCGAGTCGCTGTACCGCATCGTGGTGCAGGACCACCTCGAGGTGTTGGCCGAAGGGCTGCGGGTCAAGGTCGCGACCGGACTGCTGTACGGCAACATCGCGTCGGCGTTGGTGGCCGCGACCCGAGCGCTGTACTCGGTGCGGCCCGAACTTCGCGACGAGGCGACGCGCCTGGCGCGACAGTTGCTGCAGACCGGCAGCCTGGCCGGTACCGGGATTGTCAAGCACAACTTGGCTTTTCGCCGCAACAGCTGCTGCCTGTACTACCGGGTCGCCGACGGCGCAAAATGCGCGGACTGCGCGTTGCTCACGTAAAAGGCTTGATGTCGACGCCCTCATCCTGCAGGCGGTCCCGCACCACCGTGGCGATCTGCACGGCGCCCGGCGAATCACCGTGCACACAAATCGAATCGACGGTGATCGGGATGGTCGAGCCGTCGACCGCGTCGACCCGGCCCGCCAACACCATCGACGCGATCCGGTCGGCGATCACGTCGGTGTCGTGCAGGACGGCGCCGCGCTGACGGCGGTCCACCAGCCGGCCATCCGGCCGATACGCGCGGTCGGCGAACGCCTCCGGCACGATGCGCAATCCGAGCTCTTCGGCCTCGCGGAAGAACGCCGATCCCGCCAGCCCGAGCACGGGAAGGCCGGGATCCACGGCGTGCACGGCTTCGGCGACGGCGCGGGCCTGATCGGTGTTGGTCACGATCGCGAAGTACAGCGCCCCATGTGGTTTGACGTATCTGACCTCGGTCCCGGCCGCGCGGGCCATCGCCTGTAGCGCGCCGATCTGGTAGATGACGTCGGCCTTGAGATCCTCTGGCGTCGCGTCGATGAACCGCCTTCCGAAGCCTGCGAGGTCGCGATAGCTCACCTGCGCGCCGATCCGCACATCACGTTCGGCGGCCGCCCGGCACGTCCGCAACAGCAGCGCCGGGTCGCCTGCGTGGAAGCCGCACGCGACGTTGGCGCTCGTCACGATGTCGAGCATGGCCTCGTCGTCGCCCAGGCGCCACACCCCGAAACCCTCGCCGAGGTCGGCATTCACATCGATGGTTCTCACGATGGCAGCCCCGCTGAAGTGGTGTCGGGCCAACGGTTTTCGGCGACGAATTCGGTCAGTGGCCGACCGATCGTCCATTCGTCGATCTCCAGCTGGGGGCGATCCGGGAAGTCAGGCACCGGGCCGAGGCACAGAATCGCAACGGGCTCGGCCCCGTCAGGCATGTGCAGCAATTCCGCGAGCCTTCCGGGTTCGAAGATCGACACCCACCCCATGCCCAGGCCCTCGGCACGCGCTGCGAGCCAGAGGTTCTGGATCGCGCACGAAACCGACGCCAGGTCCATGTGCGGCAGTGTGCGGCGTCCGAACACATGCCCCTGGCGACCGTCGCCGAGCGCGACGACGAGAAGTTCGGCGCATTCGGAGATTCCCTCGACCTTGAGCGCCAGGAACTCCTCGCCGCGTGGCCCCAGCGCCTCGGCGGTGCGCACGCGTTCGTCGTCGACGAGATCGCGGATGCGTCGCCGCAACTCACCGTCGGTGATCCGGATGAATCGCCAGGGCTGCATCAGCCCCACGCTCGGCGCGGCGTGTGCGGCCTGCAGCAGCCGGGCCAGCACGTCCTCGGGTACCACCGCACCGGAAACGAATCGGCGCATGTCGCGGCGCTCGGCAATCACCCGGTAGACCGCGCGGCGTTCCTCGACGTCGAACGCGTGCTGGTTCACGCGGCCAGCTTAGGCGTCTGGGGTCGTCCGATCGCGGTGGCGGCGCGGTCGAGTCAGCACACTCTAATGGAAACGGTTATCGTTATCGCTGTGAAGCCACCCCGGATCGCCCGCACGATCGCCGCCGGTCTGGTGCTTGTGGCGCCGTTCGGCGTCGCGGCATGCGCCGGCGATGACGATCGGTCCCAGGAGACCAGCGGCGATCCATGCCCCGTGCAGCCGGTCGACGTCGTCGTCAGCGTGGACCAGTGGGGCGGCATCGTCTCCCAGCTGGGCGGGGCCTGCGCGAACGTCGACACCGTGCTGGCCGGCTCGTCGGTCGACCCTCACGATTTCGAGCCCGCACCCTCGGATGCCGCCAAGTTCGAGGGCGCCCAACTGGTGGTCCTCAACGGCGGGCACTACGACGAGTGGGCGGCCAAGCTCGCCGCCAGCACGGCGCCGGATGCGCCGGTCGTGACGGCGCTCGGCGCCGAACCCGGAGGCGATGCGAACCCGCACGCCTGGTACGACCCGGCGGCGGGGGGCGCGGGGGCCGCCCCGGGGCCCCCCCCGCCGGGGCCCCGGCCGGGGGGGGGGGGGGGGGGGGGCCGCCCGGGC
>NZ_LZSQ01000069.1 GCF_001665535.1 Mycobacterium sp. 852002-51961_SCH5331710
TTGACAGCTCGCACTTCACTCGGAGGTCTTCGTCATGTCACCACGCCACGCCGTACCTAACGTCCGTGGTCAGAACATCTAGCTTGCAGCAGCGGGCTCTTGAATTCTCTGCGTGAGGTGCTGTGTGCGGTGACTGCCGACGATCGCCTTCATTGGCGTTCTGTTGCCAGCGACCCGATTGAACGACTCTCCCAGTAGTAACAGTTGGCCTGAGTCGCGAAGAACCTCGACATCCCTTGGATCGTATTCGTATGACGGAGCGTGCTTCAAGCTGGTGTAGGCGTCCCAGAACAGTTGGCTCCACATGTCCAGTTGGTGGCATTACCCCGAGACCGTGGCTAAGAGACCGAAATCACAACTACCCGTTTGAAATTCAATAGCCCACAACTGACTAGGAACATAAGGGGTAACCGAGCTTCAACTTGGGTGCGATTGCTGAACAACCGTTTTTACTCAATCGTCACGTCGAGGGGCTCGCCCATCGGGCGGCCAGGAGTCGGTACCCGACTCAAGCGGAATATTCAAGGATCGAAGCAGGATCGAAAAGAGCCGCCAATTGGCGATCGCTCCGACAAGTTCGACCAAAACCGCGTGATCGCCATTGAATGCCTTGTGGCACGCGGCCCAGTTTTCCTCGGCAATGACCCCGTCACGTACCACATCATCGGTCGCCGCCAGGACCGCACGCTCGGCATGGCCCAGACGATTGGAACTCTGCCAGTCACGCACCGCCAGAAGGTCATCCGAAGCCACACCGAGCAGCGTCGCGATTCGCCAATGCTGTGTCCACTCATATACCGACCCCGTTACCCAGCCGATGCGCATGATGATCAATTCGCGTAGCCGGGCGTCGAGCACACCGTTAAATAGCAGCGCCTCAAGCATTCCGTACAGGGCCACTGCGAGGCTCGGCTGGTGAAGTGCCACGCGAAATACTGACAGTTCTGCCATCTCTGCGGGCAGCCCACACTCGGCAGCCCGCAGCCGGGCCTGCTCAAGGTCGAGCATCGGTACGCGTTCCGTTCTCGTCACGTGTGACCTTCCTCTGTTGAAGCTCCGCATGCTGTGAGGGCGTGGGCACGAAGACGTTGTGCAGGGCCGCACTCGATTTGGCATTTTCATCTGCAAGCGAACTGAGCAGCGGCGCGAGACCAGCGAATCCGGTTGATTCTCTTGTGATCCGGTCGAACGGCCAGCGGCGCGTGGCCAGAATCTCGAGGGCTGCCCGGTAGGCGGGATACTCCACGCCGAGTGCACCGGCGATGTGTAATTCCTTATACACCAGCGTGTCTGGTTCAAAGCCGGGCGCGCCGCCTCCGCCGCGGGTGCCAGCAACCACGACCCTGCCGCCAGGCCTGGCAAGGGCGACGGCGTCGGCGAACGCGGAGGGTGCTTTGGCGGTGACATCGATGACCACGTCGGCAAGCTGTCCGCCTGTCTCACGCTGGAGCGCTGTCACTGCATCGTCCTGCGATACGTCGATGGGCAGGTCGACACCGAATGATCTGGCTATGGCCAGTCGCTGATCGTCGCGTGGACCGATGCCGGTCATCGCGACGAAAGCGGCTCCCGCCTCTTTCGCCGCCACCGCCGCGCAGATCCCGCGGATGCCCGGTCCCAGTATCGCTACGATACCCCCCGCCTTGGTGTCGGGAAGAGTTTTCCCCCATTGGATACCGGCCCCGAGAGGGTTGAACAACGTGGCGAGAACGGGGTCCATGTCTTCGGCAATCGGGAGTAGCATCGCGTCCCACGGAAGCTCCACATGGGTGGCGTATCCGCCCCATAACCCGGCGCCGATCTCCACGTCGACGAACCCGAACATGGTGGCGATGCCGTTCACCGCACATCGCCGGTATTCGCCGCGGCGACACTCCGGGCAGTCTCGGCAGGACCGGAACACCTCGACGGCCACGCGCTGGCCGGCCCGGACGCACCAGCGTTCGCTGGCCGCATTGCCGACATGTTCGACGATGCCGACGATTTCGTGACCTGGAACGAATGAGAAGCCGGCAGGCAGGTGTCCGGTGAATTGTTCGTGATCTGTACCGCATAGACCACATGCTTCAACTCGCAGGATCGCACCGCGGTCACCGACGTCGGGGATGGTCATCTGGCGCCGCTCCAGATTCCGCGGTCCGGTCAACACCATGGCCTCGGCGATCATGGAAGCTCGAATCCCGTGGACGACCCTGTGTTTCGGAGGCAAACCGTTCTGCCAACGTACATCTCGCCCGCCATCGCCTCGGCAATCTGCGGATCGTCGCTGCGTGCGACGACTCTTCGCCCGTCGGACAGGTGCGCGATGGTCGGTGTCCATCGAGGTCGCCCGTCTCGGTCGTATTCGACCGTGTACCCGTCCACTGTCGCGCGACCGGTCGCCTCGTCGACGCCTGCGACGGCCAGCCGCGATGAATCGATCGGAGTTTGTTCGTCTGCCGTGTCGATCAGTCGCCACCCGGTTGGTGGAGGGGTGGCCGACCACACACCGACCGAATGTTTCGTCGAATACCAACCGAGGCCGGTGACGACGTCGTCCCCGCGATGGGTGACTTCGCCTACGCCGACCGCCACCGGAGTACGCGCTTCTACCGACAATCGATCACTCGCTCAGGGCCACGGGCTGTTGTGAGACACGAATGCGATGGTGTCATATCTGCAGTCAAGCCACAATGGTGTGCGCCCGCGGCATACTGGCTGTTGTGTCGACGAAGTTGGTGCGATGGGGTGCCGCCGCGCCGTCAGATCGTGATTCCGCTCGCGACCGATTGCTAGATGCTGCCGAGCGGTGCCTAGAGAGTTGCGGCGTGGTAGGCACGACCATGGAGGACATCGGCAGAACAGCGGGTGTCTCCAGGGCAACGGTGTATCGCTACTTCCCTAATCGGGAGGCGGTGATGTCGGGCGTCATCATTCGCGCCGCCGAGCGCTATCTCGATCGCATCAACCCCCGGATCGCGGAGCACACCGATCTGGGCTCCGCTCTCGTCGATTTCGTGGAATACACAGTTGAGGCCGCGCGCCGCGAAGAGATCATCGGATTGTTGTTCGGCAGCGACGAGGAACTCGCCGGCGTTGGCCTCGCGGCGGGGACCTCGACGTCACTCTTCGAACTCGTCACCGAGTTTCTCCGTCCCATCTTCAGGAGACACTGGAGTTACGTAGAACCGGGCGTCTCCGTCGACGACGCCGCCGAGTGGGTTCTCCGCACGATACTGAGCCTGCTGACTGTTCGAGGACCGCGGGAGCGCAGTCGTGACGGGCTCCGGACATTTCTTTCAAGGTTTCTCCTTCCCGCAATCCTGGCGAGCGACCATTGTCGACCGATGTGACAGACAAGGCGTAATGTCTCAACCACAGCTGAGGTAGGAGGCCGGACATGTCTGTGCAGTTCACCGCGTTCAACCAGCAGGTCGCTGAACAACTGCAGAGCGCAGCAGAAACCACGGGCGGGCTGGCCGGTTACCTCGGCTTCCGGCACACTGAATTCACTGCTGGACGGCTCGTCGCGGAGATGGACGCACGCGACGACCTGAAGACGCCTTTCGGCAACTTGCATGGCGGCTGCTTGTCGGCCATGGTCGACCATTGCCTTGGAGTGGTGTTTTATCCCGTGATTCCGATGGGATCCTGGGTCGCGACGACGGAGTTCAAACTGAATTTGCTTCGTCCAGTCTCCAGCGGAACCTGTGTAGCCACGGCTGAGATCATCTCGCTGGGCAGAACCAGCGGTGTGGCACGTATCGACATCTGCAACGACGGCAGAGCGGTGTGTGCGGCGCAGGGCACCGTCACCGTCGTCGCACCGAAGGCCATCTCTTGATGTCTGCAAACAGAGCACATGATTCGTCCGCTCCTGTCGTCGAGCGCGTGCCCACGGTGGATGGGCTCTCGCTGGCGGTCGACTTCTACCGCTGTGACGGACCGCGGGCGGTCGTGTTGCTCCTTCACGGCGGTGGTCAGAGCCGGCACGCCTGGGATGTCACCGCCCAACGATTGCATCAGCGGGGCTACACCGTTGCCGCCTACGACGCAAGGGGACATGGTGACAGCGACTGGGATCCAGACGGACGCTATGACATCGAACGGCTGGGGTCCGACCTGTTGGCCGTGCGCGCGTACGCCGGCTCCGCCCGCCCAGTTGCCGCGATCGGGGCATCGTTGGGCGGTTTGACCATCCTCGGCACGCACTTGCTCGCCCCATCGGAGCTATGGCAGGCCGTCGTCCTGGTTGACATCACTCCGCGAATGCAGATGCACGGCGCCCGCCGAGTCCTATCGTTCATGTCGGCCCATCCCGAAGGTTTCGACAGCCTAGAGTCGGCCGCTGACGTGATCGCCGCCTACAACCCGCACCGCCCTCGCCCCGAAAACGTCGACGGCCTTCAAAAAGTCCTCCGCCGACGTGGAGACGGTCGCTGGGCCTGGCGATGGGATCCGGCGTTTGCGACGTCGAATTTTCAGTTCCTGCAGAGTGATTCAGACGACGGCGCAGAGGAGTTCGAGATGATGAGCGCATTCCTTGTCGATGGCGCGCGACAGGTGTCCGCGCCGGCGCTGCTGGTCCGCGGCCTGCTGTCGGACATAGTCTCCGAAGAGACAGTGAAGGATTTCCTCACCTTGGTTCCCCACGCGCAAACCGTTGACGTGTCGGGCGCGGGCCACATGGTTGCTGGCGACAACAACGACGCATTCTCGACGGCGGTCGTCGACTTTCTCGACCGTACCGTTTGACGCCAGTCGTCGGGCTGCGCGGGAGATCCCAGTTCGCCACCTATTCTGCTCGTATGCCAACTGATTCGGCGCGGATGTCGTTTCGCCGACATATCCGCGAGCAGGTCTTGAGGGCGACACGGGAACTCACCATTGAGAAGGGCTGGGAACAAGTCCGAGTGAGTGAGGTCGCCGAACTTGTCGGCGTCTCCCGACCGACGCTATACAAGGAGTTCGGCGATAAGCAGGGACTTGGTGACGCGCTCGTGGTGGCCGAGGGTCAGCGCTTCCTGGAGGGTATCCACGCCATCCTCGCCGAACACACCGGCGACGTTCAGGGCGGCATCACCGCAGCGGTGCGGTTCACCCTGCGTGAAGCAGAAGCCAGTCCGCTCCTGAAGTCGGTGCTGACGTCCAGCCACTCAGGGGATGATCGCGCCGGTGCGCCGACGACGGGCGTTCTTCCTCTCCTGCCGACATCGGCGTCCCTGCTCCAGCTCTCCTCCGCGGCTTTGGTCGCGTGGTTTCACGACCACTTCGCCGATCTCGACTCCGAAGACGTCGAGGAGGTCGCAGACGTTCTGGTGCGGCTCACCGTGAGTCACGTCGTCCTTCCCTCCGCGGACATCGCCACCACGGGTGCGCGGATCTCGCGGGTGGCGCTCCGCTACCTCGGCGTTGGCTATAGATAGCTGTGACTTGAGCGGTCTTAGCCTCGATCCACTGACAATGGACTGTTTGTCGGGGTGTCGGGATAAGGAAAGTGCGTTCTGAGCTGGGAAGATTGATATTGTTCAGGCAACAATCGGTCCAGTTCGAGAACGGCACTTCCGGCGCGAGTGTCCCACACGTTCACCCCGCGGTCCGATGTGTTCGATGAGGACATCTGGTGTCGTGCGCGGGCCTGGTGCCGGTGATGGCGCTGGCTGAGCAGGCAGGCCTATCGGAGTTGTTGGCCAACAAGATTCACATCGCAGCTCCCAGGGTCAAGTCGAGGTCGGCCAATCCGGCTCCGAAACTGGCCACCCTGATCGCGAGCATGTACGCGGGCGCGGATTACATCGATGATGTCGACCTGGTCCGCGCTGGCGGCATAAAAACCCTTTTTCCGCCGGGTGTATCCCCCGTCAACGATGGGAACGCTGTTGCGGGAGTTCACTTTCGGTTATGCCCGCCAATTGGATTCGGTGCTGGCCGAGCATCTGGCCGGCTTGTGTGACCGGGTGAATCTGCTGCCCGGCGCGCAGGCTCGGGCCTTCATCGAACACCCGGGGAGAGGCGACGCTGCAGAAAGACGCCGCAAAGGTCGGGATCTCCGGACCCGCCGGGACAGCTCAATGTGGTGAGAGCCGAAACTCGCTCGGAGAGCGGCCGGTCCATCGCTTGAAGGCGTGTGAGAAGTTGGCGAGGTCGCTGTATCCGAGATCCGTGGCGATCTCACTCACCGATAGGGATCGGTCGAGTAGCTGCAGCATCGCGCGCTCGCGCAGGAATGCTTGGCGCAACTCGCGAAAGGTGGTCTCCTCTTCGGAGAGGCGCCGCTTGAGTGTGCTGGTGGACATCGACAGCTCATGTGCGAACCAATGTTTACTTCGGCGTCCGGGCTCCTTCTGCAGCAGCCGTCTCACCTTCTCCGAGAACGACGTGGTTTCGCTCCGCTGGTCGAGAGTTCGCTGCAGATCGACGATGGCGAGTCGGTATGCGACGGGATCGGAGAACCGGCACACCTCGTTGAGCGTGTCCGCGGGAACATGGAGGAAGGACATCGGAGCGTCGAAGAACAGGCGCCCGGCGGTAAGGTCGTCCTCGCGATCTTTCAAGGCGGCGGGCGCTGGCCAACTCAAGTGGAGTGTGAGGGTCGGCGCCGCACGGACGAGCATGTCCAGCAGTCGCAACAACGCCAACCCGGCGTACGTGACGGCGAGGCAGTCCAGGGCACGATCGCTGGTGTGTCCCCAGAGCCCGACGGTGAGGCCTTGGTCATCTGGATGAAACTGTGCTTTGACAGCCGTCGTGATCAACGGCAGATAAGTCAGCAGCTCTACGATCTCGGCCACTGAGCCCGCGCTGACCAGCGGAACACTCAGCGGGCCGAAGGACGTCAACTGTGCCTGTTCGGCTAACGCAAATCCGAGCAGCGTTGCCTGATCGATGTCTAGACCGGGGTACGCCTCACGAAACCACCGTAACGGGGCCTGGATATCACGCTGAATCAGCGTCGCCTCGTCGGTTCCTTCGCGAGCCATGATGTTGCGAAGCCGCGCGACGGCGTCTGGGTCAAACGCCGGGCTCTCGAGCATTTGCACGAATGCGAGTGGGGGCACACCCGCGTCATTGGGGTTCACTGACCATGGCCCCTTTGAGCCGAAATCACAAGTTTCTGACTCCGGCGAACATAGCCGCAGCGCTCATCTGGCGCAAGACTTGTGTCAAGTAACTGAGGACACGCAAGGAGCCTGGCTATGGCAGTTGTCACATTTGTCTCCCACGGCGGCGAGAAGTATGAGGCGCCTCTCGAGGAAGGTCAGTCACTGATGCGGGTCGCGACCAACAATGCGGTGCCCGGCATCGACGGCGACTGCGGAGGCGAAGCCGCGTGCGGCACCTGCCATGTGATCGTCGATCCGCAATGGTCCGATCGGGTCGGCCTCTCCGGGGCCAATGAAGAGGAGATGCTCGCGATGAACCCCGAGCGTCAGCCGACCTCCCGGCTGTCCTGCCAGATGCAGGTCTCTGAGGCGTGGGACGGTTTGATCGTCCATCTGCCCGAGTTCCAACTGTGATGACGAAAGAGAGGTGAGACGTGAGCAATATTCGCGAGGCAGTCACTGCCAAGGCTCAGGCAACAATTCCGATGGACCGAATAATCCAGGGCGCCCACCTCTACGACAGAACGCGGCGCTGGGTCACCGGCACCAACGGTGAAAAAATCTTCATCGAGCGACCGATCCCGCCGGCTGACGAGGTTGAACTGACCGACATCGACCTTAGCAATCCTTTCCTCTATCGTCAGGGTCGCTGGAAGTCCTATTACGAGCGCCTACGCAACGAGGCTCCCGTGCACTATCAGGCCCACAGCGCGTTCGGCCCGTTCTGGTCGGTGACGCGGCATGCCGACATCGTGGCCGTCGACAAGAACCACGAGGTCTTCTCCTCCGAGCCGTTCATCGTCATCGGGAGCCCGCCGCGCTTCCTCGACATTGCGATGTTCATCGCGATGGACCCCCCAAAACACGACCGGCAACGGCAGGCTGTCCAGGGTGTGGTCGCACCGAAGAACCTGCGTGAGATGGAGGGCCTCATCCGCGAGCGGGTGGTAGACGTGCTCGACGCTCTGCCGCTTGGCGAACCGTTCAACTGGGTGCAGCACGTCTCGATCGAGCTAACCGCGCGCATGCTGGCCACGCTGCTGGACTTCCCGTTCGAGCAGCGGCGCAAGCTCGTCCAATGGTCCGATCTCGCCACCTCCATGGAGCAAGCCAACGGTGGGCCCTCGGACAACGACGAGATATTTCGCGGCATGGTCGATATGGCTAGAGGTCTCAGCGCTCACTGGCGGGACAAGGCAGCCCGGACAGCTGCCGGAGAGCTGCCCGGCTTCGATCTGATCACCATGTTGCAGAGCGACGAGAGCACCAAGGACCTGATCGATCGCCCGATGGAGTTCTTGGGCAACTTGGTATTGCTGATCGTGGGTGGCAACGATACGACCCGCAATTCCATGAGCGGTGGTGTTCTGGCGCTGAACGAGTTCCCTGACCAGTTTGAGAAGCTGAAGGCGAACCCCGAGCTGATCCCCAACATGGTCTCGGAGATCATCCGGTGGCAAACCCCGCTCGCGCATATGCGCCGGATCGCCAAGGCCGACACTGTGCTCAACGGGCAGTTCATCCGCAAGGGCGACAAGGTCCTGATGTGGTACGCCTCGGGCAACCGCGACGAGCGCGTGTTCGATCGGCCCGATGACCTGATTATCGATCGGGCCAACGCCCGTAACCACATCTCCTTCGGTTTCGGCGTGCACCGCTGTATGGGTAACCGGCTGGCCGAGATGCAGTTGCGGATCCTGTGGGAGGAGCTGCTTCCGCGGTTCGAGAACATCGAGGTCGTCGGTGAGCCCGAGTACGTGCAGTCCAACTTCGTGAGGGGGATCAGTAAGCTGATGGTCCGCCTCACCCCGAAAGGTGGCGCATGACCGTGCAGCGAGCGGTCATCGCGGGGGCCAGCCACGCGGGCACCCAGCTCGCCGCCAGTCTTCGCCGAGAAGGGTGGGACGGCGAAATCGTCCTCGTCGGCGATGAGTCGGCGTTGCCCTACCAGCGGCCCCCGCTGTCCAAGTCGTACCTGGCCGACAAATGCGAACTGGCCGAACTCGCGATCCGCAACTCGGATTTCTACGCCAAGCAGCGGATCCGACTCCTGGATGCGACGGTGGCGGCGGTCGACCGCTCGGCTGGTCATGTCGTGCTGAGTACCGGCGACGCACTGCCCTACGACAAGCTCGCGCTGTGCACTGGCGCCCGGCCTCGTCGGCTCCCCACCCCGGGAGCGGACCTGGCCGGAGTCTTCTACCTACGCACCGCCGCGGACGGCGAGATGATCCGAGAGGCCGCCGGCCCCGGGCGTCGGGCGGTGATCGTCGGCGGCGGCTACATCGGACTGGAGACAGCCGCCTCGTTGCGTGCACTGGGTCTGGAGGTCACCCTGCTCGAGGCGACCGGGCGCGTCCTTGAACGGGTCACCGCCCCGGAGGTATCGGAGTTCTTCGACCGGATCCACCGGGAGGAGGGCGTCAACATCCGGACGGGCACGCTGGTCGAGGCTCTGTCCGGCGACGGCAGGGTCCGCGAAGTAATCCTGGCCGGTGGCGAATCAATTCCCGCCGACCTCGTCATTGTCGGCATCGGCGTGGAGCCGAACACCGAGCTCGCCGCCACCGCGGGCCTGGTCGTCGACAACGGCGTCGTGATCGACGATCAGGCCCGGACTAGCGACCCCGACATCGTGGCCGCCGGGGACTGCGCCAGCCACGACATGGCCCGTTACGGCCGTCGCATCCGCCTGGAGTCCGTGCCGAGCGCGGCCGAGCAGGCCAAGGTCGCCGCCGCGACCGTCTGTGGGAAGTCCAAGAAGATAGCGGCCCTTCCATGGTTCTGGTCAGATCAATACGACCTCAAGCTCCAGATCGCCGGTCTCAACACCGGGTACGACGAGGTCGTCCTCAGCGGCGACCCGACCCGGGAGCGCGACTTCACCTGCTTCTACCTCCGTGCCGGCGAGCTTCTTGCCGCCGACTGCATCAACCGTCCCCGCGACTTCATGTTCAGCAAGCGGGTCATCACGCAGCAAGTCGCCGTCGAACGGGCCGAACTGGTGCTCGCCGGCTCGGACTGAGGTGCCGGCGGTGCGTAGGCGGTGGGAACGACGACGGCGGATGCGACGCGTGTCTTGGAGAGGTACTTCAGTGACAATTGCCATCCAGCCCCGCTGGCAAAGGAACGCTAGCGGCTGCCCGGCGGTCGCCTTGGCGCAGCGCATCAGGACCTAGTGGGGTTTCCCAACGAGCATGACGATTCTTTCCGGAGGAGCAGCGTCAGAAGTCGGTGCCTGTTCTGTTCTGTTCTGTTCTGACAATGAGGTTAGTTGAGGTTGACGGTGGCGGTATTTAGGGACGAGGACGAGGTCTATGCCTTCCTGGGCGGGATCTTTCGGCGGGGTTTGGAGAAGGAGGGTCTGGCGGACAAGCTCGCGAATTCGGGTGTGGTGTTGCGGGTGCATTACACAGATCCGGATGCGGTTGTGACGGTGGACATGCCGAACAAGGTGGTGGAGACCGGAGCGGCCAGTACCGCGGTGCCCAACGTGGAGTTGTTCATGTCGGCAGACACGGGGAACAAGTTCTGGTTGGGGAAGGTGAACTTGACGATGGCGATGGCCAAGGGAACGGTACGTGCGAAAGGTCCGGTGCCGAAGTTGATCAAGTTGATCCCGCAGGCCAAGAACCTGTTCCCCGAGTACCGGTTGATGCTGGAGAGCCAGAATCGGCAGGACCTCATCGATGCGTGACCCTCGCCTCACCGCGGGCTGTAGGGCGGGTGTGCGATGAGGAGCACGATGCAGGACGTTGCGTTGACTGTGCCCGCGATCGTGGCCCATGCTTCGGCAGTCCATGGCGATCGCGAGGTGCTGACTGCGCGCGGACCCCGGCAGATCTCTGGGGTGTCCTATCGCGAGGTGGGTGAGCGTGCGGCACGGTTGGCAAATGCTTTGCGCCAGATCGGCATCCGTGGAGATGAGCGTGTCGCGACGCTGCAATGGAGCAACCAGGAGCATCTGGACTGTTACGCGGCGGTGCCGTCGATGGGCGCGGTGCTGCATACGTTGAACCTGCGGCTGCCGCCGGAACAGCTGACGTGGATCGCCAATCATGCCGAGGATCGGGTGATCATCGTCGACAGTACGGTGCTTGCCCTTTTGGCGGCGGCGTTGCCGTCGATGACCTCGGTGCGCACGGTGCTAGTGACCGGAACCGGCGATCTTGCCGCGGTCGAGGGGTGCGGAAAGGACGTCCTACGGTACGACGATGTGGTGGCCGCCCAGTCGAGTACGTTCGAGTGGCCCGATGTCGATGAGCGGTCGGCTGCAGCGATGTGCTATACGAGCGGTACCACCGGGCACCCGAAAGGTGTTGTCTACAGCCATCGTTCGACGTGGTTGCACTCTCAGGCGGCGTGCACCTCGAATGCCTTGGGCATCGGTCATGACGACACGGTGTTGGCGATCGTTCCGATGTTCCACGCCAACGCGTGGGGGTTGCCGTATGCGGCGATGATGGCCGGCGCGCAGCTTCTGCTGCCTGACCGTTTCGTGCAGGCGGGGCCTTTGGTGGAGATGATCGAGGCGGTGCGGCCGACGATGGCGGGGGCGGTGCCGACAATCTGGACCGATGTTCTGCATTACTTGCGCGACAATCCTGGCCATGACGTGAGTTCGCTGAAGATGGTGGCCTGCGGTGGTTCGGCGGTTCCGCGGTCGTTGATGACCGCCTATGACGAGCTGGGCATCCGCATTGTGCAGGCTTGGGGGATGACTGAGACTTCCCCGCTGGCCTCGGTCGCTCTGCCGCGGAGTTCTGATACCCCGGAGAGGTCGCTTCACCTGCGCGCAACCCAAGGCCGGGTGGTGGCCGGTGTGCAGGCCCGCATCGTCGATGACAGCGGTGCAGAACAACCGTGGGACGGAAAATCGGTGGGGGAGATTCAAGTCCGCGGCCCGTGGATCACTCAGTCGTATTACGAGAATGACAGTCCGGCGGCGTCGCCGGACGGGTGGTTGCGTACCGGGGACGTCGGGACGATCAGCGCGGACGCGCTCATCGCGCTGACCGACCGCTCCAAGGATGTCATCAAGTCCGGGGGCGAATGGATCTCCTCGGTGGAATTGGAGAACGAGTTGGCCGCTCACCCTGCGGTGCGCACCGCCACGGTGATTGGAGTGCCCGACGACAAGTGGCAGGAACGGCCGCTGGCGGTGGTCGTCCTGGCTGCCGACCGCACCGCCACCGCGGCGGAGCTGACCGAATTTCTGCGTGCGCGGGTGGCCAAGTGGTGGCTACCGGAACGGTGGGCGTTCGTCACCGACATTCCGCTGACTTCCACTGGCAAGTTCGACAAGAAGAAGCTGCGCCGCCAGTTCGCCGACGGTGACCTCATCATCGAGACGCTGGCGTGAATCATCAATCCACTGCGACCGAAACACTGACGTTAAGGAGACACACATGAAGACACGTGCTGCAGTGCTGTGGGGCCTAGGAGAAAAGTGGGAAGTCGAGGACATCGAGTTGGATCCTCCCGGCCCCGATGAAGTGCTCGTCCAGCTGACCGCGACCGGGTTGTGCCATTCCGACGAACACCTCGTGACCGGCGACCTGCCCATTCCGCTGCCCGTCGTCGGTGGCCACGAGGGTGCCGGCACCGTGGTCGAAGTGGGTGCGGGTGTCGAGAACGTCGCCGAGGGCGATTCGGTGATCCTGACGTTCCTGCCGTCGTGCGGGCACTGTTCCTATTGCGCGCGGGGGATGGGGAACATGTGCGACTTGGGTGCCGCGCTCATGATGGGACCCCAGATCGACGGCACTTACCGTTTCCATGCCAGGGGTGAGGACGTCGGCCAGATGTGCCTGCTGGGCACGTTCTCGGAATACACCGTGGTCCCCAAGGCGTCTCTGGTCAAAATCGACCAGGGGACACCGCTGGACAAGGCGGCGTTGATCGGGTGTGGTGTGACGACCGGGTACGGGTCGGCGGTGCGCACCGGTGAGGTGCGTGCCGGGGATACCGTGGCGGTGATCGGAGCCGGTGGCATCGGCATGAATGCGATTCAGGGTGCCCGCATCGCGGGCGCGTTGAACATCGTGGCTGTCGATCCGGTGGCGTTCAAGCGTGAACAAGCCGGCGGTTTCGGTGCGACGCATGCCGTTGCCACGATCGACGAGGCCTGGTCACTGATCAGTGACATCACCCGCGGCAAACTCGCCGATGTCTGCGTCTTGACCACCGATGTCGCCGAAGGGTCCTACATCGGCGAGGCGCTGTCCTTGGTCGGTAAACGCGGCCGTGTGGTCGTTACCGCGATCGGGCACCCCGAAGACACCTCGATGTCGGGTTCACTGCTGGAATTGACGCTGTATGAAAAGCAGATCCGCGGCGCTCTGTACGGTTCTTCGAACGCCGCCCACGACATCCCGCGGCTCGTCGAGCTCTACAACGCCGGACACCTCAAGCTGGATGAGCTGATCACCCGTGAGTACACCCTCGATCAGATCAACGAAGGCTACGCGGATATGCGATCGGGCCGCAACATCCGAGGACTCATCCGATTCTGATAAAGCAGCCGAAGCGCGGGAGCGCGACCACGGGAGCAAGCGAGCTGAGTACAACGGTTGAGTGCTGCGCGTCTGTGGCTCTTACCGTTGACGTGTTGATGCAGGACTAGCGATCGAAAGTCAATGTGCCCCATCGCCATAGGCTGTCGAGATGCGCGGCTGAGGTTGGCTGCGGTCACGCGTGTTGGTGTTGGCACCTACTGTCAGCCGGGAAGCCGTGATGAAACGTAGCTTTTGACGAGTCTCAACAGTGCTACTGACAAGGAAGGAAGCGGCGATGACGAGGATTCAAGTTCCCTATCCCCATAGGAGGGGAGGGCACTGTGGTTCCGGTGCGCTTCGTGACCTTACTGAATGGGCCCAACTCGGATGGGGGACAGAAGCACTCAGTGAAGGATTGGTCTTCACCCTCGGCGGAGTCTTGGACTTCTCGTACGTCCGCTCTACGCAGTTGTTCCCCCAGGTGTACCTGGTAGGACGAGGAAGCGACCTGGAACAGGATTACCTCTCCCGGGTTGGCGCAAAGTTCGTCGTGCGATCGACCGATGACCCGGACGTGGGATGGGCATTTGTGACCGACGAAATCGACAAAGGTCGACCCGTCATGGTCTGGGCTGACATCGGCGAACTTCCTTACCTGCGCGTCCGATTGCACATGAGCCGTCACGACATTGTCATCACCGGATACGATGACGAACAACGGGTCGCCTATGTGGTCGATAATGACCGCGAGACAACCCAGACGGTGGCCTACGACGACCTACGCCGGGCGCGGTCCTCGGTCGGGTTTCCCACACCTACCCGGCACACCACATATCACGTCGACTGGCCAGAGCGAGTGCCAGACCTTGGGCCGATCGCGGCCGCTGCACTCGCCGCGAGCGCAGCGTTCATGCGCGGCGGTGCCGTAGGTGCGCCGCTACTGCGCATCGAGGCAGCTGAAGTCGAATCTTCCGGTTTGAAGGGTGTGCAGGACTTCGCCGATGACGTAGGGCATTGGCCAACGCTGTTCGATGACGATGCCCTGACCGCGGCATTGTTCGGGCTCGGGGCGTTCATCGAGAAAGCCGGTACCGGCGGCGGGCTCTTTCGTACGCTGCAGGCAGACGGTTGCCAGAACATCGCCGATCTCCTAGATGACGCCGCCACTGCCGAAGCGGCTGCCGCGGCCCGACATGCTTCCAAAGCGTGGTCTACGCTTGCGGCCGCAGCCACGGATGCCGGCACATCGCTACGGAGTCGTAGTCTAGCTGCGGCCAAAGTCGCCGCGACGATCCCGGACGCCGAAACGCGCCTCGTCGAAGCCCTCGAAACGGCCAGTCGATCCGTTGGCACTGTCGATACCGGCATCGAAGCTCATCTGAAAGGCTATCTGTGAGTGGCACTTCAAATCAATCGAGTTTCCTGAAGACTACTGGTTTCTCGATTGGCAGCATGACGATGTTCAGCGCTTCGCCCAGAACGCGGTCGGTGACGTTCGTGACCCTTGTGCAGAAGGCGAGGTTGACCGTCACCGCTGTGGGGGACAGGATTTGGTATGACCCCTATAGCACCGACGACGACCCCGAGCATTATCGGGCGAGCTATGCGGCGACAGCGTCGAGGGCGTATTGCGGGGCAGGACCAAATGGCTGATAGTGACGGAACTGGAAGGTGTACCGCAGCGATGATCTCGGCGGGCTAACGAGTCCTTTACATACTGTCTTCGGGCGATCAGCCCAGCCGACGTCGGCGCAGTTCTTCAGTCGCATGGTGGTCCATGCACTGCGTGGTCCTATTTAGGAGGATTTCGTCATCGACGAGCAAGCGGAAGAAGATTCGGCCATCGCGTGGTGGCATAACTTTCAGAATCGTGTTATCGCCGCCGACGGCGACTACCTCGATGCGCACCATCCGTGGTGCCTTGGTTGCGGCACAGACAATCCGCACGGTCATCGCCTGCGAGCGCGTCGGCGTGGCGACGGGGTGGGCGCCAGGCATATCTTCGACGGCCGACATCGCGGCGCACCCGGGATCGCACATGGCGGCGCAGTCATGACGGTTCTTGACGACACGGTGGGCATGCTGCTCTACGTCGTCGGTGAGATGGCCGTCACCCGTAAGCTCGACACCGAGTTCTTCGCGCCGGTATTGCTGGGGGTTCCCTACGAGGTCAGCGCGGAGCTCGTGTCCAGAACCGGCCGGAAACTCGAAGTGCGGACAGAATTGCGCGAGGAAGCCACCGGCCAGCTGGTCGCGTCCGCGTCCGGGTTATTCGTCGTCGTCACGCTGGATCACTTCACTAGCTCCATACAGAAGGCGTCGTCAATACGCTGCACTGCGCGACCACCCTGGGAAGGATGACTCAACCCGTAAATCTGCTCATTTTTCAACCGGCGCAGGCTGCTCAGGATTGAACCGGGGCCGACAGGGGGTTTGCTAAGCAAACGCGTACTCGACCACATCGTGGTGTACCAGCCTTCGGTAGCGTGACGCCGCAGCGTGTCGGCGAAAATACCGCCGGTCTCATCTGTTGTGGCCCGCCGGGGAGTTGATATCGACCTGGATGTGCGAAGCGGCCGGGTCAGGTTTCTGGCCGAGGGTATACAGGCCAAGACTGCCGAGAAAACCCGCACAATGCTCGATAAGCACTTCGGTCGATAGGTTTAGTTGTCCGTCTATCCAGCGACGGAGAATCTCGAACAGGCCCCCGACACCGTAGGTAGCGGCGAGATCTGCGACCTGAATCACCTCGCTGGGTATATCGAGATGCAGGCGGGCCTCTCTGAGGACGAGCTCCGCAAATTCGGACATCAGTTCGCTTCGCAGCTGCCGAAGCAGGGGTTCAGCGCCCGATTCGACAAACAATATGCGGGCCATGCTGGGATCGTTCTCGATCATCTGAACCAGGGCCTTTATCGGAGCGTAAGCGAGTTCTTGAGGAGCAACGGTGTCATCCGGTATCGCCTTGGTGATCACGGCTTGGAAGGTGGTGGAGATCTTGGTGAACATCGCACGCAGGAGCGCGTCTCTGTCGCGAAACTGCTGGTAGAAGTACCGGCTCGTCACTCCTGACTCCGTACACACAGCGGTCACGGTGCACGCGGCGGCTCCCTGCTTGCCCATGAGCGCGACCGCGGCGTCAATCAGCAGTGCGCGGCGCTGCGCATCGCGTTGAGTTGCGGACAGCCCGCCATAAACACGTGCTGGACTCATGCCCTACATTCTGGCAGTCTCATGTGACAAGGCCTAAAGTCAGATCACGCAACGGAGGAAGGACCCCGTCAAGATGCCGGAAGATCGAGCCTCGACCAAGAGCCGTGTATTGCCAAAACCCCGGCGCGTTCGTTTCCCCATGCCCACCTCCACGAAGCGGCGACACTTCGTGGATGGCGACCTGGTGATGAGCCATTTCATCTCGGTGCTTTCTGCGACCTTCCCGGAAGGGGAAGACTTCTTCATCCGCTCGGTCAAGTATTTCCAGAGTTCCATCGACGATCCCCAATTGCTGACAGCGGTCAAGGGTTTCATCGGGCAAGAGGCCACACACCGACACCAGCATCGGCTCCTCAACGAACGGCTCCAGGCCATGGGTTATCCGACCGCGCGGATCGACCGCCACGTCGCACGCCTGATCAAGCGATTGGAGCGGCGCTTTTCGCCAGAAATGCGGCTGTCGATGACCTCTGCATTGGAGCACTACACCGCGACGCTCGCTGAAATCATTCTCACCAGCGATGACGCGCAGAAGCTCATCGGACAGACAGAGGTTCGACCGATTCTGCTGTGGCATGCGTTCGAGGAGTCGGAGCACAAAGCCGTCGCCTTCGACGCCTATCGGCTGATTGGAGGCACCGAGCGCACCCGCGTACGGGGCATGCGGATCGCCTCTGCAATTCTGTTCGGCGAACTCATTCTGCAGACTGCGCTGTCGATGGCCTCTGACAAGGCCTCGTATAACCCGGTCACGTTGGTGCGTAGCCTACGTCGCTTCAGTCGCACCCCGATGTTCACCGCCGATGCGCTGCAGCGATTCCGTTCGTACAACCGCCCCGGCTTCCACCCTGATGATTGGGACAGCACCGCGGTCCTGGAGCGATGGAGCAAGGAACTGTTCGACCAAGACGGCTCACAGAAGGTCATCGCTCAGCCGGGGTAGCAAAAGTGCGTGAGGAGGGCGACGCAGAAAGACACTGTTTCTGCGTCGTTCCTCCAAACAATCGACAGCGCGCCTGTCGTCACGGATTGGATGCCCGGTGGCGGGTCAAGGCGACAGTCATACAGACAAGTGCAGTCGGCCTCGAAACTCACGGAAAGGTTAAGCCTCAGCCGCTGACGACGTAGCGTTGAGCCAAGGTTTCAGCCAGTCGGCTCGTGTGCGCGACCACTTCCTTTTCGGTCACCGCGAGCAAACCGGAGTGCCAGGCCGTGATGACTTCGACGAACCCCCCCACCGCAACCAAAGTGTCCATACGAAGGGCCGTCTCGTCGGCGTCTTCTCTGAGATGTGGCCGGCTTGCCTCGACGACCAACTGCGTTGCCTCCTGCAGCGCCACAGCGCGGCGATCTTGCAGCGGTGAGCTACCTACATGCTGAGCGAGGAGGATGTGCGCCCGGCCAGGATCGCGTGCGATCCGGTCGACCACGATGGCGATCGCCGCGGTGATGGTTTCGATCGGCGGCCGATCCACACGCTCGTCGAAGAGCGCGGAAACCTCGCCGAGCATGTCATTGCGAACGCCATCCCACGCTGCGACGAGAAGATCCTCGCGCGTCTTGAAGTCCTCGTAGAAGTATCGATCGTTGAGCCCTGTCCGGGCGCACACGCCGCGCATAGTCACTGCGGCCCAACCGCTCTCACTCCAAATCTCGGTCGCAGCCTCGATCAATTGCTGCCGTCGCTCTGCTCGACGCTCAGCACCGGTCCGACCACCCCAGCGCGTGTTTCTCGACCGCACATCAAACATCTTGACAAAACGTCGGGCTCACGACCAAACTGGTGGCATGCGACACCAATGGTGGCTGATGCCCCCAAATCAATGGTCTCCCGCACCGGAAATCAGTGTCGCGATCCGAAAGGCAAGCAGATGAGGTTCTTGCCGTTCGGTAGTTCACCAGGTAGAACCCACCGCGCCCACGCAGTAGTCACAGGCGCAGGGAGCGGTATCGGCCGCGCGTTCGCCGTTGAGCTTGCACGCCGAGGTGGACGTGTTGTGTGTGCGGACAAAGACCCCATCACTGCGAAAGAGTCGGCCGAGTTGGTGAGGCAGGCCGGCGGCGAGGGTTTCGACGTCGTATGCGACGTCACCGACCTTGAGCAGGTCCGTAACCTCGCTGATGCCAGTGAAGACTGGTTTGGCAAGGCGGCGAGCCTGGTGATCAACAACGCCGGAATCGGTGCGGGCGGCAATCGCATCGGCGCTACGTCGGTCGAGGACTGGAACGCTGCGATTTCTGTCAACCTTTGGGGTGTTATCTACGGGTGCGAGACTTTCGTTCCCCGGCTCCGGAGCAACGGCCGTGGCGGAGTGATCAATGTGGCGTCCGCCGCGAGTTTCGGCTCGGCGCCCCGAATGGGGGCATACAACGTGAGTAAGGCCGGAGTGCTCGCTCTGTCCGAGACCTTGGCGGCCGAACTGAGCGGTACTAACGTCAATGTCACAGTGCTTTGCCCCACCTTCGTCAAGACGAACATCGCCAAAAATCCTCAGATTGAGGAGTCGGCGGCGAAACTCGCGACCAACCTGATGAGGTGGACCGGCATTTCGCCGGATCAAGTGGCTCGAACGACCTTGAACGCGCACGATCGCGGACAAATCTATGTAGTGCCCCAACTGGACGCGAAAATTTTGTGGCAACTGAAAAGAGCTTTACCCGGTCAGTTTACGCGGGCGTTGGGGCTGGTGGAGCGCGTGGCCTCATGGAACGATCCAGCCGAACAGAGGGAGCAGTGAAATGGCGTTCGCATATAGCGACATGCTCGAGACGATCAAGAACAAGCAATGGGCTCTCGCCGATATCGATTGGGGCGCCCCTGGTGCGGAGTTGATCACCGACGAACAGCGTCCCAAACTCAAGCAATTCATGTCCGACGTGGTGTGGATTGAGCATGTCGGAGCGCGCGCCTTTGCTGCGATGGCCCCGAAGGCGCCCTTCGAAGCGCTCGGAGACATTTACCGTTACTTTCACGCCGAGGAGCAGCGTCACGCCAACGCCGAACTTGCTCTGATGCGTCGCTGGGGCATGATCGAGGAAGGCGAAAAGCCTGTACCGAATAAGAACATCCGTCTCGTGATCGAGTGGCTAGATCGGTACGCTGAGGCTCTTCCTCTGACTGTCATCGGCGCCGCGATTCCCGCACTGGAGACCGCGCTGGACGGGGCCCTGCTGAAATTTCTCCTTGATGAGGTCGACGACCCAATTTGCGGGGAAGTATTCAATAAGGTCAACAGCGACGAATCGCGGCACCTTGCAGTAGGTTTTCAAGTCCTGAATGACCTCGGCGCCAGTCCCATGCGAATCCATGCAATCCAAACGGTCGGCGCTGTGATGGACCCCCGTATTCTCACTGGCGCGTTGCTGTATATACCGCTTCTCACGCGCATGTTGATGAATCTCAACGCGATGGGGCTATCCGAAGAGAAGCTGTACAACGCGGTGACGCGATATGGCAATGTCGGGGACCGCAGTGAGCACACGCGGAGGGTGCCTGGATATCACATCTTGAAGGCCCACATGTCCTCCTCGATCAAGCGGTCCCAACCCCTTCACTTCGTTTCCCAGCGCTTAGGCAATGCGATCGACATCTTCCCCGTGCAAGTACTCGGGCGACCGCCTTCATGGACGGATGAACTGACCTATGAACCGGTCGCTAAATGACGGACACGGTAACGACTTTGATCGTCGGCGCCGGCTTCGCGGGTATCGGTACGGCGATGAGAATGCTTCAAGCGGGCGTTAACGACTTTGTCATCTTGGAGCGATCACATCGCGTCGGGGGCACCTGGCGTGACAACACTTACCCCGGCGCCGCCTGCGACATTCCGTCATTGCTGTACTCCTACTCGTTCGAGCCGAACCCAGGCTGGACTCGCGCATACTCGGGGAGCGCAGAGATCCTCGCCTATATCGACGCGATTGTCGCGAAATACGATCTTGGGAGGTTCATTCATTTCGGTGCGGACGTGAGTGCACTGGAATTCGACGAGGATGCCGGAGAGTGGGTTGTCGACACGACCGGCGGCAGGCGGTATCGGGGCCGTTCAGTCGTGATGGCTAGCGGACCACTTGCTGACGCCAGTTTCCCGGATATTCGTGGCATCGAGTCGTACGAGGGGAAAAAGATTCACAGTGCTCGGTGGGACCACTCCTATGACATGAGCGGTAAGAGGGTGGCGGTTATCGGGACCGGGGCGAGCGCTGTGCAGATCGTTCCCGAATTGGTCCAGTTGGCGGCGTCGGTCAAGGTGTTTCAGAGGACGCCCGGCTGGGTCCTACCGAGGGTGAATTTCCGGCATCCGGCCTGGGCGCGTTCGACTTTCAAGCGCATGCCGGCAACCGAACAGGCCCTACGAGGTGCGTGGTTTTGGGCGCATGAGGTCATGGCCGTGGGCATGGTTTGGGATACCGCTGCCACATCTGTCATCCAAGCGGCCGCGAAGGCGAATCTGCGTCGGCAGGTGAAGGATACCTGGTTGAGACGTCAGCTAACACCGCAGTTCAGACCTGGGTGCAAACGCATGCTTATGACTAACGACTATTACCCTGCTCTCCAGGCCGATAACTGCAAACTCGTCAGCTGGCCGATCGCCACACTGGCTCCGAACGGAATTCGAACCGCCGACGGCATCGAGCATGAGGTGGACTGCATAGTATTCGCGACAGGCTTCGATGTGTGTAAACGCGGTACGCCATTTCCGATCCTGGGGCGCGACGGGCGAAAACTCGAAGACGCGTGGTCTGAGGGGAGATTTGCCTACAAGAGCGTGAGTGTGGCCGGGTATCCGAATTTGTTCTTCACTTTCGGGCCTAATTCCGGTCCTGGCCACAACTCCGCTCTTCTATATATGGAGGCGGCAATCGATTACATCGTAAAAGCGATCGAGCTCTTGCGCGACCAAGGTAACGGAGTCCATACCCTGGATGTGAAAGAGAATAGCCAAAACGCGTACCACTCCAATATTCAGCGGCGGTTACGACGCACGACATGGAACTCGGGTTGCAGCAGCTGGTATTTAACAGAGGATGGCTATAACGGCACGATGTATCCGGGCTTTGCGACTCAGTTCACCAGGGAACTGTCCCGTCTGGATATGCGGGATTACGATATCACTCGGCGTGACGATGCTGACCTGAAGTTGACACAAACACGCTGAACTGCAGCAGCGGATAGGGTAAACATCAAAGCGCACGTGAGGAAGTAATGGGTTCTGAGTCTGGGCAGCACTACGAAATTGTAATAGTCGGAGCCGGGTTTTCTGGGATTGGTACAGCGATCAGCCTGTTGAAGGCCGGATTTGCGGACTTTCTTATAGTCGATGACGCCGATGGCGTCGGCGGTACATGGCACTGGAATACGTATCCGGGAATAGCGGTCGATATTCCGTCCTATAGTTACCAGTTCTCTTATGAGATGCGAACATCCTGGTCACGTACTTACGCTCACGGGGATGAGTTGAAGGCTTATGCAGAGCGGTGTGTAGAAAAATACGGACTCCAAAATTACATCCGGTTCAACACGACTGTGGACGAAGCCTGTTTCGACGAAGGCGCCGCACTATGGCGGCTGAGCTGCTCCTCTGGTCAGAATCTGACCGCGCGTTTTGTGATAAATTGCTCTGGCGTTCTCAGTCGGCCGAAGTGGCCTGATATTCCAGGAGTGCGCGACTTCGCCGGCGTGACGCTGCATACGGCCAGATGGGACCATACGAAAGATCTCACCGGTAAGCGGGTGGCGGTGATCGGGACTGGGGCATCTGCGGTGCAGCTGATTCCCGAAGTCGCGAAGATCGCATCAAGTCTGACGGTCTTCCAGCGAACGCCGATTTACTGCTTGCCGAAGCCGGATTTCTCCATACCGAGCTGGGCCGCGACAGTGATGCGGTTGGTGCCAGGGGCACAACTGATGACGCGCACTGCGAGTCAGGCGTTCGTCGAGTTCACATTTCCCATCGCAGCTCATTTTCACTCGTTGATCCCTGTGTCGGACCTCATGGAAGAGGCGGCGAAACGCTATATGCGTCGGGCGGTCGACGATCCGGTGACTCGAGACCAACTCATTCCTCGCTATTCGTTGGGTTGTAAGCGACCGAGTTTCCACAATTCCTATCTCGCAACGTACAACCGTCGCAATGTTTCGCTCGAGACCAGCGGCATCACCCATGTCGACCATGCCTCGGTTCACACTGAAGATGGCAAGAGTTATCCGATCGATGTCATGGTCTTGGCCACCGGGTTCAAAGTGATGGAGTCGGGCAATATGCCGACTTATGTGCTGAAGGGACGCGGTGGAGTGGAGCAGTCTGCCTGGTGGGATGAGCACCGCCTCCAAGCCTTCGAGGGTGTGAGCGTCCCAGGGTTCCCGAATCACTTCAATATCTTCGGTCCCTATGGTTACAACGGCTCCTCGTACTTCACACTCATCGAGGCGCAAAGTCGGCATATCGTCCGCTGTCTTCGTCGTGCGCGCACGCTGAAGGCTGATTACGTAGAGGTCAGACAGCAGGCGAACGATCGCTACTTCGGTGACATGGTTAGCCGCCGACATCGACAGGTTTTCTGGCAGCCGAGCTGTTCCAATGCCAACAGTTACTATTTCGACAAACACGGCGATGTTCCGTTGCGTCCGTCAACTACCCTGGAGACTTACTGGCGTAGCCGCACCTTCCGGCTCTCCGATTACCGATTTGAACGTCGCGCAGAATCCGTTGGCGCACGGTGACCAACACTGATGCGGCGGACCGGCGCCCCAGTCTTGCAAGTCATTTCGTGGCAATGACTTCGCGAAACACACTGCGTCCGCTGTCGCAACTCATCCCGTCGAGCGCCCACGGCCTCGCGGTGATGGATCGCGTACTCCGGATGGCGCTTGTGGGATCGCGGCCCCGCCGAAGCGTGGCGGTTCGCACAATAGATACCGAGTTCGCCGGGAATCAGATACGCGGGGATTGGATCACTTCTCCTGCAGTCGATCCACACGCGGTTCCGTTGCTCTACATTCATGGCGGCGCCTACTCCATGTGCTCACCGGCTACCCACCGCGGCCTGCTCGGTGAACTTGCCTCCGCGAGCGGTCGGCCCATCTTTGCGGTGAGGTATCGGCTAGCTCCACGCTATCCCTTTCCCGCTGCCGCCGACGATGCACTGAACGCATACCGCTGGCTCGTCACAGGGCAGCCTTCGGCTTCCGGCGAACGCGGTGTTGCGGTGGCCGGGGACTCGGCGGGCGGCCAGCTCACGATGGCCACCGCCCTTGGCGCACGTAGTGACGGACTGCCGCTGCCGGATTCGATGCTTCTCATGTCTCCGGTCCTGGATCTGACATGTGAACTCGCGAGGGCACGCGAACTTCGCCGCCGTGATCCTTTCGCCTCTGCTCGGTCCGCGGCCCGCGCTCTTGACCTGTACGTGGCTGGTGCAGATCACCGCAATGAGCGAATCAGCGTGCTCGACGCAGACCTCAGGTCCATGCCACCGATCCTGATTCAGGTAGGCGGAAGAGAAATGTTGATCGATGACTCGAGGCATCTTGCCGACCGCCTCCGATCGGCCGGATCAAGCGTTGAGATACAGGTGTACCGGGGACAGATCCACGTGTTCCAAGCCATGTTCCGAATCCTGCCCGAGGCTCGTGAGGCGATCCACCGCGCTGGAAACTTCCTGAAAGCTTCGGCCCACCGGTGAAAGTGTTGGGACCGTGGATGCTCCACTGCCACCGCGCCATCAACTGCTTCTTAGCTGTCTCATGACAGGCGGCTTTGCGAGGGATCCTCGAGGACACGATCCGTCGATAGTGATCATCGGGGCCGGCGTCGCGGGTATCGCCATGGCCCATCAGCTGAAGAGGGACGGATTCACCAACTTCACCATGGTGGAAAAGGCTGCAGACATCGGCGGCGTCTGGCGCGACAACACCTATCCAGGAGCGGCTTGCGACGTGCCGTCAGCGTTGTACTCACTCTCGGACAAGCCCAACACTCGTTGGTCGAGACGTTATGCAGAACAGCCCGAGATACTCCAATATCTTCGCCGACTCGTCCTGGCCGACGGAATGGACCTGCATTTGCGCACGCGGACCGAAGTCGTCGAGATGACCTTCGATGAACAGGCCGGCCGTTGGCGTTTGGTGACCGGATCCAGCGAGACGATCTGGTGCGATGTCGTGATTTCGGCCGTGGGGCAGCTCTCGCGACCTCATACGCCGAATATTGCCGGCGAAGACACCTTCGAGGGGCCGCGTTTTCATTCGGCGCGTTGGGACCATTCGGTATCGCTGCGCGGCAAGGAAGTAGCCGTCATCGGGACAGGCGCAAGCGCGATACAGTTTGTGCCACGGATCGCACACGAGGCACAGCGCGTAACGCTGTATCAGCGCACGGCGCCTTGGATTTTGCCGAAGTGGGACAGCAGGTACGGACGTCTTCACCAACAGCTGATTAAGGTTCTGCCGCTGTGGCTGCGTCTTGAGCGTTTCGCGGTATGGCTGATTTTTGAAGTGCTCGCAGTGACGTTGGTCGACGCGAAGCCCTTGTCACGCATTCTCGGCGCGGTCGCCCGCTACCACCTCCATCGGCAGGTTGCCGATCCAATGCTGCGCCGGCAACTCACGCCATCAGATGCGCCGGGGTGCAAGCGGGTGTTGTTCTCGAATGATTACTACCCCGCGATTGCCAACGGTGAAGTCTCGTTGGTGACCAACGCGGTTGCGAAGCTTTGCGACAAGGGAGTCGTGACCGACGATGGCGTACTCCATCGCGCGGATGTCGTCATTTACGGAACAGGTTTCCGCGCTACCGACTTCCTCGCCCCGATGCGTGTTCGCGGCTGGGGCGGAGTGACTCTGGACGAGGTGTGGGGGACGCAGGCGCACGCATACCTGGGCATTACAGTCCCGATGTTCCCGAATCTCTTTCTCCTCTATGGCCCGAACACGAATGTCGGTTCCGGGTCGATCATTTACATGATCGAGTCTCAGGTCCGCTATGTCGGTGCCCTCATCAAGATTTTGGCGAGTGACCCAGGGCGTACGGTCGACGTCAGGCCAGACATCGAGCAAAGCTACAACACACGATTGAGCCGGCGGCTGCGAAGGTCGGTGTGGGCGCTTTGCGCGAGCTGGTACACGACCTCGAGTGGCGCGATCCCGACGAACTGGCCTGGGCCTACATTTGCCTACCGGATCCTCACCCGCAAACCACGCAGTCACGATTATCTATTCAGGCACGTTGAACGCCTTCAGTTAGACGGCCCGAGTGAGAACCGCGCGAGGCTGCGCAGATGATCCGGGTCGCAGGCGGTGTCTAACATTTCACTGTTAACTGTTCGAATATTGACATTCAGCACATCTATGTAAACTATTACCAGATACCCGTGCAGCAGAGCGCCCAGGAGGCATCGTGGCTAATCAGCTTCTCGCAATCACGCGTCACCCCAAGGAGCGGTTGACGTCTGTCCTGTTGGCGCCCGCCCCCCGCGTCGTCGATGACAAATGGCGACAGTGGAGTCGGGACTGGAGAGTCCGGGAACTTGCGCCGGCCCCCGCCGGATCTGGGCTGAGAGCCGTCCTAGGGGACGCTGGACTCCCGTTGCTGGGGCACACTGTCGACTACATCCGATTTGGTTCAGAATTCAGTCGGGAGCGTTACGAACGTTTGGGCTCGGTGTCGTGGATGGGCGCATTCGGTACCAAAATGGTGGTCATCGCCGGTCCAGACGCAACGCGTGAGGCGTTCACAAGCGAAGCCAAGGCCTTTTCTCAAGATGGCTGGTCCTTCCTGATCGATGCTTTCTTCCATCGCGGGTTGATGCTCATGAGCTTCGACGAACATTTGATGCACCGGCGCATCATGCAGGAGGCGTTCACGCGTCCTCGCCTGACCGGATATGTCGGGCAGGTGGCCCCGTGCGTTCGCGCAGCCGTGCCCGCGTGGCCGACCGGTCCGTCGGTCCGGATCTACCCGTTGTTGAAGAATCTCACCCTCGATATTGCCACGGATGTCTTCATGGGTGGCCGCGGCAAGGACGAGAGCGCTGCTGTCAACGAGGCGTTCGTGTCCACTGTTCGCGCGGCGAGTTCCTTTGTGCGAGTTCCACTCCCGGGCACCAGGTTCCGCGCCGGCGTGCATGGGCGGCGCGTGTTGGAGGACTACTTCTCCCGACACCTGCCGGCCGCGCGTGCAGGCGAGACCGACGATCTATTCGCCGCCCTCTGCCAGGCGACCACAGAAGACGGTGAACGGTTCTCCGACGAGGATGTGATCAACCACATGATCTTTCTCATGATGGCCGCCCATGACACCTCCACGATCACCACCACTGCTGTCACCTACTTCCTCGCTAAACATCCTGAGTGGCAGGAGAAGGCAGCGGCGGAGGCGCGGTCCTTCGGTCACGATTCGCCAGATATCGACGAACTGGAGCGGATGACGGTCCTCGATCTGATCCTCAAAGAAGCTCTGCGTCTGCTGGCGCCCGTTCCGCTGGTGATGCGCAAGACCGTCCGCGATGTCGCCATCGACGGCTATCACATCCCCCGTGAAACCTTGTGCGCAATCACACCCGCCGTAAATCACTTCGACCGCAGAATATGGAGCGACCCGGACCGTTTCGATCCGTCGCGCTTCGATGAGCCCCGGCGCGAGGACCAACAGCACCGATTCGCCTGGGTGCCGTTCGGCGGGGGGGCGCACAAATGCATTGGGATGCAGTTCGGCACACTCGAGGTGAAGGCAATCCTGCACCAGATGTTGCGTACCTACACTTGGACGGTCCCAAACGACTATCACGTGCGTTGGGACAACACCTCGCTGCCCATTCCCGTGGACGGACTGCCTGTGACGTTGCGGCACCGATGAGCGGTGAGAACTCGCCTTACCTGGAGCCCACGGAGTTCCTCGATTGGCAACATGAATCGGTACGCGACTTCGTTGCATCGGCGACCCGCGGCGCGGTCGACGACACCACGAAGGCCATAGCCATCTTCACTGCGGTCCGCGACTCGATTTGGTATGACCCCTACACCGTGACCGATGACCCGCATGCGTATCGCGCCAGCACCATCGCAACTGCAGACCGCGCTTACTGCGTCCCGAAGGCGGTGCTCTTGACGGCGGCCTGCCGAGCAGCAGGCATCCCAGCGCGGCTGGGGTTCGCCGATGTCCGAAACCACCTTCAGACCGAGACATTGCGTGAGCGGATGGGCGGTACCGACGTCTTCGTCTACCACGGATACAGCCTCATGCATCTCTGCGGTGTCTGGGTCAAGGCAACTCCGGCGTTCAATCGCGAGCTATGCGCACGGTTCGGCGTCCCGCCAATTGATTTCGACGGGCGCACAGACGCCCTGCTGCACGGGTTCGCCGGTGACGGCACACAACACATGGAATATCTGAGGGATCGAGGCGCCTTCGACGATCTACCGCTGGCAGAGATCCTGCAAGCGCTCAGAACCCACTACGGGACGCTCATAGGCGATGCGAGTCGCCATCCAGACCTGTTCGCCTGAAGGGCCGATGCGTAATGCACAGCACGATGCAAGACGTCCAGCTCACAATCTCGGCAATTGTCCGCCATGCCGCCTCCATTCACGGAAACAGCGAGGTGATCACCCCCGACGGAATTGGATACCGAAGTATGTCCTACCGTAGCGTCCTGGGGCGAGCGGGCCGACTTGCCAATGCGTTGCGCGGGCTCGGAATAACGGCAGATCAACGGGTGGCCACTTTTCAGTGGAGTAACCAAGAACATCTCGAGGCCTACTGCGCGGTTCCCTCCATGGGCGCGGTGCTGCACACCCTCAACATTCGTTTGGCTCCAGAGCAACTCGCGTACATCGCCAACCATGCCAGCGATCAGATCATCCTGGTGGATGCGTCGGTTGCGCCATTGTTGGCTAGTGCGCTACCAGCGATGGAGTCGGTGCATACGGTCATCGCCACCGGGGGCGGCGACCTCGCTCCGCTGCAGCGATGCGGGAAGACGGTGTTGCGTTACGAGGAGATCCTGGCGCAGCAACCGGAGACTTTCGATTGGCCCGAGATCGATGAGCGTTCCGCCGCGGCCATGTGCTACACCAGCGGGACTACTGGAAATCCCAAAGGTGTTGTCTACAGCCACCGTTCGACCTACCTACATGCACTGACCGCCTGCACGTCGAACGCCCTGGCAGTGAGCGAGGCCGACCGTATCCTGGCCATTGTCCCGATGTTTCACGCCAATGCGTGGGGACTGATCTACGCGGCGTTGATGTCTGGTGCGGACTTGGTATTACCCGATCGCCATCTGCAAGCCGCGCCGCTGGTGTCGATCATCGAAGAGACTCAGCCGACTATCGCCGGTGCAGTGCCGACGATCTGGAACGATGTCGATCGATACCTGGAATCGAATCCCGCCCGGGACATCTCCTCACTTCGGCTGGTTGCCTGCGGGGGATCGGCAGTCCCCGTCTCGCTGATGCGGGCATTCGAAGACAAGTACAACGTGCCTATCGTGCAGGCATGGGGCATGACCGAAACCTCGCCGCTGGCTACCGTCGCACGCGCAGCGCACGGAGTAGGCGAGACCCGTGCGTGGGAGATGCGCGAAAGCCAGGGTCGGCCGATGTGCGGTGTCGAGATCCGGTTGCGTGACGACCACAAGAAGACAGTGCCGTGGGACGGTCGATCAGCGGGTGAAATACAGGCGCGAGGCCCGTGGATCACCGGCGCCTACTTCGGCGACGATGATCCGGACAAGTTCGACGGAGGGTGGCTGCGCACCGGCGACGTCGGCCGGATCGACCCGGACGGGTATCTCACGCTGACCGATCGTGCGAAGGACGTCATCAAGTCAGGTGGAGAATGGATCTCCTCAGTCGAGCTGGAAAACACGCTGATTGGTCACCCGGCGATCTACGAGGCTGCGGTGGTGGCAGTTCCCGACGACAAATGGCAGGAAAGACCGCTCGCCCTGGTCGTGGTTCACCGTGGAGCCGAGGTCGACATCGACCGACTGCGCGCGTTTCTGTTGGACAAGGTCGCCAAGTGGTGGATCCCGGAGCGGTGGAGCTTCGTGTCTGAGATTCCCCGAACAAGCGTCGGGAAATACGACAAGAAGGCCATACGCGCGCGTCACTCCGCCGGCGAGTATCAGATCGAAACGTCCTAAGAAATCAAACCCATTGATATTGAACAGCCGAGAGGGAATCCTGTGACAGCATCAATTTCTCCCTGGATGAGCGCCGAATTGCTCGAGCTTCGTGACCTTGCCGCGAAGTTCTTCTCGACCGAATTGGCCCCACATGCGCAACGTTTCGCAGACCAGCACCAAGTTGACCGAGAATTGTGGCACAAAGCCGGCGAACTAGGCCTGCTCTGCATGTCCATACCCGAAGAATACGGCGGGGGAGGCGGCACATTCGCGCACGAAGCCGTCGTACTCGAAGAGCAAGCCCGAGTCGGGGACAGCTCATGGGGCGCAGGGCTGCACAGCGGAATCGTCGCGCACTACATCCTCCAGTATGCGGCCGAAGAACTACGGAGGCAGTGGCTGCCCAAGATGGCCTCAGGCGAAATGATCGGTGCTATCGCCATGACGGAGCCAGGGACCGGTTCTGATCTGCAGAGTGTCAAGACCAAAGCAATTCTTGACGGTGACGAGTACGTGATCACCGGCGCAAAGACCTTCATCACCAACGGTCAGCAAGCCGACCTGATCATCGTCGTCGCCAAGACAGATCCAAGTCAGGGCGCCGCCGGCATCTCGCTGATCGTCGCCGAAGCCGATCGACCCGGATTCCGGCGCGGCAAGGTCCTCGACAAAATCGGCCAACGCGGACAAGACACCTCCGAGTTGTTCTTCGACGACGTAAGAGTGCCCCGCTCGCACCTCCTGGGCGAGACCGAGGGTCAGGGTTTCATTCAGCTGATGACGCAGCTACCTCAAGAGCGGCTCATCGTCGCGGTTGGGGCGGTCGCGGCGATGGAACTTGCCGTGGAGCAGACACTCAAATACACCCGTGAGCGGGAAGCGTTCGGACGGCCCGTCTTCGGCTTCCAGAACACGAAATTCATCTTGGCCGAAGCTGCAACCGAAACGCGCATCGCACGAGTATTTTTGGACTACTGCATCGACCTACACCTCGCGGGCCAACTCGACGTCCAGACCGTCGCCATGGCGAAATGGTGGACCACTGAGCGAGCGATGAAGGTGCTCGATGACTGTTTGCAGCTCCACGGCGGATATGGGTACATGACCGAGTACCCCATCTCGAGATTGTGGGTGGACCAGCGCGTGCAGAAAATCTACGCCGGCACAAATGAGGTGATGAAGGAAATCATCTCGCGTTCCCTATGACCCTGAACGATTAGCCACCTGCACATTACTCACCTGGGAGGATTGATGGCATCTACAGAGGTGCCATATCGCCACGAAATGGGTGGACATTGCGGATCGGGTGCCCTTCGGGAGTTGATACCAGATGCTCCTATCTTCAGGCAATGAGTTCTTCAGGCAATGAGTTCGTTGGTTCTTCTGCTGGGTTGGCGGAGGGCGTGGTAGATCTCGCGGGCGATGTACGCTTGATGCAGCGCATGATCTCGTTCTTGGTTTTGCCTTCGGCCAGGCGGTGAACGAAGTAGTCGCGGGTGGGCTGGTGACGGCGCATGCGCACCACCAGGATGACGTGCAGGGCACGGTTGGCGTCGCGATTGCCTCCCCAATTGAGCCGGTGGCGGATCGTTTTGCCGCTGGAGGCTTCCAGTGGGCTGACCCCGCAGAGTTTGGCGAAAGCGGCGTCGCTGCCGATCCGAGCGGGGTTGTCGCCGAGGGCGGTCAGCAGCGTGGCAGCGGTGTCGGGCCCGACGCTGTAGCTCGGGTGCGGCGGTGGCGGTGATGGTGTCGACGTGGCGTTCGAGTCGGGCGGCTGCGGTGTCGAGCTGGTGGCAACGTGCCGCCATCGACTTGATAGCAGTAAAGAAAGTTCTCACATCGCAGGCCAGCGGCGGTCAGGCGGGCGTTGGTCGCGCCTGCTGCCCGCGGCGTCTCGATGCGGCGAGGAGCGAGGACAGTCCTGGCTTGTCGTGGTGCCAGGATGCCGTGGCCGTTGAGATGTACAGCGCTCGTCGTCGTGTGCAAGCTTGTGTGGCGGCGGACGGAGGGCGAAGCGTAGCGAGCGGCGCGGACGGGAGCGCCAGCGGACGGGAGCAGAGGGAGTGTAGCGAAGCCCGCAGGTAGCCGCCGGTTCCTCGCGGGCTATGGCGGCCCGGGCTCCGCTGAGCATCAGTTGCGGGTCTGCGCCATGGCGATGGGACTCGTAGGATGGCGGTTGTGAGCGGGATGCTGGCGCAGCGTGCACGGCGAGAGGCCGAGACGCGACTGGTGGGGCAGCTGCGGCGGTTGGCGCATGTGCGGGGTGTCGCGACGACTGCCGAGCGGCTGAGTCGGCGGTTCGATGCCCAGACAGCGGACTCTTTGGTGGCAGCGGCGTGGCTGCACGATATCGGCTACGCACCGTCGTTGCGCCGGACCGGGTTTCATCCGCTCGATGGCGCAGAGTTTGCCCGGGCGGCGGGTTTTCGGGAGCTGGTCGCCTCCCTGGTGGCGTTCCATACTGGGGCGCACGCGGAAGCTGCCGAGCGCGGCTTGTCAGGTTTAGCGGCGTTCAGCGATCCGCCCAGCGATGTTCTGGATGTGTTGACCTTTTGCGATCTGACGACCGGGCCGGACGGGGCGCCGGTATCACCGCGAGATCGATTGATCGAGGTGTTGGGCCGCTATGGACCCGAGGACCCGGTGCACCGCGCGGTCGACGCGGGGCGCGACGAACTGTTGGCGGCGGTCCGACGGGTACGCGATTGGCTGTAAACCCAGCCGGTTAGCCGAGGTAGGGGCTGTCGCGGTGTTGCAGGTAGTGCTCGATGCGCAGTCGCATCGACGGGTGCATGTCCAGATTGGGGATGTCGTCGGGATCGGTCCAGGCGATGTCGGTGCTTTCGTGATCGATGGCCAGGGTACCGCCGAGAACCTTGGTGGTGAAGGACAGAGAGAACTGTTGGCGGACTTCGCCATCGGTGAACGCGACGACATGCTGCGGGTTGGTGTAGACACCGACAAGGCCGGTGACTTCAATGTCGAGCCCGGTTTCCTCTTTGACTTCCCGGACGGCGGTGTCGGCAATCGTTTCGCCGATGTCGTGTCCGCCGCCGGGTAGCGCCCACAGGGTGTTGTCGCGGCGTTTGATCAGCAGGATACGACCCTGTTCGTCGGTGACGATGGCCGAGGCTGACGGAACGACGCTGTTGGGCAGCGGGGCGTTGGGGTCGTTGTAGTAGTCGGTTCGCATAGGGTTCAGCCTTTCGCGCTGAGCGGTCTGGCGCGATCCCAGACCTGGGTGAAAGCGTCTTCGAGGGTGGCCCAGAGCCGTGGTTCGTGGTGGCGCGACAGCACAAGCACGGGGTTGTTGCGCCCGGGTGAGCCGTAGATGTGGAAGTTGACGATCATGGCGTCGTCGACCCGGAAGATCGACGTGTAGAGCGTGGTGTCGTGGGTGCGGATATCCAGCCCCGGGGTATCGGCATGCGGGGCGAGCAACTCCACGGACGTGCGGCAGCGGGCGATGACGGCCTCGCCGATGCCTTCCTCCTTGCCGCGCAGGATCGTGGTGGCAGTGTCAGGATCCCCGACGAGAAACCGCACCGCCACACCGCGGGCGGCGGCGTCGAGCAGAATGTCGAGGAAGCCGTCGAGGGTGTCAAACAGGAACGTGGCCGCCAGGACGAGGATGTCGATGCCGGTGGTGGCGTCGCCGAAATGCTGCTGCCACGTCGTGATCGGCAGCTGGGTGCGGCTGGCATACAGCGTCGCGGTGAACGGACCACCCAGCGACGTCGTCGCCAGCGCGCTCGCGGTAGGGGCAGGATACTGGTTGGGCCACAGGTTGTGCGGTGTGCAGCCAAGCAGCTTAGCGGCGCGGCGGGCGTTGTCCTCGCGGACGTTGTAGTCGATGTTGGCCAGCCAGCGGCGCACCGTCTTGATATCCACGCCCACCGCAGTGGCGAACCTCTGTGGGGAGAGTCCCTTGGCGTGCAGCCGTTGGGTGAGGCGATCGTTGGGGATCGTGGCGGCCTCGGCGTCGCCGTCCTGATCGCCCGTCGTCTCAGCGCACATCTTTCCGTGTCATCCCTGTCCATCCTCAGCGCGTGGTTCCTAGTTTGCCATGCGACTGCCGCCGCCCCGCGGCGGTGATGCCCGTCCGATGCCCACGGGCATGTCCCTGTCGTGTCCGAAATGTCTGCGGCAGTGTCGGCAATGCCTGCCAACGTCCCTCGCTACGTCCGCGATGTCCACGTGAACTGAGCCCAGCGCCGCAACGGGCGCAAACAGATCACGAAAGGAACAGCGGGACAATGCGTTTAAGAATCGACACATCAGGCACACGGTTCATCGTCACCCGAGCGGCCGAGCCGCGGCTGAACTTCGAGACCGGCAGCCCAAAAGTGGACACCGCCACCGGCGTGCCACTGTATGCCGCGCAGCTGTTGGCGTTGGATGACACCGGTGGTGAAGTGCTCAACGTCACCGTCGCCGGGGATCCGAAAGTGACAGTCACCCAACCTGTTTCAGTCGCGGGTCTGGTTGCTATCCCTTGGGCTCAAGGTGATCGCAGCGGCGTGGCGTTCCGTGCCGACGCCATCACCCCCACCAACCCCGCGGCTGCGCCGAGCGATCAAGCGTCCCGCGCGCAGAAATAACCCCATTTGCTGGGGCGCGGCGCTCGTGGGTGTCGCGCCCCAGCACGTGAGCTGCTATCGACCATTCACTCACCAGAGGGACGCCTGTCATGGCATCAAACTACAAAAACAGCAAGAACTCTCAATCCAACGACGACGACTGGATCACCGACCTCATCCTCTCACTGTTCAAAGCGGCCGGGTATCTGCTGTGGTGGGCGGTCCTGTTCCCGGCCATCAGCATCCCGATCATCGCCAGCGTGGCGATGGCCATTACCCATGGCTCACGCGCGGGTCTGATCATCGGTATTGCTTTCGCTGCCGCGTATGCGGGCTGGGCGTGGCTGGACCCGCGATCGTTTCACGGATGGGTCACCGAGCCGGTGCGGCGGCGCTGGTTGACCTGGTCGCGCTACACCCGCACCTGGCAATCGGTGTGCACCCTGCACGGCCTGACCGCCACACTTGGCGAACGCACCTTGGTGCCGACCTTGCAGTCGGTGCGCATCGGCAAGACGACCGACGTCCTGGCGCTGCGAGTGGTCACCGGCCACTCCCTGGCTGATTGGCACAAGCAATCCGAGGCGCTAGCCGCCGCCTGGCGTGCCGACCGGATCGCCATCCGCGCGACCGCGCCCGGAGAGCTACGCATCACCCTGATGCGCGGCGACGTGCTGGCCGACCCGATTGCCCTGCCCATGCCCACGACGGCGACTGCGGTGGATGTGGGGTCGGTGCGGGTCGGGATCACCGAAACCCGCCACTGGTGGCACCTACCTCTGCTTGGCCACCACCTGCTCGTGGCTGGCGCGACCGGCGCGGGGAAAGGTTCAGTGTTGTGGTCACTGATCGCTGGCCTCGCCCCCGCCGTGAAAACCGGACAAGTGCGGCTCTGCGTCATCGACCCGAAAGGCGGCATGGAACTGGGCGCCGGAGCACCCATGTTCACGGTGTTCACCCACGACGCCACTGGCACCACCCTGTACCTGCTGCGGCAACTAGTGGAGGTGATGCACGCCCGCGCCAATCGGTTACGGGGCAAGACGCGCATGCACACCCCGACTCCGACTGAGCCGTTATTCGTGGTGGTGATCGATGAGATCGCCGCGCTGACTGCGTATGTGACCGACCGCAAGGTGCGCAGCGAAATTGAACAGCTGTTGGGCCTGCTGCTCTCCCAAGGCCGGGCCGTCGGCATTTCGGTGGTGGCAGCGGTGCAAGATCCGGCCAAAGACACCCTGCCGGTGCGGCAGCTGTTTACCGTGCGAATCGGGTTGCGGTTGACCGAAGCCACCCAAACCACCATGGTTTTGGGCCAGGGCGCCCGCGACGCGGGGGCCGACTGCGATCACATCCCCGACACCACTCCCGGTGTGGGCTACATGATGATCGATGGCACGGCCCAACCGGTGCGGGTACGGGCATTTCACGTCGCCGACCACGACATCGCCACTCTGGCAGCACGATTCCGGCCACCTCGTGCCGCGACCCGAACCAACCAGTCCAACAGCGGGCGCACCGACACCGCCCGGGGTCAACGGTGACTACTGCAACGACAGCCCCCACGCTGGTGTTGCCCGGGGTTCCCGGCTCGATCGACACCAATGCGGTGGTGGATCAGATGGTGCGCCGCGCGTCCTCGACGGGGTTCGAATCGTGGTGGCGGCGCGCGGAATCTGTTGGCTTCTGCGCCCACCCCATCCAACTCAGAGGTACCGACGAGATAGGCCGCGATCGGGTGGTGTGGACACGGTGCAACAACCGCCGCGCACAGGTATGCCCATCGTGCTCAGACCTGTACGCCCGCGACACGTGGCAGCTCGTGCACGCTGGCACCGCCGGCGGCCACCACAACATCCCCGCAGCAGTGGCCGATCGTCCGCAGGTGTTCGTCACCCTCACCGCACCTAGCTACGGGCCTGTTCACGCCGCCGCGCGTGCAGGCGACAAGAAGCAGCGTGTGTGTCGCGACCACCACCACACTGGCGGCTACCGCCGATGCCCGCATGGAAAACCACTGTGGTGCAGCACAACCCACGGCGAAGGTGATATCTATGCGGGACAGCCGATCTGCGCGGACTGCTACGACTACACCGGGCATGTCCTGTTCACATGGCACCTGCCCGAACTGTGGCGACGCTTCACCATCACCCTGCGACGCACACTGCGCCGAGAGCTACGTGCTTCGGGCGCCGACCCGGATGCGGTGCAGGTCAGCTTCATCAAAGTCGTCGAACTGCAAGCCCGGCTCATCCCGCACATTCATGCCCTGATCCGCCTCGACCCGCCCGACAGCGATGACTCTGGCGGTCATGACTGGCATGCGCCCCTTGCGGCAACCGAACTGGCCACCATCATCCAACAGGCCGTTCGAACCGTGGCCGTGACGGTCACCGACTCATCCTCAAATACAGCGACACGGGTGATCAGGTTCGGCACACAAGTCGACACCCAACCCATCGACAACCGGCACGCCGGCACGGACGGCTCTGCTGTGCAGGAGGATTCACCACACGGCGGGGTTCTTCCAGGCCGCCGCGTAGCTCGCTACCTCGCGAAATACGTCACCAAATCCTTAGCTGACGTCGGGATCAGCGCGCGACGCATCTCCACCGAGGCCATCGCTGACCTCGATGTCTGCGACCACGTTCGGGCGATCCTGACCGCCATCAGCCAACTCGCCGATAAGGGACTGGCCGGTGTCGGTCGGTGGCTGCACACCCTGGGCTACCGGGGCCACATCACCAGCAAATCCCGCCGCTATTCCACCACGATGACCGCGCTGCGCGAACGTCGCGCGGCCTGGACCCGTGAACAACGTTTAAAAAGCACTGCGCACCAACATGATCTCGGCCTCGACTCCACCGATGGCGATGATCTGGTGGCATGGGAATTCGATCGTGCCGGCCCCACCAGCCTCGGCGACCGGACCCTCATCTACTCCGCGGCCGTCCAACACATCCACACCCGCCGCATCGGACTGATCGAAGTCCGTGGCCAAGCCCGCAATCAACAATGGGATCCGCCAGGGGGAAGCGATGGCTGACAGGTCCCGAGCAGCACGTGCTCGCTCCGGGTGTGACGCTCGTCCCGATGCGCCGACGGTGTCAGAGGGGGGTGTTGAAATTGTTGTGCCCAACCAATATCGACTTCCGTCCGAGGCCAACCGCGCGCTGGTACACGTGATAATGGCTGTGCGGGACCGGATGCTTGGATCAGGGAGGGGAGTGGCGTGAGCCTGAGGTTCGCCTTCTATGGCCGAGTGAGCACGGAGGACGCTCAAGACCCGGAGGCGAGCCGCAGCTGGCAGAAGCGGCGTGCCATGGACCTGATCACTCCGCACGGCGGATTCATCGCCGCCGACTACTTCGATGTGGGACAGAGCCGTTCACTGCCGTGGAAGCGCAGGCCAGAGGCGTCACGTCTGCTTGCTGATGTCGCTTGTCGGGACCGTAGCTTTGATGCCGTAGTGATTGGGGAACCCGCCCGTGCGTTCTACGGGCCGCAGTTCGCGCTCACCTTCCCTGTCCTCACGCACTACGGAGTTGGCCTGTGGGTACCCGAGGTCGGCGGAGCGGTCGATCCCGGCTCCGAGGCACACGACCTGGTGATGACTCTGTTCGGCGGCATGAGCAAGGGAGAGCGCGCTCGAATCCAGATGCGCGTCCGTACGGCGATGTCAGCACTCGCGCACGACACCGCCAGATATCTCGGTGGTCGACCACCCTACGGTTACCGGCTCGTCGATGCCGGCCCGCATCCAAACCCTGCCAAGGCCAATCTTGGGCAGCGGCTTCACCGCCTCGAACCCGACCCCGCGACATCTTCGGTCGTCGAGCGGATCTACCGCATGTACGCCGACGGAGCGGGCCTGCGCTATATCGCGCAACGGCTCACCGACGATGGTGTACCGTCACCGAGCCAGTACGACCCGGCACGGAATCGGCATCGTGACCCACGAGGATGGTCCCATTCGGCGATCCGCGCGATACTCGACAACCCGGCGTACCGCGGTATCCGTGTTTGGGGCAAGCAGGAGAAATACGAGGTTCTGGTCAACCCCGATGATGTCGCTGCGGGGTATGAGACTCGTATGCGGTGGCGTGATGAGGCCGACTGGATCGCACCAGAACGCCGCACGCATGAAGCGCTGATCCGTGACGAACTAGCGCAGGCTGTTCGTCTTCGGATGCAGGCGCGGCGGGGTCCCGGTCTTGTTTGCAGCAGAGAGTCAACAGTGCCATATGCACTGCGTGGGCTGCTGTTCTGTGCCGCATGTGGACGGCGGATGCAGGGCGCTGCCCGCGCCGGGAAGCGAACAACACGCATCCTCTACCGTTGTGAGCTCGGTAAGTCGCGTTCGGTACCCGCGGACCTGAGTGATCACCCGCGCACCGTCTACCTCCGTGAAGATGAGGTGACTGCGCGACTTGACGAATGGATCGCCACCCTGGCCGATCCGGCCGACTTGGCACGCGGGCAAGACGCGGACCCGGTAGCAGGGGCTGGCTACGCGGCCTTGCGGCGCCAGCTCAGCGAGGCGAATGCGAAGGTTGCTGCTCTGGTTACCGCCGTGGAGTCTGGTGTGGCCGTTGAGGATTTGACTGTTGCATTGCGCCGCCGCACCGCCGAGCGCGACGAGCTGAAGGTCCGTCTTGAGCAAGCGGAGCGACCTCGCGTCATGACTGCCGCACAAATCAGCGAGTTGGTTGAGGAATTGGGCGGGCTGTCAGCAGTGCTTGGTGAGGCAACCGGGGCGGAACGCGCTCAGGTATACGCAAGCCTGGGCCTGCGCCTCGACTACGACCCGCATCTTCAGCGAGTCACGGCGACTGCCGACTTAAGTCGTGTCGCCGGACGTGTCCGAGGGGGGACTTGAACCCCCACAGAGCTACCTGGTCAGGGCGTAAAAACCGCGTTGAACTGCTGAAATACATCACGGTAGTTCACTCTGGCTATCTGATTTTCAGGCAAGTTTGTGTCCAAAACGTGTCCAAGAGGGTGGCCCCACCCGTGCCACTCAACGGGTGGGGCCACTGGCGCGCAGCCGGGGGGAGATACCGGACATACCGGGCACCCGGCCACGGCCCGTCTACATCACGTTTTGTGTGATGAGTTCGTAGTGGTGCAGCCGGCCGCGGAGCATGTGCCGCTCCACAGTGCCGTCCACGTACAGGCCGGGGCCGCTGACCGAGGGGTCGGTGACGATGTGTCCACCCTTAGGCCACGACAGCCGCAGCTTGTCGCCGATGTCTGGGGGGATGTTCGCCACGGGGGCCAGGATGACCCGGTAGCGGGAGATGACCAGATCACGGCCGGAGGTCAGCACGGCATCGGTATTGAGCGCGATGATCGCGGCCGGGGCGGCGGCGGTTTTCTGCCATTCCAGGATCGGATTGCCGCGTGTGTCCGTCTCTCCGGTGTCGACCTGCATCCACACGTCAACGCGGTCGTGGAGGATCACATCGCCCGCTTTCTGTACCGGTTCAACACGTACGTTTCGGCGAGATTCCAGCCTTGCCAGCAGCCACGGATACCGACATTGCCCACGGTGGTATCGAGCTGTTCGGGGTTGGCAACGAGGCGGGCCGAGGCGGTGGTGATGACCGCCGAGAGTTCATCATTCGGGACGTTGCCGGTGAACCCGTTGCTCCGCACGTATGCCTTGACCATGACCGTCACGACGGGCACAACCTCCTCCGCCAGGGCGACAAGCGTGGTGTCGCCGCCCTGGCCGAGGAAGTCTGCGACCGTCTGGCCGTCGACCGCCACGCTTACGTACCGGCGGTGAGCAGGGTAACGGCCTTGTCCTGCAACAGGGCCACGTCGTAGCGCGTCACGACACGGATTCCAACTGAGTCGTAGTCGCCCCAGGTCTGGTCGAGGATCTTCACCTCGGCGTCGACGTCGCGGGCAACAACCACCTTGGAGAAGTCCACCAGGGCGGCGGTGACCGCGGGGACATTGTCGGTGATGATGACCGGCAGACCCAGCAGCTGGAACGCGGTGCCGTTCTGCACCGTCGAGGGATCGAACACATAGCGGGCGTCCGTATCGCCGACCTTGATCTTGCGGAACGCGTTGAACGTGGCCGAGTTCATCGCCCAATGGGTGGGGGTGACGTGGTTGGCCTGCGCGGTGGCGATCCCGTCGATCAGGGAATCGATGTCCTCGAGGTCGATGGATCCCTCGGCGATGCCGTCAGCCTGCAGAATGCCGGTGATCTCGTTGGCGCCGAATCCGTTCCACAGGGCCGCGTCGAGCGCATGGGACACGTCGGTGACGAGGCGCTGCCGCAGCACCGCTTCCAGCCCGATCACGGACTGGCGGATCATTTCATTGCTCACCCGAACCAAGACTTTCAGCGATTTCAACGACGACGGCAAGAGCTCTACCTCGTCGAAATCCACTGAGCCATCAGTGATCTGGGAGCCCTCCGAGACGAACCCTGCGGTGACACCGGACGCGATGCGCGGAACCCGAACCGGCGAAGCCGAGTTCAGGATCGTCGGGCCGGCCGACAGGAACGTGGACTGCTGTTCAAGGGGCTGCACCAGAAGCGATGCAACCTCGGACTGGAGGAGAGTGGTATTCCCACTGGTAACTTCAATAGCCATTATTTGGCCGCCTTTCAACAGGATTGGGAGATGCTTCGGCGACCAGGCCAAAAGATAGGGGGGTAGGGCGACCAGGCCCTACCCCCTGAGTTTACTACAGTGAACGCAGACGGTCCATAAGGCTGAACTCTGCGGTCTTCTCACCTTTATGGCCCTGCCCGATATCGCCGACCGGGCGGCGGGACTCAAGGTGCGGTTTCGCTTCTAGCAGCGCATCGATCGCCGCTGTCAACGTCTCCGGATCGTCGAGGTGCGCGGCGTCGTACGGCAGATCTGTCGGATCAGCCAACCGACCGGTAGCGCGGACGAGTTCGACGTGTAGCCGTTGGGCGTAGCCGCTAGCCCGCTGACGGTACTTCCCGTTCTCCTGGCGTAACTCCTCGACGATCCGGCGGGGATACATGTCCTCCGGTGTCGGTTCTGCCTCGTCGGGGCTATCCACATCGGGAGCGGTCGGATCTGCGGCCACCTCGGTCGTCTCCGACGAATTGGTTTCGGGTTGTGTTTCATCAACTTGCTCTTGCATATCGTTCTAACCTCCGTGTGTATTGGGTTGATTGGATGTTTTCGGCCCACACCGGGCGGGGCACGCAAGCGCAGCCGGGGTGGGTTTGGAATGGGTGTTCGGCGGGCCAGATTCGGCCTTCGCGCCACCACCACCGGCAGAGCTGGCACGGATCGCTATCCATGTGCCGTGTCCAGCCCTTAGTCAGTCCTGATTCGCGGATCGAGTCGGAGTAGGTGCGGGCGGCGGTGTTTAGTGGCTCAGCGCGCCCGAGGCGGCCGACGATCTTCTCGGGCACCTCGGATGCCCTGGCGGTGTCCAACAGCGTTGTAGCGGCTTTGGTGAGCCGTTCTACGTCATCCACTGGTGCCAGCCCGATCACCGGTATCGCTTTCTGGAAGGCGACGGTTGCCTCGGCGGCGAACGCAACCTCGGCCAGTGCAGCGGCTTGGGCGTTGTAGCCCGCGATGATCGCGGCCAGCGCACCGACGAATAGGCCATCGCCGAGAACAGATACATTTGCCCAGAGGGCGATAGCGGCCGCCTCACTCTCAGCCGCTAACGCCAGCAGGGTTTCCTGATATGGCGTCACTAGCTCACCAGCCGCGATAGGTCGACGCCTTGGGCGTCAAGGCTTTCGGTGCGGCGGGCGGCCCGTATCTTGACGATTTCATCGTCGGAGTAGCCGAGTTTCGCCAGCGCGTAGGAGGTCGGCAGAATGCCGGCCTGGTGCAGCTTCACCACCGCGTCGGCCTCTTGAGCGACTGATCGGGTTGCGGCGTCGGCCCATTGCACGCCGATGTCGTCGATCTGGTCCGGTGTGCGGCCGTCGCGGATCGCGATCATCAGTTTGGCTACCTGTTCCCAGGATCGGCCGAAGATCTGTTGCCGGTTCTCTGCCCGCGCTGCCAACGATGCCTCAGCGGCCCGCAGCGAGTCGGCGCTTGTCGGCTGATCGTGCATGACTCCGATGTAGTGGGCAGGCAACGCGGACACCGCCATGATCTGGCCGAGTAGCACGTTCACCGCGGTCTCGTAGCCGGTGAGATCGGCGCCCGCCAACTGGCCGAACTTTGCGTTGTCGTTTTCGGAGATCATCGCCCGGTTGCCCTCGGGGATAGGGTTGGCCTCTTCGGTTTCGCCTGTCTCGTCGCCGTTCTCGTCGAGCACCGGTATCTCGGTCAACTCGATGCCTGTCGCCCACCTGCGTGGCCTGGCGGTGTACTCCGACGCGACAAGCATGTCTGCAAGTGACTTGTTCAGCCCGTCCACCAACGGCATCAGATCATCGATCTCCGAGCAGCCGTAGTCGTCCAAGATCCGATCAGAGTTGCGTAGCGCAACGACCGGAACCGTACGAAGCGGGTTGCGGATCTCGTCAACGACGTTGTAGCCGTGCACGGTTGCGCCGGTCTGCTCGGCCCGCAGGCGCACGATCCGATCGGGCAGCAGCAGCACACCCTCAGTCGTGGTTTTCGTCTCCCAGCGCTTCACAGCGGCGGTGATTTCACGGCTTCCCGGATCGATCTGCACCGCAACCTGCTTGGCCGATTCAATCGTCACCTTTGGGCGGCCCGCTGCGTCGGCCCACACCCACACATACGAGTCGCCCAACAGCAGCGATTCGCGGTGCGCGATACCCGACTGTTGATCCATGTTCAGCCGAACCCATTCCGGCCACAGCGACGGGTCGCTGAACCCGGTGATCCGTAGCCGCTCGGCCAATGCTGTCACCGTCAGGCGCGGAATGTTCGACGCGATCCGCCCAAACCGGCTGCCCAAAGCGGTCTTCGCCTCCGGGGACAGGAACGCCAGCGCCTGGCGACCCTGGTAGTAACGCTCCAATTCGCCGTAGCGGCCGGCGGGCTCGTTGAGCCGTTGCATCAGCTCGATAACCAAATCATCTTGTGTCATGCGAAACTCCGTGTCTTCTTTCGTTTCTTGGTGGCGCGCCAGGTGGCGCGTGAATGCGCCATGACAAGGCAAGCGGCGCAGTCGATCTTGCGGGCTTGGCGCGACCTCGACGCCTTGTCGAGTCGCATACCACGCGGGTCTTCTCGGATCACCGCTGCGGCTACGTGGGCGGCTAGCACAGGGTGCCCTGAGTGCGTCAGCGCGCCGTTGACGCACGCCTTGTAAAGATCCGTGGTGGCGGCGGTCAAACGGCTCGGGCTGTGGGGGAACTCGACGACTGGCAGCCGTTCGGCCTCCAATGCCTGAAGGGTGCGAGTGAAGCGGAACGGGTCTGCACAGATCTCCTGCACCCGCCACCGCTTGCACGCTTCGCGGATCGTCTGTTCTACCTCTGCGACGGGCACGCGATAGTCGGGGTCGCCTTTCGGGTCCCACACGCGCACCACGTCGAAATGTGGCTCAGTCGAGACAGTCCCGACCAGGATGGCGGTTGCGTCCGAGTTGTAGGAGCCATCGAGGCTTAGAACAACGTCGGTCCCCTCCGGTACGGGCTCACCGGTCGAGAGGGATTCCCAAACACCGGGCGGCAAGAAGGCGTCGTCGTTGTCGATGGGCAGCTGGCACAGCCGCGCCCGACGAAACGTCGCCTCCCGCGTCTTCGGCGGCAACAAGGCGTGCAGTGCGTCGCGGTGCAAGAAATCGTCGAGGGCGGGGTTGGCCAGCTCCCAGCAATGAGCGCAGTCGACGGGGTGATCCTCGAAGCCGGCCGCCGAGAACTCGCGCCACACCATTGACGTGTCGTCGGGATTGTCGGCGGCGTAGTTCCGAAGATCCAGCAGCACTTGATCGTTAAGGTTCGGCCCCGGCGTCCCTATGCAGACCAGAGTGGAATGCTCGCGTTTCCCCTGCGCCAGCGTCAGCACCTCGTACGAGTCGCGGTTGGCTACACCGGCCTCGTCGAGGATCGCCAACGTGTAGTCCAAACCCTCCAAACGTTTCGGCTCAGCCGGTAGGCAGTGAAACGAACTGTCCGTGTTCGGGATATACAACCGTTCCTTGAACACCTGACAGCGGGAAGAAAGGTCCTCGTCGAGTTCCACCATGCGGCGCGCGATGTTGAATACGATCCCGGCCTGGCGTTCGTCAACAGCGACGACGCACACCACCGAACCCTCACCACCCGTGAACAGTTCGTAGACGCCCCACGCGGACATCAGCGAGCTTTTCCCGGACCCACGCGGCAGCATCCAGCCCGCCGTGCGCGGCCGAGGATTTGCGTCCAGCACCGACCCTACGAGGTCGCGCTGCCAATCCCTCAGCCGCAGCGGCGACCTCGCGCCCGTGCCTTTCGGCACCTTCACGAACTTCTGGCAAAACGAATCGAAACGCGCCGAACCTGTCGACCGCGGCCGCCAAGGCAACACACTGTCATCGACAGCTGCCTTCGGTCCGGCTCTCATGGCAGGCTCCAGGTATGGCAAGCATGAAGGGTCCATACGTCGACTTCGAGATTGTCTGGGCATACGGAGGCCCGCCGGGACTCAAGGAACAGATCACAGACGAGACGAAGCTCCAAGTCACCGAGGCCGGCGTTCTGCAGATCACGGATACCGCCAGCGGGTCGGCAATTACCTGCGCGCCTCACACGTGGAAGTTCGTGTTGCAGCATCAGACGTTGGAACCGAGGCCAATTGCGGTGTTCGACTGACTTCACGTAGACCGCCTACTGGTGTGTAACGCCCCCTGCGGCTTGCCATCCGGCGGCGATTCGGCCCCTTGACCGCATAGGCCCTGGTCAGAGGCTCGGCGTGCTGCCTCGATCCGTTCGCGGCCTTTACGAGTTGGGCGTCGTTTGTAAGCCTCCTCGAGTCGTGCGATCACGGCATCGGCTTCGGCTTGGGTGTACCTGTCGCCGCGCCTGCTGTTGTCCGTGTGGCAGAGCACGCGGAGGTTCTCGACGGCGTAGGCGAGTTCCTCGTAGTCGCTGACCGGGAGGATGTGGTCGACGGTCAGGCGCTCTGTGGACCCACACATATCGCAGTAGTTCTGCAGCTTGCGTAGGCGCTGTGACAGCTTCTTCCACTTCGTGGTGTTGGTGTGGACGTGGCCCTCGGGCCGTGGCTTGTCAGCCGGTGTGCAGTCGCGGCAATAGCTGCCGGCCGTGATCGGCTCCCCGCATGCGAGGCATGGGCGGGCGATCACTCGGTGTCCTGGTTGATTTGGTGGGCGCGGTCGCGGAGGGCGGCGAGTTCTTCTGCGCTGAGTTGCATGAGTTCGCCGAGGAACCGGTGCAGTCCCTCGACCTGACTCGGGGCGAGGGCGAGGAGGAAGTGGCCGAGGATCTGGTCGCGGAATTGGACGCCGATGCCCAACGTGGCGTTGGGTGCGGCGAAGAGGCGGCCTTCGAGATCGTGTGGTGCGAGGACGACGGTGCCCTGCGGGAAGTCGACGGCGGCCGGGTCGTGGAAGTTGGTAGTCATGGTGTTTCTCCTTTGTTGAGGACTCGGTGGTCGAGAAGTTCTTCGACGCGGCCCATGTGCGGGCAGTCGACGAACTCGAGTTCGTCGCAGGTGCATGTCCAGCCGTCGCGGGGACGCCAGCGAACGAGGTAGTTGTCGACGGTGGCGAGGACTGTGGCGTCGCGGGAGCGGGCGCCTAGGACGCGTAGGAACCGTACGGTCATGCGGTCTGTTCTCCTGTTTGCTGGGCGTTGCGGTACTTGTTCCGTTCACGGCGTCGATGTTGTGGCCGGTTGGGGTCCACCGTGGACCTGTGGTCCACCTCTTGTTTCCGCTGTTCAGACAGGGTGGACGGGTGGTCCACGGGTGGACCTCCGTACAGCGTTCCCGTTGGCCCTTTAGCGGTTCTAGCTGCGGTTATGCGGCGTTCGGTGATCAGCTCATTGATGGCGGCGTCGAAGTAGTCGCGCACGTCGGATTTGAGGCTGCGCCTTAGCTGGTTGTGGGGGATCAGCTGCTGATCGGGGAGCCGTGAGACGGTCCGCAGGATGCCCTCTTTACACCGCTGGAGCTTCCGATCGGAGATGATCTCCTCACGTTCGGCTGTGGCGAGTGCGCGGGCGGTGTTCTGGTTGCGGGACTGCTCGACGAGTGCGCGGCGGCAACGTTCGCGCGTGTGGGCGCTGACGTCCATCACGTAGCCCGACAGTTTCCAGTCGGTGTCGTCGACGATCGTGCGGCCGTCGAGTGCCATCAACGCGACTGCGACCTTCAACTGGCACAACAGTCTGTGTCCGTCCAGCGGATCGACGTTGTGGTCCTCGCGGAGTACTGCGAGGCGATAGTTGTCAATCGCGGTGCGGGCCGACTCTGGCACCTTGAGATCAGCGTTGCCGCCGACGACACGGAGGTGTCCTACGTCGCGCCCCCACGACGGGGTCTGGACCTTCCACACGCCGGGATCTTCTGGTGGGTCGTCGGGTGCGTCGGGATCGGTAACGGGAAGCCACACGAACCGCTGCGGCAATCCACCATCGGCGGCACCGAGTAGGGTCTGTGACCGTAGAGGCTGGACGCCTGCGATCAGGCAGGCCCGGTAGGAGTGGGCCTCGACGATGACGCGGGTGTCCTTGCCGGCGTTGCCGAATCCGAGTTGTTCCCCGGAGTACAGCTTGCGGGTCTCCGCTGAGAGGGTGGCACCGGAGCGGGCGGCAAGCGCGGCCCAGGTGTCGATCTCCGGGCAGGTGAAGATCACGTTGGTCACCGGATTGGGGTCGTCGGGTTTAGTGCCGATCGGCCGGAAGGTGCGGGCGACGCCCTCTCCGGTGCCGATCGGCACTTGCTCGATACGGGGGCCGTCGAACTGAATGCCTTCTACGGATGCAGCGTCAGCAGCCCCCTTACCGGTACCGGACGGGCCAACCGAACCGATGAACAGGTTCAACGACGTGCGTCCACCGACCAGCCCGGGAATGGTGATGTTCGGGGGGATCGTGGCGACCGCGCGGGCCATCGCGTTGCCGACAACGGCCCAAGGGCCGACCCTGCGGGCACGCGCCACTGTAAGCGCGTGCTGCAGGACCGGCCGGGCATTCCAGAACGTGGCTGTCAAGCTGCCACCTCCCACATTTCGGCGACGCGGATTGCGAGGCGCTGATCTTCTCCACCTCGCCGCCACATCACCCGCAGCGCCCGCAAGTTCGGAGCTGGAGCGAGCCCTTGGATAAGGAGATGTTCAACCGCGTCCCGGTACCCGTCTACGTACCGTTCGGTGATCTCGTCGGGGTCGTCGTAGTGCCAGGGATCGCCGTCCTCGATGCGCCGGGAGGCGCTGCGGCGGCGGTGGATACCTGTGATGTACTCGGCGGCTGCGGCATTCATAGCGTCTCCCGCAGGCGGTCGAGGGCAGCCAGGGTGCTGGTGATGTTGTCGTGGATCTGTTGGGCGCGGGTGCGTCGGGCACCGTCGAGGTGGCCGATCGCGTCGTGCAAGTAGTAGGCCGATGTGTCGATGTGGTCGCGGGCTGAGTCGATGGCATGCTTCGCGGCCTGGTCGACGTCGCAGGCTGTCTGTGTCATGATTGAACTTCCAATCTGATCTAGTGAGGGTTGGGTGCAGCGCCTCCCGCCCGACGCGGCAACGTCGGGATAAACGGGGGGCGTTGACGTATTGGGGGTGTTGGTCATGCAGCCCCCGGCCGATCGTCGGTTCGCTGCAAGGTGTTTGACGCGATCCACTGATGCACGTCGTCCCAGTCGTAGAAGACCCTCTTGCCGAGCTTCTTGAACTTGGGACCGGTTCCGCGATAGCGCTCTTGCGCTAGTGCCGCTTCTGATGTGCGGCGGTACACCGCGACCTCTGCCGGGGTTGCCAGCGGTCGAGGCGGGAGGTCAGCCACGTGACTGTATCCTTTCTATCTCGTGAGAGATCCAAACGATCGCTCTGAGGCTAATCGTGCATCACGATTCCTCACTCTGTCAAGTGAATCGCTTGTGCGATCCAAAAGATCGATTAAGATGTCTTCATGGCAGCAGACCAAGAGCCTGAGAAGGCACTAACGAAAAACCCACTGGGGCCGAGCGGTGAGGCGGTCGCCGCCAACGTCGAGCGCCTACTGAAGGAACAGAACCTGACGTTTGCGGCTCTGTCGGATCGCCTCGCGAAGATCGGCCGCACGATACCACCACTTGGGTTGCGAAAAATCGTCAGACGGACGCGTCGAGTCGACGCAGATGATCTGATCGGACTTGCTGTTGCCCTTGGTGTTTCACCGGTTACGCTGCTGATGCCCGAAACTCACGATGCCGGCGAAATGGTAGGCACAACGGGTGCCGACGAGGAACTGACCGCGCAGCAGTTGTGGGACTGGCTACGCGGTAGCTATCCGCTTCCGGGCGATGACCGGCTGACCCTCGTATTTAGGGCGGCGGCATGGCCCGGCTGGCGGCTCACCGACCAGGTTCAGCAGGACAGGAAAACGCAGGCGGCGTGGCTGAAGGCTCGTCGGGCAGAGCGTCGAGAACAGGAGCTGCTGTCCGATGGCGACGATTAGGCGGTACCCGACCGTAGCTGGGGAGCGGTGGGAAGTCCGTTACCGCCAGCCCAATGGGAACACTTCTCGTAAGCGCGGATTCACTACCAAGCGCGACGCATCGGCGTGGGCATCGAAGGTCGAGACCTCCAAGACCGAGGGTGCCTACGTATCACCGGCGCGGGGCCGGGTGACAGTCGGCGATCTGTCAGTCGGATGGCTGTCACGACAGGAACAGACACTTGCGCCGTCCTATTACCGCACGATTAAGTACGCGTACGGCAAGCATGTCGGACCCAAGTGGGCCGCCGTGCCCGTGAACAAGGTCGACATTCTGGATGTGAAGGCGTGGGCGGCGGCCATGACCCGCGACGGATCGAGCGCGACTGTGGTCAATAGGGCGGTCGGCATCCTGGCGGGCATCCTCGACGACGCGATCGAGCACCGGGCACTGGCGTTCAATCCAGCGCGTCGGTTCAAGCGGGGGGAGAAGCCGAAGAAATCACCGAAGCGACATGTGTACCTCACCGAGGAGGATGTGTGCCGGTTGGCCGAGGAGTCCGGTCGTCACGCCGATCTCGTGCTGACACTGGCATTCACCGGGTTGCGGTGGGGTGAGGCGATCGCGCTGACCGTCGCCGATGTGGAGTTCTTGAAACGTCGTATCTCGGTGCATCGCAATGCCGTCCAGGTCGGGCAGGAATTCGAGGTCGGGCAGACCAAAGGCAAGGAGAATCGCACGGTGCCGGTCGCCGCGTCGGTGCTGGCTCGGCTGGCGGTACGGTGCGAGGGCAAGGCTCCCGACGACTTACTTTTCCCGGCGCGCAACGGCGGCTATTTGAAACGTCCGAGTTATGACTCGACGGGTTGGTTCAACCGGGCGGTCGAGCGGGCGCAGGTGCAGACGATCACGCCTCACGATCTGCGACACGCGGCAGCGTCGCTTGCGGTGTCGGCGGGCGCGAATGTGCTTGCGGTGTCGCGGATGCTCGGCCACAAAGACCCGTCCGTGACGTTGCGGGTCTACAGCGATTTGTTCGACTCCGACCTCGACGCGGTAGCGGTCAATCTCGACGCGAAGATCGAGAAGTGTGTCCAAAGTGTGTCCAAAGCACCTGCCGACCGTCGCCGACCGCGCAAGAAAACAGCTGTCTAGCTGCGAAGATACGACAAAGGATTTTGTGTCCGAGGGGGGACTTGAACCCCCACGCCCGTTAATAGGGCACTAGCACCTCAAGCTAGCGCGTCTGCCATTCCGCCACTCGGACTCGTTGTGGGCAGCTAAGGCTATCGGATCACCGAGGCCGGACCCAAACCCAGCTGGCACGTCAATGGTACGAATGGTGACTGTGACTGGTCCCGTCAACGCCGAAGCGGAGGTCGTCGACCTCGTCAGCACGCTCATCCGGTTCGACACGTCCAACACGGGCGACCCGGCCACCACCAAGGGCGAGGCGGAATGCGCGCGCTGGGTGGCCGAACAGCTCGAAGAAGTCGGGTACGCGACCGAATACGTCGAGGCGGGCGCGCCCGGCCGGGGCAATGTTTTCGCCCGGCTCGAGGGCGCCGACAGCTCACGCGGGTCGCTGCTGCTGCACGGCCACCTCGACGTCGTGCCCGCCGAGGCCTCCGACTGGAGCGTGCACCCCTTCTCGGGCGCCGTTGAGGACGGTTACGTGTGGGGCCGCGGCGCGGTCGACATGAAGGACATGTGCGGCATGCTGATCGCGATCGCGCGGCACTTCAAACGGGCGGGCATCACCCCGCCGCGCGACCTGATCTTCGCGTTCCTGTCCGACGAGGAGGCCGGCGGCAAGTTCGGGTCGCACTGGCTGGTCAAGCACCGGCCGGACCTGTTCGCCGGCGTCAGCGAAGCGGTGGGTGAGGTCGGCGGTTTCTCGCTGACCGTGCCGCGCAAGGACGGCGGGGAGCGACGCCTCTACCTGGTCGAGACGGCCGAGAAGTCGATGAACTGGATGAAGCTGACCGCGCGCAGCCACGCCGGCCACGGCTCGATGATCCACGACAGCAACGCCGTCACCGCGGTCGCCGAGGCGGTGGCCAAGCTGGGCCGCCACGAGTTCCCGCTGGTCATGACGGACGCGGTCGGCCAGTTCCTGCAGGCCGTCACCGAGGAGACCGGCTACTCGTTCGACATCGACTCACCGGACCTGGCCGGCGCGATCGCCAAGCTCGGGCCGATCGCCCGCGTCGTCGGGGCCACGCTGCGCGACACCGCCAACCCGACGATGCTCAAGGCCGGTTACAAGGCCAACGTCATCCCGGCGTCGGCCGAGGCGGTGGTGGACTGCCGCATCCTGCCCGGGCGCCAGGCAGCCTTCGAACGCGAGGTCGACGAGCTGATCGGGCCGAACGTGACCCGCGAGTGGGTGACCGAGCTGCCGTCCTACGAGACCACGTTCGACGGCGACCTGGTCGACGCGATGAACGGCGCAATCCTGTCCGTGGACCCCGACGCCCGCATCGTGCCGTACATGCTCTCCGGCGGAACCGACGCAAAAGCCTTCGCGCAGTTGGGCATTCGCTGCTTCGGGTTCGCCCCGCTGCAGTTGCCGCCCGACCTCGATTTCACCGCGCTGTTCCACGGCGTCGACGAACGGGTACCCGTTGACGCGTTGAAGTTCGGTACCCAGGTTCTCGAACACTTCCTGCTGCACTGCTGAATCGACGAAAGGACGAGTCATGGCGTTTGACTACAACCCGTACGAGTTCCTCCCGAAGCTACCGACGTTCAAGCTGTCCTCGAACACGTTCAACGACGGTGACGCGCTGGGTAACGACCAGGTCAGCGGCATCATGGGCGCCGGCGGGAACGACGTATCGCCCCACCTGACCTGGTCAGGCTTCCCCGAGGAGACCCGTAGCTTCGCCGTCACGGTCTACGACCCCGACGCCCCGACCGCGTCCGGATTCTGGCACTGGGCCGTGGCGAACCTGCCCGCCACCGTGACCGAACTCCCCGCAGGCGCGGGCGACGGCAGCGGACTGCCCGGCGATGCGCTCACGCTGCGCAACGACGCCGGCATCAAGCGCTTCATCGGCGCCGCACCGCCGCCCGGACACGGCCCGCACCGCTACATCGTCGCCGTGCACGCGGTCGACGCCGAGAAGCTGGATCTGCCCGAGGACGCGACTCCCGCATACCTCGGCTTCAATCTGTTCCAGCACGCGATCGCGAGGGCGCTGATCCACGCGACCTACGAGCAGAAGTAGCGAAATCCGCTCTGCGCGCTTCGATTACCTGCACGGCTGGCTTTTCTCGGGAACTGACGTATGGTCGCGGTTGAGTGATTGCCACTTCTGTTAAGGAGCGACAATGGCTGACAAGAAACCGGGTAGGAGCCTGAAGAAGGCCGAACGATCCCTCAAGGAGCGCCGCGCCGAGAAGCGGCAGCGCGAAGCCGAGGCGGGTGAGTTCATCCGCAAGCGCAAGCGGGCCAGTTAATTGGCCGACCCCACTGCGTCCGCCAAGGACGCGAAGCCCCCCTCGTGAAGGCGGCGGGCAATGCCGTCGTGAATACGCTTGGCCCACAGCCCGCCGCCGTACACGAACCCGGTGTAAGCCTGTAAAAGCGAAGCGCCGGAGGTGATCCGGTCCCAGGCGTCGTCGGCGGTCTCGATGCCGCCGACGCTGATCAACACCAGCCGGTCCCCGACGCGGCGATACAGCCTGCGTAGCACCTCCGCCGAACGCTCGGCCACCGGCCGTCCGGAGATCCCGCCCGGTCCCAGCTCGTCGACGCCCGGCGTCGCCAACCCGTCGCGTGACACCGTCGTGTTGGTGGCGACGATGCCTGCCAGACCGAGTTCGACTGCCAGGTCGGCGATTTCATCGACATCCTCGTCGGAGAGGTCGGGTGCGATCTTCACCAGCACCGGTGTCGAAGTCTCGGCCCGCACCGCGGCCAGGATCGGACGCAACGACTCGACCGCCTGCAAATCGCGCAGCCCCGGCGTGTTGGGAGAGCTGACGTTGACGACGACGAAGGACGCGAGCGGCCCCAACAGCCGCGCCGACGACGCGTAATCCTCGACCGCCGCCTCCGCAGGCGTGACCTTCGTCTTGCCGATGTTCACCCCGATCGGGACGTCGGGAACGTGCCGGGCCAGACGCACCGCGAGTTCACCCGCGCCGTGATTGTTGAAGCCCATCCGGTTGAGCAGCGCGTGGTCCTCGGCGAGGCGAAACATCCGCGGCTTCGGATTGCCGGGCTGGGCCTGCGCGGTCACCGTGCCCACCTCGGCGTAGCCGAAACCCAGGGCACCCCAGGTGTGCAGACCGCTGCCGTTCTTGTCGAAGCCCGCCGCCAGGCCGAGGGGACCCGGGAACCGGACGCCGAAGACGGTGCTCCCAAGGATCGGATCGCGGGGGCCCAACCACCGGTTCAGGGCACGCCGCGGCCACGAGAAGTAGGTGGCGGCCCGCAGCACGGCGAATACCCAGGTGTGAATCCGTTCGGGCGCAACCAGAAACAGGGCCCGCCGCAGCGCGCGATACATCATCCGATCACTGTGCGGGCTGCTCGGGGATGCCCGTCCGGCCGGCCGCCGTCTTCTTGCGGCGCAGCAGCACCCGGCGCGAACCGTCGGTGTAAAGGCGGACGCGGGTGAGTTCCCAGCCGCGGTACTCGGCCTCGATCGACAACCGGGTCGAGGCGCTGACGCGCGTCACGTCCGGCGGCAGCCGCAGGGGGATCCATTCGTAATCGTCCGAGGGGTCGGACTTGACGACGTCCTCCCAGCCCGGTGGCATCCGTCCGCGGTGGATCGCGCTCATGCGTGCGCTTTCGCCGCGTCGACGATCACCTGCACACCCGCTCCCGTTCCGGACACCACATACAGCGTGCCAGAGGATTCGTCGTATGCCAGGGAGTCGGGTTGCCGCACGGTTCGATATCGCACCTTCTCGACGGGGATGCCGGTGGCCAGATCGTAGCCAACGACGGCGTTCGCCGCTGTCTGCGACACCCAGGCCAGCGTCGACGACCCCGCGAGGCCGTAGGGGGAGTCGGGAACCGGATAGCGCTGGCGCAGGATCAGCGGGTCGGTGCCGAACACCAGCAGCCCGTCGCCCCGCGTGTCGGCGACCAGCACCCGGCCGGCCGGATCGGCGGCCATCGTCGTCGCACCCTCACCGGCGCGCAACGCCTGCGCCTGCTGGGCGCCGTCCTCGGTGAGTGCCGTCACCGACGTCTGTCCGCGGTCCAACACCACGGCCGTATTGCCTTGCGTGACAAGCGCATCGACGCGCGCGAAGATCTTAAGCCGAGCCGCGACGGCGGTGTCGGAGCCCAGGGTGTAGACCGCGCCGTCGGCGCTGCCGAGCACCATCCGCCCGTCGGCGCGGCGCGCGATCGCGGTGAAGTCGGTGTCCGCTTGACCCTCGACGTCGACCTTGGTCGCGGTGTGGGCGGCGAGGTCGATCCGGTGGTATCCACCGCGTGTGGCGGCGTAGGCGTGCCCGTCGCCGTCGCCGGTCAGGGCGGTCGCCGCACTGGGCAGCGACACCGTCGTCGCGTCGTTACTGTCCCTGGCGAACACCGTGACCTGCGCATTGCCGGCCGGGCCGGGCACCAGCACCGCGAGCGCACCGCTCGCTGCGTCGACGATCGCCGCCTGCGCGTTCCCGGCCAGCGGGCGCACCACGCCGTCCGGACGGCCGGTGCCTTCGGGCGACCGCGCTGCCTGCGCGGGAGCGATAGTCGGCGGTGCGTCCGAGGACTCGGAGGAGCAGCCGCCGACCAGGACAAACGCCGGGAAGATTGCCAGTGCCGCCACAATCCGGCGAATCGGCTGATTCCGGGTGTTTACGAATGGCGGCAAGGGGTAGCTCTCGGTCGTGCGTACGGGAAATCGACTGAATGGCCAGTTTAGGCAGACCGCTGCACGTGAGCTTTCATCCGCTCGCCGTGGCCCCATAATCAGCGGCCGCGTCAACGGTATGGTGCGATCATGACCCTCGCCGCGGACCGCGCACTGGATGCCCGGGAATTTGTGATCGAGGACATGACCACTGGTCTGCACGCCAGCGGGTTCGGCCAGGTGGGCGACGGCCGCAGTTTCTCGTTCCACGTCGAGCGCCAGATGCTGGTCGTCGAGATCTACCGCCCGCGGTTGACCGGCCCGGTCCCGCATGAGGAGGACGTGGTCGCGGCGTCCAGTCGCAAGCTGACCGACATCGACCTCACCGACCGGCGCAGCGTGGGCGCCGCGGTGCGTGATCTGGTCGCCGTCGCCGAGCCCGTGGCGCGGACCGGCCGCTAACACCCGCCCACGGTACGGTCGTCGCCATGACGGACGTGCCGGCAATGTCTTGGGTGCAGGTTGTCGTCCTCGCAATCGTGCAGGGCCTCACCGAGTTTCTGCCCGTCTCGTCCTCGGGACATCTGGCGATCACCTCGCGGGTCTTCTTCGCCGACGACGCGGGCGCATCCTTCACCGCCGTCACGCAGCTCGGCACCGAGTTCGCGGTCCTTTTGTACTTCGCCAAGGACATCGGGCGCATCGTCAAGGCCTGGTTCAACGGACTGTTCGTCACCGCGCACCGCAACGCCGACTACCGGCTGGGCTGGTACGTGATCGTCGGCACCATCCCGATCGGCGTGCTCGGGTTGCTGTTCAAAGACCAGATCCGCACCGGGGCGCGCAATCTGTGGGCCATTGCGATCGCGCTGATCGTGTTCTCGGCCGTCATCGCCGCCGCGGAGTACTTCGGCCGCCAGACCCGCACGGTGGAGAAGCTGACGTTCAAGGACAGCATCATCGTCGGCTTCGCGCAGTGCCTGGCGCTGCTGCCGGGCGTATCCCGCTCCGGAGCGACGATCAGCGCCGGCCTCTTCTGTGGCCTCAACCGTGAGGTGGCCGCCCGATTCGGTTTCCTGCTGGCCATCCCCGCGGTGTTCGCGTCCGGATTGTTCTCGCTGCCCGACGCCTTCCACCCGGTGGGTGAGGGAATGAGCGCCAGCGGCCCGCAACTGCTCGTGGCCACCGTCATCGCGTTCGTGGTCGGCTTCGCCGCGGTGGCGTGGTTCCTGCGGTTCCTGGTCAGGCACAGCATGTACTGGTTCGTCGGATATCGCGTCATGCTGGGCATCGTGGTCTTGATCTTGTTGGGGACGGGTGTGGTGGCGGCGACATGACGGTGATCCTGTTGCGCCACGGGCGCTCGACCTCCAACACCGCGCACACGCTCGCGGGCCGGTCCGAGGGCGTCGACCTCGACGACAAGGGGCGAGAACAGGCGCAGGCGGTGGCGACCCGCATCGGATCGCTGCCGATTCGCGCCATCGTGCGTTCGCCGCTTCTGCGCTGCGAGCGGACCGTGGAACCGCTGGCCGCGGCGCTGGGCCTGACCCCGGTCGTCGACGAACGGATCTCGGAGGTCGACTACGGCGCGTGGACGGGCCGCAAGATCGCCGATCTGGTCAAAGAACCGCTGTGGTCGGTGGTGCAGCAGCAGCCGAGCGCCGCGGTGTTCCCCGACGGCGAAGGCCTCGCCCACGTGCAGTCCCGCGCGGTGACGGCGGTGCGCGAGCACGACCGTCGACTCGCCGAGGAGCACGAGGGCGACGTGCTCTGGGTCGCCTGCACGCATGGCGATGTGATCAAGGCCATCGTCGCCGATGCGCTCGGGACCCACCTCGACAGCTTTCAGCGGATCACCGCCGACCCGGCGTCGATGAGCGTGATCCGTTACACGTCGGTCCGCCCGTTCGTGATCCACGTCAACCACACCGGCGACCAACTGACGTCCGGCCTGGTGCCGAAACCGCCAAAGAGCGACGGTCAGGCCGACTCCGGTGACGGCGAGGTGCCGCCGGAGGACGCCGTCGTCGGCGGATCGACCGGCTAGTCGCAAGCACGGCTGCAAGCCCGAACCGGTATTTTGGAAGGTGCCCGGTATTTTGGAAGTGCTATGCCCCGCGCAATCCACGTCTTCCGCACACCCGACCGCTTCGTGGCCGGGACCGTCGGTCAGCCCGGCAACCGCACCTTCTACCTCCAAGCCGTACACGACAAGCGCGTCGTCTCGGTGATTCTCGAGAAGCAACAGGTTGCCGTTCTCGCCGAACGGATTGCCGCGCTGCTGCTCGAGATCAATCGCCGGTTCGGCACGCCGATCCCACCCGACACCGGTGAGGTCGAAGACCTCAGCCCGCTGATCACTCCGGTCGACGCGGAATTCCGGGTCGGCACGATGGGGCTCGGCTGGGACTCCGAAGCGCAGACGGTGGTCGTCGAACTCCTCGCGGTGACGGAGACCGAATTCGACGCATCGGTGGTGCTCGACGACGCGGAGGAGGGCCCCGACGCGGTGCGCGTGTTCCTCACCCCGGAGTCCGCGCGCGAGTTCGCGACGCGCTCCAACCGGGTCATCTCGGCAGGCCGACCGCCCTGTCCTCTGTGTGACGAGCCGCTGGACCCGGAGGGCCACATCTGCGTGCGCACCAACGGCTATCGGCGCGGCGCCTTCGCCGAGTCCGACGATGACATCGACATCTGACGGCGGGTCCGACGACGCCGTCCGGGAAGAGGTGTTGCGCAGCGGCGAGCTGACCGTCATCGGACGCATCCGCTCGGCCAGCAACGCGACGTTCCTGTGTGAGGCGAATCTCGGCGAGCAGCAAGTGCATTGCGTCTACAAGCCGGTCGCGGGTGAGGCGCCGCTGTGGGACTTCCCCGACGGCACGCTGGCCGGTCGTGAGCGCGGCGCGTATGTGGTGTCAGCCGCGTTGGGTTGGAACATCGTGCCCTACACCATCATTCGCGAGGGGCCCGCGGGCGAGGGCATGGTGCAGCTGTGGGTCGACCAGCCGGGCGACGAGGTCGACGACGAACGTCCGGCGGGTCCGGACCTGGTGGATCTGCTTCCGGCGGGGCGCATCCCGCCCGGCTTTCTGCCGATCCTGCAGGCCTACGACTACGCGGGCGACGAGGTCACGCTGGTGCACGCCGACGACGACCGGTTGCGCCGGATGGCGGTGTTCGACGTGCTGGTCAACAACGCCGACCGCAAGGGCGGCCACATCCTGTCCGGGGTGGACGGGCGCGTGTACGGCGTCGACCACGGGGTGACGCTGCACGTCGAGGACAAGCTGCGCACGGTGCTGTGGGGCTGGGCCGGTAAACCCGTCGACGACCAGACGCTCGAATCGGTGGCCGCATTGCGCGACCGGCTGCGAGACGGGCTCGCCGACGAGCTGTGCACGCTCATCACCGAGTGGGAGGTCGCCGCGCTGCTCGCCAGAACCGTTGCGCTGCTCTCCGATCCGGTGATGCCCGGCCCCGATCGTCGCCGCCCGATCCCGTGGCCGGCGTTCTGACGCCGAGCCTGTCGCGCCGGTGAGGGACACGTTGGTGATACTGACCTGATGAGCCTGACCGATGCGGCGCTGGCCGCCGAGGTGGCCGCCGAGGCGGGCGAGATGCTGCTGAAGGTTCGCGAGCAGGTGGGTTACTACGACCCCTACGACCTCGGCGACACCGGGGACAAGCTCGCCAACAAGCTCATCCTCGACCGGCTCCGCGCGGCGAGGCCCGACGACCACGTGCTCTCCGAAGAGGCCGTCGACGACCTCTCGCGCGTCGACGCCGACCGGTGCTGGATCGTCGATCCGGTCGACGGTACCCACGAGTTCTCCATGCCACGACGCACGGACTGGGCCGTCCACATCGCGCTGTGGCGCCGCGACGGCGGCCCCAACGGGCGCATCACCGACGCCGCGGTCGCACTGCCCGCCCGCAACGAGGTCTACCGCACCGACACCGTCACCCCGCCGCCGCCGCGCACCGAGGGTCCGATCCTCATCACGGCGAGCGCGAACCGGCCGCCGCCGGTGCTGTGGTGGCTGCGCGACCGGATGGACATCCAACTGGTGCGGATCGGGTCTGCCGGCGCCAAGGCGATGGCAGTGGTGCGCGGCGACGTCGACGCCTACCTGCACGCCGGCGGTCAGTGGGAGTGGGATTCCGCCGCACCCGCCGGCGTGGTTCAGGCGGCGGGCCTGCACGCCTCGCGCCTCGATGGTTCAGAGTTGATCTACAACCGGCGCGATCCCTACCTGCCCGACCTGCTGATGTGCCGGCCGGAGCTCAGCGGAGCGCTGCTGGAGGAGATCCTGGCGGCGTACCAGAACCGCTGGCGTCACTGAATCGGGAATGAAATGGCCGCCCGCGATGTCGGTGGAGTCGATGCCTAAAGTCGAGACTATGAATTCGTGGCCGGCTCCCGTCGTCCCGGCGCTGCCGGGCCGCGGACCCCAGCTACGTCTCTACGACAGCGCCGACCGACAGGTCCGGCCCGTCGGCGCGGGCGAGACCGCCACGATGTACGTCTGCGGAATCACCCCCTACGACGCGACGCACCTCGGCCACGCCGCGACCTACCTCACGTTCGACCTCGTGCATCGCGTCTGGCTGGATGCGGGCCACCAGGTGCGCTACGTGCAGAACATCACCGACGTCGACGACCCGCTGTTCGAACGCGCGCAACGCGACGGCGTCGACTGGCGCGAACTCGCCGACCGCGAGACCGAGCTGTTCCGCGAGGACATGGCGGCGCTGCGGGTGCTGCCGCCGCACGACTACGTCGCCGCGACCGAGGCCATCGCCGAGGTCATCGAGATCGTCGAGAAGCTGCTGGCATCGGGTGCGGCCTACGTCGTCGAGGACGCCGAGTATCCCGACGTGTACTTCCGCGCCGACGCCACCACCCAGTTCGGGTACGAGTCCGGATACGACCGCGACACCATGCGCCGGCTGTTCGCCGAACGCGGCGGCGACCCCGACCGGCCCGGTAAGGGTGACGAACTCGACGCCCTGTTGTGGCGTGCGCAGCGGCCGGGGGAGCCGAGCTGGCCCTCGCCGTTCGGGCCGGGGAGGCCCGGATGGCACGTGGAATGCGCTGCGATCGCGTTGAGCCGCATCGGCACCGACCTCGACATCCAGGGCGGCGGCAGCGACCTGATCTTCCCGCACCACGAGTTCTCCGCGGCCCACGCCGAATCCGTCACCGGCGAGCGGAGATTCGCGCGTCACTACGTGCACGCCGGGATGATCGGCTGGGACGGCCACAAGATGAGCAAGAGCCGCGGCAACCTGGTGCTGGTCTCGCGGCTGCGCGCCGAGGGTGTCGACCCCGCGGCGATCCGCCTCGGGCTGTTCGCCGGGCACTACCGCGAAGACCGGTACTGGAGCGACGATGTGCTGGCCGAGGCGGTCGAGCGGCTCGGCCGGTGGCGTACGGCGGTGGCGCTGCCCGCGGCGCCGGACGCGACCGACGTGGTGAACCGGGTTCGCCGGTACCTGGCCGACGATCTGGACACCCCGAAAGCACTTGCCGCGCTGGATGGTTGGGTCACCGACGCGTTGACCTACGGCGGGCACGACGCCTCGGCCGGGCACACGGTGGGCACCGCCGTCGACGCGCTGCTGGGCATTCGGCTGTAGAACGGCCAGACCCGCCCGCGCTCCCTTCGCGCGGGGTACGTTTTCGCCCATGGTTTCTGTGAACGGCAAAGTCGTCCTCATCACCGGTGGGGCGAACGGCATCGGCGAAGAGGTCGCCCGCCGCCTGCACGCCAAGGGCGCGAAGTTGGTGCTGACCGACCTGGACGGGAAACGTCTGGATGAGGTCGCCGCGCGGTTCGGCAACGAGGGTGTGGTCACCGCCGTCGCCGACGTGCGGGATCTGGCCGCGATGGAGTCCGCCGTCGCCAAGGGTGTCGAGCGGTTCGGCGGCATCGACATTGTGATGGCCAACGCGGGCATCGCGACGTACGGGTCGGTACTGCAGGTCGACCCGGTGGCGTTCCGCACGCTGATCGACGTCAACGTCGTGGGTGTCTTCCATACCGTCCGTGCGGCGCTGCCGTCGGTGATCGAGCGCCGCGGTTATGTGCTGATCGTGTCCTCGGCGGCCGCCTATGCGGCTTCGGCCGGGATGGCCCCCTACGACGCGTCCAAGGCCGCGGTGGAGCACTTCGCCAACGCGTTACGCCTCGAGGTGGCACACCGCGGTGTCGACGTCGGGTCGGCGCACATGCTCTGGATCGACACCCCGCTGGTGCAGGAGAGCCGGTCGGACCTGCCGAGCGCCCGCGCGATGCTCGACGCCCTGCCGGGTCCGCTGGGCAAGACCACGTCGGTGCGCGAGTGCGGGGAGTTGTTCGTCAAGGGCATCGAGGAGCGCAAGCGGCAGATCAACTGCCCCCGCTTCGTCGGCCTCATGCGCTGGCTGAAGCCGCTGTTGTCGTCGCGGCTGGGGGAGCGCGCCTCGCTCAAGTCGGTACCCGAACTGCTGCCGAAGATGGACGCCGAGGTCGCGGCGCTGGGCCGATCGATGAGCGCGCGCACCGAAGCGCTGGAAAGCCGTTAACCCGCGCTGACGGGAGTTCAGCCGCGGAAGCCGGGGCCGCGGCGGCGCAGGTAGCGCTCGAACTCGGCGGCCAGCGCGTCGCCGTCGATCTTGCCGAGCGCCTCGGTCATGTCGACCTCGGCGTCGCCGCGTTCCTCGAGCGACTGCACGTACTCGGCGATCTCGTCGTCTTCGGCGGTCATCTCCGACACCGCCTGCTCCCACTCCTCGGCGGCGGTCGGCAGGTCGGCCAGCGGCACCTCGATGTCGAGCACGTCCTCGACGCGCCGCAGCAGCGCCACCGTCGCCTTCGGATTCGGCGGCTGGGAGACGTAGTGAGGGACCGCGGCCCAGAACGTCACCGCGGGGATGCCGGCCTGCACACACGCGTCCTGGAACACGCCGGCGATGCCGGTCGGGCCCTCGTATCTCGTCTCCTCCAGCCCGAAGACCTTCGCGGAGTCCGACGAGTAGGCCGCACCCGACACCGGAACCGGCCGTGTATGCGGCGTGTCGGCCAGCAGGGCGCCCAGGATGACGACGGTCTGCACGTTGAGCTTGTCGGCGATGGCCAACAGTTCCGAGCAGAAGGTTCGCCAGCGCATGTTGGGCTCGACACCGTGCATCAGCACGATGTCGCGGTCCGATCCGGGCGGGCGGCAGTGCGAAATCCGCATCGACGGCCACACCAGTTCCCGCGTGACCCCGTCGACCTGCCTGATCACGGGCCGGTTCACCTGGTAGTCGTAGTAGGCCTCGTCGTCGATCTCGACGATGGTCTCGGCCTCCCAGATGGCGTCGAGGTGCTCCACCGCATCACTGGCCGCATCACCTGCGTCGTTCCAGCCTTCGAAGGCCGCGACGACGATGGTGTCGGTCAGTTCGGGCAGGTCGGGCGGTTTGAAACCGCTCGCATCCGACAAGGTCACGCAGCCAGCGTAAGCCCTTCGAGGCGGGTAGGAGCGCCATCGCCACACGAGCTGATTTGATCCGCCGACTACCCTGGATCCGTGGCTGATGTAGACGCTCTCGTGCGCGACACCGCTTTGCTCGACGCCTTCCCGGCGCGGGTAATGGTCGGTGCCGGCGCGATGCGTACCCGGCCTGCGGCAGCCGGTTGCGTCGTCGACGCCGTCGAGTCGCCGAACGACGCATGTTCCGGCGTCACCGGGGCGAAATACGTTCGGCTGCAAGTTGGTTGACCAGGGTGTCGACGACTTTGCCGACAGGATCCGCCAGCGCTGACTCAATGTCGCGTTTCGCCGGCCGGGTCAAGCCGATCGCCGCGACGAGATGGGCGTCCACACGTCGATCGGATGACAACGTAGACTTTCCTGGTCGAGAGGCGTTGCAACGGTTACCCGAGGAACTCGGTTCCCACTCGGTGGCCGCCACGCTCGGCAGAAAGCAAGGACGCCTTCCTAACCGGAAGGAGCGCACATGAACGCCGCCACGCCGAACACCTTCGCGCAGAACCTCCGCCCAGACTGCACCGACGAACTGACGGCGGCACTGCGGCAGCGCATCCTGGTGATCGACGGCGCGATGGGCACGGCGATCCAGCGCGACCGGCCCGACGAGGCCGGGTACCGCGGCGAGCGCTTCAAGGACTGGCCGAGCGACGTCCAGGGCAACAACGACCTGCTCAACCTCACCCAGCCGCAGATCATTGAGGCGATCCACCGTGAGTACCTCGACGCAGGCGCCGACATCATCGAGACCAACACGTTCAATGCGAACGCGATCTCGCTCTCCGATTACGGCATGGAGGAGTTCGCCTACGAGCTGAATCACGCGGGCGCAGCCCTGGCCCGCGCGGCCTGCGACGAGGTCGGCACCGCCGACAAGCCGCGCTACGTCGCCGGCGCGCTCGGGCCGACGACACGGACCGCGTCGATCTCGCCGGACGTCAACAACCCCGGCGCGCGCAACGTCACCTACGACCAGCTGGTAGCGGCCTACCTCGAGGCCGCAAACGGCCTGGTCGACGGCGGCGCCGACATCATCCTGGTGGAGACGATCTTCGACACGCTGAACGCCAAGGCCGCGGTGTTCGCGATCGAGACGCTGTTCGAGGAGCGCGGACGCCGCTGGCCGGTGATCATCTCGGGCACCATCACCGACGCGTCGGGACGCACACTGTCCGGCCAGGTCACCGAGGCGTTCTGGAACTCGATCCGGCACGCCAAGCCGCTGGCGGTCGGCCTGAACTGCGCGTTGGGCGCACCCGAGATGAGGCCGTACATCGCCGAGATCTCGCGCATCGCCGACACATTCGTCTCCTGCTACCCGAACGCCGGCCTGCCGAACGCGTTCGCCGAGTACGACGAAACCCCTGACAGCCAGGCCGGGTATGTCGCCGACTTCGCCGACGCGGGCTTCGTCAACATGGTCGGTGGGTGCTGCGGTACCACGCCGGCGCACATCGCCAAGATCGCCAAGGCCGTCGAGGGCAAGGCGCCGCGCCAGGTGCCGGACATCCCGGTGGCCACCCGGCTGGCGGGCCTGGAGCCGCTGAACATCGACGACAACTCCCTGTTCGTGAACATCGGTGAGCGCACCAACATCACCGGCTCGGCCCGGTTCCGCAACCTGATCAAGGCCGAGGATTACGACACCGCGCTGTCGGTGGCCCTGCAGCAGGTCGAGGTCGGTGCGCAGGTCATCGACATCAACATGGACGAGGGCATGATCGACGGCGTCGCCGCGATGGACCGGTTCACCCGGCTGATCGCGTCCGAACCCGACATCAGCCGCGTGCCGGTGATGATCGACTCCTCCAAGTGGGAGGTCATCGAGGCGGGTCTGAAGAACGTTCAGGGCAAGCCGATCGTCAACTCGATCTCCCTGAAGGAGGGCGAGGAGAAGTTCGTCCGCGAGGCGCGGCTGTGCCGCAAGTACGGCGCCGCCGTCGTCGTGATGGCGTTCGACGAGCAGGGCCAGGCCGACAACCTGGAGCGCCGCAAGCAGATCTGCGGGCGCGCCTACCGGATCCTGACCGAGGAGGTCGGGTTCCCCGCCGAGGACATCATCTTCGACCCGAACTGCTTCGCGCTGGCCACCGGCATCGAAGAGCACGCGACCTACGGCATCGACTTCATCGAGGCCTGCGCCTGGATCAAGGAGAACCTCCCCGGGGTGCACCTCTCCGGCGGCATCTCGAACGTGTCGTTCTCGTTCCGCGGCAACAACCCTGTGCGCGAGGCGATCCACGCGGTGTTCTTGTTCCACGCCATCAAGGCCGGCCTGGACATGGGCATCGTCAACGCGGGCGCCCTTGTGCCCTACGACTCGATCGACCCGGAGTTGCGGGATCGCATCGAGGACGTCGTGCTGAACCGCCGTGAGGACGCGGCCGAACGGCTGCTCGAGATCGCCGAGCGGTTCAACACCACGGAGAAGGGTGAGGACCCCGCGGAGGCCGAGTGGCGCAGCCTGCCGGTGCGCGAGCGGATCACGCACGCCCTGGTGAAGGGCATCGACGCGCACGTCGACGACGACACCGAGGAATTGCGGGCCGAGATCGCCGCCGCGGGTGGGCGTCCGATCGAGGTGATCGAGGGACCGCTGATGGACGGCATGAACGTCGTCGGCGACCTGTTCGGCTCGGGCAAAATGTTCCTACCCCAGGTCGTGAAGTCGGCGCGCGTGATGAAGAAGGCCGTCGCCTACCTGTTGCCCTACATCGAGGCGGAGAAGGTGGAGGCCGGGACAACCGACTCCAAGGACACCAACGGCACGATCGTGATGGCGACCGTCAAGGGCGACGTCCACGACATCGGTAAGAACATCGTCGGAGTCGTGTTGCAGTGCAACAACTTCGAAGTGATCGACCTCGGTGTGATGGTGCCGGCCCAGAAGATCCTGGACGCGGCCAGGGAGCACGACGCCGACATCATCGGGCTGTCCGGCCTGATCACCCCGTCGCTGGACGAGATGGTCAACTTCGCCGCCGAGATGGAACGCGAAGGGCTCGAGATCCCGCTGCTGATCGGCGGCGCGACCACGTCGCGCGCGCACACCGCGGTCAAGGTGGCGCCGCGCCGCAGTGGTCCGGTGGTCTGGGTCAAGGACGCATCGCGTTCGGTGCCGGTCGCGGCCGCGCTGCTCGACGACAAGCAGCGCCCGGCGCTGCTGGAGGCGACCGAGAAGGACTACGCATCGCTGCGGGAACGGCACGCCCAGAAGAACGAGCGGCCCACGGTGACGCTCGAGAAGGCCCGCGCGAACCGCACCCCGATCGACTGGGACGGATACACGCCGCCCGTGCCCGCCCAGGGCCTCGGCGTGCGGGAGTTCCTCGATTACGACCTCGCGGAGTTGCGCGAATTCATCGACTGGCAGCCGTTTTTCAATGCCTGGGAGATGAAGGGCCGCTTCCCGGACATCCTCAACAACCCGGCTTCGGGTGAGGCCGCGCGCAAGCTGTTCGACGACGCCCAAGAGATGCTCGACACCGTCATCAAGGAGAAGTGGCTGACGGCCAACGGGGTGATCGGCTTCTACCCGGCCAACGCGGTCGGCGACGACGTCGAGGTCTACACCGACGACACGCGTAGCGAGGTGCTCACGACGTTGCACAACCTGCGTCAGCAGGGCGAGCACCGCGAGGGCATCCCGAACCGGTCCCTCGGCGATTTCATCGCGCCCAAGGACACGGGGTTGGCGGACTACATCGGCACATTCGCCGTCACAGCGGGGCTCGGCAGCGCCGAGAGGATCGCCGAGTTCAAGGCGGCACACGACGACTACAGCGCAATCCTGCTGGAGTCGCTCGCCGACCGGCTTGCCGAGGCGTTCGCCGAGCGGCTGCATCAGCGGGTCCGCACGGAGTTCTGGGGCTACCAGCCGGACGAGCAACTCGACAACGACGCGCTCATCGAAGAGAAGTACGTCGGAATCCGTCCCGCCCCCGGCTATCCGGCGTGCCCGGAGCACACCGAGAAGGTGACGATCTGGGAGCTGATGGATGTCAAGGAGCGCACCGGGATCGAGCTGACCGAGTCGATGGCGATGTGGCCCGGCGCCGCCGTCAGCGGCCTGTACTTCTCGCATCCGCAGTCGCAGTACTTCGTGGTCGGCCGGCTGGCGCAGGATCAGGTCGCCGACTACGCGAAGCGCAAGGGCTGGACATTGAAGGAAGCCGAGCGCTGGCTGTCCTCCAACCTCGGCTACAACCCCGAGGATTGAGAGCACAATGAGAGCCGTTCTGTTCGATATGGACGGCACCCTTGTCGATTCCGAAAAGCTCTGGGACATCTCGCTTGCGGCGCTGTACACCGAGCTGGGCGGTGAGCTGACTCCGCAGGTGCGCGAATCGATGGTGGGCGGTTCGGCCGAGGACACCATCGCCACCGTGTACACCGACCTCGGCCTCGATCCGGATCCGCGCGCCATGGCCGAATCGAGCCGGTGGCTGCACGATTACACCGCCGAGTTGTTCGACGAGGGCCTGCCATGGTGCGTCGGGGCGCAGGAGTTGCTGAATGAGCTTGCCGCACAGCAAGTCCCGATGGCTCTGGTGACCAACACCCTGCGTGCATTGACCGATCGCGCCTTGAACAGCATTGGCGCACATTACTTCTCGGTGACGGTATGCGGTGACGAGGTAGCCCGCGGCAAGCCCGCGCCCGACGTCTACGAGCGCGCGGCGGCGCTACTGGGCCTCGATCCGGGTGCGTGCCTGGCCATCGAGGACTCGGTCACCGGCACCGCCGCCGCCGAGGGCGCCGGATGCCCGGTGCTGGTGGTACCCAACGACGTAGCGGTGCCCACCGGCCCGCGGCGGCGACAGATTTCCTCGCTCGCCGGATTGCGCGCCGCGGACTTGCGGCGCGTCCATTCCGAACTGATGACGACCCCCGGGGAACGCACCGCCTGACCACCGGTCTGTGATTGAATGTGACGTCCATCACGCGACGCTGAGGAAAGGTCTCACATGACGCACGGACCCGTCGGTGATCCTTCGACAGGCGTGGACTACGAGGAATCCGAGCACAGCGGGCGCGTCGTCCTCATCGCGTCCGTTGCGGCATTGGGTGGCCTGCTGTTCGGTTACGACAGCGCGGTCATCAACGGTGCGGTGTCCGCCGTCGAGGACCACTTCCAGACCACCAAGGCGGTGACAGGTGCCGCCGTCGCGGCGGCGCTGATCGGTGCGGCGCTGGGTGCGGTCGTCGCGGGCCGACTCGCCGACAAGATCGGCCGGCTGTCGGTGATGAAGATCGCCGCGCTGCTGTTCCTCATCAGCGCCTTCGGCACCGGCCTGGCGGCGAACGTGTGGATGTTCGGGCTGTTCCGCGTGGTCGGTGGTCTCGGCGTGGGCGTGGCATCGGTCATCGCACCGGCCTACATCGCCGAGACCTCGCCGCCGCGGATCCGCGGGCGGTTGGGCTCGCTGCAACAGCTCGCGATCGTCACCGGCATCTTCGTGTCGCTGGCCGTCGACGCCCTGCTGGCCCACATCGCGGGCGGGTCGCGCGAGGAACTGTGGGTGGGGTTGCCGGCCTGGCGCTGGATGTTCCTCGTGATGGCGGTGCCCGCGGTCCTGTACGGCGGGCTGGCGTTCACAATCCCCGAGTCGCCCCGTTATCTCGTTGCCACATACCGGATTCCGGAAGCCCGACGAGTGCTGACAAAGTTGCTGGGGGAGAAGAACCTCGAGCTCACGATCTCGCGCATCAAGGAATCGGTGAAATCGGAGAAGCCCCCGTCGTGGCGCGACCTCCGCAAACCCACCGGTGGGCTATACGGCATCGTCTGGGTGGGTGTGTTGCTGTCGGTGTTCCAGCAATTCGTCGGCATCAACGTGATCTTCTACTACTCGAATGTGCTGTGGGAGGCCGTCGGATTCGGCGAGGGGCAGGCGTTCGTCATCACCGTGATCACTTCGGTGACCAACATCGTCACCACGCTGATCGCGATCGCGCTGATCGACAAGGTCGGACGCAAGCCGTTGCTGTTGGTCGGGTCGACGGGTATGGCGGTCACCCTCGGCACGATGGCGATCATCTTCGGCACGGCGCCCGTGGTCGACGGTCAACCCGACCTGAGCGGCGTCGCCGGTCCGATCGCGCTGGTGGCCGCGAACCTGTTCGTGGTCTCGTTCGGCATGTCGTGGGGACCGGTGGTCTGGGTGCTGCTCGGCGAGATGTTCCCCAACCGGATTCGCGGCGCCGCTCTCGGACTGGCCGCCGCGGCGCAGTGGCTGGCGAACTGCGCGATCACGGCGTCGTTCCCCGCCCTCGGTGACTTCTCGCTCGGTGTCGCTTACGGCTTCTACGCGCTCTGCGCGGTGCTGTCCTTCTTCTTCGTCTGGAAGTTCGTCGCCGAGACCAAGGGCAAACACCTCGAGGACATGGGCAACGAGAGCACGCAACAGGAGGAGAGCGTCTGACCGGCATCGACGAGTCGGTCGACGTTCTGGTCGCCGGCTCCGCTGGGGCGCTGGCCGGGGCCTATACCGCTGCGCGCGAGGGACTTTCGGTTGCCATCGTGGAGGCGACCGACCGGTTCGGCGGCACGTTCGCCTACTCCGGCGGCGGCGGCATGTGGTATCCGTGCAATCCCGTGCTGCAAAGGGCCGGATGCGACGACAGCATTGAGGACGCGCTGTGCTACTACCGCGAGGTCGTCGGCGACCGCACACCAGCGTCGCTTCAAGAGACTTACGTCCGCGGCGGCGCGGAGCTGATCGAATACCTCGAACGCGACGAGCACTTCGCGTTCAAGATTCTGCCGTGGCCGGACTACTACGGTTCGGTCGCCGGGGCCCGCACCGACGGCATGCGCCACATCGTCTCCAAGGCGGTGCCCGACGAACGCCTCGGCCGGTTCGCGGGCCTGGTGCGTGGGCCGCTCGACCACGAGCGTCTCGGGGCGCCGCAGCCCGATCTGCTCACCGGCGGCCGTGCGCTGGTGGGACGGTTCCTCTGGGCGATGGCCGACAACCCCGCCGTCACCGCGCACACGTCCACCAGCCTGGTCGAGCTCGTCGTCGACGGTGGTCGCGTCGTCGGTGCGGTGGTGGAGCGCGACGGTGTGCGCCGCACGATCGGGGCACGACGTGGCGTGCTGCTCGCCACGGGCGGCTTCGAACAGGACGCCGAGATGCGGGCCGAATTCGGCGTCCCCGGGTATGCCCGCGACACCATGGGCGCCCCGGCCAACCTCGGCTTGGCGCACCGGGCGGCGATCGCCGTGGGGGCCGATACCGACCTGATGGACCAGGCGTGGTGGTCGCCCGGGTTGATCCATCCCGACGGCCGCGCCGCGTTCGCGCTGTGCTTCACCGGCGGAATCTTCGTCGACCGGTCGGGTCGGCGGTTCGTCAACGAGTCGGCGGCCTACGACCGCCTGGGCCGAGCGATCCTGCGCGCCATGCGGGACGGGACGGTCGCCTCGCCGTACTGGATGGTCTACGACAGCCGGGCGGGTGAGCAGCCGCCCGTCATGGCCACCAACGTGTCGTTTTCGCCGACGGAGCAGTACGTGTCGAAGGGCCTGTGGGTGCAGGCCGACACGCTGGCGGTGCTCGCCGAGCAGATCGGCGTTCCGGCAACGCATTTGGAGGAAACGGTCCGCCGCTTCAACGAGTTCGCGGCACGCGGCGTCGACGACGACTTCGGCCGTGGCGGCGAATCGTTCGACCGAACCTTCACCGGTGGCGCGTCCCCGCTGGTGCCGATCGACACCCCGCCCTACCGTGCGGCAGCGTTCGGCGTCTCCGACCTCGGCACCAAGGGCGGGCTGCGCACCGACACCGACGCCCGCGTCCTCGATACCTCCGGACGGCCGATTCCCGGTCTGTACGCGGCAGGCAACACGATGGCGGCCGCCTCCGGGGAGACCTACCCGGGAGGGGGCAATCCGATCGGGGCGTCGCTGTTGTTCAGCCACCGCGCTGCGCTGCACATGGCACGCAGATGAGGGCGGCGGGCAAACCGGCGTGACCCGGCGGGTGTGACCGTGAAACAATCGCGTGCCGTGAAGACCTTCGATGCCCTGTTCGCTGAGCTCAGCGAACGCGCCCGTACCCGCCCCGCCGGTAGCGGAACCGTCGCCGCGCTCGACGGAGGCGTGCACGGCATCGGGAAGAAGATCCTCGAAGAGGCCGGTGAGGTGTGGCTCGCGGCCGAACACGAAAGCGATGAGTCGCTCGCCGAGGAGATCAGCCAGCTCCTGTACTGGACCCAGGTGCTGATGCTCTCTCGCGGCCTCACCCTCGACGACGTCTACAGGAAGCTCTGAATGCCCGCCCTTCGGGTCGCCGTCCCCAACAAAGGCACCCTTTCCGAGCCCGCGAGCGAGATCCTCTCCGAGGCCGGATACCGGCGGCGCACCGACACCAAGGACCTCACGGTCGTCGACCCCGCCAACAATGTCGAGTTCTTCTTCCTGCGGCCCAAGGACATTGCGATCTACGTCGGTTCGGGGCAGCTCGATTTCGGCATCACCGGACGCGACCTGGCGGCCGAATCGGATGCGCCGGTGCACGAGCGGCTGGCGCTCGGCTTCGGGTCGTCCACCTTCCGGTACGCCGCTCCAGCCGGACGTGACTGGCGGGTCGAGGATCTCGCGGGCAAACGGATCGCCACCGCATTCCCCAATCTGGTTCGTAAGGACCTGGCGGCGCACGGCATCGAGGCGACGGTGATCCGGCTCGACGGCGCGGTGGAGATCTCGGTCCAACTCGGCGTGGCCGACGCGATCGCCGACGTGGTCGGCTCCGGCCGCACGCTCGGACTGCACAATCTCGTGGCGTTCGGCGAGTCCCTTTGCGACTCCGAGGCGATCCTGATCGAGCGCGAAGGTGCACCGGACAGCCCGACGGGCGCCCAGTTGGTCGCGCGTGTGCAAGGCGTGGTGTTCGGGCAGCAGTACCTGATGCTCGACTACGACTGCCCCCGTAGCGTGCTCGAGAGCGCGACCGCGGTGACGCCCGGTTTGGAATCCCCGACCATCGCCCCGCTGGCCGACCCGGCATGGGTGGCCGTGCGCGCTCTGGTGCCGCGCCGCGACGTCAACGCGATCATGGATGAACTCGCCGCCATCGGCGCGAAGGCGATCCTGGCCTCCGACATCCGATTCTGCCGCTTCTGATTCGACGCGAAACGGTTCGGCCTGCGTGTTAGCGTCCGGAGGTCGATAACACCGGCCGGAGGTCGCTATGACGCACGTCCTGATTCTGGTTCTCGCTCTTCTGATCGGCGTCATCGCCGGTCTGCGCGCGCTCACGGCACCCGCGGTGGTCTCCTGGGGCGCGCTGCTGGGGTGGATCGATCTCGACGGGAAATGGTCGGAGTGGATGGCACATCCGATCACGGTCACGGTGTTGACCATCTTCCTGCTGGTCGAGTTGGTCACCGATCAGCTGCCGAGCACACCGAGCCGCAAGTCGGCGCCGCAGTTCATCACGCGGCTCATCATGGGCGCCTTCGCGGGAGCGGTGATCGGCAGCGCGTACTTCCACACCTTCAGCGCTCTCGGCGCCGGCATGATCGGCGCGGTGCTCGGCACGATGGCCGGTGCCGCGGCACGCCAGCGTTTCGCCGACCTGCGCAGCGGTCAGGACCGTCCCGGCGCCATCCTCGAGGACATCGTCGCGGTGGGCGGCGGCTTCCTGATCGCGTTCCTGGTCAGCCTGGTGTGAACAGATGCCGTTTGAACTGGCTGAAGTGACAGAACGATTCGACGCGATCATCGTCGGCGCCGGTCAGGCCGGCCCACCGCTGGCGGGGCGGCTCACCGAGGCGGGGCAGACGGTCGCGGTCATCGAACGCAAGCTCGTCGGCGGAACGTGCGTCAACTACGGGTGCATCCCGACCAAGACCCTGGTCGCCAGCGCGCACGCCGCCCATCTCGCCCGCCGCGGCGCCGAATACGGGGTCAGCACAGGCGAGATCAGCGTCGACATGGCGAAGGTCAAGGCGCGCAAGGACAAGATCGTGCACGGCGACCGCGAGGGCGTCGAGTCCTGGCTCGAGGGCATGGACGGATGCACGTTCATCCGCGGCCACGCACGGTTCGAGGACCCGCACACGATCCGCGTCGACGACCGTGTGCTGCACGGCGACAAGATCTTCCTCAACTTGGGTGGTCGAGCGGTGGCGCCCGACATGCCGGGGCTGTCGGACATCGACTATCTCACCAACGTCGGCATCCTCGAACTGGACACCGTCCCCGAACATCTCGTCATCATCGGCGGCAGCTACATCGCGCTGGAGTTCGCGCAGATGTACCGGCGATTCGGGGCGGCCGTCACCGTGATCGAGAAGGGGCCGCGGCTGACCTCACGCGAGGATGAGGACGTCTCGGCCGCGGTCAAAGACATTCTCGAGGCCGAGGGCATCGATGTCGTCGTGAACGCCGATGCGATCCGATTCGTCAGAACTGACAACGGTTTCGAGGTTGTCCCGAGCGAAGGTGCGGCGCCGATTGCGGGCACTCATCTGCTCGTCGCGGTAGGCCGAGCCCCGAACACCGACGATCTGGGCCTCGAGAACGCCGGTGTCGAAACCGACGCGCGCGGTTACATCGTCGTCGACGACCAGTTGCGCACCAGTGTCGAGCACATCTGGGCGATGGGGGACTGCAACGGCAAGGGTGCGTTCACGCACACGTCGTACAACGACTTCGAGATCGTCGCGGCGAACCTGCTCGATGACGACCCGCGCCGCGTCAGCGACCGCATCACCACCTACGCGCTCTACATCGACCCGCCGCTGGGCCGCGCCGGGCTGACGGAAGACCAGGTGCGTAACTCGGGCCGAAAGGCGTTGGTCGGCAAGCGCCCGATGACCCGCGTCGGGCGTGCGGTGGAGAAGGGGGAGACGCAGGGCTTCATGAAGGTCGTCGTCGACGCGGAGACCGAGCAGATCCTCGGCGCGGCGATCCTCGGGGTCGGCGGCGACGAGGTGATCCACTCGATCCTCGACATCATGACCGCCAAGAAGCCCTACACCGCGATCTCACGCACGATGCACATTCACCCGACGGTCAGCGAGTTGGTGCCTACGATGCTGCAGGAGATGACGCCGCTGCAGTGACCGACCGGCCGACGATGAATTGCCGTGTCACCAAGGCGAATCGGTGGCCGAGGTGGCGGTGGGTGGCGACGTCGGCGGGGTGGACCTGATCGGGGTTCGCGTCGACGTCGGTCTGTGCGCCGGCGCCGAGGAAGAAGCCCAGCCGGTTGAGGTCGTTCTCGCTTGCGTTCGAATGATTCCAGCCCGGGGGTAGCCCGAGGCTGACCCAGTGCATGTGATGCTGCGCAGCGAACACCGCCAGCGAGACAAGGGTGTTCAGCTTGTCGCCGCTTTTACCGCCGGAGTTGGTGAACCCGGCGGCCACCTTGTCGCGCCATGCGCCGGTGACACAGCGCCGCCCGGTCTTCTCGGTGAAAGCCTGGAACGCCGCGGACACGTTGCCCATGTAGGTAGCGGTGCCGAAGATGATGCCGTCGGCCGAGTCCAGGACGTCCCAGTCGGCGTCGGTGATGCGGTCGACGGCGATCGGCGTGACGGCCGCACCCGCATCGCGTGCCCCTGCGACGACAGCTTCGGCCAGCGTGGCGGTGTGTCCGAATCCGGAGTGGTAGGCGACGGCCACTGCGGGAGCGGCGATATCAGATCCGTTGTGTACCATCTCAATTCGCTCCTGTCTGTGCGTTGTTGATCTCCGCGCGCCTGGCCAGCCAGTCCGGTAGCGGTTCATGCTGCAGATAGGCCTGCAGGCGATCGAGATAGGCGTGGGTGCCGCCGAGGAAGCCGCCGGCGTTGCGCACACCGAGCCCACGGTGAGTGAACCGCAACAGCGTGCCGCTGCCGTCGGGCGTCAGCTCGTAGCGGACCGTGCTGTCCTCAACGATCGGTTGGTGCCATTCGTGTTCGAGGACGTGTGGGGGATCCCAGACGAGGATGCGCCCGGTAACGCGCATCCGGTCGGGCGGCAACGGTGGGCCGGTGGGCACCATTTCGATCGTGCCGCCCTCGCGCGGTTCAATCGTCGTCGTGCCGAGCCATTCTCGGCGCTCCTCGGGGTCGGCGATGGCCGACCACACCGCCTCGATCGGGAAGGGCAGCCGCCGCTCGAAGGTCAGGACGGCGCGGTCGCCGTCGATGGTCAGTCGTCCGTTGCGGTCACTCATCGGAACTCCCGTGCTTGGCTTCCAGGTGACGCTCGAGGGCGTCGAGGTGGTCGGTCCAGATGCGTCGGTAGCGCGCGATCCAGTCGTCGATCGCCATGAGTCCGTCGGCGCGTAACGCGTAGATGCGGCGCTGCGCGTCGGGGCGAACCTCGACCAGGCCGACCTCGCGAAGAACCCGCAGATGGCGAGACACCGTCGGCTGAGTCAGTTCCGGCAAGCTGGCGACCAGTTCGCCCGCGGTGCGTTCGCCGTCGACGAGCTGGTCGAGCAGCGCGCGGCGGCTCGGCTCAGCGACCGCTTCGAAGACGTCCATGCGGTTAGTATTGCACTACGTCTATATAGACGCAAGCACATATATCTCAGGTTGCGGTGAACGGATTGTGTTCGGCGATGAGCTTCTCGATCCGCGCCTCGTCGAGCCGAACCCGGATGGTGGCGGCTTCCTGTTGGTCGCGGATCACCTTGGCCAGTGTGAACGAACTGGTGACCAGGAAGAGCGCGGTCATGGCGAGAAACAGTCGTTGCCACGGGTCAAGCGGCAGAAAGAGAATGCCGCCGAGCATGCCGAGCAGGCTCACGCCGAAGGCGATGGCGGCTTGGAGGAAGTAGGCGGCGGTGGTCCGCGCGGTGGTCGGTGTGTCCATGTCGCCAGCGTGCAGTCACGGTTCGCTCGGGGGGTAGGGAGAACTACGCGATTCGGTGTCCGTCGCCGGTTTCGGGCTCTTATCCCCAACGTCGAGTTCATCCACAGATTGGGTGGACGCGCTGTTGGACGCGACTAAGAGGTGACAGGATCGAAACTATGTTCGACAGCGTCGACGACGCCGCCTTGGTGGCCGAGATCGAGGGCGCCGGGCGCGCAGAGGCCTCGGCGGCGGCGCACAAGCTGGCGCTGATCGCCGAGCTGGTGCGCCGCCGCGAGGATGCCGCTGTCGAGGATCAACAGCACTGGGTCTGTGATCCGTGGGCGGCTGCGGCGTGCGAGGTGGCGGCCGCGTTGCATGTGGGGCAACGAGCGGCGTCCAAGCAAATGCGCATCGCTGTGCAGTTGTGGGACAGGTTGCCTTCTGTGGCGGCCTTGTTCGCCGAAGGGGCGGTGAGCGCGTCGGTGGTGGCGACGCTGACGTGGCGCACTCATCTGATCGAAGACGAGCAGACACTGGCGATTGTCGATGCTCAGTTGGCTTCCCACGTCGCCGAATTCGGAGCGATGACAGCGACCCAGCTGGAGAGGACGGTCGACAAGGTCGTCGACAGTGTCGACCCGGCGGCGGTCCGGCGGACGCGGACAGCGGCGCGTGGACGCGACGTGCGGTTCGGTCATCCCGATGACGAGACGGGGACGACGACGGTGTTCGCACGGTTGACCAACGCCGATGCCGTGGCGCTCAAGAATCGGGTAACGGTGATATCGGACGAGGTCTGCTCCGACGACCCACGCACGCCGGGACAGCGACGCTCGGACGCACTGGGCGTGATCGGGCACAATGGAGAGCGCCTGGCGTGCCGGTGCGGCGATGCGAAATGTCCGGCTGCAGGCGTGGATTGGCGCGCCGCGAGCACGACGATCTATGTGATCGCCGAACCGGAAGCGGCGGTAGGCGCGGTGGACAAGTTCCTCGATGGGGACGAGGAGTCGAATCCGCTGCCGCTTTTCGAACCCGATCCGAAACTGGAGCCGGCGGTACCCGCGCGGCCCGCGGCGCTGCGGCCGGGTCGTGGGGGCGCGGTGGTCGTCGGCGGGGGAGTGCTGCCGGCGCCGATGGTCGCGCAATTGATCGCCGACGGGGCGAAGGTCACCAATTTGACTAGGCCAGAGGGAGATCCCTCAGATGCGTACCGGCCACCGGCGGTGGTGGAGAGGTTTGTCCGCATGCGGGATATGACCTGTCGGTTCCCAGGATGCGATCGCCCCGCCGAATTCTGCGATGTCGACCACACAACACCGTGGCCGGCGGGTGCAACCCATCCGTCAAATATCAAGTGCCTGTGTCGAATTCACCATCTGCTCAAGACGTTCTGGCGGGGTTGGTCGGATCAGCAGTTAGCCGATGGCGCTGTGGTGTGGACAAGTCCGTCAGGGCGCACCTACACCACGTTCCCGGCGAGCAGGACGCTCTTCCCGCTGTGGGACACCGCGACCGCCGCGTTGCCGCCACCCGCTACGTCGTCGCCACCCAGCGCGGACAAATCGGGGAAGATGCCGCGGCGTCGACGCACTCGTGCGGCCGAGCAAGCGCGCCACATCGCCGCCGAACGGGCACTCAACGAGGCTGAACTCGCCGATCGCGAACGGCCATCGCCGTCGGGGTAGTGACGGCAGACCGTCAGACGCCGGTGCGGCCGTCGATGCGTTCCCGGATCAAATCGGCGTGCCCGCAGTGACGTGCGTACTCCGTGATCATGTGCGCGAAGATCCACCGCAGGCTGACTTCGCCGCCCATGAACGCACTGGTGTCGTCGAGGGAGCGTGCCGCACAATTGACACGTGCATGGCGAATCTCGTTCTGCCACAGCTCGACAGCCTCGCGATATGAAGATTGCTGTGACAGTTCGAAACCGCCGTCATGACCCTGGGGGTGCGGCGTCGCGGCGAAGATCGGCGGCGCATCCTCTCCGGCCAGCACCCGGCGGAACCAGTTGCGTTCCACCTCGGCGGCATGCTGCACCAGGCCCAGCAGTGTCATCTGCGATGGCTCCACCGACGCGGTGTGCAATTGCACCTCGTCGAGGCCCTCGCACTTGGCGGCAAGGGTCCCGCGGTAGAAGTCCAGCCAACCCTCCAACGTCGTGCGCTCATCCGCGTTCATCGGCGGCATCGCCCGATCCATAGTCATCACACCCATGGTGCCCTCTGACGGGTCGAACGCACGCACCCGGTGCCGGCAATCGACCCCTCAAGCCGTGGGCCGAGGGACGGCGGTCACGGGCGGCGTTGCACCAGGAGCGTCTGCGCCGAGGTGCCGATGAACCCCTGCCGGTCGAAGAGTTCCGCGGTGGTCGCCCCGATACCGTCCGGGCCGATCGAACCGCGTGCCCGCACCGCGAAGTCGTCGCCCGCGGGCAGCCGATGCAAATGCACCGCGGTGTCGGTGTTCATGAACACGAATGCTTCCGGATCCAACGCTGCGCCGGCACCGTTCGCGCTGTCGACGACCATCGCCAGCCGCTGCAATGCCGTCGTCGGCTCCGAATCAACAAGCGGGACAAGCGGACTCATCCATACCACGTTGCCGGTCTCACCCGTCTCCGGCTGGCGCCGCCAGCTCACCGTCTCCAGGTAGCCCTTGGCGCCCACCCAGCCGTGCGGAACCTCGGCGGCCTCGCCCTCGACGAGCGGGGGATAGCGATCGGTCGCGGCGTCGGCGGTGTCACTGGTCGCCAGCAACCACGCCGTGACGCGCGCGACCACCCGTTGCCCGCCGTCGGGCCGCGTCTCCGACATCTCGGCGGCCATCATCGAGATTCGCTTACCCGGCCGTTCCACCCACGCCCGCACCCTGACTTGCGCGACCGGTATCGCGCCCAGGATGTCCAAGGTCAACCGGCCGACGCGTAACCCCGAATCGCCGGCCAGCTCTTCGATCAGCCGCGTCATCAACGCCAACGGCGGTGAGCCGTGCTGGATTTCGGGATCCCAGTTGCTGCGGGTGCCGTCGGTGGAGTCGAAGACCTGGTAATCGCCGTCGACCCCGACACGCCGGTACAGGCATTCGATCATGCCTCGGCTCCCGCTCCCTCCGGTCCTCGCTGCGCTGCGATCCTCGCTCGCGGTCGACTTCGGGCGATCACGCCGCGGACTCCGCCGCCCGCATCACGATGTCCTCGGCCGTCGGTGATCCCTCGTCGGGCACCTCGGGCCATCCCGGATACGGCGGCGGCGTACCGCCGAACACCGGGCAGTGCGCATGGTGGGCACACCAGTCGCACATCGCCGATGGCTGCGGACGGAAATCGCCTGTGGCTCCGGCGTTCTGGATGGCCCGCCAGATGGCCGTCAGCGTCTTTTCGAACCGCAGCAGCTCCTCGTGGTCGGGCGTGTAGTCGAGGATCTGTCCGTCGGCCAGGTACAGCAGTCGCAGCCGCGTCGGCAGCACACCACGCGACCGCAGCAGTGCCACCGCATAGAACTTCATCTGGAACATGGCCTTGAACTCGGCCAGCGCCCGCGCCTCGGGCGGCGCCTTACCGGTCTTGTAGTCGACCACCCGCATCTCGCCGGTCGGGGCGACGTCGATGCGGTCGACGAAGCCGCGCAGCAGCGTTCCGTCCTCCAACTCGACCTCGACGCGCTGTTCACAGCCCTGCGGATCGAAACGCGTGGGGTCCTCGAGCCGGTAATAGCCGGCCAGCAGGTCGCGCGCCTCCGTCAGCAGCGTTGCCCGCACCTCGGGCGCGAACTCGTCGGCGATGCCCGGCTGCTCGGCCACGATCCGCTCCCACGCCGGCTCGACAAGCGTCAGCGCGGTCGCGCGCCCGCGCTGTGCGGCAGGCAGCGCATACAGCTGCTCGAGCGCGGCGTGTACGACCGAACCGCGAACCTGGGCAACCGACGACGGCTCGGGAAGCCGGTCGATCGCGCGGAACCGGTACAGCAGCGGGCACTGCTTGAAGTCCGCGGCCCGCGACGGGGACAGCGCGGGGCGTCGCATCTTCTGCTCGCCCCGGTCGGTCATGACGTCAGCCTAAGACCGGTGTCCGACAACCCCGGCCACCCACGGCGGCGCGTCTACTGGCAGGCTGAAGTGCTGTGCCAAGAACCGGTCCGTTCGCCGTCGGCGATCGGGTGCAGCTCACCGACGCCAAGGGTCGTCACTACACGATGGTGTTGACGCCCGGCGGGGAGTTCCATACCCATCGCGGCGTCATCGCGCTCGACACCGTGATCGGGCTGCCCGAGGGCAGCGTCGTCAAATCGACCAGCGGCGACCAGTTCCTCGTGCTGCGGCCGCTGCTCGTCGACTACGTGATGTCGATGCCGCGCGGCGCGCAGGTGGTCTACCCCAAGGACGCCGCGCAGATCGTCCACGAGGGCGACATCTTCCCCGGCGCCCGAGTTTTGGAGGCCGGTGCCGGCTCCGGCGCGCTGACGTGTTCGCTGCTGCGGGCCGTCGGGCCCGAGGGGCGGGTGATCTCTTACGAGGTCCGCGACGACCACGCACACCATGCCGAGCGCAACGTCGCGACGTTTTTCGGTGAGGCCCCGGCGAACTGGGAGCTGGTGATCGCCGACCTCACCACCTACGCCGGTCCGGAGGTGGACCGCGTCGTCCTCGACATGCTCGCGCCGTGGGAGGTTCTGGGCACCGTCGCCGACGCCCTCATCGCCGGGGGCGTGCTGATGATCTACGTCGCGACGGTGACCCAGCTGTCGCGGGTGGTGGAGGCGCTGCGCGAGCAGCAGTGCTGGACCGAGCCGCGGGCTTGGGAGAGCATGCAGCGCAACTGGCACGTCGTCGGTCTGGCCGTCCGTCCGCAACACACGATGCGCGGCCACACAGCGTTTCTGGTCAGCGCGCGCAAGCTGGCGCCGGGCGCCGTCGCGCCCCTGCCGGCCCGGCGCAAGCGTCAGCTCGGCACTTGAGGGCCGGTCGCTATTCGTCGGTGCTGCGGTGCAGCCCGCGCCGTGCCGACAGCAGCTCGAACTCCGGGCGCGCGGCCACCAGACGCTCGGCGGCGTCGAGCACCTCGACCACGTGCCCGCGGTCCGCAGACACCAGCGCCACGCCGACATTGGCCCGTCGGTACAACTCCTGAGCGCCGGTCTCGGCCGCCGAGACGGAGAAGCGGCGATGCAGTTCGGCGATCACCGGCCGGATCGCGGAGCGTTTCTCCTTGAGCGAGCGCACGTCGCCGAGCAGCAGATCGAATTCGAGCCAACCGATCCACATCGACGGCTCACGGCGTCGGCGTCGGTGTGGGGACCGGACCGAGCTGCAGCAGCTGGTCGGTGGTCGACCGGGTCAGTTGCCAGTGGTCGTCGGCGAAGCGGAACTGCATCGGGAAGGTGAACTCGCCCGCCTGCGGATTGGCGGTCTTCACGGTGACGATCGCCTGCACGACGCCCTTGGCGCCGTCGGCCCAGGTGAGGTCCCTGGCCTCGAAGGGGGCGGGGGAGTAGCCGCCGTCGCGCAGGGCGATCGCGAACTTGTCCATCGACTCGCCGTCGGCGGGTGTGGCGTTCTCGATCAGGTTGAGCTTCTCGGGGCCGGGGATGTTCGCGTCGGCGATACGGCCCAGCACGTCGGTGAGCGCCTCGGGCGGCGGCAGGGGGGCCAGCGTCGACGCCGGGTCCGGCGGCTGCACCGTCGGCGACGTGGTGGCCGGCGGCTGTGGTGGTGGCTCGTTCGCGGCGGGGTGCTCGTCGGCGCCACATCCGCATAGCCCGAGCGCCGCCGCAAACGCGACGGCGCTCAGGACTGCGAAACGTTTGGTGCGACGCACCGGGCTCCTAGCCGACGGCGGACAGCAGCGCCATGAGCGACTGCTTGGCCATCTGCCAGCCGGTCGGGCTCGGGCCCGGCACGAACTGGATGTTCTGGCTGGCCGACGCGCCGGTCGCGGCGGTCGCGGTGACGTCGGCCGACACGACGGGGCCGTTCTGGTCGATGTTGGCCACCTCGAAGCTCAACGGGAACTTGCCTTCGGCGGCCGCCTCACGAAGCTTGGTGTCGGCGACACGGCTCTCGATGCGCCCGATGCCGCCCTGGATGTAGGGCGCCTTGCTCGCGGCCGTGCCGGACGTACCCAGCGCCTGCAGCGTCTGCAGCAGCGGACCTTCGAGGTCAGGGGCCGGAGCCTGCGGCATCGGGACGTCCCAGACGACCGGGGCGACGGTCGGTGCGGAGGCCACGTTCGAGGATGCAATGGAAGTCACACCCGCCGCGGCACCTCCGACGACAGCAACCGCTGCGACGCCGGTAACGAGGGCTTTCAGGGTCACGATTTTCCTTTCGATCGGCCCAACACATCAGAGAGGTTAACAGTGGTGCAGGTGTGTCAAATTGCTACACCGCACACAAAGCCTGAATCGCCGGTAGCGTTGAAGTTGTTACTGCACCAACTCTCGGTGCGGGGAGGGGCGCAACATGAGTGAATCAGAGCGTTCTGACGCTTTCCCAGAGGGTTTTGACGCCCGTGGATCCGGCTTGTCCAGTGAGGACGCGGCAGAGCTCGAGGAGCTCCGCCGTGAGGCCGCGATCCTGCGAGAGCAGTTGGAGAACGCGGTCGGCCCCCAGAGTGGTTTACGCAGTGCCCGAGACGTACATCAGCTCGAGGCACGCATCGACTCACTCGCCGCCCGCAACGCCAAGCTGATGGAGACCCTCAAGGAGGCCCGTCAGCAGCTGCTCGCATTGCGCGAAGAGGTTGATCGCCTGGGGCAGCCGCCGAGTGGTTACGGCGTGCTGCTGGGCGTGCAGGACGACGACACCGTCGACGTGTTCACGTCCGGGCGCAAGATGCGCCTGACGTGCTCGCCGAACATCGACACCAAGTTGCTGAAGCAGGGCCAGACCGTCCGCCTGAACGAGGCGCTGACGGTCGTCGAGGCCGGCAACTTCGAGGCGGTCGGCGAGATCAGTACGCTGCGCGAGATCCTGTCCGACGGACACCGCGCGCTCGTGGTCGGCCACGCCGACGAGGAGCGCATCGTCTGGCTGGCCGAGCCGCTGGTGGCCGCCAGCGACCTACCCGACGGCTACGAGGACGCGACCGACGACAGCCGGCCCCGCAAGCTGCGCCCGGGTGACTCGCTGCTGGTCGACACCAAGGCCGGATACGCCTTCGAGCGGATCCCCAAGGCCGAGGTCGAGGACCTCGTGCTCGAAGAGGTGCCCGACGTCAGCTACAACGACATCGGCGGCCTCGGCAGGCAGATCGAGCAGATCCGCGACGCCGTCGAGCTGCCGTTCCTGCACAAGGAGCTGTACCGGGAGTACTCGCTGCGCCCGCCCAAGGGTGTGCTGCTCTACGGTCCGCCCGGCTGCGGTAAGACGCTGATCGCCAAGGCGGTCGCCAACTCGCTGGCCAAGAAGATGGCCGAGGTGCGTGGTGACGACGCCCGCGAGGCGAAGAGCTACTTCCTCAACATCAAGGGTCCGGAGCTGCTGAACAAATTCGTCGGCGAGACCGAGCGTCACATCCGGCTGATCTTCCAGCGCGCACGGGAGAAGGCCTCCGAGGGCACCCCGGTGATCGTGTTCTTCGACGAGATGGACTCGATCTTCCGCACCCGCGGCACCGGTGTGAGCTCCGATGTGGAGACGACGGTTGTGCCGCAGCTGCTTTCGGAGATCGACGGTGTCGAGGGGCTGGAGAACGTCATCGTCATCGGCGCCTCCAACCGCGAGGACATGATCGATCCGGCGATCCTGCGCCCGGGCCGCCTGGACGTGAAGATCAAGATCGAGCGTCCGGATGCCGAAGCGGCGCAGGACATCTTCAGCAAGTACCTCACCGAGGACCTGCCGGTCAACGAGGACGATCTCGCCGAGTTCGGCGGCGACCGGTCGCTGACGATCAAGGCGATGATCGAGAAGGTCGTCGACCGGATGTACGCCGAGATCGACGACAACCGCTTCCTCGAGGTGACCTACGCCAACGGCGACAAAGAGGTCATGTACTTCAAGGACTTCAACTCCGGTGCGATGATCCAGAACGTCGTCGACCGGGCGAAGAAGTACGCGATCAAGTCGGTGCTCGAGACCGGTAAGAAGGGTCTGCGGATCCAGCATCTTCTCGACTCGATCGTCGACGAGTTCGCCGAGAACGAGGACCTGCCCAACACCACCAATCCCGATGACTGGGCACGCATCTCGGGCAAGAAGGGCGAGCGGATCGTCTACATCCGCACGCTGGTCACCGGCAAGTCGTCGAGCGCCAGCAGGGCTATTGATACCGAGTCGAACCTGGGCCAGTACCTCTAGCCCTGTCGCGTCATGTCAGACGACGACCTGTCGACCACGGGCGATGTGTTCGGCAAGCGGTACGGCGAGGTGTTGCTCGTCAAGACTACGCCGTCCGGCGCGGAAGCCACGGTGTACAACACGTTTCCGCTCAACGACTGCCCGCCCGAGCTGTGGAACGCGCTCGACGCGAAGGCCATCGCCGAAGAGAACGGTGCGGTCGCCGCACTGCTCAACGGGCCGCGCTACTGGCTGATGAGCAGCATCGGCAAGCGAGGCCGGGAGACGTTGGCGCGCAAGAGCTTCGGCGGTATCGAGATGCTGCGCCAAGCCACCGTCAAGCTCGCATCGATGAACCCGGCCCCGTATCAGCTGAACCGCGTGGACCGGAAGGCCGTCTTCACCTTTGACGCCGGGCGGGAGATCTACGAGTTGGTCGATCCGGACGGTCGGCGCTGGGTCATGCAGACCTACAGCCAGACGGTCGACCCGTCGCTGTCGCTGAGCGACCTTCCCGGTCTCGCCGCCAGGTTGTCACTGCCCGACGGCTGGAGCTACCAAGCGCGTACGCCGAGTGCGCCGCTCGTCGTCGACACCGCCACCGAGGACGCCTGCGTGACACAGGACGACCTGGCGAACAGTTACTCGCTGCAGACGTAGCCACGTCGGTCAGCGGGCGGGCTCCATCGTCAGGTACGCGTCGCGACCGGCCAGGCTGACCGCGACGTCGGCGATCAGCGGGTCGAAACGGGCTGCCAAACCCGCTCACCGCGCCGCAACGGCGGCCCGGTAGCGGTTACGGGCGGTCAGCGTGAGGCGCAGATCGTCGACCAGAGGGGCGATGAAGCGGTCGTGATAGGCGTCGTCGCCGACCGCCCGCGCGCTGACGTACATGAACGTCAACGCGCCGAGAAACAGCGTCACCTGGATGAGGGCATCGGGAACCGGGATCGTCATGCCGAGGAACTGCCCGTCGCTGGAGCCGTTGCGCGTCCACGCCGCAAGCACTTCGGGGGAGAGCAGGATCATCCCCAGCACGAGGAACAGCAGCGCCGTGACCGCCGCGACGACCATGATGTGAGCCAGTTGCGATGCGGCGAGCACGAAGTACACGTTGAATCGCTCGGCGCGGCTGAGCGGCTTCACGTCCGCGGGATCCGGCATGGCCGCGAACGGTGTGTCGTCCAGCCTGGCGGCGTGCCCCGGGTCGGGTTCGGCGGCATTCACCATGGGGCGCAACCGATCCACGATCACCGACACCACGAACGCCGCCGCGATCGCGGTGAGGAACCACAGCGCCAGCCACAGCCGGGCGCGCGAGATCGTCGCCGCCATCAGCCACACCGGCGAGTTGAAGAACACCAGGAACGTCAACAGCAGCACAGGCAGCGCGCGCAGCAGCAGCGAGCCCGCCGCGCTCAGATGCGCCATCGTCACCCGCGCGGCCCAGCCCAGAATCGAGCCGACGCCAGACGCGGTGAGCGCCAGGATCGCGACGATGGAAACCGCAACCCACACAAGGTTTCGGGACACATACGGGCCCGGGCCGCCGAACACCCCGCCCAGCAGCGCGACGGCGACGGCGATCGCCGCGGCCGCCAGCCGACCGCGCTGCGTCGCGACCCGGGACACCCACCAGCCGACGGTGACCGCCGCCGGCAGCACCAAGACCAGCAGTGCTAGGACGAACCATTCGCCGCGCGTCGGCCGGCCGTCGATGTCGATCGCGTGCTGACCCGTCAACGACACCACCGCGATGGTGTTGGCCATCAGCACCGCGAATCCGGCCAGGGCGGGCGCCGAGCGCGACCACAGCTGGCGGACCGACCGGCTGGGCCGCAACACCGCGGGCAGGCCGTGGGTGAGGAACCAGCGTTCGGCGGCCTGGCGTTGGGCCGCGTCGAGGCGGGGGAGATCCGCTGGATCGGATGGCACGGTCGCAGGCTACTTTCCGCCGTCACCTAGGCTTGACGACATGCAACGGATTATCGGAACCGAGGTCGAGTACGGCATCTCGTCGCCGTCCGACCCGACCGCGAATCCGATCCTGACCTCCACCCAGGCGGTACTCGCGTACGCCGCGGCGGCCGGGATCCAGCGGGCCAAGCGCACGCGCTGGGACTATGAGGTGGAATCGCCGCTGCGCGACGCCCGCGGATTCGATCTGAGCCGCTCGGCCGGCCCGCCGCCGGTCGTCGACGCCGACGAGGTCGGCGCGGCGAACATGATCCTCACCAACGGCGCGCGCCTGTATGTCGACCACGCCCATCCCGAGTACTCCGCACCCGAGTGCACCGACCCGTTGGACGCGGTGATCTGGGACAAGGCCGGCGAGCGGGTGATGGAGGCCGCCGCGCGCCACGTCGCCAGCGTCCCGGGCGCGGTCAAGCTGCAGCTCTACAAGAACAACGTCGACGGCAAGGGCGCCTCCTACGGCTCGCACGAAAACTACCTGATGAGCCGGCAGACGCCGTTCTCCGCGGTGATCGCCGGACTGACCCCGTTCCTGGTGTCGCGCCAGGTCGTCACCGGTTCCGGACGTGTGGGCATCGGACCCTCCGGCGACGAGCCCGGGTTCCAGCTGTCGCAGCGCTCCGACTACATCGAGGTCGAGGTCGGCCTGGAGACGACGCTCAAGCGCGGCATCATCAACACCCGCGACGAGCCGCACGCCGACGCCGACAAGTACCGCAGGCTGCACGTCATCATCGGCGACGCGAACCTGTCGGAGACCTCGACGTACCTCAAGCTCGGCACGACGGCGCTGGTCCTCGACCTGATCGAAGAGGGTATGGACCTCAGCGATCTCGCCCTGGCCCGGCCCGTGCACGCGGTCCACGTGATCAGCCGCGACCCGTCGCTGCGCGCCACCGTCGCGCTGGCCGACGGCCGTGAGGTGACCGGCCTTGCGCTGCAACGGATGTACCTCGACCGGGTGGCCAAGCTCGTCGACAGCCGCGACCCGGACCCGCGCGCCGCCGACATCGTCAAGACCTGGGCTGAGGTGCTCGACCTGCTGGAACGCGATCCCATGGAGTGCGCGGAGATCCTGGACTGGCCCGCCAAGCTGCGGCTGCTCGAGGGATTCCGGCACCGCGAGAACCTGGGGTGGTCGGCGCCGCGGCTGCACCTGGTCGACCTGCAGTACTCCGACGTCCGCCTGGACAAGGGCCTGTACAACCGCCTGGTGGCCCGCGGGTCGATGAAGCGATTGGTGACCGAACAGCAGGTGCTGGACGCGGTCGACAACCCCCCGACCGACACGCGCGCCTACTTCCGCGGCGAGTGCCTGCGCCGCTTCGGCGCCGATATCGCGGCCGCCAGCTGGGACTCGGTGATCTTCGATCTGGGCGGCGATTCGCTCGTCCGGATTCCCACCCTGGAACCCCTGCGCGGCAGTAAGGCGCACGTCGGAGCCCTGCTGGACTCGGTGGACAGCGCAGTGGAACTGGTAGAACAGCTTACGAACTAAGCGCGCTATCGCAGGCAATCCGCGCGACGACCGGTAATGTGGAGTCACGGCGGGCAGCAGTGAGCCCGCCGACAACTTACGCAGGAGGCAGCGATGGCTCAGGAGCAGACCAAGCGTGGCGGTGGTGGCGGCGAGGACGACGACCTCACCGGCAGCACGGCCGCCGGGCAGGAGCGTCGCGAGAAGCTGGCCGAGGAGACCGACGACCTGCTCGACGAGATCGACGACGTTCTCGAGGAGAATGCCGAAGACTTCGTTCGCGCATACGTACAGAAGGGTGGACAGTGACCTGGCCGCAACGCGATCAGCTGGCCTTCCCGTCACCCCTCCCCGGAGCACCTTCCGTCCCCGTGGACCTGTCGTCTTTCTCTGAACTGCTACGCCGCCAGGCGCCCGAACTCCTACCCGCCCACCGCGCCGCCCAGTCCGGCGACGCCCATTCCGACTTCGCGCCGCACGGCACCACGATCGTCGCGTTGAAGTTCCCCGGTGGCGTCGTCATGGCCGGTGACCGCCGCGCCACCCAGGGCCACATGATCGCCAGCCGCGACGTGCAGAAGGTGTACATCACCGACGACTACACGGCGACCGGCATCGCCGGAACGGCGGCCATCGCCGTCGAATTCGCCCGGCTCTACGCCGTCGAACTCGAGCACTACGAGAAGCTCGAGGGCGTCGCGCTGACCTTCCCCGGCAAGGTGAACCGGCTAGCGACCATGGTGCGCGGCAACCTCGGCGCGGCTTTGCAGGGCTTCGTAGCTCTGCCGCTGCTCGCCGGCTACGACGTCGACGACCCGAACCCGGAAGCGGCGGGCCGCATCGTGTCCTTCGACGCGGCCGGGGGCTGGAACTTCGAGGAAGAGGGCTACCAGTCGGTGGGCTCGGGTTCGATCTTCGCCAAGTCGTCGATGAAGAAGCTGTATTCGCAAGTGAGCGACGGGGATTCGGCGCTGCGGGTGGCGATCGAGGCGCTCTACGACGCCGCCGACGACGATTCCGCGACCGGCGGCCCCGACCTGGTGCGGGGTATCTACCCGACCGCGGTGATCATCGACGCCGACGGCGCGGAAGAGGTCTCCGAGCAACGCATCGCCGAGTTCGCCCGTCAGGTCATCGAAAACCGTTCGCGCGCTGACACGTTCGGCCCGGACGCCGTCCACCGTTCGACCGACGCGCGGGGAGATTCGTGAGCTTTCCCTATTTCATCTCGCCCGAGCAGGCGATGCGTGAGCGTTCCGAGCTTGCGCGCAAAGGTATCGCCAGGGGACGCAGCGTCGTGGCGCTGGCGTATGCCGACGGCGTGCTGTTCGTCGCCGAGAACCCGTCCCGCTCGTTGCAGAAGGTGAGCGAGCTCTACGACAGGGTCGGCTTCGCCGCCGTCGGACGGTTCAACGAGTTCGACAACCTGCGACGCGGCGGCATCCAGTACGCCGACACCAGGGGCTACGCCTACGCCCGCCGCGACGTCACCGGCCGTCAGCTGGCCAACATCTACGCCCAGACGCTGGGCACGATCTTCACCGAGCAGGCCAAGCCCTACGAGGTCGAGTTGTGCGTCGCCGAGGTAGCCCACTACGGCGAGACGAAACCCCCGGAGATGTACCGCATCACCTACGACGGGTCGATCGCCGACGAGCCGCACTTCGTGGTCATGGGCGGAACGACCGAACCCATCACGACCGCGCTGAACGACTCGTACACCGAGAACGCCGGCCTGCAGGACGCGGTGAAGATCGCCGTCGACGCGCTGCACGCCGCGGGTAACGGCGGCTCCGAACAGCGCGTGCTGGGGCCGTCGACGCTCGAGGTGGCAATCCTGGACGCCAACCGGCCACGACGGGCGTTCCGTCGGATCACCGGCTCGGCTCTCGAAGCGCTGCTGCCGGAAGCGGAGACGCCCGCCGAGAACTCCGACACCGACGGGGAGTAGTCAGCCCGCGGCCGGCGCCGGTCGGGCCCGGATGAGGATGAGCTCGGCGAACTGCTCGGGGCACTCCAGCGGGGTGAAATGCCCGGCGTCATAAGCGAAGTGCAGGTGCACGTCGCTGAAGTAGTGCCCCAGCCGGTCCGACCACTCGGCGGGGAACAGCGGATCGTGGTGCGGCCACACCACGTCGGTGGGCACGTGGATCTTGATGGCCCGCTCGGGCGGTAGTTCGGTCAGCGATTGCGCGATCATCCCGGCGCCCGCCCGGTACCACGCGATCGACGCCGTGAACGCCCCGGGCAGCGCGTAGTCGGACACCAGCCGCTCCATATCGTCGTCGGAGACGGCGAAATTCGGCCCGGACCAATGCGTCCAGAAGTGTCGCAGGTAGTCGCGGACCAGATCGGGATTTCCGTCGAGCAGCTGTCCGGCCAGCGGCAGTTGGTGAAACGCCTGATACCAGAACTCGCTTTGCGCCTTGGCGGTCAGGACGCGGTCGCCGGCGCCGGGTAGCGGCGGGGACAGCACCAGCGACCGCACTAGGTCCGGCTGCATGCGGGCGACGCTCTGCGCGACGCGGCTGCCGACGTCGTAGCCGGCGAGCACCACCTCGGTCAGCTCCAGCTCCCTGATCAGGCCGATGACGCTGCCGGCCTGCGCCGTGGCGCTGTAGAAGTGCCGGATCGCGACGGCGTGCTTGTCCGAACCACCGAACCCGCGCAGGTCCGGCACGATGACATCGGCGGCGTCCCCGAGCAGCGGCACCACGCGGCGATAGTCCTGCCGGTTGCCCGGCCAGCCGTGCAGCAGAACCACGGGCGGCGCGCCCTTGGTGCCGAACCGGTCGTAGGCCAGCCGGAACCCGTCGACGGGGGAGCTGCGGGACCACACCGGCTTATTCTGGCCAGATCTCAACCCGGTTGTCGTGAGGTTGCGCGATCCCTGCGGATATCGCCGGTGATCACCCCGAGGATCGACCGCCACGCGTCTGACGGGGCGTTGAGCACGTCGGAGTGGGCGCCCGGGCCTGCCATCGGCCTCCCGTCGTCGTAGCGGCCGGCGGGCAACCGGATCACGCCCGGCATCTCGTCGGGGTCGGCGCCGTGCGGGCCGCCCGGAATGCCCTGCACCGCGGTGATGAAGTCGCCCGGCGGCGTCATCGAGAAGCGCAGCACGTGCGGGTTGCGGTTGTGCCAGTCCTCGGGGTCGTGGACTCCGACGCCCGCGCCCGCGGCCGCCACGTACAGCGTGCGGTCCGAGGTCATGCCCAGCGCCTCGGCGGTGCCAACGATGGACCCGCCGTAGGAGTGGCCGATCACGGTGACCGGGATGCGTCGCCGGGTCGAGTCCACCGTGCGGTCGACGTCCTCGCTGAACGCGACCAGTCGGGGCGCCATGTTCAGCGCGTATCGCGGGTCGGCCGCGTTCGCGAGGCCGCTCACGATGCTGTCGCCGCGCGGGAATGGTCCGCCGAGGTAGGTGATCGCGGCGACGTCACCGCGGGTCGCCGAGACGAAGCGGCGGGCGGTCGTGGCGTTGGCGGCCGATCCGGTGATTGTCGTGTTCAGCCCGGGCACCAGCACCGCGACGCTGGACGCCGACGCGACGTCGCCGTGCAGTTCGATCAGAGATCCCCGTGCGGGATCGAAGCCGAGGAGCTGACGGTCGAGGCGGCCGTGTTTGCCTGCGGGGTCGTCGATCTCACCGAGCAGCTCCTGGTACACCGCAAGGCGTTCGGGGTCGGGTTCGCGCAGCACGGCCTGCGCGACGTTGGTGCGGTTGGCCTGAACCCGCATCTCCCACGGCACGCCGTCGGTGTTGCCGACCTGCTCGGGAAACTCGTGGACCAACCGCTGGCGCTGCTCGGGCGTCAGCGCCGCGATCTGGGCAGCGATCCCGTCCTGGCTCGTCGTCGGCCACGCGGCGACGACGTCGGCGTCGGCGGTCTGCGCACCGGCCGGCAGGGGGATCGCGAGTGCCTCGGCGATGTCGGCGGCGGCGTCGGCGTCCGCGGCGTCCAGCCGATCCAGCGCCGCAGTGAGTCGGTCGGTCAGCTCGTCGGCGCGCACGGTGAGCATCTCCGCGGCGACGGACGGCGCACCGCCCGACAGCGTGACCAGCAGCGACGACGGCGGGGCATGCACCGCGACCGACCCGGTGTCGTCGACGGTGAAGCCCTCCGAGCGCGCGGTGTCCACCAGCGTCAGCACGCCGGCCCGGGCCGCGCCGAGCTGGGCGGCACCGTCGCGGGCGGCAGCGGCCGCCAAGACCAGGGCCCGCGCGAGCGTATCCGCCGTCGCGACAATGCTTTTCGCCTTCATGCCGGCGGCGTCGGCGGCCGTACCGGTCCAGAAGCTGAGATCGGCGGGCAGGGTGTCGGCGTGCGCGGACAGGAACCGGGCATTGCCGTCCCACCCGTCGGCCAGCCGGTTCAGCGCGGCAGGCTGCCACGCTTCGACCTGGCCGATGGTCGGCCGCGTCACCGTCCGATGCGGTCGCCGGTGCGTTGTTCGGCGCGTTCGAACGCGTCCGCCGAGATTCGGGCCGCGAGCGCCCAACCGCGCATGATGGCGACGACTTCGGCGAGTCCGGGCGCGACGGGCGCCGGTTCGGCGACGCCGGCGACGGCCGTGCCGCGAAGGTCGTCCGGATTCAATTCGGGCCAACGCATCTCGGCGATCCGGTCGGCGGCGGTCATGACCCGGTCGGCGACGGTGCGCAGTTGCGACACGTCGACTTCAACGATTTCCCCCATGGCTCATGCTGACAGAACCGGCGGCCACGCCGCTGAAGTTATCCACAGGCCCGCGCCCTTACGGACCGCCGCGAGGATGTCAACCGAAGGTCCGCCGCCTTCTTCGGCGCGGCTTGCCCTCCGTGACCGGCGAGCAACAAGTAGTCTCGATGAGGTGCAGCGACGAATCATGGGCATCGAGACCGAATTCGGTGTCACCTGCACGTTCCACGGCCACCGTCGGCTCAGCCCCGACGAGGTGGCTCGCTACCTCTTCCGGCGAGTCGTGTCGTGGGGCCGCAGTTCGAACGTCTTCCTCCGAAACGGCGCCCGGCTCTACCTCGACGTGGGCAGTCACCCCGAGTACGCCACCGCCGAATGCGACAGCCTGACGCAGTTGGTCACGCATGACCGGGCGGGTGAGCGGGTGCTCGAGGACCTGCTGATCGACGCCGAACAGCGGCTGGCCGACGAGGGCATCGGCGGTGACATCTACCTGTTCAAGAACAACACCGACTCGGCGGGCAACTCCTACGGCTGCCACGAGAACTACCTGATCGTGCGGGCCGGCGAGTTCTCGCGGATCTCCGACGTGCTGCTGCCGTTCCTGGTGACCCGCCAGCTGATCTGCGGTGCGGGCAAGGTGCTGCAGACCCCGAAGGCCGCGACGTTCTGCCTGAGCCAGCGTGCCGAGCACATCTGGGAGGGTGTCTCGTCGGCGACCACTCGGTCGCGCCCGATCATCAACACCCGCGACGAGCCGCACGCCGACGCCGAGAAGTACCGCAGGCTGCACGTCATCGTCGGCGACTCGAACATGTGCGAGGCCACGACGATGCTCAAGGTCGGCACCGCGTCGCTGGTGCTCGAGATGATCGAGGCCGGGGTCGCGTTCCGCGACTTCTCGCTGGACAACCCGATCCGCGCGATCCGCGAGGTCAGCCACGACCTGACCGGCCGCCGTCCGGTGCGCCTCGCAGGCGGCAGGCAGGCCAGCGCGCTCGACATCCAGCGCGAGTACTACTCCCGCGCCGTCGAGTACCTGCAGAGCCGCGAGCCCAACACGCAGATCCAGCAGGTCGTCGACCTGTGGGGGCGCCAGCTCGACGCCGTGGAGAGCCAGGACTTCGCCAAGGTCGACACCGAGATCGACTGGGTGATCAAGCGCAAGCTGTTCCAGCGCTATCAGGACCGCTACAACATGGAGCTGTCCGATCCGAAGATCAGCCAGCTCGACCTCGCGTATCACGACATCAAGCGCGGTCGCGGCGTGTTCGACCTGCTGCAGCGCAAGGGCCTGGCCGCGCGGATCACCACCGACGAGGACATCGAGGCGGCCGTCAACACCCCGCCGCAGACCACGAGGGCCAAGCTGCGCGGCGAGTTCATCAGCGCCGCGCAGGAGGCGGGCCGGGACTTCACCGTCGACTGGGTGCATCTCAAGCTCAACGATCAGGCGCAGCGCACGGTGCTGTGCAAGGACCCGTTCCGGTCGGTCGACGAGCGGGTGAAGCGGCTGATCGCCTCGATGTAAGTCTCGCGAGCGCTCACTCTTGTACGGTTCGGGGCTCGGATTCTGTACAAGGATGAGCGCTCGGCAACTATCCACAGGGGCTATTGGCGCTCACGGCTCCCGGAATCCAACAATTCGTGAATGCCGCCAGAACTTCGCGCCGTGTTCGCCGCACAGGGAGCGGTTGCGACCTCTGCGCAAATCCTGCGGCACCTGACCCGTCGCGCTATGCAGCGCCGACTGCGGTCGGGCGAGTTGGTGCGGATCTACCCCGGCATCTACAGCCTCGGTACGCCCGACGTGCAGACACGCCTGCGGGGGTTGGACCTCCGGTGTGGTGAATCGGTGATTGTGTGTCTGGGCACCGCGGCGGCGATGTTCGGTTTCGATACCGAGGGCGTCAACGACCTCCACGTCCTCAATCCCACCGGCCATCTGCTGCGCGACCACGACGGCCTGAAGGTGCACCGACGGGATGGCGCGCAGCTGACCAGTTTCGCCGGCCGTCGGCTCACCGCTCCGGCATGGACGGCGGTCGAGGTGGCCCGCAGCCTCCGGCGTCCGCGTGCTCTGGCGACGCTCGACGCGGCATTGCGCAGCGGCACGTGCGACCGGCACCAATTGCGACTCGCTGCGAAAGCCCAATGTGGCAGGCGCGGAATCGTCGCGGTGCGCGAACTGATCGCGTTGGCTCGGCCGGAGGCGGAATCGCCGATGGAAAGCGAAGCCCGACTGGTGATGGTCGACGGAGGCTTGCCGGATCCCCTTCTCCAATACGAGATTCTCGACCGCGACGGCCTGTTGTGGCGCGTCGACTTCGCATGGCCCAACCAACGCCTCGCCGTCGAGTACGACGGATTCAACTGGCACAGTTCGCCCGACGCGTTGCGCAGAGATCGCCATAAGCGAGCGGCCCTTGAGGAGGTTGGATGGCGGGTCCTGTCGATCGTCAGTGACGACGTGCGTCGCCGCCCCGAGGTGATGCTGCGTCGCATCGACGCCCATCTCACCCGCACGGCCGCTGCGTGAGCGCTCACCTATGTACGGTTTCGACGCGAAAACTCGTACAAGGCTGAGCGCTCGCCGGGCAGACCGGACACCCTAAGCTGGGTCGAGTGGCGATCTCCAAAGTCGAGCGGCTGATGAACCTCGTGATCGCGCTGCTGTCGACACGGAATTTCATCACTGCCGAGCGGATCCGGCAGACGGTTTCCGGCTACTCGGACAGCGCCAGCGACGAGGCATTCTCCCGCATGTTCGAGCGCGACAAGAACGAGCTGCGCGACTTGGGCATACCGCTGGAGACCGGACGGGTCTCGCAGTTCGACCCGACCGAGGGCTACCGGATCAACCGCGACGCCTACGCGCTGCCGGCGGTCGAGCTGACCCCTGACGAGGCCGCCGCCGTCGCGGTGGCCACCCAGCTGTGGGAGTCGCCGGAACTCATCACCGCCACTCAGGGCGCCCTGCTGAAGCTGCGCGCGGCGGGCATCGACATCGACGCGGTCGAGGCCGCTCCGGCGATCACGTCGACCGCGGCGTTGCCCGGCCTGCGCGGGTCGGAAGAGGTGCTGGGAATCCTGTTGTCCGCCATCGACTCCGGACAGGCGGTGCAGTTCCCGCACCGGCCGTCGCGCAGCGACCCGTACACCACCCGCACGGTGGAGCCCTGGGGCGTCATCACCCACCGCGGCCGCTGGTATCTGGTGGGGCACGACCGTGACCGCGACGCCACCCGCACGTTCCGGCTCTCCCGCATCGGCGCCGAGGTGGCGACGGTCGGGCCGCCGGGTGCGGTCAAGCGGCCGCGCGACGTCGACCTGCGCGAGATCGTCGAACGCGCCGTGAGCGAGTGGCCCTCCGGTGGCCAGGCCCGCGTGTGGATCGCCGAGGGCAGGGGCACGGCGCTGCGACGACGGGCCGCGGCGACGGCCCCGGAAACGCTCAACGGCCGCGCGGGCGAGGTGATCACCCTCGACATCGGGATGTTCGACCGGCTGGCCCGCGAGATCGCCAGCTACGGCCCGGACGCGGTCGCGCTCGAACCGGAGTCGCTGCGGGAGGACGTGCTGGCCAGGCTGCGGGCGCAGGCGAAGGCGGATCGCGCATGACGGCCGTGTCGACCCGGCTGGTCCGGTTGCTCAACATGGTGCCGTACTTCCAGGCCAACCCGAAGATCACCTACGCCGAGGCGGCCTCGGATCTCGGCGTCAGCGTCAAGCAGCTGCGCGAGGACCTCAACCAGCTGTGGATGTGCGGGCTGCCTGGCTACGGGCCCGGCGACCTAATCGACTTCGAATTCTCCGGCGACACAATCGAAGTCACGTTCACCGCGGGCATCGACCACCCGCTGCGGCTGACGTCGCCGGAGGCGACCGGCGTGCTGGTGGCCCTGCGCGCGCTGGCCGACGTGCCGGGCATGGTCGATCCGGAGGCGGCGCGCAGCGCAATCGCCAAGATCGAGAACGCCGCGGGCACCGTCGGCAGCGACGGCGCGGCGGTCGAAGAACCGGCGCCGATCGAGAGTGACGCGGCCGCGGCGGTGCGGGCGGCCGTCCGTGACGGGCGGGCGTTGTCGATCGAGTACTACTCGGCTTCGCACGACATGCTGACCAGCCGCATCGTCGACCCGATCCGCGTCGTGCTGGTCGGCGACCACAGCTACCTGGAGGCGTGGTGCCGCACCGCCGAGGGGGTGCGGCTGTTCCGGTTCGACCGCATCGTCGACGCGCAGGTGCTCGACGAGCCCGCGGCGCCACCGCCACCGGCGGTGCAAGCCGAACCGGACACCTCGCTGTTCGACGCCGACCCGGCGCTGCCGTCGGCGACGCTGCTGATCGACCGTTCGGCGGCGTGGATGTTCGACTACTACCCGCTGCGGGTGAGCCGGGAGCTTCCGAACGGGGGGTGGGAGGCCGCGATGACCTACGCCTCCGACGACTGGATGGCCCGGTTCTTGCTCGGGTTCGGCTCCGCCGTGCGGGTGCTCGAACCCGCCGACCTCGCCGATCGGGTTCGCGAGTCGGCGCATGCCGCGTTGCGCGCCTACGGCGAGAAGACCGAGTGACGGTAGACTGGCCCGGACGTCTGGAGGTGACCTAAATGGGCGGTCTACAACCCTGGCACTGGGTGATCGTTATCGCTGTATTCGTGCTGCTCTTCGGTGCCAAGAAGCTCCCGGACGCGGCGCGCTCGCTCGGCAAGTCGATGCGGATCTTCAAATCGGAGATCAAGGAGATGCAGTCCGATTCCAAGCCGGAAACGCCGCCGGCGACTCCGATCGCCTCGGAGCGGGTCGACAACGCCGCTGGAGACAACGCAACGGCCCCGACGACCGAGCAGCCGTCGGACAAACGTCCGGCCTGACCGTCGAGAATCGACTAACCGCGGCCACGGTGCCGCGTCAGTAGGCATGTCGTGCAGACCCCAGGACTCTTCCGAAAACTCGATCCTCGCCGACGGCGCTCCCGGGTCAACCCCGATGGCACGATGTCGCTGGTCGAGCACCTGCACGAACTACGCACCCGACTCCTGATTTCGGCCGCCGCGGTCGTCCTCACCACGATCCTGGGCTTCCTCTGGTACACCCACGGTGTCTTCGGACTGCCCAGCCTCGGCGACTGGCTCCGCGGCCCGTACTGCGCCCTGCCCCCGTCGTCCCGGGCGACCATCGCGCCCGGCGACGAGTGCCGACTGCTCGCCACCGCCCCGTTCGACCAGTTCATGCTGCGGTTGAAGGTCGCGCTGACGGCGGGCATCGTGCTGGCCTGCCCGGTGTGGCTCTACCAGATCTGGGCGTTCATCACCCCGGGGCTGTACAAGAAGGAGCGCCGGTTCGCGATCGCGTTCGTCACGGTCGGCGCGGGACTGTTCGTCGCGGGCGCGGTGCTGGCCTACCTGGTGCTGGCCACCGCGCTGGGCTTCCTGCTCACTGTCGGCAGCGACGTGCAGATCACCGCGCTGTCCGGCGACCAGTACTTCGGCTTCCTGATCAACCTGCTGCTGGTGTTCGGTTTCAGCTTCGAGTTCCCGCTGGTGATCGTGATGCTCAACGCGGTCGGCGTGCTGACCTACGAGCGGCTCAAGGCGTGGCGCCGCGGCCTGATCTTCGCGATGTTCGTCTTCGCCGCGCTGTTCACCCCCGGCTCGGATCCGTTCTCGATGCTGGCGCTGGCGGCGGCCCTGACTGTGCTCCTGGAGTTCGCGATCCAACTCGCGCGGCTGCACGACCGGCGCAAGGCCAAACGCGCCGCGCTCGAGGACATCCCCGACGACGCGGCGGCGCCGATCGGACCGGTCGAACCCGTCGACGCGTCCAGCACCGTGCCGACGTCCGCGCGGCATGTGATCGATGACGATGCCACCTAGTGAATTGGGCTGCGAGCTGGCCATATTCAGCGAGCAGTTGTCATTCACGCTCGACGACTTCCAGCGCCGCTCGTGCGAAGCGCTGGAGAACGGGCACGGAGTGCTGGTGTGCGCCCCGACGGGTGCGGGCAAGACCGTCGTGGGGGAGTTCGCGGTGCACCTCGCGCTGGCGGCGGGCGGGAAATGCTTCTACACCACGCCGATCAAGGCGCTGAGCAACCAGAAGCACACCGATCTGGTGTGCCGGTACGGCCCGGAGAAGATCGGCCTGCTGACGGGGGACCAGTCGATCAACGGCGACGCCGACGTGGTTGTGATGACCACCGAGGTGCTGCGCAACATGCTCTACGCGAATTCGTCCTCACTGCACGGGCTTTCGTATGTCGTGATGGACGAGGTGCACTTCCTGGCCGACCGGATGCGCGGTGCGGTGTGGGAAGAGGTCATCCTGCACCTGCCCGACGAGGTGCGACTGGTCAGCCTGTCGGCCACGGTGAGCAATGCCGAGGAGTTCGGCGGCTGGATCCAGACCGTGCGCGGCGACACGGCGGTCATCGTTGACGAGCATCGCCCGGTTCCGCTGTGGCAGCACGTCTTGGTCGGCAAGCGACTGTTCGACCTGTTCGACTACCGCGCCACCCGCGCCGACCGCGCTCCCAAGAGGCAGAACCGGGAGCTGGTGGTCGACCCGGAGTTGTTGCGCCACATCGCACATCGGCGCGAAGCCGACCGGCTCACCGACTGGCAGCCGCGGGGCCGGGGCCGCAACAGGGGCCGGCCGACCATGTACCGCCCGCCGTCGCGGCCGGACGTGATCGCCACCCTGGACCGCGAAGAGCTGCTGCCCGCAATCACATTCATCTTCTCGCGCGCGGGCTGCGACGCGGCGGTCAAGCAGTGCCTGCGGTCGTCGCTGCGGCTGACCACCAACGAGGAACGGGCCCGCATCGCCGAGGTCGTCGACCGTCGCTGCGGCGATCTGCCCGAGTCCGACCTGATCGTCCTGGACTACCACGAATGGCGCGAGGGGTTGCTGCGCGGCCTGGCCGCCCACCACGCAGGCATGCTGCCGGTGTTCCGTCACACCGTGGAGGAGCTGTTCTCCGCGGGCTTGGTGAAGGCCGTATTCGCCACGGAGACACTGGCTTTGGGCATCAACATGCCCGCCCGCACGGTGGTTCTGGAGCGGTTGGTGAAGTTCAACGGCGAGCAACACGTTCCGTTGACGCCCGGCGAGTACACCCAGCTGACCGGGCGGGCCGGCCGTCGCGGCATCGACGTCGAGGGCCATGCGGTGGTGTTGTGGACCCCCGACGTCGAACCCGCCGAGGTGGCGGGGCTGGCGTCCACCCGGACGTTCCCGCTGCGCAGTTCCTTTGCGCCGTCGTACAACATGACGATCAACCTCGTCCGGCAGATGGGCCCGGCCCAGGCGCACAAACTGCTGGAGGCCTCGTTCGCGCAGTATCAGGCCGACCGGTCGGTGGTCGGGTTGCGCCGCGGCATCGAGCGCGGCGAGCGGATGCTCGAAGAGATCAGCGCCGAACTGGGCGATGACGCAATCCTCGACTACGTCCGGCTTCGGATGCAGATCTCCGAACGCGAACGCGCCCAGTCGCGAGCGTCGCGGTTGCAGCGCCGCAGGGCCGCCAACGAAGCGTTGGCATCACTGCGTCGCGGCGACATCATCACGATCACCCACGGCAGGCGCGGGGGATTGGCCGTCGTGCTCGAACCGGCCCGCGACGACGAGGATCCTCGCCCGCTGGTGCTGACCGAACACCGCTGGGCCGGGCGGATCTCGTCGGCCGACTACTCGGGCACGTCGGCCCCGCTGGGGTCCATGCCGCTGCCCAAACGCGTCGAGCACCGCAACCCGCGCGCCCGGCGCGACCTGGCGTCGGCGCTGAACTCCGCGGCCGAACGCCTCGATTTCCCTCCGAAGAAGGGCAAACGCAGCGGCCACGCGAACCCCGAGCGCGACATCGACCCCGAACTCGCCGTTCTGAGGGAGCAATTGCGCGCCCACCCCGTGCACCACCGGCCCGACCGCGAGGAGAAGGCACGGCTGGCCGAGCGGTACCTGCGCATCGAGAAAGACAACGAGCAGATCCGGCAGAAGGTGGCGGCCGCGACGAACTCCCTGGCGCGCACGTTCGACCGGATCGTGGCGCTGCTGACCGAACGGGGATTCATCGCCGGGGCCGCCGACGATCCGAAGGTGACCGACGACGGGCGCCTGCTGGCCCGGATCTACAGCGAGAGCGACCTGCTGGTGGCGGAGGCCCTGCGCACCGGCATCTGGGACGGGCTCGACGCGGCCGAACTGTCGGGCGTGGTGTCGGCGGTGCTCTACGAGGCGCGCGGCGACACGCCGGGCGGGCGCGACGGCTTCGACATCCCGACCGGCAAGCTGCGCCGCGCGCTCAACCAGACGCGGCGGCTGTGGAGCGAGCTGCGCGCCGACGAACAACGCCACCGGATCACGGGCAGCCGCGAACCCGACGACGGATTCGTCGCGGCGATTTTCCGCTGGGCCACCACCGGCGACCTGACCAGCGCCCTGGCCGCGTCGGATGCCACAGGCAGCGGATCGCCGCTGTCGGCGGGTGATTTCGTCCGGTGGTGCCGACAGGTGCTCGACCTGCTCGACCAGGTGCGCAACGCCGCACCCAGCGCCGCCTTGCGGGCCACCGCGAAACGCGCGATAAACGACGTTCGACGCGGCGTCGTCGCTGTTGATGCGGGGTAATGTGTCGGGAGCAAGACGCCCAGATATTCGCGGCTCGGCCGCGGGTGAACAAGGAGTGATATGAGCGGACCGCAAGGATCTGATCCGACGCAGTCGTGGCCGGGCCAGCAGCCGGACCAGCCTACGGACCAGCCGTCCAGCGATCCATCGGCCAACCAGCAGTGGCAGCCGCAGGGTGGTGACGCGACCCAGGCGGCGCCGAATTGGCAGCCGCCCGCCTACGACCCCTCGCAGCAGGCTCAGCAGTATCCGCAGTACCAGCAGCCGGCGTATCAGCCCCCGCAGCAGTACCCGGGTGGCGAGCAGTACGGCCAGCCCGGATTCCAGCAGCCCGGCCAGTACGCGCAGCCGCACTACGGCCAGCCCTACGCGCAACCCGGACAGACCGGTTATCAGCCCGGCCAGTACGGCGATCAGTCCGGCCAGTTCGGTCAGCAGCCCGGCCAGTACGGCCAGCAGCCGGGGCAGTACGGCCAGTACCCGCAGTACGGCACACCCGGCTCCGAGGACGGTTCCAAGCGCTCACTGGCCGTGATCGGCGGCGTGATCGGCCTGCTGGCGGCGGTCATCGTCGCGGTGGTGCTGGTGCTGGGCTTCTGGAAGCCGGGCTTCTTCGTCACGACCAAGCTCGACATCGACGCCGCGCAGAGCGGGGTGCAGCAGATCCTCACCGACGAGGCCAACGGATACGGCGCCAAGAACGTCAAGGACGTCAAGTGCAACGACGGCCAGAACCCGACCGTTCAAAAGGGCGGCACGTTCGACTGCGAGGTCAGCATCGACGGCACCAAGCGCCAGGTGACGGTCACGTTCCAGGACGACAAGGGCACCTACGAGGTCGGCAGGCCCAAGTAAGCGGTAACCGCTAGCCGTCGAGCCCGTCGAGGGCCTTCTGTAACCGTCCGATCGAGGACGTGACGCCGTACGTCTCGGCGAGCTTGACCACCTTGCGTGGATGCTCGGCGGCCAGCGGCAGCGTGTCGTTCGGCGTCGACCAGTCCAGTTCGGCGTCGGTGGCCACCTTGACCACCGGGGCGGCCGCCTCGATGTAGTCGGCCGCCTTCAACAGCTTGGTCCGGTACGCCTTGCTCATCTTCGACTTCGGGTCGTTGGCCGCGGCGAGGATGTTCTCCAGCGACTTGTGCTGGGCCAGCAGCGTCGCCGCCGTCTTCTCGCCGATGCCGGGCACGCCGGGTAGGCCGTCGCTCGGATCACCGCGCAAAAGGGCGAGCTCGGCGTAGGCGGGGCCCGCCCGGTCGACGGGAACGCCGTACTTCTCGGCCACCTCGACCGGACCCCACTTCGTCGCCTTGGCCAGCCCGCTGCCGAGGTAGAGCACTCGCACCGGCACCGGCTCGTCGCGCACCAGCTGCAGCAGGTCCCGATCGCCGCTGACCACGACGACGGGGTCGCGTTCCTCGCGCGCGGCCAGGGTGCCGAGAACGTCGTCGGCCTCGTGCTCCGCGGCGCCGGCGGTGGGGATGCCGAACGCGTCGAGGATCTCGAAGATCATGTCGACCTGCGGGGTGAGTTCGTCGGGCACCTCCTCGACGTCGGGTTCGCCGTCGGGGTGCTCCTCGAGGACGCGGTGCGCCTTGTAGGACGGGATGAGGTCGACGCGCCACTGCGGCCGCCAGTCGTCGTCGCGGCACACCACCAGCCGCCCGGGACGCTCCCGGGTGATCACCGTCGCCATGGCGTCGAGGAAGCCGCGCAGCGCGTTGACGGGGCGGCCGTCGGGCGCGGTGATCGAGTTGGGCACCCCGAAGTAGGAGCGAAACCACATGCTGGCGCCGTCGAGCAGGACGAGGGGAGCGGCCACGGTCACTGACAGTAGCGCGAAGGTCGAGCGAGCTCGCCACCTATTCGGGCGCGGATTAGCCTGAATCCCATGACGGCCAACCGATTCAGCACCGATGTCTACGCCTCCCGGCTGCGGGCCGCCGCTTCAGCGGCCGCCGATGCAGGTCTCGCGGGGCTGGTCATCACGCCGGGCTACGACCTGCGCTATCTGATCGGTTCACGGGCGCAGACGTTCGAGCGGCTCACGGCCCTGGTGCTGCCTGCCGACGGCGACCCGACCGTCGTGGTGCCCCGGTTGGAATTGGCCGCGCTCAAGGAGTCCGCGGTCCCCGAACTCGGGCTGACGGTGCGCGACTGGGTCGACGGTGACGACCCCTACGCGTTGGTCGGTGATGCGCTCGGTGGTGGAACGCTGACGACCGCCGTCACGGACTCGATGCCCGCCCTGCATCTGCTGCCGCTCGCCGACGTGCTCGGCGCCGTGCCGGTGTTGGCCACCGACGTGCTGCGCCGGCTGCGGATGATCAAGGATCCGGCCGAAATCGACGCGCTGCGCAAGGCCGGGGCCGCGATCGACCGGGTCCACGCGCGGGTCCCCGAATTCCTGGTGCCCGGCCGGACGGAAGCCGACGTCGCCGCCGATATCGCGGAAGCCATTGTCGCCGAGGGACATTCGGAGGTCGCGTTCATCATCGTCGGCTCGGGGCCGCACGGCGCCGACCCGCACCACGAGTGCTCCGACCGCGAACTGCGCGTCGGTGACATCGTGGTCGTCGACATCGGCGGACCCTACGAGCCCGGCTACAACTCCGATTCGACCCGCACCTACAGCATCGGCGAACCGGACGCCGACGTCGCGCGCCGGTACGCGGTGCTGCAGCGCGCCCAGCGGGCGGCGGTCGAGGCCGTGAAGCCGGGCGTCACCGCCGAGCAGGTCGACGCGGCCGCGCGTGACGTGCTGGCCGCCGAGGGACTGGCCGACGCGTTCGTGCACCGCACCGGACACGGCATCGGGCTGTCGGTGCACGAGGAGCCCTACATCGTCGCCGGCAACGCGCTGACCCTCGAGGCGGGGATGGCGTTCTCGGTCGAGCCGGGGATCTACTTTCCCGGCGAGTGGGGCGCGCGGATCGAGGACATCGTGATCGTCACCGCCGACGGGGTCGAGGCGGTGAACAACCGGCCGCACGATCTGGTGGTGGTTCCCGCAGGCCCTGCCGCGACGGCCTGACCCGCGGTCAGTCGGCGACCCGGTCCAACAGGTCCGAGGAGCCCAGCACCCGCTCGATGCGGACCTCTATCACGACGCGTTTCGGGTTCACCCTTGGCGTGCGATACCGCTGCGCGTAGCGCAGTTCGGCGTCGCGCACGGCGTCCGCATCGGTGTTGACCGTGGCCTTGCCCTCCAGCGACAACCACCGCGCACCGTCGACCTGGCTGAGCACCGCGACGCCTTGACGCTCGGCGTTCACCGCCTTCTGGGACCCACCGCTGGTGATCACGCGCGCGATGTGGGTCGCCGGGTCGAACGTGAACCCGACGGCGACGACGTGCGGGGAGTTGTCCGAGCGCAGGGTCGTCAGCATCGCGAGATGACGCTCGGACAGGAACGCGAGCGCGTCGTTGGTGAGCCGGGTGGTCGCCCGGCGGCTGGACTGGGCCATCGGCCTTCACGGTAGCGCAGGACATAATCGCTGCCATGACAGACACGGCTGACGCGCGTCCGCCATTGGTCGTGATTTTCGGCGGTCGCAGCGAAATCGGCCTCGAGGTGGCCACGCGCCTGGCGCCGGGGGCGGCGGTGCTGCTGGCGGCGCGCCGCTCAGACGACCTGATCGCCGAGGTGGCCGCGGTCCGTGCGGCAGGCGCCGCCGCGGTGCACCCGTGTGAGTTCGACGCCGACGACCTCGACTCGCACGGACCGCTCGTCGAGTCGATCGTCGCCGAGCACGGCCCGATCGCCACCGCGGTGCTGGCGTTCGGCATCCTCGGCGACCAGGCCCGCGCGGAGAAGGATCCCGCGCACGCCGCGGCGATCGTGCACACCGATTTCGTCGCCCAGGTCAGCCTGTTGACCGTGCTGGCGGAGACGATGCGCGCCGCGGGTTCCGGAGCCCTCATTGCGTTCTCGTCGGTGGCCGGTGTGCGGGTGCGGCGCGCCAACTACGTGTACGGCTCCGCCAAGGCGGGGCTCGACGGGTTCTGCAGCGGGCTCGCCGACGCGCTGCACGGCTCGGGGGTCCACCTGCTGGTGGTCCGGCCGGGGTTCGTGATCGGCCGCATGACCGAGGGGATGAAGCCCGCGCCGCTGTCGAGCACGCCGGCGCAGGTGGCCGACGCGACCGTCCGTGCGCTGCGCCGTCGCCGCCGCACGGTGTGGGTGCCCGCGCCGCTGGCCCTGCTCGCGTCGGCGTTCCGGATGACGCCGCGGGTCGTCTGGCGAAGGTTGCCGCGATGAGCGCTCGCGCGAAGAGCAGAGGGTTGCGATGAGCGCTTGCGCGAAGAGCAGAGGGTTGTGATGATCATCGTCGTCGGTATCGGCGCCGACGGTATGGCCGGCTTGTCGCCTGCCTCCCGCGCCGAACTCGCCAGGGCCACCGTGGTTTACGGATCGCAGCGCCAACTCGATCTGCTCGACGACAGCGTCACCGCGTCGCGTCGGGAGTGGCCGTCCCCGATGCTGCCCGCGCTGCGCACGCTGCTCGACGATGACGATGCCGATGCCGATGCCGATGCCGACGGCGACGTGCACGTCGTGGCCAGCGGCGACCCGTTGCTGCACGGCGTCGGCAGCTCGCTGATCCGGATCTACGGTCCCGAGCGGGTGACGGTGCTGCCGCACGTGTCGTCGGTGACGTTGGCGTGCTCGCGGATGGGCTGGCCGGTGCAGGACACCGAGGTGATCAGCCTGGTAGGGAGCGAACCGGACACCGCGGTGCGCCGCGGCGGTCAGGCGGTGGTGATGTCGCGCGACGGCTCGACTCCCGCCGCGCTGGCACGTCTGTTGACCGACACCGGCCGCGGCGACTCCGAACTCACCGTGCTCGAACAACTCGGCGGCCCCGCGGAGCGCCGCCGCACGGCCACCGCCCGCGAGTTGGCCGCCCATCCGCCGGGCGACGTCGACGACCTCAACGTGATCACGGTGCGCTACCTGCCCGACGAGCGACGGCTCGGGGTGCTGCCCGACGACGTGTACGCCAACGACGGTCAGATCACCAAGCAGCCGGTGCGCGCGATCACGCTGGCGGCGCTCGCGCCGCGCCCGGGGCAGATGCTCTGGGACGTCGGTGCGGGGTCGGGCAGTATCGCGATCGAATGGTGCCGCAGCGGAACCGGTTGTCGGGCCGTGGCGTTCGAACGCGACGAGGAGCGCCGCAAACGCATCGTCGACAACGCGCTGGCGTTGGGCGCCCGGGTGGAGGTGCAGTTCGACGCGCCGGAGTCGTTCGACTTCGTGCCCCCGCCGGACACGATCTTCGTCGGGGGCGGTATCACTCAACCGGGACTGCTGGAGGCGTGCTTCGACCGGTTGGTGTCCGGCGGTCGGCTCGTCGCCAACGCCGTCACCGTCGAGTCCGAGGGGCTTGTCGCCCAGTGGTATTCCCGATACGGCGGCGAGCTACAGCGGTTCGCGCACTACCGCGGGGAGGCGCTCGGCGGGTTCACCGGCTGGCGGCCCGCGATGCCGGTGACGCAGTGGGTGGTGACCAAACCATGACCGTCTACTTCATCGGCGCGGGCCCCGGCGCGGCCGACCTGATCACCGTTCGCGGGCAACGGCTGCTGCAGCGCTGCCCGGTGTGCCTGTACGCCGGTTCGATCATGCCCGGCGATCTGCTCGCGCTGTGCCCGCCGGGCGCCCGCGTCATCGACACCGGCCCGTTGACGCTCGACCAGATCGTCGACGAGCTCGCCGCCGCGCACGCCGCAGGGCTTGACGTGGCGCGCCTGCATTCCGGCGACCCGTCGATCTACAGCGCGCTGGCCGAACAGTGCCGCCGCCTCGACGATCTCGGTGTGGACTACGAAATCGTGCCCGGTGTCCCGGCGTTCGCCGCGGCCGCCGCCGCGCTGGGCCGCGAGCTGACGGTTCCCGGTGTCGCGCAGACAGTCACGCTGACGCGAGTGGCGACGCTGTCGACCGCGATGCCCCCGGGCGAGGATCTGCGTACGCTGTCGGCGCCGGGCGCCACGCTGGTGCTGCACCTGGCGGCCGCGCAGATCGACGCGATCGTCCCCGAGCTGCTCGCCGGCGGCTATCGGCCGGAAACGCCCTGCGCGGTGGTCGCGTTCGCGTCGTGGCCGCAGCAGCAGGTGGTGCGCTGCACGCTGGCCGATCTCGCCGAGCAGACGAAGGCGGCGGGCATCACCCGCACCGCGGTCATCGTGGTGGGCGATGTACTGGGTGCCGAGGGCTTCGCCGACAGCTATCTGTACTCGTCGGGACGGGTCCGCCGGGGACGGCACTGATGCGAATCCTGTTGTTGGGTGGCACATCGGAGGGCCGTGAGCTCGCCGCGCGGCTACATCCCGAGGTCGAGGTGATCAGCTCGCTCGCGGGCCGGGTGCCCGACCCCGCGCTACCGGTCGGCGAGGTGCGCATCGGCGGATTCGGTGGCGTCGACGGCCTGCGGCGCTGGTTGCGCGACGAGCGCGTCGACGCCGTCGTCGACGCCACGCACCCGTACGCGGCGACGATGACCGCTCACGCGGCCGCGGTGTGCGCCGAACTCGAGGTGCCGCATCTGGTGCTGGCCAGGCCGGCCTGGCCGCCCGGCGACGCGACGGTCGTCGCCGATGATGTCCAGGCGGCCAAAGTCGTTGCGGCTCAGGGTTATCAGCGCGTGTTCCTGACCACCGGGCGCTCCGGTGCCGCGGCGTTCAAGGACGTCGACGCGTGGTTTCTGATCCGCGCCGTCACCCCGCCCGACGCGGCGGACCTGCCGTCGCGGCATCAGGTCGTGCTGTCTCGCGGACCGTACTGCTACGACGGCGAACTGGCACTGCTGCGTGAGCACCGCGTCGACGCGCTGGTCACGAAGAACAGCGGCGGGTCGATGACGCGGCCGAAGCTCGACGCCGCGGGGGACCTGGGGGTCGCGGTGGTGATGGTGGACCGCCCGCCGCTGCCGGCCGGGGCGGCGATCGTCGCATCGGTGGACGAGGCGGTCGACTGGGTCACCAGTAGGAGTTGATCAACTCCAGCGTCCCCAGTTCGCGGATGGCCTGGCAGCCGCGGCTCAGCATGACGAGCATCATCTCGTCGCCGCGCTCGGTCGTCGACGCGAAGGCCGTGCCCAGCGCGACGAGCAGCGGCGCCTGCACCAGCCCGAGTCGGTAGTCGTTCCAACAGGTCTCGAGGTCATAATCCTCGACGCCGTAACCGATCAGCGCGCGGTGGTAGTGCTCGACGAGGTCCCGCTCGATCTCGGCGCGCACCGCGGGGTCGAGGCTCGTCGCGGTGAAGTACGCGAGGTCCCGTCCCGGCAGGCCGATGCCGATGGTCTGCCAGTCGACCACGGTGATGCGGGTGCGATCCGGGTCGAACAGCATGTTGTCCAGCCGGTAGTCGCCGTGCATCAGGGCGTAGCGGCCGGGTTCGGCCATCAACCAGTTCGTCACCGAAGCCATTGCGGCCGAGAGAGTTTCCTGATCCGCGGGCGTGATTTGGGAACCGAGCCGGTCGATGACGATGTCGGCGGCCATCTTGCACACGTCGCCCATGCCCTTGGCGGCCTCGACGTCGCCCGGTTTGGGCATCACGATCGCGGACAGGTCCACCCACTCGGGCGCACACCAGCTCGGGCCGTGCAGCCCGGCCAGCGCTTCGACGGCCAACCGGGCCTCGGTCGGACTGCAGCCGGCGATCTGGTCGCCCTGCACCGCGGGGGCCATATCGGCGAGCAGCAGCACGACGTCGGCACCGTCATCGGAGATGTTCTGGTAGTAGCTGCGCGGCACCGGGATTCGCATCCGACCGGCGATCAGCGAGTAGAACTCGACCTCGGACCGGTAGCCGAGCGCCACCCGCTCCCGCACCGCGTCGTCCTGGGCGGACAACTTGATCGCGAACGACCGGGGCAGGTCGGTGGTCCCGCCGTACGTCGCCGCGACGCGGTACGTCGCTCCGGTCTGACCCGTCCCGATGGGCGTCACCTCGACCGTGTCGACGTCTGTCCGCAGCACTGATCCCAGCCACGCCGCCGTTACGTCTTCGGGGCCGCGTGGAATGGCGAGAACGGATGTCACGCGCCGGACATTAACACTCCCCGGCGGGGTCAGAGCCGTCTGAGGCGCAATCGCCAGGCCACCGGCCCGCGTTCGAGGTACTCGACCGAGATCCTGCCCGACGTGCGGTCGTGCAGTTGCCCCAGTAGCGGCACCGGATCGTGATGAGCGACCAGCACCAGGGCGCCACCGACAGGTACCGCATCGAACGCTCCGAACACCGTCGCATGGCGGATCGAATGCGGCACCTCACGCACGTCGAGCACCGGATCGTCGGCATCGGACTCGCCGCAACCGCACTGATGCTGATCACCCGCCTCGGCATGGTCGTGGCCGCCCAGCAGTTCGTGCATCCCGCCGACGGCCTCGGCCAGAGAGCATTCCGGGTCGGCGGCCACGATCGGCAGGATCCGATCGTTCTCGTCGATCAGGTGAGCGTCGAATACCACTTGCAGCGCCTGAGCCGCCGCTGCGGCGCGGACCGGTGACTTCTCGGTGCGGATCCGGTCGATCAGGCCACCGATGACACGGTGCACGGCGATCATCGACTCGATCAGCGGCCTGGCCCGCTCCGTACGGGCGGCGGCGGGGTACAGGCGGGCCTCTTCGGCCGCGGCGTGGGGCAGCAGTTCACCGGTCAGGAACTCGGTGGCGGCGGCCCGCGCGGCCTCGAAATCGGCGCCGCGCTCGGCCGCTGACAACATCGCGTCGGTGAGTGCCCGCAGATGTCCCGCCAGTTCGGCGTGATGGTTCTTGACGGTTTCCGCCGCCTCTGCGTCGGCCGACGTGGACGCGACGATCACCTCGTTGACTGTCATGGTCGGGCTCCCTTCGGCTGTTCTGGTCGGACACCCAACAATTTACTACAATAATTTCCGTGTTAAATAGAGGCTCGTCTCTCGGACCCGCGCCCGCGCCCACGGCCGCCGGAGACGTACCGCTGTCGGGTCAGCGGCTGCGGGTGCTCGAGTACGTTCGGGCAAATGCCCCGGCCCGTACGGTCGATGCGGCCGAGAGTCTCGGGCTGCATCGGAACACCGTGCGCGAGCACCTCGATGCGCTGGTCGACCACGGTCTCGTCGAGCGCAGCACGGAACCCGCCGCGGGCCGTGGCCGGCCTGCCGCGCTGTATCGGCCGTTCGCCGCCGACCCTGGCGTGGTGGCCCGCGACTACGCGGGGCTGGCCACCGCCCTTGCCGGACACATCGCCCGCACCAGCGCCGACCCGGAGCGGGTGGCCCGCAGCGCAGGCGTCGAGTGGGGGCGCGAACTGGCCGGGGAGACCGCCGACACCGATGACGACCGGCGACAGGCGGTGCTCGACGCGCTGGCCCGGCTGGGCTTCGCCCCGGACGACGACGACGACGGCGCCCGGCGCGGCGTGGCGCTGCGCCGTTGTCCGCTGCTCGAGGCGGCCCGGCGTTACCCGAGCGTGGTCTGCCAGGTGCATCTCGGCATCGTCGAGGGCTTGCTGCAGAGCATGGACGCGCCCACCGGGCCGGGCCTCGAACTGATCCCGTTCGCCGAGCCAGGTGCTTGCCGGTTGTTCCTACCGGACCTTCTCGTGGAACAGGGCGACTGAGATGACCGGTGGTCCGATTCCGCTTCGGGCCCTGCTGCTGGTGCCCGGCGGATTCGCGCTGGTGGCCGGTCTGGACGCGGGGCTGTTGCGACTCGGGCTACCCGCGCCGGTCGAGAGCGCCCGGTTGTCCGAGGTGCACGGCATCGTGCTGGTGCTGGGGTTCGTCGGCACCGTGATCGCGGTGGAACGTGCCGTCGCGGCGGGGCGGCGTTGGTGCTATCTCGCCCCTGCCTTCCTCGGGCTGGGCGCGGTTCTACTGGTAAGCCCGGCCCCGCGACACCTCGCCGACTCCGCCTTGCTGGCCGGAGCCGCGCTGCTGGTGGCGGTGTACGTACCGCTATGGCGGCGAAGCTGGGACACGGCGGTGTTGGTGCAGGCCGCGGGCGCGGTGCTGGCCACCGGAGCGGCCTTGCTGTCGGCGGCGGGTCTGCCGACGCCCGACCTGCTGGGGTGGCTGGCCGGCTTCCTCATCCTGACCATCGCGGGGGAGCGACTCGAATTGGCGCGGGTGGCACTGTTCGGCACCCGCGCCGAACTCCTGCTCGGCACGGTGGCGGCGGCGTTGGTCCTCGGTGCGCTCGCGCAATTCCTCTGGCCGACAGCCGCTTTCGCGTTACTGGGTGCCGCGGTGCTGGGGATCACTCTCTGGCTCTTTCGTTTTGACGTGACCAGGCGCACCATCCACACGACCGGGCTGACGCGTTACATGGCGGTGTGCCTGCTGGCGGGCTACGTGTGGCTGCTGGTGCCCGGGCTGGCCTGGCTGCTGGTCGGCCGGGTGAAGTCCGGTGCCGGGTACGACGCGGTCGTACACGCGGTCATGCTCGGGTTCGTGCTGTCGATGATCATGGCGCACGCACCGGTCATCCTGCCCGCGGTGATGCGCCGCGCGCTGCCGTACACCCCGCTGATGTACGGGCCGGTCGCGTTGCTGCACGCGTCGTTGCTGTTGCGGGTGGCGATCGGTGACGTGCGTGGTGTCGAGTGGGCGGTGCAGGCCGGGGGCGCGCTCAACATCGTGGCGGTGCTTGCGTTCGTCGGGATTGCCGCCCACGCCGCCTCGCGTCGGAGAATCAGGGTGCCGGTATGAACAGGGGTCCATGGCATCTGCGCGTCGGGTCGATCGTATTCGCCTGGCTGGCAGCAATTTTCGTGGTGTCGCTCATCCACCGGTCGCTGCCGCTATCCGGCTGGCTGCTGATTCATCTGCTCGGCCTTGGCGCGGCGGGTAACGCAATCCTCATCTGGAGTCGCCACTTCACCGACGCGCTGCTGCGCCGTCCACCCGATTCGTCGCGGGCCGGGCAGGCGTGGCGCATCGCGGCGTTCAACGTCGGTGCGGTCGCGGTGGTCGTTGGTATGCCCGCTGGCATGTGGGCGGTGGTACTGGCCGGTGGCATCGCGGTCGCCGTCGTGGCGCTGGCCCACGTCGTGACGCTGGTGCGGCAGTTGCGCAGCGCGCTGCCCTCACGCTTCGGCCACACCGTGCGCTATTACGTCGCTGCGGCAGCACTGCTTTCGGTTGGGGCCGGGCTCGGCATCGCGATGGCCAACCCGAACCTGTCCGGCGCCCTGCATGAGCGGTTGCTCATCGCGCACGCGGCGGTGAACCTGTTCGGTTGGGTCGGTCTCTCCGTGCTCGGCACCTTGGTGACGCTGTGGCCGACCATGCTGCGCACCCGGATGGCCGACGGCGTCGAGGTCGCCGCTCGCCGCGGATTGCCCGCGCTCGTAGGCGGGTTGGGTCTGACGGTGTTCGGAGCGGTAGTGGGTTCGCCGGCGGTGACGGCGGCCGGGGCGTTCGGTTACCTCGCTGCGGCCGGTTACGTCCTGTGGCCCCACCTCGATGAGATACGCCGCAAGCTTCCGGGAGCCTTCGCGACGCTGTCCGTGCTCGCCGGCGTGGGGTGGCTGCTGGGCTCGCTGGTGTACACCGTGGTTGCCTTCGCCACCGCGCCCACGTGGCCCGCGCTGCTCGACAGGGCCGCCCCGCTGACCGTGACGGTGCTCGCCGGCTTCCTGGTGCAGGTGCTGCTGGGAGCGCTGACCTACCTGACGACCATTGTGGCCGGCGGCCGCGCCGCCGCGATCGTGGCCGCTGCCGAACTGGAGCGCGGTGCGCCTTGGCGGCTGGCGGTCGCCAACTTCGCGCTGTTGTTGTGTGTGCTGCCGGCACCAAGCCTGGTGCGGGTGGCCGCCTCCGTGCTGGTGCTGGTGGCGTATGCCACGTTCCTGCCGCTGCTCGTGCGGGCGGTGTGGCAGGCACGCAAGAACCGCGATACGCCGTCGACGCCGGGACCGCCCCCGTCGGGCCCACCGGTGCGGTATCGAGTCGGGGTGGCGGCCGCCGGGCTGGGTGTGGTGGTGTTGACGGCTGCCGCCGCGGTGGCGGCCGACCCCGCTGCGGTCGGCTTCGCCACGACACCACCGGCGTCCGTCGCCTCCACAGGAGCGACCACCGAAGTCGAGGTGCATATCGAAGGCATGCGCTATGTACCCGCCACCATCGAGGTGCCGACCGGAAACCGGTTGGTGATCACCCTCGTCAACACCGGTTCCGACCACCACGATCTGGTGTTGTCGAACGGCACCTCCACCGGGCGCCTCGCTGTCGGCGAGACCGCCGTGCTCGACGCCGGGGTGATCGGCGCCGACCTGGACGGCTGGTGCTCGGTGGCCGGGCACCGGCAGATGGGCATGACCATGACGGTGCGCGCGGCGGGTGCCCCCGCCCCACCCGGCGTGCACGCGGGACATCACGACACCGCAGCGCCGTCGATTGGCGCCGACGACATCGCGCGCAGCATCGGTGCTACGCCGGGTCCAGGGTTCGTGCCGCGTGACCCGGCGCTGACGGCGGTGACGCCGGACCACCGCATCACCCTGCCCGTGACCGAAATGCAGCGGGAGATCTCGCCGGGAATCACCCAGCGGCTGTGGACGTTCGGCGGTACGGCCCCGGGGCCGACGCTGCGGGGCAAGGTCGGTGATGTCTTCGAGGTCACGCTCGTCAACGACGGCACGATCGGGCACTCGATCGACTTCCATGCCGGGGCGCTCGCCCCCGACGTGCCGATGCGCACGATCCAACCGGGCGAACGCCTCGTCTACCGGTTCACCGCGACGCGGGCCGGGTTGTGGATGTATCACTGTTCGACGATGCCGATGTCGGTGCACATCGCCAACGGCATGTTCGGCGCTGTCGTCATCGACCCGCCGGACCTACCGGCGGTCGATCGCGAGTACCTGCTCGTCCAGTCCGAGTACTATCTCGGTCCGCCGGGCGGCGAAGTCGACGCCGCCAAGGTGGTCGCCGAAAAGCCAGACCTCGTGGTCTTCAACGGCTACGCGAACCAGTACGACCACGCGCCGCTGACAGCCCGGGTCGGGGAGCGCGTGCGGATCTGGGTGCTGGCCGCCGGGCCGAACCGGGGGAGTTCCTTCCACGTGGTCGGCGGCCAGTTCGACACCGTGTGGTCCGAGGGCGACTACCGGTTGAGACCCGGTCCCGGTGGCGCGCAGACGCTCGGATTGTCCACTGCTCAAGGCGGATTCGTCGAGCTGAGCTTCGATCAGCCCGGGCACTACCCGCTCGTCACGCATGCGATGGTCGACGCCGAACGCGGCGCGCACGGGGTCATCGAGGTCGCGCCTCAGGCCGGGTAGCGCCGCGGCGTGAAGACCCGATCGCCGTCGTCGGTGTACCACTGGGTCTGCGAGGAGCCGATGATCAGCAGGCAGCGCATGTCGACGTCGGCAGGGTCGAGGTCCGCCAGGCGCACCACCTTGACCTCCTCGCTGGGACCGGACACGTCGCGGCCGATCACCACCGGGATGCCCGGATCGCGGTGTTCGAGCAGCAGATCGCGCATCGCGCCGACCTGCCACCGGCGTGTCTTCGACGCCGGGTTGTAGATGGCCAGCACCAGGTCGGCCTGTGCGGCGGCGGTCAACCGCGCGGCGATCACGTCCCACGGCTTGAGCCGGTCCGACAGCGAGATCACGGCATAGTCGTGTCCCAGCGGTGCGCCGACCCGGCTGGCGACGGCCTGCGCGGCGGTCATCGCCGGAACCACCCGCACCGAGACACCCGGCCACTGTTTGGCCTCCTCGAGCACCGCGGTCGCCATCGCGAAGACGCCCGGGTCGCCGGAGGACACCACCGCGACGGCGCGGCCTTGTTCGGCGAGCGTGCACGCCAGCCGGGCGCGGGCGGGTTCGTCGGTGTTGTCGCTGGGGTGCTTGCGTTGACCGGTGCGGTTGCCGACCCGGTCGAGGTAGGGGCCGTAGCCGATGAGGTCGGTGGCCGCGGCGAGTTCGCGACGGCACTGCGGGGTCGTCCAATCGGTGCTGCCCGGGCCGAGCCCGACCACCGCGACGCTGCCGCTCACCGCATCGCGGTCGCGCCGGCCCGGCAGCATCGCGAGCGAGAAGTACGGGACGGTGGTGTCGTCGACCTCGCCGGCGCCGAGCACCCGTTGCTGCGGCGTGCTGGCCCGCTCGACGTAGAAGGCGTCGTCCAGCCGGCCGGCCGCCGAGAGTGCCTCGCGCACAGCAGGATACGACCGTCCCAGCTTGAGCATCACCGCCGCGTCGGTGTCCGAAAGCCGACGGTGGAGCTCGTCGGCGGGCAGCGTGCCCGGCAGGATCGTCAGCACCTCGTCACCCTGGACGAGGGGAGTGGCCACCGCCGCCGACGCCGCGCTCACCGACGTCACCCCGGGCACGATCACCGCGTCGAACCGTTCGGTGAGCCGGGTGTGCATGTGCATGTAGGAGCTGTAGAACAGCGGGTCACCCTCGGCCAGCAGCGCCACGTTGCGCCCTGCCTCCAGATGGGCGGCGATGCGGTCGGCGGCCTCGCGGTAGAAGTCCTCCATCGCGCCGGCGTAGCCGCCGGGGTGGTCGGTGGTCTCGGTCGTCACCGGGTAGACGAGATGCTCCTCGATCTGACCGGGACGCAGATACGGCTCCGCGATGCCGCGCGCGATGCTCTTACCGTGCCTGGCGCTGTGGTACGCGACGACGTCGGCCTCGCCGATCACCCGCGCGGCCTTGACGGTGACCAGTTCGGGGTCGCCGGGTCCCAGCCCGACGCCCCAAAGCGTTCCTCGCGTCGCGCTCATTCTCGATCACTGGCAATCGCGTTGACGGCCGCGGCGGCCATCGCGCTGCCGCCGCGACGACCCGTCACCACGAGATACGACATCCCGCGGGGGCGGTCGATGAGTTCCTGCTTGGACTGGGCCGAGCCGACGAAGCCGACAGGACCGCCAAGCACCGCCGCAGGGGTCGGCGCGCCGTCGTCGACGAGCTCGAGCAGCCGGAACAGCGCCGTCGGCGCGTTGCCGATCGCCAGCACCGCGCCGCCGAGCCGGTCCGCCCACAGGTCGACGGCCGCTGCGGAGCGGGTGGTGCCCAGGCGGGCGGCGAGGTCCGGCGCGCGGGGGTCGGCCACCAGCGAGACCACCTCGTTGTCGGCGGGCAGCCGCGATCTGGTGATGCCGGCGGCGACCATCGACGAGTCGCACAGAATCGGGGCTCCGGCCCTCAGCGCCGAGTGGGTGGCGGCGACGACGTCGTCGCTGTACGCGACGTGGTCGGCGACATCGACCTGGCCGCAGGTGTGGATCAGCCGCACGACGACCCGGGCCACGTCGTCGGGGAATCGCGCCAGGTCCGCCTCGTCGCGAATCGTCGCGAACGACTGCCGGTAGATCTCCCCGGCGTCGCGGATGTAGTCGAGCACGCGATCACCCTACGGGTGCGCGCCGCGCGTCCGGTATCCGTCTCCGGTTGCCACCAGCACCTCACCCGTAGGCGGGCTGCCGCAGGCCCGCTCGCATCCGACGAAGTGGCGGTGGCCCGCCGCCGGGTCGGCCACGGCAGCGGCAGCGTCCGCGCGGACGTCGGCCACCGAGTGCTCACAACCGGGCCTGCCCGTGCATGCGCTGACCGACAGCCACGGCGAGTTCTCGTCGAACACCAGGCCCAACGGCGCGAGCACGCGCAGCGCGACATCGGCGACGTCCTCGGCAAGGTCGAACACCACCACCGAGCGCCACGGCGTGATCGCCATCGGCGCCTCGATCGCAGCGAGGAACTCCGCGGTCTTGGCGGGCAGCACGCCCAGCGGCACCGCGGCACCCAGCGCGATGCGGCCGTCGTACTGTTCGAGCCATCCCACGGGTGGGCGGGTGACCGCCGGCCACGTCATGCCCGTTGCCTCCGACGGGGTCAGCCCGACGAGCAGCGGGCCGACATCGTCGAGTTCCTTGACCCGCCAAGCCTTTCCGCGCTCGGCGGCGAATCGCCGGGCCACGGCCACCATCGTCGGCACCGTCGAACTCTTCGCAAGCCGCACACCGGTGTCCCGTCCCGCCAGCAGCAGCCCGGCCGTTTCACCGTCGAAGTGCACCCCGACGTCGGGGCCGAGGCCGGAGATGTCGCCGCGGCCGTCGTCGATGCCGAACAGGAACCGGCCGGGCAGGGCGGCCAGGTCCGCGTCGGCGCGGATGGCTTCGTCGAGGGTGGTGACCAGCCCGTGGACGTCGATGGTCGACCCGACCCGGCCCGACAGCGGTGAGGCGACGATGTTGCGCACGCGTTCGTGGGTCGGGGAGGGCAGCAGACCGGCCGCCGCAGCGGCCTCGGCTACCGCCGTCGTGTCGGTGACGCCGCGGATCTGCAGATTGCCCCGCGAGGTCAGCTCCAGCGTGCCCGCACCCCAGTCGGTGGCCGCTCGCGCCAGCGCCTGCAACTGTGCTGCGGTGATGCGCCCACCCGGCAGCCGTATCCGCGCCAGCGCGCCGTCGGCGGCCCGATGCACTTGCAGCGCACCGGGGCAGGCGTCCTGGTCGCGGGTCCTGGCCACGAATCCACGGTAGTCGTGGGTGCGGGGTCCGAACACAGGTAGTGCTCTACGCGTGCCCTGCCGGTCCAGCGCTCGTAGCGTCCGGAACATCAGGTCCGAGTCGGACCGAGCGAGCACGGTGGGAGATCGCCATGACCGAACTGACCACGACAAGGCCACAGTCGACACCACGACCGGTACCGACGATCGACCCGGCCCTGATCACCGAGGAGCAGGTGCGGTTCGGCACTGCGGCCGCACGCCTTGCCGCACCTCCAACCCACGGGCACTGGGCGTCGACGCTGGGTGCGGTGCGCGGGCTCTGGCGCAGCCATCGCGGCCCGGAGCACAGGCACTATCCCCAGCGGTTCGCCTATCTCGAGCACGCGTTGCTGTCACGCGAACTCGACCGGCTGTGATCAGCCGGCCAGGGCCGCGGTCTGCGTGGTTTCGACACCGGCCACCGCCGAGTACGCCGAGGCGTCACCCGCCACGACGCGGCTCTGCCGGCCGTAGACGTCGACGGGGATGTCCCCGGCCAGGGTGATGCGGTTGAGCCGGCGGTACTGGTCGTCGTAGTCGGCGACGGCGTAGTGCTGGGTGGCCCGGTTGTCCCACAGCGCGACGTCGCCGAGCTGCCAGCTCCACCGAATCGTGTTTTCCAGCTTGGTGATTCGGTCCTGGAACAGATTGAACAGGGCGGCCGACTCGGTCGATCGGAGCCCGACGAACTTCTTGACGAAGTGGCCGAGCAGCAGCACCCGCTTACCGGTCTCCGGGTGCACGCGGACCACCGGATGCTCGGTTTCGTAGTAGTCAGAGACGAATTCGTCGCGGTACGACCGCTGCTCGGCGGTCAGGGACGCGTTGGGCTCGTCGTGCAGGGTGGCGTAGTCGTACTGGTTGGTGTGGACGGCCCACAGGTTCTCGGCGAGCGTGCGCAGGGGTGCCGGTAGCCGGTCGTAGGCGGCCTCGGTGGACGCCCACGTCGTCGTGCCGCCGTACGGGGGCAGGGTGATGGCCCGCAGGATCGACGCCTTCGGAATCCGGTCGACGAACGTCACGTCGGTGTGCCAGCTGTTGGCCTTGTCGTACCGGGAATCGATGGGCAGGAAGCGCTCCCCGCGTGAGGTCACGGTCGGGTGCGCGGTCGTCGGCGTGCCCAACGCCTGGGCGAAGGCGAGCTGACCGTCGTCGTCCAAGCCGTGCTGGTCGCGGAAGAAGATCACCTTGTGTTCGAGCAGGGCCGCGTTGATCGCCGACGCGGTCTCCGGGTCGACACCCGCGCTGAGGTCGAGGCCCTCGATCCGGGCACCGATGTGGGCGCCGAGCTTTACCACCCGTAGCGATGACGACATGTGAGCAACCTCCAGACGGTCCGTGAAGCCTGCTGGTCACATTCGCCGCGCGCCCTTGCGATGACAATCGTTCGGCTCAGCGCGAATGGAAGGGGCTCGTGTTTCGGCTGGATCAAGATCGGGTAGCTCACCGCCGTGAGGGCACTGTGGGACTACATCACCGCCCACCAAGCGCAGCTGGCGTTCGACTCCTATCAACACGTCAGTGCCGTCGTCCAGAGCGTGCTCATCGCGACGATCGTCGGTGTGGTGATCGGGGTGCTGACCTACCGAAACCCGACGGCGGCCAACCTCGCGACCGCGACATCCAGCGTGATCCTGACGGTCCCCGCGTTCGCTCTGCTCGGCTTGCTGATCCCGCTGTTCGGGCTCGGAGTGGTGCCCAGTGTCGCTGCGCTGGTGCTGTACTCGCTGCTGCCGATCGTGCGCAACACGATCGTCGGGCTCAACGGGGTCGACCCCGCACTCACCGACGCCGCGCGGGGAATCGGCATGAGCCGGCTCGACACCCTGGCCCGCGTCGAACTGCGTCTGGTGTGGCCGTCGATCCTGTCCGCCATGCGGATCAGCACGCAGATGTCGATGGGCGTGCTGGCGATCGCCGCCTACGTCAAGGGGCCCGGACTGGGCAACCTGATCTTCACCGGGCTGGCGCGCGTGGGCAGTCCGACGGCCGTACCGATGGCCCTGGCCGGGACGCTGCTGATCGTCGTCCTCGCACTCGCACTCGATGCGGTCCTCGTCGTGATCGGTCGCATCACCACGTCGAAAGGTATTCGATGACAACCCAAGTCGCGCCGGAGGACACCAGCTCGAACGGCAGCACGGGGGTCCGCATCGTGCTGGACCACGTCTCGAAGGTCTATCCCGGCTCCGACAGCCCCGCGGTGGACGACGTGTCGCTGGAGATCCCCGCCGGCGAGATCGTCGTGTTCGTCGGCCCGTCCGGCTGCGGGAAGACCACGATGATGCGGATGATCAACCGGCTGTCCGAACCGACATCGGGCACGATCATGATCGGCGACAACGACGCGCTGTCCATCCGGCCGACCGAGCTTCGCCGCTCGATCGGCTACTCGATCCAGCAGGCGGGGCTGTTCCCGCACATGACGATCCGGCAGAACGTCGGCCTGGTGCCGGGGTTGCTGCGTTGGGACCGCAAGCGCATCGCCGAGCGCGTCGATGAACTGCTCGACATGGTTGGCCTCGAGCCGGGTCAGTACGCCGAGCGGTATCCGCGCCAACTGTCCGGCGGTCAGCAGCAGCGTGTGGGCGTCGCGCGGGCGCTGGCCGCCGACCCTCCGGTCCTGTTGATGGACGAACCGTTCGGTGCCGTCGACCCGATCACCCGCAGCACGCTGCAGGACGAACTGCTGCGGCTTCAGGGCGAACTGCGTAAGACCATCGTGTTCGTCACGCACGACTTCGGTGAAGCAGTAAAGCTCGGCGACCGGATCACGGTGCTGGGCAACCAGTCCAAGGTCCTGCAGTACGACACACCGCAGAACATCCTGGCCAGCCCCGCCGATGACACCGTCGCCGGTTTCGTCGGCTCCGGCGCTTCGCTGCGCCAGCTGGGTCTGATGCGCATCAAGGATGTGGAGCTGCGGCAGCATCCGGCTGTGCGCCAGACCGATTCGATCGACGACGTCCGAAAGGCTCTGGCGGGCAGCGAGTTCGACTGGGTGGTCGTGCTGGACGAACGGGAGCGGCCCGTGAGCTGGGTGCGGGAGAGCAAGCTCGACCACGCGGCCGCGCTCGCCGACGCCGTCGAACCGCTCGACGTCGTCAGCACTCAGTCGACGCTGGAGGACGCCCTGGAAGCGATCCTGGCACAACAGCATGCGTCGGCCGTCGTGGCCGGACCGGGCAGCCGGTATGCCGGCGTCGTCACGCTCGACACGCTGATCGACACGATCACCTGGCTTCGGGCCTCGGCGGAGGCCAGCACGGACGGACAACCGTGACCGCGGTCGCGGACTCCGCCCAGTCGGCGCGCACCAACCCCGGCGAACGCAGGCGACTGCTCATTCAACCCATCGTGGTGCTGATCGTCGCTGCCGCCGTGGTGTTCTGGGCGTTCAACCGCGACCTCACCGCGACCCAGCAGGAGAACATCAACCCCGGCAACATTGCGACGCTGATCTGGCAGCACCTGTTGATCACCGTTGCGGTCACCGCGATCGTGCTGTTGATCGGCGTGCCGCTCGGCGTGCTGGTCACACGCCCCGGTGCAAAGATGTTGCGGCCCTTCTTCATGGGTGTCGCCAACATCGGCCAGGCGGCGCCCGCGATCGGCCTGCTGGTCCTGCTGTTCCTGTGGACCGGCAGGACCGGGTTCTGGATCGGCGTCCTGCCGATCGCGCTGTACTCGCTGCTGCCGGTGCTGGCCAGCACGATCCTCGGCATCAACCAGGTGGACCGGTCGCTGGTGGATGCCGGTCTGGGACAAGGCATGTCGCGGCGATCGGTGCTGACGCGGGTCGAGTTGCCGCTGGCCATCCCGTACATCCTGGCCGGCCTGCGCACATCGCTGGTGCTCGCGGTGGGGACGGCGACCCTGTCGTTCCTCGTCAACGCCGGCGGCCTCGGCATCCTCATCGACACCGGATACAAGTTGCAGGACAACGTGACCCTGATCCTGGGCAGCGTGCTCGCGGTGTGCCTCGCGCTGCTGGTCGACTGGCTCGGCGGGCTCGCCGAGTTCTACCTCAACCCCAAGGGTCTGCGATGATCCGCCGCACCATCGCCCTGCTGGCCTGCGCACTGCTCGCCGGGTGCGGGCTGGGGGCGGGAAGCACCGTGCCGCTCAAGGTCGGGCCGGCCTCGATCCAACCCAATCCCGCACTCGAGGGCGTTCCGATCACGGTGGGCTCCAAGGAATACACCGAACAGGTGATCCTCGGCTACATCCTGGAGTACACCTTGGCCGCGGCCGGAGCCGACGTCCGCGATCTCACCGGCATCGTGGGCTCGCGCAGCACCCGCGAGGCGCAGCTGTCGGGTCAGGTCGACGTCGCCTACGAGTTCACCGGTAACGCGTGGATCAACTATCTGGGCCACGAGAAGCCGATCCCCGACAGCCGCAAGCAGTTCGACGCGGTCCGCGATGAGGATCTGGCCCGCAACGACATGGTGTGGTTGCCGCCGGGGCCGATGGACGACACCTACGCACTGGCGGCCAGCCGGGGAGTCGTCGAGCGGACCAATGTGCGCACGCTGTCGGAGTACGCCGAGTTGGTCAAGCGCGATCCGGCGGCGGCACGCACCTGCGTCGACACCGAGTTCCGGGCCCGCCAGGACGGCTATCCCGGCATGGCCGCGGCCTACGGATTCGACCCCGCGCGCGCGCAGACGCCAGTGCTCCAGGTCGGCATCATCTACCAGGCCACCGCCGACGGGACACAGTGCGACTTCGGTGAGGTGTTCACCACCGACGGCCGCATCGCTGCGCTGGACCTCGTCGTGCTCACCGACGACAAGCAGTTCTTCGCCCACTACAACCCGTCGGTGACGATGAAACGCGCCTTCTACGAGGCGCATCCGCAGATCGCCGACGTCACGGCACCGGTGACGGCGGCGCTGACCAACGAGGCCATCATGGACATGAACAAGCAGGTCGACGTGGAGGGCCGCGACCCGAGCGTGGTCGCGCGTGACTGGATGGTGGCGCAGGGCTTCATCACCGCGCAGTAATCGCGATTTTCGTCGATATCGCCTCTCTTCCGCGCGTACTCTTCCGATAGCCGAAGGGGGTCGCGATGGCGGAGAAACGTGCGGTGAAGGTCGCGATCGTCGGCGCCGGTATGTCGGGCATCTGTATGGCGGCCAAGTTGCAGGACGCCGGCATCGAGACCTTCACGATCTTCGAACAAGCCGACGAGGTCGGTGGCACCTGGCGCGACAACACCTATCCCGGGCTGCACTGCGACGTGCCGTCTCGGTTCTACTCGTATACCTTCCGGTCGAACCCCGAATGGTCCCGACTGCTACCGCCGGGCAGCGAGGTTCAGTCGTACTTCAAACAGGTGGCGACCGAGCGCGGCATCCGCAGCCACATCAAGTTCGGCACACCCGTGACCAGCGCGGAGTTCCGCGACGGCAAGTGGTGGATCGGCACCGCCGACGGCTCCGAACCGTTCGACGTCCTCATCACCGCGACGGGCATCCTGCGGGTACCGCGCTATCCCGACATCCCCGGACTGGACAGGTTCGCAGGCCCGATGTTCCACTCGTCTCGCTGGGATCACTCGGTGCCGTTGCAGGACAAGCGGATCGGGTTGATCGGGACCGGATCGACGGGTGTCCAGATCACCGCCGAACTCGGCGGAAAAGTGCGGGGGCTCACGATCTTTCAACGCACCGCTCAATGGGTCTTCCCGTTCCCGAACCCGCGGTACTCACCGATCACAAAGGCCGCGCTGCGACGCGCCCCGGCGCTGAGCCGGCTCGGCTACCGCTTCTGGCAGGCCGTGTACGAGAACTTCTTCGCCAAGGCGATGGTCCATCCGGGACTCCGTCGCCGGCTGGTGTCGGCGATGTGCCGGTGGAACCTCAACCTCTCCGTGCGCGACCCGCAGCTGCGCCGCAAACTGACGCCCGACTACCAGGCGATGTGCAAGCGCATCGTCGCCGCCGGACACTACTACCAGTCCGTACAGAAGCCGGGTGTCGACGTCGTCGTCGACCCGATCGATCACATCGAGCCCCGGGGCGTCGTCACCGCGGACGGCACCCTGCACGAGCTCGATCTCCTGGTGGTCGCGACCGGCTTCGACGCGCACGCCTATACGCGCCCGATGGAGATCATCGGGCACAACGGCGTCTCGTTGGACGACGCATGGACGGACGGCCCGCAGGCCTATCGTTCGGTCGCAGTGCCGGGCTTCCCGAACATGTTCATGCTGATGGGGCCGCACTCTCCGATCGGTCAGCAGTCGCTCGTGATCATCGCCGAGAACCAGGCCGACTACGCGATGTGGTGGATCGAGCGCATCCGGGACGGTCGCATCGAGGCCGCGGCGCCGACGGAGATCGCCACCAAGGATTACAACGAGCAGATGAAATTGGCCATGCCGCATACGGTTTGGACGACCGGCTGCAACAGCTGGTATCTCGACAAGCACGGGCTGCCCGAACTGTTCCCGTGGGAGCCCGTCCGTCATCGCCGGCTGTTGGCGTCGCCGGAGCCATCCGACTTCGACGTCCAAACGGCTCAAACGTGACGGTCGTCACACTAGAGCCTCTAGTGATCCGTGCCACACAAGTCGATCTCACACCGTCGCTGACGTCGTAAGTTCCCGATTACTGCACGTGTGTGCAGTAAGCGTCAGGAAGGAACGACGATGTTCGAACTCATCGTGTTCGGTGCTCTTCTGGTCGTGCTGATCGCCGCCCTCGGGTTGCCGTATCCGCAGAGCACCTACGGCCGCTGGAACCGCCACTAACCGCTTCGGTATCTGCCGCACGCTCGCGGAGCGGAATACGGCGTGGGGTAGTAATGGGGGGTGGCTCAGCCGTCTCGCGACCCCGCCGTCTTGCTCCTGTCCACCTCGGACACCGACCTGATCACGGCCCGGTCCAGCGGCGCCAACTACCGGTGGGCGAACCCGTCGCGGCTGGTCGACGGCGAACTCGGCGAACTGCTGCGCGACGCCGACGTCGTGGTGGTGCGCATCCTCGGCAGCTACCGCGCCTGGCAGGACGGCATTGACGAGGTCGTGGCCAGCGGAGTGCCCGCGGTCGTCGTCAGCGGCGAGCAGTCGCCGGACGCGGAGTTGATGCGGCACTCGACCACACCCGCGGGGGTGGCGCTGCAGGCGCATGTCTACCTGGCTCAGGGCGGCGTCTCGAACCTGCGCCAGTTGCACGCGTTCCTGTGCGACACGGTGTTGATGACCGGCTTCGGGTTCTCGCCGCCCGAGAGCACGCCGCTGTGGGGCGTGGTGCCCCGCGAAGGCGGCGGTGACGGTCCGACCGTCGCGGTGCTCTACTACCGCGCCCAGCACCTCGCGGGCAACACCGCCTACGTCGAGGCGCTGTGCGATGCGATCGAAAACGCCGGCGGTCGTGCGCTGCCGGTGTTCTGCGCGTCGCTGCGCACCGCCGACGCGGAGCTTCTCGAACTGCTCGGAACGGCCGACGCGCTGATCACGACCGTCCTCGCGGCCGGTGGGGCCACCCCGTCGACCGTGTCGGCCGGTGGCGCGGATGACAGCTGGAACGTCGCGCACCTTGCGGCACTGGACGTTCCGATCATGCAGGGGTTGTGCCTGACGAGCCCGCGGTCGCAGTGGCAGAACAATGACGACGGGCTTTCGCCGCTCGACGTCGCGACACAGGTCGCCGTGCCGGAGTTCGACGGCCGCATCATCACCGTGCCGTTCTCGTTCAAGGAGATCGACGACGAGGGACTGACGTCGTACGTGCCCGATCCCGAACGCTGCGCGCGCGTCGCCGGGCTGGCCGTGCGGCACGCCCGGCTGCGGTCGATTCCGGTGCAGGACAAGCGGATCGCGGTGGTGTTCTCCGCCTATCCGACCAAACACGCGCGCATCGGCAACGCCGTCGGGCTCGACACCCCCGCCAGCGCCGTCGCCCTACTGCGTGCGATGCGCGAGCACGGCTACCGCATCGACGACGCAGACGGAGCCGGCGACCTCGGCACGATCATCGCCTCCGGCGATGGGGACGCGCTCATCCACGCGCTGATCGAACGCGGCGGCCAGGACCCCGACTGGCTGACCGAAGGACAGGTCGAGGGCAATCCGATCCGGGTGTCGGCCGAGGACTATCGCGACTGGTTCGCCACGCTGCCCGCCGAACTCACCGACGCGATCGTCGAGCATTGGGGTCCGCCGCCGGGGGAGTTGTTCGTCGACCGCAGCGCCGACCCCGACGGCGAGATCGTCATCGCCGCGCTGCAGGCGGGCAATGTCGTGCTGATGGTGCAGCCGCCGCGCGGATTCGGCGAGAACCCCGTCGCCATCTACCACGACCCGGACCTACCGCCCAGCCACCACTACCTCGCCGCATACCGGTGGATCGAGTCGGTGTTCGGCGCCGACGCGGTCGTACATCTGGGCAAACACGGCAATCTCGAGTGGCTGCCGGGCAAGACCCTCGGCATGTCGGCGGCCTGCGGATCGGACGCCGCGCTGGGCAACCTGCCGCTGATCTACCCGTTTCTGGTCAATGACCCCGGCGAGGGCACCCAGGCCAAGCGTCGCGCCCACGCCACCCTCGTCGACCATCTCATCCCGCCCATGGCGCGCGCCGAAAGCTACGGCGACATCGCCCGTCTGGAGCAGTTGCTCGACGAGCACGCGAACGTATCGGCGCTCGACCCCGGCAAACTGCCCGCGATCCGACAGCAGATCTGGACGTTGATGCGCGCCGCGAAGATGGACCACGACCTCGGGCTGGAGGAGCGCCCCGAGGAGGACTCGTTCGACGACATGCTCCTGCACGTCGACGGCTGGCTCTGCGAGATCAAGGACGTCCAGATCCGCGACGGTCTGCACATCCTCGGCGAAACACCCAGCGGCGAGGACGAACTCGATCTGGTGCTGGCGATCCTGCGGGCCCGGCAGTTGTTCGGCGGTGAACAGACGGTGCCGGGTCTGCGCCAGGCCCTCGGCCTCGCCGAGGACGGCAACGACGAGCGCGCCGCAGTCGACTCCGCCGAGGAGCAAGCCCGCGAACTGGTTGCCGCGCTGCAGGAGTCGGGATGGAACGCCGATGTCGTCGACACGCTGACCGACAACGCCGACGTCGCTGCGGTGCTGCGGTTCGCTGCCGCCGAAGTGGTGCCGCGGCTCGCGGGCACGGCGCAGGAGATTCCGCAGATTCTCCGGGCGCTGGATGGGCGCTTCATCCCCGCCGGGCCGTCGGGGTCGCCGCTGCGCGGGCTGGTCAACGTGCTGCCCACCGGACGCAACTTCTACTCCGTCGATCCCAAGGCGGTGCCGTCGCGGCTGGCGTGGGAAACCGGTGTGGCGATGGCGGATTCGCTGCTAACCCGTTACCGCGAGGACTACGGTGACTGGCCGCGGTCGGTCGGGCTGTCGGTATGGGGCACCTCGGCCATGCGGACCGCCGGCGACGACATCGCCGAAGTGCTGGCCCTGCTGGGGGTTCGCCCGGTCTGGGACGAGGCGTCGCGGCGGGTCGTCGACCTCGAACCGATCACGCTCGCCGACCTGGGCAGACCCCGCATCGACGTCACCGTGCGCATCTCGGGGTTCTTCCGAGACGCTTTCCCGCACGTCGTCACGATGCTCGACGACGCCGTGGCGTTGGTCGCCGCGCTCGACGAACCCGCCGAGGACAACTACGTCCGTGTCCACGCACAGGCCGACATCGCCGAACACGGCGACGAGCGTCGCTCCACCACAAGAATTTTCGGATCCAAACCGGGAACGTACGGTGCCGGGCTGCTGCAGCTGATCGACAGCCGCAACTGGCGCGACGACGCCGACCTCGCCGAGGTGTACACGGCGTGGGGCGGATTCGCCTACGGCCGCGGCCTCGACGGTGCGCCGGCCGCCGACGACATGAGCAGGCAGTACCGCCGAATCGCGGTCGCCGCGAAGAACACCGACACGCGCGAACACGACATCGCCGACTCCGACGACTACTTCCAGTACCACGGCGGCATGATCGCCACCGTCCGGGCGTTGACCGGTAAGGATCCGGCCGCCTACATCGGCGACAACACCCGCCCCGACGCCGTGCGCACCCGCACGCTCTCCGAGGAGACCACCCGGGTGTTCCGTGCCCGGGTGGTCAATCCGCGGTGGATCAACGCGATGCGCAGGCACGGCTACAAGGGTGCGTTCGAAATGGCCGCCACGGTCGACTACCTGTTCGGCTACGACGCGACCGCGGGCGTGATGGCCGACTGGATGTACGAGCGACTGTCGCAGGAGTACGTGCTCGACGACGAGAACCGCAAGTTCATGGCCGAGTCCAATCCGTGGGCGCTGCACGGTATGGCCGAACGACTCCTGGAGGCCGCCGACCGCGGCATGTGGTCCGCACCCGAACGGGCGACGCTCGACGGCCTGCGCAACGTGCTCCTGGAGACCGAGGGCGATCTGGAGGGCTAGGTTGGGTGGCGTGTCTGCCACCTTTGCCGACGTCGCGAAGTCCGAGTACATCCTGCTGACCACGTTCACCAAGGACGGCAGGGCGAAGCCCACGCCGATCTGGGCGGTGCCCGAAGGTGACGGCCTGATCGCCATCACGCAGGAACAATCGTGGAAGGTCAAGCGGATCCGCAATACGCCGCGGGTGACCATAGCGCCGTGCGATATGCGCGGTAATCCGAAGGGCGAGGCGGTCGAGGCGGTCGCTTCGATCCTCGACAAGTCGGCCAACGGCGCGACCTATGCCGCGATCGGCAAGCGCTACGGGTTGCTCGGCAAGACGTTCAACGTTTTCTCCAAGCTGCGCGGGGGAATGAACAAGAACGTAACCATCGAGATCAAGCCGGGGTGATCATGGCCGACACGTTCGACGACGTCGCGCGTTCGAAGTACATGCTGCTGACGACCTTCACCAAGGACGGCAGACCCAAGCCCACCCCGATCTGGGGCGCCCCGGAGGGGGACAAGCTGCTCGTCATCACCGACGACGGGTCGTGGAAAACCAAGCGCATCAACAACACCCCGCGGGTGACCATCCAGAAGTCGTCGGCGCTGGGCAAGCCCAAGGGCGAACCCGTCGAGGCGGTCGCCCGGGTGCTGCCCAGGGACGACACCCGCCGGGTCTTCGACAAGGTCACCCGCCGCTACTGGTATCACGCGTGGTGGTGGATCCCGCAGGCGCTCATCCGCGGCGGCATCGACAAGGTGCACATCGGAATCGAGATCAAGCCGGCGTAGCCGGCAGGTGTTCGCCGAAGAACGCGAACACCCGCGCCCAGGCGTCGTCGGCGGCCGCCCCGTCGTACCCGAACCCGGTGATCCGCAACAACGGTTGCCCGGGCAGCTTGTTGGCAAAGCTGTGGCCGGCGTCCGGATACACCTTGATGTCCGACGGAATTCCCTTGTCCTCGAGTACTTTCCGTAACCGGTCGGCGGCCCCGATGCCGATCGGGTCGCGGCGGCCGAAGCTGGCGACGACCGGGCACGCGCCGGTCAGCGTCTCGTCGAGTTGGCGGGGCAACGGGGTGCCGTAGAACGGCGCCGACGCGCCGAACCCCTGCGGCGACATCACCAACGCGAACTGCCCGCCCATACAGAACCCGGCGATGCCGACCGCGCCCGTGCACTCCGGCAGGGCCAGCACATGGTCGCGGGCGGCCAGGATGTCGTCGAGCGCGCGACCGCGCTTGCTGAGCAGTTCGCGAAACACTCGGGTGATGCAGCGGGCGCGCCCACCCCGGGAGTACAGATTCGGCGTGATCGCGATGTAGCCGGCGCCGGCGATGCGGGCCGCGATCGCCTCGTTGTCCGGTCCGTACCCAATCGCGTCGTGCACGACCACGATCGCCGGCCACGGCCCCTCGCCGTCCGGCGTCGAGAGCAACGCGTCGATCGGACCGTCCGGCGTATCGATCTTGATCGTGCCCACACCGTCAATCTACGGAACCCGACAGCCCGCCCGGACGTTAACCGCGTATGGCGATGCGGCTGTTTGTCCTCTATGTGCTCATCGAGACGGCGGTCGTGGTGGCCCTGGTGTCGACGATCGGCATCGGCTGGACGCTACTGCTGCTGCTCGCGACGTTCATATTGGGCTTCGCGCTGGCCGGATCGCAGCTGCGGCGCCACATCGGCCGGCTGCGTTCGGGCCTGACCCCGGCGACCCTGCACGGTACGGCCGCCGACAGCATCCTGGTCGCGCTCGGCGTCGTACTGGTCGTGATCCCGGGGCTGGCCAGCTCGGTGATGGGCGCGCTGCTCCTTCTGCCGCCGACGCGGGCGGCGGCCCGCCCGGTGCTCACCGCGCTGGCCGCGCGCCGGATGCCGCTGATCACCGCCGGGGTGGCGGGCTGGGGAGCGGCCACGAGGCGCGAGGACTACATCGACGGCGAGGTCGTCGACGTGGTCGACGTCGAACCGCCCGCCGTGGAGCGCGCGCCTCGTTCCACCGACGACCTGTGAGAACCTCCCGTAGGTGACGACCCTTCTGCTCAACGGGCGGGTGCACAGCCCCGCCCTGCCCGACGCCACGGCTCTCGCGGTGCGCGACGGTGTGATCGCCTGGCTGGGCAGCGACGACGTCGGCCGCAGCCAATACCCCGACGCGCAGGTCATCGACCTCGACGGCGCCTTCGTCGCACCCGCCTTCGTGGACAGCCACATTCACCTCACCGCCACCGGGCTGGCGCTCTCGGGCCTCGACCTCCGGTCGGCCCGATCCAGGCAGCACTGCCTGCAACTGCTCGACGACTACGCCCGCAGCCATCCCGACGGCCCGATCTGGGCCCACGGCTGGGACGAATCGGACTGGCCCGAACGCACCCCGCCCAGCACCGATGACGTCGACGCCGTCGTCGGTGACCGGCCCGCCTACCTCGCGCGGGTGGATGTGCACTCGGCCGTCGCCTCGACCGCACTGCGGGCACTTCGCACCGGCCTGGTCGACGCCGCCGGATACGACCCGCAGCGGCCGCTGACGGCCGACGCGCACCACGTGGTCCGTGCCGAGGCGCGCACCCGGCTGACCCCGCAGCAGCGCGACCGCGCGCGCACAGCCGCGCTGAACGCGGCGGCGGCGTCCGGTATCGCCGCCGTGCACGAGTGCGCCGGCCCGCAGATCGGCGGCCTCGACGACTGGGACGAGATCCGCGCCCTCGACCACGGCGTCGAGATCATCGGCTACTGGGGTGAGGCGGTGATGACGGCCGATCAGGCGCACGCGCTGATCGAGCGCACCGGCGCCCGGGGCCTGGCCGGCGACCTGTTCGTCGACGGAGCGCTCGGCTCGCGCACCGCCTGGCTGCACGAGCCCTACGCCGACGCCCCCGGATGTGTCGGCAACACCTACCTCGACCGCGACGCGATCGCGGCGCACCTGCAGGCCTGTACGCAAGCCGGCATCCCCGCCGGCTTCCATGTGATCGGCGACGCGGCCGTCACCGCCGTCGTCGACGCGCTCGAGACCGTCGTCGCTTCGGCCGGAGCCCCCGCCGTCGCCCGGTGCGGGCACCGGCTCGAACATCTGGAGATGGTCACCGAGGAACAGGCACACAAGCTCGGCGCCTGGGGCGTGCTCGCCAGCATGCAACCGAACTTCGACGCCCTGTGGGGCGGTGAAACCGGCATGTACGCCCAGCGTCTCGGGCGCGAGCGAGCCAGATCGTTGAACCCGTTCGCGCTGTTAGCATCCCAAGGCGTGCCCCTCGCCTTCGGCTCGGACAGCCCCGTCACCGGAATGGACCCGTGGGCGACGGTGCGCGCGGCGACGCGGCATCAGACCCCGGGCAGTGCGCTCTCGGCGCGTGCGGCCTTCGCGGCACTGACCCGCGGTGCGTGGCGGGCCGCAGGCGTGCGGGACGGGGTGGCCGGCACCTTGGTCCCCGGCGCTCCGGCCACGTACGCGGTCTGGGAGGCCGACGAACTCGAGGTCAGTGCGCCCGCCGACGCGGTACAGAGGTGGTCGACCGACCGGCGCTCGCGGGTGCCCGCGTTGCCACGGCTGGACGGCCCATCACCCCGCTGCCGTCAGACGGTTCACCGGGGTGTCGTCATCCATGGCTGAAACCGCCTCCAGGACAAGGCGCTTCGGACAGGCCCTGATCAACCGGCTGCCGCAGCTGGCCGTGGTGATCGTGGCCGGGGCGCTACTGTGCCTGAGCTTTCCGCCGTTCGGTTGGTGGTATCTGAGCTTCGTCGCGTTCGCGCTGCTGGCCTGGGTGCTGACGCGCGAGACCACCACCGTGCGAGGCGGATTCGGCTACGGCTTCCTGTTCGGCGCCGCGTTCTACCTGCCGTTGCTGCCGTGGGTCGGCGCGTTCGTCGGCCCCTTCCCGTGGATCGGTTTGGCACTCGCCGAGGCGTTCTTCCCGGCGCTGTTCGGTGCGGCCGCGGTGGCGGTTCGGAAGCTGCCGGGCTGGCCGCTGTGGTTTGCGGGGCTGTGGTCGGCGCAGGAATGGCTCAAGTCGACGGTGCCGTTCGGTGGCTTCCCTTGGGGCGTGGTCGCTTACGGCCAGACCGAGAGCCCGCTTCGGTCGATCGCCCAACTGGGGGGTGCGCCGTTGCTGTCCTTCGCCACGGTGCTCGTCGGGTTCAGCGTCGCGGCAATCGTTTTCGAGGTCGTCGAATGGTGGCGGCGCGACGCCGGACAGAACGCGGCACCGCCGGCCGTAGTGGTCCCCGGGGTGGCCATCAGCGCCGTGCTGCTCGTCACCGCGTTGACGTGGCCGCACGTCCGTCAGTCCGGGCTAGGCGCCGGCGACGAACACTCGGTCACCGTGGCCGTCGTCCAGGGCAACGTCCCGCGGCTCGGCCTGGATTTCAACGCGCAGCGGCGCGCGGTGCTCGACAATCACGTGCGCGAGACGCTGCAACTCGCGGAAGACGTACGAGCCGGGCGCGCACCGCGGCCGATGTTCGTCGTCTGGCCGGAGAACTCGTCCGACATCGACCCGCTGGCCAACCCGGACGCCGACGAGCTGATCTCCTCGGCGGCGTCAGCCATCGACGCTCCCATCCTCGTCGGCGCCGTGGTCGAGGCGCCCGGTGCCACGCCCGACGAGCCGACCACGACGAACTCGGTGATCGTGTGGAATCCGCGCGGCGGGCCGGGCGAGCGACACGACAAGCAGATCGTGCAGCCGTTCGGGGAGTACCTGCCGTGGCGCGGCTTCTTCCGGCACTTCTCCGACTACGCCGACCGAGCCGGGTACTTCGTGCCGGGCGACGGCACCGGGGTCGTGCATCCCGCCGGTGTGCCCGTGGGGGTGACCACCTGCTGGGAGGTGATCTTCGACCGGGCACCGCGCGAGTCGGTGCGCAACGGGGCGCAGCTGCTGGTGGTGCCGTCGAACAACGCGACGTTCACCGAGTCCATGAGCGAACAGCAGCTGGCGTTTGCGCGGCTGCGCGCGGTCGAGCACGACCGATACGTCGTCGTCGCCGGGACAACGGGAATCAGCGCCGTCATCTCGCCGGACGGCCGTGAGCTGTCTCGCACCGCGTTCTACGAACCCGCGTACCTCGACTCCGCGGTACGGCTGAAAACGCAGCTCACAGCCGCGACGCGGTGGGGCCCGCTGGTGGAGGGCCTGCTCATCGCCCTCGGCGTAGGCGGGCTTATCGCCGCGATGCTGCACAATGAAAGCTTTGTGCGCCGTCGATTGACCGGCGGCACCAAAGATAGAGGAGCTACATGACGACGGGCCGGGACCCGGGGGAGCGCCCCAGCCAGCGCACGCTGGTCATCATCCCCACGTACAACGAGCGGGAGAACCTCCCGCTGATCGTCGAGCGCGTTCAGAAGGCGCAGCCCGACGTGCACATTCTGGTCGTCGACGACGGCAGCCCCGACGGCACCGGCAAGCTCGCCGACGACCTGGCGCTCGCCGACCCGGACCGCATCCACGTCATGCACCGCACCGCCAAGGGCGGCCTCGGCGCGGCCTACCTGGCCGGGTTCGCGTGGGGGCTGGGCCGCGAGTACTCGGTGCTCGTCGAGATGGACGCCGACGGCAGCCACCCTCCCGAGCAGCTGTACCGCTTGCTCGACGCCATCGACGGCGGCGCCGACGTGGTGATCGGTTCGCGCTACGTGGCGGGCGGAGAGGTGCGTAACTGGCCGCGCCGCCGCCTGGTGCTCTCGCGCACCGCGAACGGCTACAGCCGCATCCTGCTCGGCGTCGACATCCACGACATCACCGCCGGCTATCGCGCCTACCGCCGTGAGGTGCTCGAGAAGATCGACCTGAGCGCGGTCGAATCGAAGGGCTACTGCTTCCAGATCGACCTGACCTGGCGTTCGATCAACAACGGGTTCGTCGTCGTCGAGGTGCCGATCACGTTCACCGAACGCGAGTTCGGTCAGTCCAAGATGAGCGGCTCCAACATCCGCGAGGCCCTGTTCAAGGTCGCGGGGTGGGGACTGCGGGGTCGCATCGACCGCGCGCGGGGGGCCCGCGTCACGCCGTGATCAGCCGCGGCGGCGGGCCTTGATGATGTCGAGGCGCTCCTTGAGCAGCTCCTCGAGCTCCTCGATCGAGCGGCGCTCGAGCAGCATGTCCCAGTGCGTCCGCGGCGGCTTGGTCTTCTTGGGCTCCGGCGCGTCACCCTCGATCAGGGTGCCTTCCATGCCGTTGCGGCACAGCCAGGTGTGGGGGATCTCGGCGTCGTCGGCGAACGGGACGTCGAACTCCTCACCGTTGTCGGTGCGGTACCGCGCGACCTGACGCGGCGCCAAGTCGTGGTTGCGGTCGGTCTCGTAGCTCACGGCTCCGAGGCGACTTCCCCTCAAAACACGATCAGCCATCGTCAAACAACTCCTCGATCAGCGCGTAATTGTCCGGATCATCAACGCAGCAATACGCTGTGAAGTTCCCGACTCGACCCTCCATGATACCGGGGAACGGGTGGCGCTCGGTTTACAGTCACGTCCGTGGCACGTCGGTTACGTCCCCAGTCCTGCCGCTGGTGCGGTCGCGAGGTCGGCGACGCCGGTCTGGGCCGGCGACGCCAGTACTGCAGGCAGTCCTGCCGCCAGCGCGCGTATGAACAGAGAAGCCTGATCAAGGGCACCTCGCTGGCCCCCGACGCGGTGGTCCTGTCCCCGGAGGAGGCCGCCGAACTCTCCGACCGCGTCTACCAGGTCCGATGCGCAGCCGAAGACGTCGCCCTGGCCGTCGAGGAGGGGGCGGACACCGGTGAACTGCGCGAGCTGTGCGATGCCCTGATGCAGGCGGCCAAGGCCGCCGACGGGTGGCGATGACGGCGAATATCTCTCGGTAAATCGCTGCGCGGTTGAACCACCACGGGGGTTGGCTCGTCGTCCAGAACGACCAGCAATTTCCCCCGATTGGACCCACCATGACCGTGCTCATGAAGCGATTGACCCCCACACTGTTCGTCGCGATCGGCGCGATGCTCGCGCTCGCCACCCTGTCCGCCTGCTCCGGCGGGTCGACCCCGACGGCGGACGCTCCGTCCCCGCCCGCGTCCGCTCGGCCGTTTCCTCAGTCGGCGCGCTTCGTCGCCGACATGAAGTCGCCCGACGGTAAGCCCATGACGATCGGCATCTCCGTCGACGGCGGCCAGGTCGTCGCCTACGCCTGCAACGGCACCGACGACGAAGCGTGGTTCTTCGGCAAGCAGACCGACGGCACGATAGACCTCGAGTCGAAGTACCGCGACGCCCTGAACGCGCGGTTCGACGGCACCGACGTCGACGGTGACGTCACGATGAACGGGGTGACCTACGCGTTCACCGCCGCGCCGGTGTCCGGGGAGGCCGGTATCTACACCGCCGACCTGAACGGCGTTCGTGCCACCTGGGTGGTCCGCGAAGACGGTTCGGCCGTCGGCGTGCAGCTCAACGGAATCAGCGGAACGCTCGACCAGGCCGACATCATTCAGCTCAATGACGCCCAGTTCCGCGCCGAGGTCCGCAACAAGCGACAGCTCCAGCAGGCCCAGCAGATCACCCGCCTGTCGAACGGGGCGATGCGATCGACGATCAACGGCGGTGACGTCACGCCGACGCCGGTGACCGGTTCGTTCCGCTTGCACTGACAAGCCGATGACCGGCGGGGGCGGTCTTTCCTTCACCCAGAATCAAAACCTTCCGCCCCCGCGGAGCCGTGCGTAGCGTCAAATCACCGTGACCGCCCCCGTCGACCTCGCTGCACCCAACGCGCCCATAACCGCCGGGCCTGCCGCGAATCAGGCTCGGCGGCAACGCAAGTGGGCCGCCGTTCGGTTGGCGTCTCCGGTGCTGTTGCTTCTGCTGTGGCAGCTGCTCAGCGCTGTCGGCTTGATCCCGCAGGACGTGTTGCCGGCGCCGTCGCTGATCCTCGAGGCCGGGGTGGAGCTGATCCGCAACGGCCAACTCGCCGACGCGCTGCACGTTTCCGGCATCCGGGTGGCCGAGGGCCTGGTGCTCGGCGGGTTGCTCGGCGTCGCGCTCGGCACGGCCGTCGGGTTGTCGCGGTGGGTCGAGGCCGGCATCGATCCACCCATGCAGATGATCAGGGCGCTTCCGCACCTCGGCCTGATTCCGCTGTTCATCCTGTGGTTCGGCATAGGCGAACTGCCCAAGGTGCTGCTGGTGGCGTTGGGTGTGAGCTTTCCGCTCTACCTGAACACGTTCTCGGCCATCCGCCAGGTGGATTCGAAACTGTTCGAAACCGCTCAGGTGCTGGGATTCTCGTTCTGGCAACGGTTCTGGCGCATCATCGTGCCCAGCGCGGCGCCGCAGGTGCTCGTCGGTTTCCGGCAGTCGCTGGCGATCGCGTGGCTGACGCTGATCGTCGCCGAACAGATCAACGCCGACAGCGGGATCGGCTTTCTGATCAACAACGCCCGCGACTTCCTGCGGATCGACATCATCATCTTCGGCCTGATCGTGTACGCGCTGCTCGGCATCGGCACCGACGCGATCGTCCGCATTCTCGAACGACGCGCATTGAGGTACCGCTCATGACACTCGCCACGGCACGGGAAGTGCGCACCGCCGCCGAATTACGCCACGTCGACAAGTGGTACGGCGACCACCATGCGCTCGTTGACGTGTCGCTGACGGTCGGTCGCGGCGAAATCGTCGCGCTGATCGGCCGCAGCGGATCCGGTAAGTCGACCGTGCTGCGGGTGCTCGCCGGCCTGTCGCCCGAACACACCGGAGAGCGAATCGTGTCGGGCGCGCCGGCGCTGGCCTTCCAGGAGCCGCGGCTGTTCCCGTGGCGCGACGTGCGCACCAACGTGGCGTACGGGCTCACCCGCAGCGGGCTGCGTAAGGACCGGGCACGCGCCCGCGCCGAGCAGGCGCTGGCCGATGTCGGGCTCGCCGAGCGCGCCGACGCGTGGCCGCTGACGCTGTCCGGCGGTCAGGCGCAACGGGTTTCGCTCGCTCGCGCATTGGTCGCCGAACCGGAGCTCCTGCTGCTCGACGAGCCGTTCGGTGCGTTGGACGCGTTGACCCGGCTGAGCATGCGCGAGCTTTTACTCGACCTCTGGCGTGAGCACGGGTTCGGCGTCCTGCTCGTCACGCACGACGTGGACGAGGCCGTCGCTCTGGCCGACCGGGTTCTGGTGCTCGACGACGGCCGTGTCATCCACACGCTGGAGATCGCCGACCCGCGCGCCTCGATCGGCGCGGACGCCTACCGCGCCGAACTGCTCGAACAGCTCGGTGTGCAGAGCTGAAACCCATTGCTACCGAGGGGAATTTTCATGCCCAGAGTCGTCGTCGTTCTCACGCTGATCGGCCTCCTGCTGACCGGCTGCGTGTCGCGCCAGGACAGTGCGGGTGCGCAAGAGGCGCCGGCCACCGTGCCGCTGTCCGACCTCGCCGGGGTGACGCTCAACGTCGGCGACCAGAAGGGTGGCACCGAGGCCCTGCTGAGGGCGTCGGGTGCGCTCGACGATCTGCCTTACGAGATCAACTTCTCGACGTTCACCTCCGGCCCACCCCAGATCGAGGCCGCCACCGCGGGCAAGATCGACTTCGCGATCACCGGTAACACGCCACCGATCTTCGGCGCCGCGTCCAACGCGAAGGTCAAGGTGGTATCGGCCTACGACGGCGGCGGATACGGAGATCAGCTCCTGGTGCACGCCGACGCGCCCATTCAGCGCGTCGAGGATCTGCGCGGCAAGAGCATCGCGGTCGCCAAAGGCAGCTCGGCGCACGGGCATACGCTGGTCCAGCTCGACCGCACGGGGCTGAACGTGTCCGACGTGAAGCTGGTGTTCCTGCAACCCGCCGATGCGCTGTCGGCCTTCACCCAGCGCCGCGTCGACGTGTGGGCCATCTGGGATCCCTACACCGCGCAGGCCGAGACCGATCTCTCGGTGCGCAGCATCGCCACCGCGACCGGCATCACCAACGGCGCCGGCTTCGGTGTCGCCTCCGACGCCGCGTTGGCCGACCCGAAACGCAACACCGCGTTGAGTGATCTGCTGCAGCGCTACGCCAAGGCCGTGCGGTGGGCCAACGACAACCGCGAACAGTGGGCCCAACGCTACGGCGAGGAAGTGGGCCTCGCCCCCGCGGTCGCCTCCCTGGCGCAGGGTCGCAGCCTGCGGTTGCCGACCGATCTGTCGGGCAAGTTGATCGCCTCGGAGCAGGAGATGGCCGACCTGTTCGCCGAGTCCCAACAGATCGCGGCCGCACCGGATTTCGAACGCTGGGTCGACCGTCGCTACACCGACGTGCTCGAACCCCTCTACCTGGATCGTGATTAGGAGCGACATGCCCTCGGCGAAGTTCTTCTGGTTTCTGCCCACCGCCGGAGACGGCCGATCCATCGTCGGTTCGTCGCATGCGTCGTCGCAGAAGACGGTGCCCGCCAGTTACCGTCCACCGACGCGGCGCTACCTCGCCGAGGTGGCCCGCGCCGCCGACCGCCTGGGCTACGAGGGGGTGCTGACGCCGACCGGAACCTGGTGCGAGGACGCGTGGTTGACCGCATCCGCCCTGCTCGCGGAGACCGAGCGGTTGAAGTTCCTCGTCGCGTTCCGGCCGGGTCTGACGCCGCCCACACTGGCCGCGCAGCAGGCCGCCACGCTGCAGCGGTTCTCGGACGGCCGCGTGCTGCTCAACATCGTCAGCGGCGGCGACGACGTCGAACAGCGCCGGTTCGGCGACTGGCTCGACCACGACCAGCGCTACGCGCGGACGGGGGAGTTCCTCCACATCGTGAACTCCGTCTGGCGCCAGGAATCGCTGGACTTCGAGGGCGACCACTACAAGGTTGCCGACGCGCGGGTGTCGGCGCCGCCGGATCCGTTGCCGCAGATCTACTTCGGCGGGTCGTCGCCCGCGGCGCTGCCGATCGCCGCGCGGTACGTCGACGTGTACCTGACGTGGGGCGAACCCCCGCAGGACGCGGCGGCCAAGATAGCCGCGTCCGTGAGCTCGCCGAAAAGCAGGGCCGCGCCGTGCGGTTCGGGATCCGGTTGCACACCATCAGCCGGGACACCTCGGAGGCCGCGTGGGGGGTCGCGAACGAGATGATCGCGGAATTGAGCCCGGAGCAGATCGCCAACGCCACTGCACTGCACTCGAAGTCGCAGTCCGAAGGCCAGCGCCGGATGACCGCTCTGCACGGCGGCCGGACGGATCGACTCGAGATCTACCCGAATCTATGGGCCGGTGTCGGGCTGGTGCGCGGTGGCGCGGGCACCGCGCTGGTCGGCAGCCACGAAGAAGTCGCCAACCTGATCTACGAGTACTACTCGCTCGGGTTCGACGAGTTCATCCTGTCGGGCTACCCGCACCTGGAAGAGGCGTACTGGTTCGCCGAAGGCGTGCTGCCGCTGCTCAAACGCAAAGGCGTCGCCTGATTCGTGGCTATGGTCAGCAGCTGAACTTCTCGCCGGTCTGCGGGGGCGCGGTGGCCGGCTGCAGACATCCGAACGGTTCGATGCCGGCGTCGCTGAACCGGACCGCGGACCGGTAGGCGTAGTTGACGCAGAACAGTCCGACGGTGTCGGTGCGGCAGCGGTAGTCACCGAAGGACAGGACCTGCCCGTACGGGAGTTCGGGCCCCTCCCCGGCGGTGAACCGGCCGGGATCGCCGTGCACGGAGCCGACGGTGACGGTGGTGCCGTCGTAATCGACCCAGCCGCCCTTCCACTCGCCGTAGGCGTCGTCCGGCCGCGGCGGCGGGTTGACCAGGTCCACCAGGCAGGCCAACGCCCCGTCGGCGTACTGGCTGTCGGTCATACAGCTGGTCTTGCCCGACGGCGTGGTGAATGCGACGTCTTCGCCGAGGTCCGTCGTCTGCCCGTCACGCGAGGCCGCGTGATACTGGCCGGCGTCGGCGGGTTCGCCGGCCTCCACCCAGGCCATCACATCCCCGATCGGGGCGCCCGGGGCCGGCGGAGCGGCCGGCTTGGGTTTCGTCGTGGACGTCGTCGGCGAACTCGCCGACGGGGATGGCGGAATCGGTTCGATCCGTTCAGCCTGTCCGCCCGTCGTCGTCGAACACCCCGCTACCAGCACAGACGCGATCAGCACAGCCATTCGCATACGGGCCAGGCTAGCGGGCCGACACGCAATCCCTGGCCAGGCGCGGCGCGAGTCCATTGCTAACGTCGGGTGATGCACGAACACACCGTCCGCGCGACCATCGCCTCGGGCACGATCGAGGGCTTCACCCGCGATGGCGTGCACCGCTGGCGTGGGGTTCCCTATGCGCGCCCGCCGGTGGGCCCGCTGCGGCTGCGCGCGCCCCAGCCGGTACAGCCGTGGCGCGGCGTCCGGTACTGCCACGGATACGGCAACTGTGCGCCTCAGCAACGCATGTACACGATGCTGGCACCGGGCAAGTACCAACCGATGAGCGAGGACTGCCTGACGCTCAACGTGGTGAGCCCGAAGAAGCGGTTCGACTCCGCGCTGCCGGTCATGGTCTTCATCCACGGCGGCGGCTACTTCATGGGAACGTCGGCCACGCCGATCTACGACGGCGCGGCACTGGCCCGCAAGGGGTGTGTGTACGTCTCGGTCAACTACCGCCTCGGCGCGCTCGGCTGTCTCGACCTGTCGTCGTTGTCCAACGGGACCTTCACCATCGACGACAATCTGTACCTGCGCGATCTGGTGACGGCGCTGCGCTGGGTGCGCGACAACATCGCGGTGTTCGGCGGCGACCCAGACAACGTGACGATTTTCGGTGAGAGCGCCGGAGCCCACGCCGTGGCCACGCTGCTGGCGGTGCCGGCCGCCAAAGGCCTGTTCGCCAAGGCGATTTCAGAGAGTCCCGCGGCCGGTATGGTGCGCACGCCGGAGGTGGCCGAGCAGTACGCGACGAGGTTCGCCGAGATGCTGGGCGCGGGGGAGGGCAACGGCGCCGACGCGGTGATGGCGGCTCGGCCGGCCGAGCTGGTCACCGCGTTCGAACGGCTCATCAAGCAGGGGCAGCGCGAGATGCTCGGCGCCTTCGCGGCCGGGCCGACGAGCGGAACCGATTACCTGCCACTGGATCCCGTGGAGGCGATGCGCAGCGGCAAGGCGCACCGGGTCCCGCTCATCGTCGGGACCAACGCCGAGGAGGCCAACCTCTTCGGCCGTTTCCTCAAGCTGCTGCCGATGTCCGAACCGATGATCGAGCGGCTGCTCGCCGAGGCGGAACCCGAAGAGCGGGAACGCATCACCGCGGCGTATCCCGGTTACCCCGACCAGAAGGCATGCGTCCAGTTCGGCGGCGATTTCGCATTCGGCTCGGCCGCCTGGCAGATCGCCGAGGCGCACAGCCGCCACGCTCCGACCCACCTGTATCGCTACGACTACGCACCGCGCTCGTTGCGGTTGGCGGGACTGGGCGCCACACACGCCACCGAACTGCTGGCGGTCTTCGACGTGTACCGCAGCCGGTTCGGGCGCCTGCTCACAGCGGTCGGGGACCGGCGAAAGGCCCTGCGTGTCAGCGATGACATCCAGCGCCGCTGGCGCGAATTCGCCCGTACCGGCGTCCCCGGCGACGACTGGCCCGCCTACACCAGCGCCGACCGTGCCGTGCGAGTCTTCGATCACCGCCCGCGAATCGAGTTCGACCCGCACGCCGCCCGCAGGGAGGCGTGGGAGGGCTTCTCGCTGGTCTCGCGATAACGGTGGCGCCGCCACCCGAACAGGTCACATGGAGGTGACAAGTGCCCACCATCAACGTCGTGGAGCGCCCCGCAGAACTGAGCGCCGAGTGGCTGACGTCAACGGTCGGCTCACCGGTCGCGGACTTCTCGTACGAGCGCATCGGCACGGGGCAGATGAGCGAGTGCTACCGCGTCGCGCTGACGTACGCGGCTGAGGGCTCCGGTCCCGCGACGGTCGTGCTCAAGGTGGCCGCCAGCGATCCGGTGAGCAGGCAGACCGGGCTGGCGCTGGGCCTCTACGAGCGCGAGGTGCGGTTCTACACCGACATCGCGCCGCGGATCGGGGGACCGGTGGCGCCGTGCTTCTCCTCGGGGTTCAATCCCGAGACCGGTGCCTTTCATCTTCTGCTCGGCGACGCCGGACCCGCGATCGTCGGCGACGAAATCCGCGGCGCCTCAGCCGAACAGGCCATGCTGGCGCTGTCCGAGCTGGGCCGGCTGCACGGACCGCTGCTCGGCGATCCCGCGGCCGCCAGCGCCGAGTGGCTCAACCGTGAGGCGCCGGTCAACCAGGCGTTGATCGCCGGGCTGTATGCGGGGTTCGCCGAACGCTATGCCGACAGGATCGCGCCTGCGCACCGTGAGGTGTGCGAGCGGCTGATCGACGCATTCGACGCCTACATCGCCGCCGAGTCCGCACCCGACCGGGTCAAAGGACTGGTGCACGGCGACTACCGCCTGGACAACATGCTGTTCGGACAACCCGGCGCCGACCGCCCGCTGACCGTGGTCGATTGGCAGACGGTCACCTGGGGACCGGCGATGACCGACGTCGCGTACTTTCTCGGCTGCGCGCTGCCCGTCGAGGTACGTCGCGAGCACTACGAGGCGCTGCTGTCCGCCTACCACTCGGCGCTCGGTCCCGATGCCCCGATCACCATCGACGATGTCCGAGACGGGGTGCGCAGACAGACGTTCGGCGGGGTGATGATGGCGATCATCTCGTCGATGCTCGTGGAGCGCACCGAGCGCGGCGACGAGATGTTCATGACGATGCTGCACCGCCACTGCGAGCATGTGCTCGACGTCGATGCACTGGCCACCCTGCCGGAACCCGTTACGCCCGAACCCCTTACGCCGACTGCCGACGACGAAGGCGACCATCCGCCCGGTGACGAACCGCTGTGGAACGAGAGCTGGTACTACGACTTCGTCGACCTCGAGCAGGAGATCGGCGGATGGGTGCGTCTCGGCCTGTACCCGAACCTGCACAAATCGTGGATCAACGGCCTGGTGTGCGGGCCGGGCATCCCGACCTACGCACTGCTCGATTTCGAAGGCACCGGCGACATCGAGTTGATCCTCACGGCCACCGAACCGCTCAAGACCTATCGCGTCACGATGCGGGGCCGCGGTGAGGCGTACGACGATCCGGCGGCGCTGCTGCGCAACGAATCCGGGCGGCCCGTCGACGTGTCGATGGAACTCGAGTACACGACCGCGGGCGCGCCGTATCTGTACCGGATCACGCCGCGTTACGAGATCCCGTGCACGGTGTCGGGCACCGTGTCCGTCGACGGCCGCGAGTTCACGTTCACCAACGTCCCGGGCCAGCGTGACCACTCCTGGGGTGTGCGCGACTGGTGGGCGATGGACTGGGTGTGGAGCGCGTTGCACCTCGACGACGGCACCCGCCTGCACGGCGTCGACATCCGCATTCCGGGCGCCCCGCCGCTCGGCATCGGGTATGTGCAATCGGCGGGTGAACCGCTGATCGAACTGCAGGCCGTCACCGCGCGAGAGACGTTTGCCGACAACGCGTTACCCGTCGAGACGACGCTGACGCTCACGCCCGGCGACGTGACCGTCACCGCCGAGGTGCGTGGCCATGCGCCTGTGCTGCTGGTGTCGCCCGACGGCCGCATCAGTCACTTTCCCCGCGCCTGGGCGACGGTCACCACGCCCGACGGCCGCAAGGGCGTGGGCTGGCTGGAGTGGAACCGCAACCAGGGCTAGCGCGGGGCGTACATGATCAGCCCCACGCCGACCAGACAGATCAGCGCGCCCGTGACGTCCCAGCGGTCGGGTCGAAAGCCGTCGGCGACCATGCCCCAGGCGAGTGATCCGGCGATGAAGACTCCGCCGTACGCCGCCAGCACCCGGCCGAAGTGGGCGTCGGGCTGAAACGCGGCGACGAAACCGTAAGCGCCGAGGGCCATCACGCCCGCACCGATCCACCACCACCCGCGGTGCTCCCGCACGCCCTGCCACACGAGCCACGCGCCGCCGATCTCGAGCACCGCGGCAAGGACGAACAGCATCACCGACTTGAGCACCATCACGTCACTCAGCGTGCCGCGAGCGTGCGCAAAATGCTGGCATGGCGCGGCGTGTCGTGTGCAAACACGCACGGTCGCGCAACGAAGGGGAGCTAGGCGCGGTGGGCGCTGTCGTCGTCGAGATCGTCGCGGTTCAGGCCCATCGGCGTCGCGGCGGGGACGTCGCCTGCGGCGACCACCTTGCGGGTGATCGGCGTCAATGCGCGGAACAGCGTCTCGATCTCGTCGTCGGTCAGTGCGTCGAGCACCGGCAGTGCCAACTCGTCGGTGGCGTCCTCGATCCGCTGCTTGAGATCGCGCCCTGCGTCGGTCAGTTCGTCGCCGTCGAGCAACCCGCGGTCCGTGAGCCGCGATCGGTACGACTCCCACTGCTCGTCGTCGTAGTCGCGGCTGCGCATGATCATCTCCTTGGGCACGCGACCCGCCGCGGCGTGCAGCACGTTGCTCTCGCGTCCGGAGATGCCGTGGTTGACGAGCACCGCGATATGCCCGTCGCCGCGCTGTTCGCGCAGCAGTGTGGTGGCGTGCCACAGCTTGGCCAACGGCTCGTCCGGCCATGGCAGCGCGGCGTTGGCCGCGAACAGCGGGCGGCCGTCCAGAGGGGCGTTGCGTGCCGCTTCGGCCAGCAGGTCCGCCGCGGTCGCCACGTCGTCGCCGTGTCCGACGTCGTACCGCTCGAGCGCCGCGACGGCGGACTGCTGCCGGACACGCAGCGCGTCGGCCGGGGGAGCGACCTCCCATGCTGCCGGGAGCGCCTTGGCCACGCGATGCGGCGCGAAGTTGTAGAACGCCGCGGTCACCACCTCGGGCGGCACCTGGCCGAGTGGCGCCGACCTGGCGGCGAAGTAGCCCATCCAAAACCCCTTGTAGCCAAGGTCGTCGAGGGCGGTGCGGGCTTCCGGGGCGAAGTAGGTGACGGCGTGCACGGGTTCGAGTCGATCGAAGAATCGGCGCGCCAACGTCGGTTGCCTGTCCACGTCGGCAGTTAACCACTCACACCTGGACGCGCTCGCCGGGGTCCCGGTGTCAGCCGGGGGTGTCCGCCGACACCGCCGAACTGGCCTCGTCGATGATGGCCCGCATTGCCTGTTCGGCTGCCGCCTCGTCGCGCATCCGGATCGCGCGTGCCACCTCGTCGTGCAGATTGATCGCCGCCGGATTCGGCGTCCTGGGCATCATCGCGTGATGTGTTCGCCCGGTGAGCACCTCGGCGACCACGCCGTTGAGCGCGCGGAACATCTCGTTGCCGCTGGCCTCGAGCATCGTGCGGTGAAAGAGCTTGTCGGCCTCGAGATAGGCCTCGAGGTCCCCGGCCCGCCCGTGCACGACCATGTCCGAGACGGCGGCCGCCATGATGCGGCACTGGTCCGGATCAGCCCGCCGCGCGGCCAGCGCCGCCGCAGCGGGCTCGAAACCCCGCCGAAGTTCGGAGAGCGAGACCAGCTGCGCCGCTCGGTCGCCGGATTCCAACCGCCAACGAATCAGCATGGGGTCGAACACATTCCACTTCTCCGCGGGTTGAACCGTGATGCCGACCCGGCGTCGCGATTCGACCATGCCCATCGACTCGAGCACCCGGATGGCCTCGCGTGCAACGCTGCGCGACAACCCGTGTCGCGCGCTGACACCGTCCAGCGTCAGCACCTGCCCGGCGGGATACTCGCCGGAGACGATCGCCGTGCCGAGCGAGTTCAGCAGATTGCCGTGCAGCGCGCCGACGATTGGTTGAGACGCCACGGATACATCTTTTCATACGATCGGTAAACCGATCTAAAGACATATCAATGCGTGATGCTATTGCAATCATATGACTATTACGGCATGCTGTGTGATGCCAAACACAACTGGGTAGGTGGAGGAAATGGCGTCTCCAATCGTCGTCATGGGCGTTTCGGGCTCGGGCAAGTCGACTGTGGGCGCCGCACTCGCGCAGCGCCTGCGCGTTCCGTTCGCCGACGCCGACGACTTCCATCCCCCTGCCAACATCGCGAAGATGACCGCCGGTGAAGCGCTCGACGACGACGACCGCTATCCCTGGCTGGAGGCGATTGGCGAGTGGCTGGCCGAACACTGCGCAACCGGTGGGGTGATGAGTTGTTCGGCGCTCAAGCGCAAGTACCGCGATCAGTTGCGGCGCCACTGCGCCGAGACCGAACTGCTGCATCTGGTCGGCACTCCGGAGATCATCGGCAGGCGGCAAGCCAGCCGTCCCGGACACTTCATGCCGGCATCTCTGCTCGCGTCCCAGTTCGACACCCTCGAACCGCTGGCCGCCGATGAGCGCGGCGTCGACATCGACGTCGACCAGAGCATCGACGCCATCGTCGAGGCCTACGTATCCGCAACGGGTTCGAACTCGACCGACCGGCAAGACGCGTGACCGCCGCACCGGTCGGGCCACATCCGTTGCCGCCACACGGCGTAACAGCTAGATACACCCGGAAACACGCACGGTCGGAGGCCTGATGGAAGCAATCGAGCCCGCCTACGGAGCAACCACGCTCCTGTTGATCGCCGCGGTGGCGGTGGCGGTCCTGCTGTTCTTGATCATGAAGGTCAAGCTGCACGCCTTCGTGGCGCTGGTGCTCGTCAGCGTGCTCACGGCGCTGGCCGCCGGCATCCCGGTCGGCGACGTTCCCGACGCCATCAGCTACGGGTTCTCGAACACCCTCGGTTCGGTCGCCCTACTGGTCGGCTTCGGCGTCATGCTCGGTCGGCTGCTCGAAGTCACCGGCGGCGCACAGGTTCTCGCCGATACGCTCATCGCCCGGTTCGGTGAGAAGCGGGCGCCGTTCGCCCTCGGGGTCGCTGCCCTGTTGTTCGGCTTCCCGATCTTCTTCGACGCCGGCCTCGTCGTCTTCCTGCCGATCATCATGACGGTCGCCCGCCGCTTCGGGGGTTCGCTCCTGCTCTACGGCCTGCCGGCCGCCGGAGCGTTCGCCGCCATGCACGCCCTGGTCCCGCCCCACCCGGGTCCGGTCGCCGCGGCCGAAGCGCTGGGCGCGAGTATCGGCGTGACGCTCCTGATCGGCGCGCCGGTCGCCGTCCTGTCGTGGTACATCGGTGTGCTGCTGGTGTCGCGGGTGATCGGGCGCCGTGTGCACGTCGACGTCCCGACGGCCTTGTTTGGCGAGATCAACGGCGGAGCAACGACTCCCGAGCCCGATTCCGCCGATGGCGCCGGCACGTCTGCGGTGGCCACTGCGGCCCGAACCGCACCGTCGTTCCTCACCGTGCTCGGGGTGCTGCTGCTGCCGTTCGTGTTGATCTCGTTCAACACCGTCCTCGACACCCTGGTCTCCGCCGGCGTGCTGGAAGAGGACGCCACCTGGGTGCGCTATCTGATGCTTCTCGGCAACACCAGCGTTGCGCTGCTGATCACGGTGATCGTCGCGGCCGTGGTTCTGGGGTTGCGGCGGGGACGGTCGATGGACGACGTCAGCGCCCTCTACGACAAGGCCCTCGGACCCATCTGCTCGGTCATCCTGATCACCGGCGCCGGCGGCATGTTCGGCGGAGTGCTGCGGCTGAGCGGGATCGGAAGCGCGCTGAGCGACTCGCTGTCCGGACTCGGAATGTCGCTGATAGTTCAGGCCTTCATCATCGCGACGCTGTTGCGCGTGGCGCAGGGTTCGGCCACGGTGGCGATCACGACGACGGCGGGCCTGCTCAGTGCCGCGGCGGGCGAGGCGTCACTGAGCAGTCTTCATCTCACCCTGCTGTGCATTGCCATCGCCGCCGGGGCGACGGTGCTCTCCCATGTCAACGATTCGGGCTTCTGGTTGGTCAGCCGCTTTTTCGGGATGGATGTGAAGACCACGTTGAAGACGTGGACGGTCATGGAGACCACACTCGGCCTGACCGCCTTCGCGTTCAGCCTCATCTTGTGGCTGGTGATCTGACCCTCGTTGCGGGTCAACGGCATTCGCGTGTGGTCAGCCCTTGACGACTTGCGTACCGCCTGCGAGTTCGTCGTGCTTGCCCTGCTTGGTTGCGCTGCCGCTGATGGTCACGGCGATGACGATGATCGCGATGACACCGAGCAACCCGCCGACGAACGGAATGATCGGTAGCAACGTCCAGGAGTTGCGTATGGCCGCCTGCGCGGCCGTCGGCTTGGGCGCACCGCCCGGTCCGCGCACGCTCAGGCCGAGCAACTTCTTACCCGGAGTCGAGCCCATGCCCGCCTCGAAGGCCAAGAAGTAAACGAACATCAGACCGCCGGTGAAGAACCCGGTGACCATGATGTTGGAGGCGCTGTCGGTGACGAACGCGAGCAGCCAGCTCACGATCCCGACGAGGATGCCGTCGATGATTCGGGCGAGCCAGCGCAGGAGCAGGCCGCCCGGTTGTCCGCCCGCGGCGGGATAGCCGCCGCCGTACTGCCCAGGCTGTGATCCGAGATTTCCGCTAGTCATCCGAGTCAATGTACCGGCGACCTCGCGGATCAGGGCCGCTTTCGCACGCTCCGCAGGGAGGTCAGCGGAGCTTGCGCTGCTGGCGCTTTGCCTGCTTGCGAGCCTGCTTGCGCGCGGTCTCGGCCTGTTTGCGAGCGGTGTCGGCCTGCTTGCGCGCGGTCTCGGCCAACTCCGCGGCACGGCCGCGCGCCGTCTCGGCCAACTCGGGAGCACGGTCGCGCGCGACATCGGCCCACTCCGAACCCCGTTCGCGCGCGACGTCGGCGAACACCGCTCCGCGTTTGCGCGCCACCTCGGCGAGCTCGGGTCCGCGTTCGCGGGCGACGTCAACGAGTTCCGCGCTGCGCTTGCGCGCCAGCTCGGCGAATTCGGGCGCGCGTTCGCGGGCGACGTCGGCGAATTCGGCGCCGCGTTCGAGTGCGACGTTGGCCAACTCGCGGCCCCGCTCGGCGCCCACATGCAGGCCATGGCCCACCTTATCGGCGAACTCGCTGTCGGAGAGCGCGCCGCCCGCGGCCGCGCCGACCGGCAGCGCCGCCGTGACCGCTTCGGAGACCTTGTGCGCCGCGCGCCGGCCACGCCAACCGAGCGAAGGTTTGCCCTCGGTATCGACCGCCGCGATGATCAGCCCACCGATGAGGCTCACGTCGGTGATGAATGCACGCCGCTCGTCGGCCTTGCGCTGGGGATCTGTCTCACTCCAGAACGTATGTCCGCCAAGGCTCCCCGGCACCACGCTCAACGCGAGCGCCGCGGAGGCGAGCCGTGGGAGTTTGCCGGTCGCGAGCAGCAGACCACCGCCGATCTGGACGGCGGCCGTCGCGCGGGCGACGGTTTCGGCGTTTGTCGGAACGTTCGTCCCGACCGGATCGGGCAGCTTGCTGAGCCCCTCGAGGGTCGGGCGTGCGGCGTCGGCCGCCGGTTTCGGGCTACGAAGGGCCTCCACACCTCTGGCGATGAAGGCTGCTGAGAGCATCGGGCGCGCGATACGGCGAATCAACATGGCTCGGGAGTTCCCAGGCGTATCGGGACGCAAACGTCAATTGGACGCGTCGCGAGGAGTCCGGTGCCGCAGCGGCATGATGTACCAGAACCCGACGAGCGCGATCAGCACGACGCTGCAGGCAATCCACGCCGCAGTCCGGTCGGCGACGGCGTCGAAGATGATCGTCGCGACGCCGGAGAGCGCGACGCCGAGCAGCAGCGTGCCCGTGATCGCGAAGGCGTGCGCGGTTGCCACCAACGTCTCCATGCGGTGCCGCCGGAACAGCAGCCGGTGCATGCTGACCGGAGCGATCAGCAATATCGTCGCGCCTATGGAGCAGGCCACCGTCACGAGATAGACCGTGCGCATGACCTCGTCCAGCTCGGAGAAGTGATCGCTGAACGGCAGGATCAGCAGAAAACCGGTGAGCAGCTGCACGCCCGTCTGCGCGACCCGAAGTTCCTGCAACAGGCTCGACCAATTGCGGTCCAGCCGTTGGGCTTCCGTCTCGCGGCGCCGGTAGCCCTCCGGACCGTCGGGATCGGGTCGCTCGAAGTCCACATCTGATTCTGGCAGCCGCTCGGTTGGCCGGTCGACCGAATGACGGTTTCCGGCCGACCGGCTGGTGGCAGTGGGCGCCGGAGTAGGTTGGCGAGGGTGGCGCTCGTCGCGGGAATAGATTCATCGACTCAGTCCTGCAAGGTGCTCATCTGTGATGCGGACACCGGGACGGTGGTCCGCTCGGGCTCGGCTCCGCACCCCGACGGAACCGAGGTCGACCCCGGGCGCTGGTGGTCGGCGCTGCAGGCCGCGGTCTCGGCGGCGGGGGGTCTTGACGACGTGGCGGCGATCTCGGTGGGGGCGCAGCAGCATGGCATGGTCTGCCTTGCCGAAAACGGTCGCGTGGTACGAGATGCATTGCTGTGGAACGACGTTCGCTCGAGCAGCGCCGCCGCCGACCTGATCGACGAGCTGGGCGGTCCGCAGGAATGGGCCGCGCGGGTGGGCGTGGTGCCGGTCGCGGCGATCACCGCCGCGAAGGTGCGCTGGCTGGCTGATCACGAACCCGAGCACGCCGATGCGACCGCGGCGGTGTGCCTTCCGCACGACTGGCTGACCTGGCGGCTGAGCGGCTCCACGGATCTCGGCGATCTGCGCACCGATCGCAGCGATGCCAGCGGAACGGGGTACTTCTCCGCCGCCACCGGTCGCTACGACATCGATCTTCTCGAGATGGCCATGCGGGGCAAGCGGCCCCTCGTTCCGCCGGTGCTCGAACCGGCCGCGAGCGCCGGCCGTTCGGCCTCCGGTGCGGTATTGGGGCCGGGGGCCGGCGACAACGCCGCGGCGGCGCTCGGGCTCTGCGCCGACGAGGGCGACTGCGTGGTGTCACTGGGCACATCGGGGGTGGTCAGCGCCGTCGGGGCGGTCGCGCCCCGCGATCCGGAGGGCATCGTCGCCGGTTTCGCCGATGCCACCGGTCGTCAGTTGCCCTTGGTGTGCACTCTCAACGGCGCCCCCGTGCTCGCCGCCGTGGCCCGGATGTTGGGCGTGGAATTCGGCGAACTGGACCGGCTGGCACTGTCGGCGCCGCCGGGAGCGGAGGGTCTCACCCTGGTGCCGTATCTGGAGGGGGAGCGGTCGCCCAACCTACCCGCGGCCGCCGGAGCCCTACACGGTGTGACGACACGAAACCTACTGCCCGCAAACGTCGCTCGGGCCGCCGTGGAAGGCCTGTGGTGTTCGATGGCCTATTGCATCGAAAAGATCAGGGCGCACGGTGTCGACGTGCGACGCGTCATGCTGACGGGCGGGGGAGCGCGCTCGGAGGCGGTTCGACGGATCGCACCGGCGATCCTTTCAACGGCGGTGCAGGTACCCGAACCCGCCGAATACGTTGCGCTCGGTGCGGCCCGTCAGGCCGCGTGGACGCTGGGCCACTCGGACGCGCCGCCGACGTGGGCGCTGGGCGAGACCGCGACCTACCGTGCGGATCCCACTCCGTCGGTGTTCGACCAGTATCGGGCGGCGCAGCCGCTTACCCTGGGGCAGTGAACTTTTCGTGGGAACGATTGGCAGACGGCGTGTTTCGCACCCGGTTGCCGTTCCTCGACGTCACGGTGGGGCTGGTCGCCGGACGTAGCGGCTGCCTGCTGATCGACACGGGCAGCACGTTGGCCGAGGGGCGGGCCATCGGCGCCGACGTCGCCGAGATCGCCGCCCAACCGGTGTGCCACGTGCTTCTGACCCACGACCACTTCGACCACGTCCTGGGCCTTCCCGCCTTCGACGGCGCGCAGGTCTACTGCGCGCCACCGGTGGCCGACACCGTGACCTACGGCAAGGAGCACCTGCGCGCCGACGCGATGCGGCACGGCGCCGATGCCGCCGAGGTGGACCCGGCGATCGGCGCATTGCGCGAACCGGACTGCAAGCTCTGGGAAGCCGCTGTCGACGTCGGTGGGCGGATGGTGGTGATCAGCCATCCCGGCCGCGGCCACACCGACCACGATCTGATCGCGGTGGTGGAGGCGGACCTGACGGTCGTGTTCTGCGGTGACCTCGTCGAGGAATCGGGCGAGCCGTCCATCGACCTCGACTCCGACCTCGACGCATGGCCGGCGACGCTCGATCGGGTGCTGGCCGCAGGAGGCGGTGACGCGGTCTACGTGCCCGGTCACGGGGCCGCGGTCGACGCCGGCTTCGTCCGTCGGCAGCGCCGGTGGCTCACCGCCCAAAAGTGACGAATTTCAACACACCGGTGTGACCTAATTCATTGTCGGGTGCCTCGACGGACGGGCACGCTGGCCGTTCCTATCGAAAAATTCCCAAAAGGTGCTTCCACTCAATGCTTGATTTCGACTTCGCGTACGACCTCACGCTCGACGAGGGACGGCGGCGCGCCGCCGTCCTCGAAGCGATCGGCGACGACTGGGATCCGATCGCCGCGCTGGAGCAGGAGCGGTTGGCCTACGACATGCTCTACAGCGACCTGGACGACGACCAGCAGCAGATCTACGACGACCTCGTGCGCGCCGGTGTCCTGCCCGATCGGACGGTGACCCGTGCTGCCGACTGATCCCACCGCCGACCGCGCACGGCGGGCCTGGCTGGCCTGCCCCGGCTGCGACCACGGCGCCGGCTGCGGCGAGTGCGCCAATCAGCGCAACTGCGCCGACCACTGGCAGTACCTGCTGAGCAACCGGGCCACGGTCGTCCATCTGCAATGCCCGACCTGCGGGCATCTGTGGTCGACCGATACGCGTCACCGCAAGCGCCGCGGGGCCGCCTGACGCTCGACCCGCCCCCGAGCGCTCAGGGGTTTCTGGGGTGAATGAAGACACCGTCGGCTTCGACGGTGACGCCGTCGGCGTCGGCGATATGCCCGACCGCGAACGTCTTCGCGCCGTCCACCCGTTCGACCCAGGCCTCCGCGCGCAGCGGGTGATCAAGCCGGGTCCCGCGCCGGTACCGCGTGGTCAACGTTCCCGTGACGGCGGGCTTGCCCGGTTTGTGCGCCGTCGCGCCGAGCACGTGGTCGAGCAGCATCGCGCAGACTCCGCCGTGGACGTGCCCCGGCGGGCCCTCGAACGCGGCGCCGAGCGTGAATTCGGTCCACACTCTGCCGTCGGGATCGTGATGCACCACCAGCGGTGGGGCGGCCGGATTGCGCACTCCGATGACGACATTTCCCCACACCATCGCCTCGCCGCCGCGGGTGTGTTCCAGTCCGAATGAGCCGTCGCGCAGCGATTCACTGAGTTCGTCACTGGCGCAATCGATTCTGTCCTTCACGGCCGCGACCGTCGCAGCGTCCGCGCGGGTGCGGATGGTGACGTCGATCAGTCGGCGCACCGACTGCGCCAGGGGCTCGTACACCGCACGCAGGTCGTCGAGTTCGGAACCGGCCATGGGCTTCAGCGTGCGCACGCCTGGGCAACTCCGCAAGGCGGCGTCCCAGCCAGTGGTGCGTTGGAGGTGCGGTGTGCTCCTGCGTTGTTAGGCTAGGCAAATGGCGAAAAGCACGTCCGACGCGAAGCCGAATCTGGCCGCGACCAGTTGGGCGCTGCTGGGCATGCTGACCTACGAACACGAACTGTCGGGCTACGACATCCGCAAGTGGATCGAATGGAGCATGCGCTTCTTCTACGGAAGCCCCGCCTACAGCCAGATCTATTCGGAGCTGAAGAAGCTCGAGAAGTTGGGCCTGCTGTCCTCACGCGTCGAGAACACCGGCGGGACCCGCAACCGTCGCCTGTACAAGATCACCCCGGCGGGTCTCGACGCGGTGCGGCGGTGGGCCAACGAGGCACCCGTCGATCCTCCGGTGCTCAAGCACAACCCGTTGCTGCGCGTGACGTTCGGACATCTGACCGAACCGGAGCGCCTCAAGGAGATCCTGCAGGAGCACATCGCCTACGCCGACGACATGCAGCGCCAAGCCGCGAAGGACGCCAAGTGGGCGGGCGTGGACCCGTCGTGGGCCTACGCGAAGGTCGCATTGCAGTGGGCCGAGCGGTATTACGCCGCAGAACGCGAACTCGCCATGAAGATGCTCAAGGAACTCGACGAGGCCGAGGCCTCATTCGCGGATGCGGGTATCGAACGCGGCACGCAAATTCCTTGGCCCGCACCGGAATACTGGTACGAAATCGAGAAGAAGGCCGAAGCCGAGGACTGATCCGTCACCCGCCTGCGGCGTCTGCGGCGGCGATGTAGCCGTACACCAGACCCTGCGCGATCGTCGCGCCCGCTCCGGGATAGGTGGTGCCGAACGCATTGGCCGCCGTGTTGCCGATCGCGTACAACCCGTCGATGGCGCGACCGTCTTCCCGCAGCACGCGGGCGTGGTCGTCGACGCGCAGGCCGCCGCACGTGCCCAGGTCGCTGAGCACCATCTCGACGGCGTAGAACGGCCCCCGATTCAGCGGACGCAGGTTCGGGTTCGGCGTGACGGTCGGGTCGCCGTAGTAGCGGTCGTAGGCGCTGGCCCCGCGCAGGAAGTCGGGATCGACTCCGGCGGCGGCGTTTTCGTTGAAGCGCTCGACGGTCGCGGTCAACGTCGACGCGTCGAGGCCGATCCTGGGGGCGAGTCCGGCGATGGAGTCGGCGCGGTGTGCGATGCCGGCGTCATACCACCTCTGGGGTATCGCCATGCGCGGGAACAGTTCGGCGGCGAAGACGTAGCTGTTGCGATAGCCCTGGTCGAAGACGATCCACATGGATTCGACCGGATTCCCGGCGCGTTCACGCTCGAGCAGACGCTGTCCGAACGTCATGTAGTCCGTCGCCTCGTTGACGAACCGGCTTCCGGTCTGGTCGACGATGAGCGACCCGGGAAGTGACCGCTCCGCGAGCATGACCTTCGGGTCCGCGCCCGGCAGCGCCGCGACGGCGGGAAACCACCACGCCTGGTCCATCAGATCGGTTGCGGCGCCGGCGTCTTGAGCGATTCGGATCGCGTCGCCGGTGTTGGTCTCCGCGCCGAGGCTGGCATGTTCGCCGAGGGATTCCGACTGGAACTTCCACCGCATGTCCATGTCGTGGTCGAACCCGCCCGCCGCGAGCACGACACCGCGGCGCGCCGACACCGTGATGTCCTCGCCGTTGTGGTCGAGCACCACGCCGCTCACCCGGTCGCCGTCGGTGACGAGCCGACGCAAGGTGGTGTCGGTCCACACGGGGATGCCCGCGCGCAGCACACCGGCGAAGAGGCCGGCGGCCAGCGCCTGACCGCCGGCGACATACCGCCGCTTGAGGGCCAATCCGCCGATTCCTTGGCCGAGACGTTTGGCGATGACCGGCAGACCTTTGCGCGGCACCCGCGACATCAGGTTCATCCAGCGGTAGTCCGCGCCGGTGGTCGGTATCGGGACCTTGGCCTCCATCACGCCGGGCCGCAGACGCGTGCGGTACCGGCCGAGGATCGCCGAATCGAGCGGACGACATTCGCACGTGCGACCCACGGCGGTGCCGCCGGGCGCCTCGGGGTGGTAGTCCGAGTACTCCTTGGCCCAGAAGAGCCGCATCGGCGTTGCCCGCCGCAGCAGCTCGATCGTCTCGCCGACGTTCGCCAGGAACGCGTCCGACCGCTGCGCGGGTGCGGTCCCGTCCACCACCGCGTCGAGGTACGTCTTGGCCCGCGCCGCGGTGTCGGCGCCGCCGTCGACCTTGATCACCGTGCTGGCCGGAAGCCACAGCGCGCCGCCCGAACGTGCGGTCGAGCCGCCGACGTAGGCCGACTTCTCGACGATCACCACCGACAGGCCACGCTCGTGAGCGGCGAGGGCGGCGGCCATGCCGGTGCCGGACCCGATCACCACCAGATCGACGTCGGTGTCGGTCATCGGCAAGCCGTCGGGGATCGTCGCCCCGTGTGCGCTACTCACAACCGAACAAATTAGAACTGTTCGACGCGGTGCGGAATCGATGTCCTGATGAGCGGAACAGAACCGTGAACACGCTCGCCGAGGGCTGCTACAACAGCGGTATGACGATGGACACCGATATCGAGGTCCGCCAGATCGAGGCGGAGGCCGCGCCGTCGCGGTTCGCTCGCGGATGGCACTGCCTGGGCCTGGTCAGAGATTTCGGTGACGGTAAACCGCACCAGGTGCACGCGTTCGGCAAGAAGCTCGTGGTGTTCCGCGCCGGTGACGGCCGCATCAACGTCCTGGACGCGTACTGCCGTCACATGGGCGGCGACCTGAGCCAGGGCGAGGTCAAGGGCGACGAGATCGCGTGCCCGTTCCACGACTGGCGCTGGGGCGGTGACGGGCGATGCAAGAAGGTGCCCTACAGCAAGCGTGTGCCCCGGTTGGCCCGCACCGCGACGTGGACGACCCTCGAACAGGACGGCATGTTGTTCGTCTGGAACGACGCGGAGGGCAACCCTCCGCCGCCCGAGGTCACCATTCCGCGCATCGAGGGTGCGACGAGCGATGAGTGGACCGACTGGCACTGGTACACGACGGTGGTCAACACCAACTGCCGCGAGATCATCGACAACGTCGTCGACATGGCGCACTTCTTCTACATTCACGGTTCGCTGCCGACGCATTTCAAGAACATCTTCGAAGGCCATGTCGCGACCCAGTACATGAACAGCGCGGGACGGCCCGACCTCGGTGAGCCCGGCCCGACCCAGATGCTCGGAACCACCTCGGTCGCATCGTATTTCGGGCCGTCGTTCATGATCGACGACCTCACCTACCACTACACCGACGTCGATCACAAGACGGTGCTGATCAACTGTCACTATCCGATCGACCAGAACTCCTTCGTGCTTCAGTACGGGATCATCGTCAAGAAGTCCGAAAACCTGCCCGAGGACCTCGCGATGCAGACGGCGATCGGTCTCGGCGACTTCGTGAAGATGGGTTTCGAGCAGGACGTCGCCATCTGGAAGAACAAGGCGCGCATCGACAATCCGCTCCTGTGCGAGGAGGACGGGCCCGTCTACCAACTTCGTCGTTGGTACGAGCAGTTCTACGTCGACGTCGCCGACGTGACGCCGGACATGGTGGACCGCTTCGAATACGAGATCGACACCACCCGGCCGCGCGAGGAATGGATGAAGATCGTCGAGGCCAATATCGCCGCACGGGACGCCGTCACGAGCGCGGGATGACCGTCCGCCAGGACAACCGATTCGCCGACGCGCCGATGACCTCGGTGACGTGCCGGCTCTGCGCGGCAACCGTTTTGGTGCGTAAGAGCACCTGGCAGCAGACCAGCGTGCAGTGGGACGCCGAGTCCGCCGGAAAGTGCCACCAGCGCCGCGACGCCGAGGCCATCCACGCGCACGACGGTAGGCCGTTCCTGGTCTGCTTCGAACTGCGGGATTCGATCGAGGAGGCGGCGCGCCGCGGGGCGTTGCCGATCGTCGACGAAACAGCGTGATGTCGATGCGCTACCGATCGCTGAGCGACCGATAGCGCACCGAAACCGCCGCTAGGTCAGCTGGAACTCCGACAGGGGCGCTTCCTTCGGGTACTCCGCCGGCCCGCCGAGGTCGTAGACCGCGTTCAGCGCCGCGATGAACTCCGGATCGTGCAGAGGCTCGCTCGGCACGTCGAGCTTGATGCCCTTGGAGTGGACATCGTCGACGAGCATGTCGATCGCCTTGTCGATGGTCAGATCGTCGCTGCCGTCCATGTTCTTCTTGAGCTCGTCGAAGTCGGTGAACACCTCCGCCGACCAGTGCACCAGGAACCGCAGTTCGTCGGTGTGGTGGCGGGCGATCACGTCGTCGCCGTTCTTCAGCAGCCAGAAGTCGCGGTCCGACGGATCCCCGGTGAACACCGTGTCGAACGCCAGCCCCGCCGGGGTCTGTTGATCGAGCGGCCCGTTGGCCTCGCCGCGGTGCACCATCATCTCGTTCTGCACGAGCACACCGCGGTTGTAGACCGGCGGCAGCAGGCGTTTCGGCGGCTTGAGAGGCCCCTCGGGCCAGTAGGTGAACCCGCTGCCCTCGTCGAGCGAGAACCACGTGATGACCTGAGCCATCTTGATGAGGTAGTCGCGGAACAGCCCGGACTTGCCCATGACGCTGGTCAGCCAGGTGGGAGCGTTCTCGTGGCGCACGCCGCGGAAGCTGGGGGAGTCGAGGTGGCCGGGATCGCGGTTGGCGCAGGGGCCGTTGATGTTGAACAGCATCATCTCGGGCTTGGCGTACTCGGCGTTCCAGTAGCTCTTGGCGTACTCGACGAAGCGCTGGTTGTAGAAGCAGTCGTGCAGCTCGGGATAGAGCACCGTGCCGTAGTTGGCCAGATAACCGCGGAACGTCGCGGTGAGGAACAGGTCCAGCGAGGGGGTGAAGCCCTCGGGGAACAACCCGCTCATGGTGGCCATGAGTTCTTCGGCCGACGCGAAGTGCTGGGCGATGATCAACTTCCAGGGACCCTGGGTACGCACCACATCGAGGAGGCGCTCCCGCTGGTCGTCGGAATAGAGGTTGTCGATCTCGCGGGGCGGTGAAGCGGGCCGCAGGACGTCGGACAACTCCATCCGCTGCTCTTGGGTGAGCATGTTCTCTCCTACTCTCGAGGTCGGCATCTCATGCCGGTCGCTTGGTCAATTCTGGTGTTGCGGCCCGCAAGTGGCCGCGTGCCTGTCCGGTCATCGGGACATCTGTTTCCGCTCGATCAGAAGGGCAGCGGATGGGCGAACTTCGCGCGTAGCAGTGCGCCGATCTCGGCCACCGCCAGTCGCCCACGGGCCGTCGCGTCTGAACGCATCAGGAACCCGTGGTAGATGCCGGGGTAGCGGGTGACCGTCGTCTGTACTCCCGCGTCGCGCAACCGGTCCGCGTAGCGCTCGCCCCAGTCGCGGATCGGATCGGCTTCGGCGGTCACGACGATGGCCTGCGGCAGGCCCGACAGATCTTGTGCCCGTGCGGGAATCGTGTAGGGGTGCTCCGGGCCGTCGGCCAGCTCGTGCATGTACTCGATGTCGACGACGCTGAGCATCGGCGCCTCGGGCATGGCCCGGATCGACGGGACCTCGAGATCTTTGTCGACGCCCGGATACATCAGGATCTGGGCGAACAGGGCCGGCCCACCGCGGTCACGGGCGGCCAACGCGACGCCGGCCGCCAGTGTGCCTCCGGCGCTGTCGCCCGCCACCGCGACGCGGGTGCCGTCTATGCGGAGGTCGTCGGCGTGTTCGGCAACCCAACGGGTCGCGGCGTAGGCGTCGTCGAACTGGGCCGGGGGTGCCGCTTCGGGGGCCAGGTGGTAGTCGACGGACACCACAGTGGCGTGGGAGTGGTGGGCGATGTTGCGCGCCAACGGTTCGAACGAATGGTTCGAGCCCAGAACCATTCCGCCGCCGTGAAAGTAGACGACCGCGGGGGCGCCGCTGTCGGTCGACGGTCGGTAGATGCGCAGGGGGATCTCCCCGACGGGTCCCTCGATGATCCGATCCTCGACATCGGCCATCTCCGGCATTTCGGGCAGCGGCGCGGATTCCAAAGCGTCACGCACCGCGTCGAGTCCACGCTCCCGCATCGGCGCCACGTCCCCGAACTGCGCAACCCGCGCCGCGGCGTCGGGATCCAGGCAGTAGTGCGTCACAGGCGATCTCGATCACTCGAGACCGACCGTAGCGTGTCCGACGCGTGCGCCCCTGCGCGCCGTCCGCTGAAAATGCAGTCCGCGATGGACAACCCGCTGACATAGCTGTTGGAGCAGATACCGACCGCATTGCGACCCGCGGCGTAGAGGCCGGCCACGGTTCCACCGTCACGATGGGCGACTTCGCCGGTGTGTTCATCGACGATGAGGCCGCCGAGTGTCAGCCCGGGGATCGGGTAGAACATCGACGAGTCCGCAGAGATGTTGATCGAGTAGAACGGCGGGGTTGTCAGCGGGGGACACAGATCCGGCTCTTTGTGCGCGGGGTCGCCCGCGCCGCCGGCAATGCCGCGGTTGTACTCCTCGACGGTGCGGCGCAGACCCGTCGGATCGATCCCGTTCTTGCGCGCGATCTCCTCCACCGTCGACGCCTTGCGGTGTCCGACCGTCAACAGGTACATCAATTGCAGGCGCTGGAAGAGCTGTGTCTGCGTTCGAATCTGGGCCTTTACTTTCCTCCAGGTCGGGGCGTCGTAGATGGCCCAGCCCGCGCCGCCGAACTCGCGCATCATCACATTGCCGTGCGTTGCGCCGTAGAGGTCTTCATTGGCGATGCGTCGGCCTTCCCTGCCCACGGTGAGACCTTCGAGAAATGCGCTCGGTGGCGACAGAAAACGCCAGGCCGTGATGTTGCCCATCTTGTCGGTCATGCCGCCGGCCTCGACTCCCAGGGCGATACCCGAGCCGTCGTCGCCGGGGGTGCCGAGCGGCGAGATCTTCATGAACTCCGGAGCGTGTTCGGCCATCCACTCACGGTTGTGGATGAAACCGCCGGCGGCCAGTACCACTGCCCGTGCGGATGCCTCGCCGTCCACGGCGGCGTCGGACCACAGCGTCTCGGCGCGCTCGACCGCGCCCTTGACCAGGCCGGGCAGCCAGGTGCCTGCCTTTCCGGTGAGCTTGGTCAGAACGCGGTGCTTGCGCGCGTCGGGATGGTTCGTCGGCATCGCGCGGTACCGGACCCCGCGGATCCGCCCGTGGTCATCGGCGATGAGTTGATGCACTCGGCACAACGGAATGAATTCGACGCCTTTGGCTTTCGCCGAACGGCGCAGGTTCTCGAACAGCACCTTGCCCGAGCTCATACCCGGAGCCACCACGCGGTGCCCGCGCGGCACGGGCCGCGCGTGCCGCGCGTAGGGATGGGCCTTCTCGTTGCCGGAGTAGTAGAGGTAGAAATCGTCGGTCGGATACGACGTCTTGTATGAGGACACGAGACCGCCGCGGAACCCGACCCCTTGTCTCTTGAGCCACTCGATCAGATCCGGGCTCTGTTCGCAGAACCTCCGAAGGGTTTCACTGCTGACCGCGTCGCCGACCTCCTGTTCGAGATACGCCCGCATGTCCGCGACGCTGTCGTCGTATCCGCCGGCCCGCTGTTCGGCCGTACCCGCGCCCGCGTAGACGATCCCGCCCGACAAGGCAGTCGCGCCGCCGCCATACCCCCGATCCAGCACCAGGACGCGTGCTCCGCGATCGGCAGCCTCGATCGCGGCGGCGGCGCCGGCAGCACCGAACCCGACAACGATGACGTCGTACTCGGTTGCAGCTGCCACGTTCAGCCTCACAGAACCGACTTGATCTGCTTGGCGACCAACCGGGTAGCGCGCTTCGCCGACAGCCGGGCCAAGATGTCGAGGGCCAATGCGTCCGTGCCGATCAGGACTCGGAAGCGGTCACGGGCGATTCCGTCGACAATCTTCTTGCCTGCGGCTTCGGCGGTGGCGGAACGAACCTTCTTGTCACCGGCGTCGAGCATCGCCACCCCGGAGTTCCCCGTCAGGTTGGTGTCGATGTTGCCCGGAAACACCGTCACCACATGGACATTGGTGTCGCACAGTTCGGCGTAGAGACTCTCGCTGAACTGCTTCACCGCGCCTTTACTCGCGCTGTAGAGCGTTTGGCTGGCGAACGGCAACAGCGCGGAGAGACTCGACATGTTGGTGATGTTCGCCTCCGGCCGCGTCAGCAGGGACGGCAGGAAGGCGCGGCACATCCGCACTGTGGCATCGAAGTTGACGGCCATGATGCGGTCGGTCTCATCTGGGGAGAGCTCGGAGAAGGGGGCGAATCGGTGGATGACGCCGGCGATGTTGACCAGTCCGTCGATCTGTCCGTGCGCCCGCGCCACCGCATCGGGTAGTGCGGCGACCGCCTCGTCGTCGGGTGAGGTCGAGAACATGCGTGGACATCGGGATGCCGGTGATGCTCGCGAGTTCCGCCGTACCAGCCAGGCCGACCGAGTCACGGTCGACCGCAGCGATGCGTGCGCCGCGGCGGGCGAGTCCGAGCGCGACTTGCCTGCCCATACCGTTGCCGGCGCCTGTCACCACGAACACCTTGTCGGCGATCTGCACGTCGACCTTCCTTCAATCGAATTCCGTCAATGCCGAGTGGGGTCGAACCGCCGCTTGGCGCGCAGGGCCGGCGCCCGGCGCGACGCCAGGACTTCGGCGCGCTCCGCCATGGCGTTGCCGACGTACTCGGGTTGGGTGAGCAGATAGAACTCGCCGGCCGCGGCCTGTTCGAAGACCACTCGCGCCGCTTCGACCGGATCCATTGCCTCGGCCTTGATGTCGAGCATCGCGGTCCGCTGCGCCTCGGCGGCCCCGACGTCGCCGTCGTCGACGCCGCCGGCGGCCTCGAAGATGTTCGACTTCACGGCGCCGGGCAGCACAGCCTGCACGTGGATCCGGTCGGCGTGGCCAACCAATTCGACCTCCAGTCGCAAGCATTCGGTCAGTGCCAGCACCGCATGCTTGCTCATGATGTAGGGCGCCTGCAGCGGCACGACGGCGACGCCGCCGATCGACGACAGGTTCCATACCCACGACGGGGAGTCCGCGGCGATCATGCGCGGCAGGAACGCGCGGACGCCGTAGAACACGCCGCTGACATTGATGTCCACCAGCCGGTCCCAATTGGCGACGGGGGTGTCCCACAGGTATCCGAACTGCTCGACACCGGCGTTGTTGACCAGCAGCCGGACCGGGCCGATCTCTGAATACACCTGTGCGGCAAGGCCTTCGAGCGCTTCGGGATCGCGCACATCGCACACCAGGTCCACCGAGCCCGTGAGCTCGTGGCGAAGCGCTGCGATAGCCGAGGCGTCGATGTCGACCAGTACGACGGTCATGCCCAGCGCGGCGGCATGGCGTGCCAGCCCCGCGCCTATCCCGTTTCCGGCGCCGGTGATGACCGCGACACCACCGCCGAACGTCGCGCGTGCGTCCACGCCTTACGAGGCGGTCGAGGCGGTGGCGGTCTTGGCGGCGTGCTCGGAGAACGCGACGGAGTCCTCGGCGTCGAGGATCACGGTCATCGATGTGAACACCAGGCCGTCGCCGGCGCGGCGGATGCCGACGTCGACCACACCGCTGGAGACGTCGAACGGGACGTTGTTCGTCACCTGGTTCACGTACAGGTAGAAGCGCGCGGTGGTGACGTCCCCGTCGACGCCGGTGCGGAAGACGTTGGTGGCGTGGTGGCGCAGCGGGTAGGGATTCTCGTTGCGGTGCTGCGTCAACCACGCCAAGGTCTCGTCCTTGCCGTGCAACTCGGCGGCCAGCAGCTCCTCGAACGGGCAGTTCCCGGAATCGGACCGGCTCAGGTATTCCATCTCCTCGCCGAGCCGGGCCCCGAGCTCGGCGAAGTGACCCTGGTCGTAGTGGTACCAGAAGGCGGCGATGAACTCCTGGACCTCGGACAGCGTGATCTCGTTGCTCATGGGTGCGAGTCAACCGTCGCCGACCGGGACGTGGCGCGGCGGTGCCCGGTCAGTGGAACACCGCGCGGGCAGGCAGTCGGATCAGTCGACGATCAGGCTCCACACGTCGGCTCCGGCGGCCAGCGTCGCGTCGGCGACCTGTTCGTCCCAATAGCGAACCGACCCGAATTCGGACCGCCATGCGAGCGCGGCGCGGGTGAACTCGTGCAACCGGTGCTCGAGGGTGGTGCCGATCGCGCCGTGCACCTGGTGGGCATTGCGCACCACGACCGACGTGGCATGACCGACGCAGGAGCGTGCCGCCGCGACGCGGAACGCGAGGCTGCCCGTCGACCAACCGCTCATGACGGCCGTCGTCAGCGCACCCTCGGTGGCCGCCCGCGCCAACGCCGCTTCGGCGGCGGAGTCGGCGATCAGGTGCTGGACGGCCTGGAAGCGGGACAGGGGCCGGCCGAACTGGATTCGCGACGCGGCGTGTTCGACCGACGACAGCACGATCCGGTCGAGCGCCGCGCACACCTGGATCGCCCGCACCAGCGCGGCCTTGTGCCACAGTTCGGCCACCAGATCGGAGGCCAGCGGGACACCGTCGAGCGCGGCGATGTCGGCCTCGATGGAGTCGCGGGGCTCGCCGATCGCGTTGCTGCCGGCCGTGATCGAGAGTGCGGCGGCGTCGATGTCGGCGACGCAATGGTCGTCGCCATCGCGCCAGACGACGACCACCCGGTCACTGGCCGCGGCCCAGGGGACGCCGTCGGCGGTTCCGTCCTCGCGGAGCAGGCACACCGTGCGCACCGCGTCGTCGCCGCCCATTCCGTTCGCCTCGAGCAGCCAGCAGGCCAGTAGGTCGTGTTCGGCCAACGGTGTTCGCACCGCGTTGCGCGCGGCGGCCGCCAGCAGTTCGGCGGCCTCGAACCAGCCCGCTCCGCTGCCGCCCGACTCCTCGGCGCCGGTCAGTCGGACCAGGCCCAGGTCGTCGAGGCGCCGCCACAACTCCGTGTCCCGTTCGACGGTCTTCGCGGGCGGGTGGGCGTCGCGGTACTCGGCGAAGACCGCGTCCATCATCTCGACCAGTGCCGGATCGACGGTCATCGCAGCCCCAATCCTCGTGCGATCACGCCGCGCAACACCTCGTTGGTGCCGCCGCGCAGCGTGAAGCCGGGACGTTGATCCACGGCTCGCGAAACCAGTTCGGCGAGTTCGGGATTAGTGGTCGCGTCGGTCAGCGTGTCGGCGAAGTCGGCGATGTCGCCCTCGGTGGTGGTGCCGAGCACCTTGACCACCGCGGCGGGAACATCGGCGGGCTCGCGCCTCTCCAGTGCGCCCGCGACGGCGGTCGACATCTGGTGCAGTCCGGCGGTTCGGGCGATAAGGCGGCCGAGTCCGGCGTCCCGCGAAAGCTCCTGTGCGGCCATCTTTTCGCCGCACATCCGTAACAGCACGAAGGTGGACAGGAACCGTTCGGGTCCGCTGCGCTCGAAGGCCAGTTCCGACGTGACCTGGCGCCAGCCCGCACCGATCTCACCGAACACCATGTCGTCGGGGACGAAGGCGCCGTCGAGGATCACCTCGTTGAAGTGGTGTGCGCCGTTCATCGAGACGACGGGGCGGATGTGCACACCCGGTCCGCGCAGGTCGACGATGAACTGACTCAACCCGGCGTGGCGGTTGTCCGGATCGACTGGGGCCGTGCGGGCCAACGCGATGAACGCATGCGCGTAGTGCGCCCCCGACGTCCACACCTTCGTCCCCGACAGCGACCAACCGCCGTCCACCTGGACCGCCTTGGTGCGCACGCTCGCGAGATCGGAGCCCGAATCGGGTTCGCTCATGCCGATGCCGAAGAAGCATTCGCCGCGCACGATCCGCGGGAGGAACTCCCTCTTCTGCAGTTCCGTGCCGTACTTGAGCAACGACGGCACGATCTGCCGGTCGGCGATCCAGTGCGCCGCGACAGGTGCGCCCGCGGCGAGCAACTCCTCGGTCACCGCGAACCGCTCGATGAAGGAGCGTCCGTGTCCGCCGTACTCGACCGGCACGGTCATCCCGAGGTAGCCCTGGGCGGCAAGCGCTTTGGTGAAGTCCTCGTCCCATCCCGTCAGCCACGCGTCGACCGACGGCGTGAAAGCACCCGCGGCACGCTGCTCGGCGAGGAACGCTCGTACCTCGGCTCGCAGGGCCGCGGTCGCGGCGGCGTCGACGGCGGCCGGGGGCACCAGGCGGGGGAGCGTCACGGGGTGGTCCGCCATCGGCTGATGCGCTGCTCGTGCTCCCGGTCGCGGTGGGCCAGAGGCTGCATGGCGGCGGCCATGGCCAGCGTGGAGTCCAGCGAACCGGCCCGCGATTCCTGCAGCAGACGTTTGGCCATCCGCAGCGCGTGAGCGGGGTTCTTCGTGATCCGCTCGGCCAACGCGAGCGTCTCCGTGAGCAGGTCGTCGTGCGGCACGACGCGGGTGACCATGCCCCACTCCAGGGCGGTGGCCGCATCGATGCGGTCGCCGGTGAACGTCATCTCGGCGGCGCGCTCGTAGCCGATCGCCCTGGGCAGGAACCAGGTGCCGCCGTCGCCCGGGATGATGCCGATCTGCACGAAGCTCTCGGCGAACGACGCCCGCTCGGAGGCCACGCGGATGTCACACATCATGGCGAGGTCGCAGCCCGCTCCCACGGCGGGACCGTTGACCGCGGCGATCAGCGGGACCTCCAGGCGGCCGAGTGCGCGGGGAATGCGCTGGATCCCGTCGACGTACGCACGCCGCTGATCGAGGGCGCCGAGGCCGAACATCCCGGTGCGGTCGGCCATCTCCTTGACGTTGCCGCCCGCGGAGAAGATCTTGCCCGCGCCCGTCAGGATCACCGCGCGCACGTCGAGATCCGCGTTGGCGGCGTCGACGGCGGCCTCGAACGCCGAGATGAAGCCCTTGTCGGTGATCGCGTTGCCGACCTCGGGCAGGTCGATGGTCCACGTCTGTGTCGCACCGTGAGCGGCGATGTTCAGCGGTGTGCTCATGACGGCAACTGTAGGGACTTGGTCTGCAGGAATTCCTCGAACCCCGCGCGGCCGAGTTCCCGGCCGACACCGGACTTCTTGTAGCCGCCGAACGGCGCGACGGGGTTGTACACGCCGCCGTTGACGTCGAGCTGTCCGGTCTGCACGCGCTTCGCGAACGATATGGCGGTGTCGAGGTCGGGACCCCACACTGCGCCCGCGAGCCCGTAGGGCGTGCCGTTGGCGATGCGTAGGGCGTCGTCTTGGTCCCGGAACGGGATCACCGCGAGCACCGGCCCGAACACTTCCTCCTGACCGAGCTCGGAGTCGGGGTCGACGTCGGCGAACACGGTCGGGGCGACGTAGTAGCCGGTGTCGCGGACCGATTCGGATCCGCCGGTGAGTAGGCGGGCGCCGTCGCGGCGCGCGCGGTCGATGAACCCGCGCACGGACTCGAACTGCGCGGCCGACGCCAGGGGGCCGATCCGGGTGCCGGGCTCGGACGGGTCGCCGACGGTGTACTTGGCGGCGGCGGACTCGATCAGTTCGAGGGCCTCGTCGTAGCGCGAGCGCGGCACCAGCATCCGGGTCCACGCCATGCAGGTCTGCCCGCCGTTGAGGAACGCGTTGCCCACGCCGACCTTCACCGCGGTGGTGAGGTCGCCGCCGTCGAGGATGACGTTGGCGGACTTGCCCCCGAGTTCGAGGGCGACCTTCTTCACCGAGCCGGCGGCGAGCTCGGCGACCCGGCGGCCGACGGCGGTCGAGCCGGTGAACGACACCACGTCGACGTCGGGATGCGACGCGATCCGCTCACCCACCACGGATCCGCGCCCCGACACCAGGTTCACCACACCGTCGGGAAGTCCGGCCTCCTCGACCGCTTCGATGAACTCGAACACCGACAGCGGCGCCTCGTTGCTCGGCTTGAGGACGACGGTGCAGCCCGCGGCGATGGCGGGCAGCACCTTGGCCACCACCTGATAGAGCGGATAGTTCCACGGGGTGATGGCGCCGACGACGCCGTACGGCTCGCGCAGCACCAACGAGTTGCCCACGCGCTCTTCGAATTCGAAGGACTCGAGGACGTCGGCGAAACCGCGTGCCACCGCCAGTGGCACCTTGGTCTGAACTCCCTGCGCCACACGCAGCGGCGCGCCCATCTCCCGGCTGATGGTCTCGGCGATGTCGGGCAGCCGCTTCTCCATCGCGGCGATCACCCGGGCCAGCCGGTCACTGCGCTCGGCGCGGGTGATCAACGGATCGAAGGCTCGGCGGGCGGCGGCCACGGCAGCGTCCACGTCGGCGACCGTTCCGTTGGGCACACAGCCGATCACCTTCTCGGTGGCGGGGTCGACGACGTCGATCACGTCGGCCGCCGACGGTGTCATCCACTGCCCGTCGATGAACAGCGTCTTGCGGGTGTAGTCGTGCATGGGTCTCCTTGGGATCAGGGAACGATGCTGGCGCGAACGTCGCACTTGTGCTCGGCGGCGGCGAACGCCTCGTTGATGTCGTCGAGCGGATACTGCGCTGCAGCCAGCCGGTGCAGGGGGAGGACGTCCTGGTGCTGTTCGAGGAAGGTCAGCGCCCGCGACAGCACCGGCGGTTCGTACAGCGAGACCCCGACCATCGTCTTGTTGGCAAAAACGAACCGTGACGGGTCGAATTCGAAGGTCTTGCCGATGTTGATGTTTCCGATCTCGACGTAACGGCCGAACTGGCCCAGCATCTTGAGGCCCTCGTCGATGGCGGACGGGTGGCCGACGACCTCGACCACGACGTCGGCGCCGTAACCGTCGGTCAGGTCGCGGATGATCTTCGCGCGGTCCTTCACCGTGGCGGCCGCGTTGATGTCGATCACCGCGTCGGCGCCGAACGCGGTTGCCAGCTCGAGCCGTTCGGGCACCCCGTCGATGGCGATGACCCGACCGGCGCCGCGGGCCTTGGCGACCGCGACCGCATACAGTCCCAGCGCGCCGGCGCCCTGCACGACGACGGTCTCGCCGAGTTGCTGGTCCACGCGCTCGAGGCCGTACATCACCTGGGACAGCGCACAGTTGGCGCCCGACGCGATGTCGTCGCTGACCCGGTCGGGCACGGTGTACACGACCGCCCCGGCCGGAAGCAGGAAGTAGTCGGCGTAGCCGCCGACGAAGTAGGGCGGCGCGTCGGCGCGTCCGAGCATGGCCATCCCGAGGTTCAGGCACGCGTTGCGCCTGCCCGCCAGGCAGTTTCGGCACCGGTGGCAGGAAAAGAAGTAGGGGAACACCACCCGGCTGCCCTTCGCCAGCGGTGCGCCGTTCGAGTCCGCCGTGACCCCGTCACCGAGTTCCGATACCGTGCCGACCATTTCGTGACCGAGCACCGTCGGAAGCTGTCCCCCCAGGCCGCGGGTGGCGAAGGTGCCGTGCCACGCGTGCAGGTCCGATCCGCAGATGTTGGTCCTGGTGACCTTGATCAGGATCTCGCCGCGGCCGACCTCGGCCAGGTTCACGGTCTCGATCTCGAATGGCTTTCCGGGCGCGTCGAAGCGCGCGATACGTCCTGTGAACAACAGACAGTTCCCTTCGGTGGCTCAGCGGCTCAGCGGTTCGGCCGCGAAGCGTTCGCGCAGTTGACGTTTCAGCAGCTTGCCGCTCGGATTCTTCGGCAGTGCGTCGACGAAGTGGACGTGCTTGGGGGTCTTGAACCCGGCCAGATGCTGCCGGCAATGCGCGATCAGGTCATCCTCGGTCAGGTCGGCGCCCTCGCGGGACACCACCGCGGCGACCACGGTCTCGACCCACGTCGGATGGGGAAGGCCGAAGACCGCGACCTCCTGAACCCCGTTGTGCCGGTAAAGAACTTCCTCGACCTCGCGGCTGGCGACATTCTCGCCGCCCGTCTTGATCATGTCCTTCTTGCGGTCGACCACGTGCAGCAGGCCGTATTCGTCGTAGTAACCGAGATCGCCGGAGTGGAACCAACCGCCGCGGAACGCCTCCGCCGTCTTGGCCGGGTCGTCGAGATAGCCGAGCATCAGATGGGGGCTGCGGTGGGCGATCTCACCCACCACGCCTGGGGCGACCGGGGCGTCGTCCTCGTCGAGGATCGTCGTCTCGACGTTGACCACCGGGCGTCCCGCCGAACCGGCGTGGGTGTCCTGCTCGTCGGGTCCGAGCGCGGACGCCAGCGGTGCCAACTCGGTCTGGCCGTAGAAGTTCCACAACCTCAGGTTCGGCAGCCGGTCCCGGATCTCGGCGAGGATCTCGATCGGCATCGCCGAAGCGCCGTAGTAGCCCTTGCGCAGGCTCGACAGATCGACCTCGTCGAACACCGGACAACGCAACAGGCTGATCCAGACCGTCGGAGGCGCGAAGTAGTTGGTCACCCCGTAGCGGGCGATCGCGCGCAGCACCGTTTCGGGATCGGGCCCGGGCAGGATGATGCTGGTCGCGCCGAGATAGATGTCGGTGGCCAGGAAGTTGTCCAGCTGCGCGCAGTGATACAGCGGCAGCGAATGGATTTCGACGTCGTCGCCGGCCATCGAACCGGCGACGATGGTGCTGACGTACTGCCACATCAGGCTGCGGCTCGTGTGCATCGCGCCCTTGGGCCGCGACTCCGTGCCGCTGGTGTACATCAACCGCAGCAGCTGGTCGTCGTCGATGCGGGGATTCGGCGCGGGGGCCGTGGTGGACAGCCACTGCGCGAAGTCGTCCCAGCCCGGCGGAACGCTCTGTCCGGGCCGGACGATCGCGGCCCTGGTGCGAACCGCTCCGTCGATGCGCATGGCGTCCTGCGCGACGCCTGTCAGCTCGGCTTCGACGATGAAGCCCTCTGCCTTGCTGTGGCCGAGGATGTAGGCGATCTCCTCGGCCGTCAGCATGAAGTTGACCGGCACCAACACCACCGCGGCGCGGGCGGTGGCGAAGGCGAGCACCGCATACTGCCAACAGTTGCGCGCCAGCAGCGCCACCCGATCACCGGGACGGAAGCCGTTGTCCTGCAACGCCGCCGCGGCCCGGTCAACGAGCTGGTCGAACTCGGCGAACGTCAACACCGTGTCGCCATCGATGATCGCGGTCTTGTCGGGTTGCCTGCGGGCCGAGCGGCGTGGGATGTCGCCCAGAGTGTGGCTGCGAGCCTGCTCCACCACCGCATCCAGATCCATGGCGGGCAGCGTAAGCATGTCTGGCGTGGGGCGAGGGACCGATGTCCCGCTCAGTAGGCAGGGCACTGCCCGGTCGGCCGTGCTGCGCCGATACTTGTGCCCGTGACTGCAGACGCTCGAGCAATACCGTCGCCGCACGCCGCGGATGTCGACCGCGATGAACTGAGGGCGAACCTCGCTCAGGCGGACCCCGGCGTCCTGGTCGCGGTGCTGGCGCAGCTGACGGGTGACCCGTCGGTGCTCGACCGGTTCGGGCCCAAGATCACGCACATCCCCGATCCGCCCGAGCGCGCCGGCATCACCGACGCCGACACCATGGCGGCGCTTGTCGGTGCGGTCGTCTCGGCGCTGTCCTCGCCGCGGGCCGAAGGGGCGATGGCCGCCGACGACATCGATCTGTTCACCCGCGCGCTGCCGGTGGCGCTCGGCTCCGACGTCGACGACGAGTTCGTTCCGCTCCTGCTCGAGCAGGGCGGTTTTCACCTCTCCCAGCCGACGTTGCCGCGCACCGTGCCGATCCCGCCGACGACGAATGTCGCGATCGTCGGCGCGGGCATCGCGGGCATCATCACCGCGCTGGCCGCAGCCGACGCCGGGGTGCGGTATCAGATCTTCGACCGCAACGACGAGGTCGGCGGCACCTGGTTGACGACGAAGTATCCCGGTATCGGTGTCGACACGCCGTCGGCGTACTACTCGCTGTCGCGGGAGGTCAACCCCGACTGGTCGAGCTACTACCCGCAGGGCGCGGAATACCAGGACTACCTGGTGTCGCTCGCCGACAGGCACGGACTGCGTGAGCACACCCGGTTCGGCACCGAGGTCGAGGCGCTGTGGTGGGACGACGCGCGAAACCAGTGGCAGATTCATGCGGTCGACCGCGACGGGAACCGCGACGTCAGCTACGCCCGAGTGGTCGTCACCGCCGCCGGCTATCTCAACCGGCCACGGTTTCCCGATGTTGCCGGCCGAGAATCGTTCGAGGGCACCAGTATTCACTCGGCGCTGTGGGATCCTTCGCTGGACCTCACCGGTAAGCGGGTCGCCGTCATCGGCGCGGGATGCACGGCCGTACAGATCGTCGACGCGTGTGTGGACGAGGTCGAACACCTGACCGTGTTCCAACGGCAACCACACTGGGTGGCTCCGCGAAAGCGGTTGTCCGACGATGTCCCCGAATTCCGACGGTTCCTCGGACGGCACGTGCCGTATTACGCGAACTGGCACCGGCTCAAGTCCTATTGGGCGACGGCCGACAACAACTATCCGGTCATCCTGCGCGACCCCGAGTGGGCGAAGGACCATTTGTCGATCTCGCAAGCCAACGACGTCCTGCTGCAGATGTGCTTGGAGTACATCAACGAGACGTTCGGCGAGGGATCGGAATTGGCGAAGAAGGTCACCCCCGACTTCGCGCCGTACGGTAAGCGCATCATTCGCGACCCGGGCGGCTACTACGCAGCGCTGACGCGGGGGCACGTCGACGTGGAGGCGAGCGAACCGGCCGCCGTCAACGCCGCAGGCATCGTCACAGAAGACGGTCGGCAGATCGATCTCGATGTGATCATCTACGCCACCGGCTATCACCTCGACTTCCTGTCCACGGTCGACATCCGCGGTCGCGACGGCAGGACACTGCGCGAGGAGTGGGGCGACAGTCCCCGCGCGTACCGCGGCGGCACGGTGCCGGGCTTCCCGAACCTGTTCATCACCTCGGCGCCCAACTACAGCCCGGGCCACGGTGCGGGCGCCAACTTCTCGATGGAGGTGCTCGCGCACTACATCGTTGAGTGTCTGCAACTGCTCGCGCTGCGCGATGCCGACACCATCGAGGTGACGCGGGAGGCCTACGACGATTACGTCGCGCAGATCGACGAGGCGATGTCGCGGACGGTGTGGTGCCACACCCCGAACGCGCACACCTACTACCGTTCGGCATCCGGTCGCGTGGTCGTCGCGACGCCGTACCGCCTGGTCGACATCTGGCACCAGCATCGCGCGCCCGTCGAAGAACACTTCGTGATCCGATGACCGGCCTGCTCGCAGGCAAGACGGCGCTGGTCACCGGCAGTAGCCGAGGCATCGGACGCGCTGTGGCGCAACGCCTTTCCGCCGAGGGCGCGACTGTGGTGGTCACCGCGCGATCGTTCGAGCCGTCGGCGTCGATACGCGGCGGTGCGGCGACGGCCCTGCCGGGGACGATCGCCGAGACCGTCGAGCTGATCGAGGGGGCGGGCGGCACCGCGATCGGCATCGCCGCCGACCTCGAAGACCCCGACCAACGGGGCGGGTTGGTGGACGAGGTCGTCGAACGCGCGGGTGGGCTGGACATTCTCGTCAACAACGCGGGTTTCGCCGATTATGCCTGCGTCGAGGACATGGGCCTGGACACCTTCGACCGCACCGTCGAGCACTATCTGCGCACGCCGTTCGTGCTGACCAAGGCCGCCGTGCCGCACATGCGGAAACGGGGTGCAGGCTGGATCGTCAACATCGGGTCGGTGACCGGTGTCGCTCCCGTGCGGCCGTACCGCGAGTACAACAAGACGTCCGGCGACGTCGTCTACGCCTCCTGCAAGGCCGCCCTGCACCGCTTCACCCAGGGCGTGGCCGCCGAACTCCTCGACTTGAACATCGCGGTGAACTGTGTCGGCCCTTCGACGGCCATCCGCACTCCCGGTGCGGCACAACTCATTCCGGACACCTTTCCGACCGAGCCGGTCGAGTATCTGGCCGAGACGGTGCTGGCGATGTGTCACCGGCCCGCCGCCGAGCGCACCGGGCTGGTCGCGTTCAGCCTGCACTATCCGTGGTCGCAAGGGCTGACCGTGCACACGCTCGACGGCACCGCCGAGTTGCCGCCGCTGGAACCGCCCGCGACGGCCAACCCGAACATCCTGCCCGCCGGCCTCTAGCGGCCCGCCGAACGTGCGCTCAGATCGAAAATCCGGCTGGAATTTCGCGCTGATTTCACGCTCGGTGCGGCATGCTGCAGAAGCTGTGGCAGACCCGGTCGCGGACGATGACATCGGGGCATTCGGGGTCGAACCAGCGGTCCACATACGCCCAGTGAATGGGGTGCATGAGGTAAGGGCCGGTCAGACCCTCGAGGTCGCGGAACTCCTGCTCGAAGACGTGGGTCCACGGTGAGGTGCCGACGGCCGAGTCGACGCGACTGAGTTGCCATGTGCCGATCGAGGTGACATAGCGGGGGAGCAGGCGCAGATCGTCCTCGAACCGCGCCACCGTCGCCTCGTCGGTGTCCGGTTGCACCCGCAGCAGCAGTGTCCGGTAGACGGTGGCGGAAATGTCTCGGGTGACGCTCGAGACGCCCGTGTAGGTGGCGCCGTTGACGCGGGCGACCTCGGGGCGGTCGAACAACGCGTCGAAAGACGGTGCCACCGAGGACCATCCGTCGGCATCACCGAACCGCAGATGCATGAGGATGTCGCCGCCGTTGCGCACGCCCGGCAGCGTCGGCTGCACCAGAGCGTGGGCCGCGCCGCTGGCCACCGACGCCTCCCGCAGCTCCTTCAGCATGCGGTCGCGTTCGGGCGCACCGGCCACATCGATCAGCCGGATGACGCTATACATCGCACAGTCCGTCCACATCGGTTGCCGCGGCGGCGACGCTGCGGGTGCGCTCCACGACGAGTTCGGCCACGCCGTCCCACCACGCACCGAGCGTGGCGTCGGGCCTGCCTTTCCACGTCATCTCCCACCAGGCCTGCGAGCTGGGTAGCGACCACGTCACGGTGACCACGTTGGTTTGGTCGTCGAACCATATCGGTGGGCTGACGAGCACGTCGCGAAGCGTCATCCCGCGATCGCGCGCACCCGGCGCGTATTCGGCCAGATACGTGTCGACGAAACGCCTTGCGCATCCGGGCCGGGTGATGACCCGGTCGATGACGAACACCTCACCGTCGGCCATGGCCCGACAGTAGAGCGCCGGCGTCCGTGGTGCCGATGACGCTCCCGGCCATCGGGACGACACGGTTGACCGCCGCCGCGGTGGGGAGCACCGTGGTCCGATGACCGTTGAGACGCTGGACCCGTTCGCGCCGTCCCGGCTCGGTCCGGTGAAGCTGCGCAACCGGGTCATCAAGGCCGCGACGTCAGAGGGCCGTTCGCCCGACGGCATGGTCACCGACGACCTGATCGACTTCCACGTCGCATTCGCCAAGGGCGGCGTGGGCATGACGACGGTCGCGTACTGCTGCGTCTCAAAAGAGGGCGCCAGCGCACCCGGCCAGATCGTGATGAGCCCGGCGGCGCTGCCCGGACTGCGCAGGCTCACCGATGCCGTGCACGCGACAGGCGCGGCGATCTCGGCGCAGCTCGGCCACGCTGGCGTCGTCGCTCCGAAGAAGTTGACCGGCGTCACGGCCGTCGCCCCCAGCCGCTTCGTCAACCCCACCTCCTTCGCCTACTGTCGCGAGATCACCCGCGACGAGATCCGTGACGTGATCGGACAATTCGCGACAGCGGCGCAGGTGGCCATCGACTCCGGCTTCGACGCCGTCGAACTGCACTTCGGCCATCTCTACCTGCCGAGCTCGTTCCTCAGTGCGCGGATCAACCGGCGCCGCGACGAATACGGCGGTTCGATCGACAACCGGTCGCGGTTGGTCCGCGAAATCGCGACCCGGGTCCGAGACGTCGTGAAGAACCAGATCGCGGTCATCGCGAAACTCGACATGGACGACGGGCTGCCCGGCAGCATCTGGATCGACGAGGCCCTGCGGACCGCGCAACTGCTCGACGCCGACTCCGCGCTGGACGCCATCGAGCTGACCCAGGGTTCCTCGGTCTACAAACCGATGTACCTGTTCCGGGGCGATGTCCCGGTCAAGGAATTCGCCGAGGTGATGCCGTCCGCGCTGCGGCCCGGCGTCCGCCTCGCAGGCAAGCGGGTCATGGGCAGTTACCCGTACCGGGATCTCTACATGCTCGACGCGGCACGGCAGTTCGTGCCGGTGGTCCGCAACACCAAGCTGATCCTGCTGGGCGGCATCACGAACTACCAGCATCTCCAGACAGGGCTGCGTGAGGGCTTCGACTTCATGGCGATGGGCAGGGCACTGCTGCGTGAACCCGACCTCGTCAACGCGATGATCGCCGACCACGACACGCGCAGCCGCTGCAACCACAACAACAAGTGCATGGTCACGGTGTTCGGCCGGACCCACTGCGTGCTCGACCCGCACCAGCGCTACGGCCCGGTGCCGAAGGTCTAGTTCGAGGGCCTCACAACAACTTCGCGAGTTCTTGCGTCGCTTGGCGCCGCGCCTCGTGAGCGATGTCGAGCATCGGCATCGTCATGAAACCGTGGATCCCGCCCTCGAAAGTGCACCGCGCCACGGGCACACCCGCGGCTTCCAACGCGTCGGCGTAGGCCACGCCCTCGTCTCGCAACGGATCATGACCCGCGATCACCACCACCGCCGGCGGCAGACCGTCGAGGCGTGCCTGCAGCGGCGACGCATACGGGTGGGTGCGGTCGGCGGGGGAGGGCGCGTACTGGTCCCAGTACCATTGCAGCGCCGGCCGCGGATTGTAGAAACCCTTGCCGTAGCGCCGGTATGACTCGGTTTCGAAGTCCGCGGCGATCATCGGGTAGATCAGCAATTGCGCGGAGAGGGCGGGCCCGCCGCGGTCGCGCGCCATCAGCGTGGTGACCGCCGCGAGGTTGCCTCCGGCGCTGTCACCCGCCACCGCGAGCCTGTCCGGGTCGCCACCGAACTCCGCGGCGTGCTCGGCCGCCCACCGCGTCGCCGCGTAGACGTCCTCCGTCGCGGCCGGCCATCTGCTCTCAGGCGCGAGCCGGTAGTCCACCGAGATGACCACCGCGGAAAGAAGATTCGCCAGGTTGCGGCACAGCCCGTCGTGGCTGTCGAGGTCGCAGAACACGAATCCACCGCCGTGGGCGTACACCACCACCGGAACCGGGACATCCGACACCGGTCGGTAGATCCGGACCGGGACATCGCCGGCTACGGTCACGTCGTCGACCGATCCGACGGCCTCGGGCTGTGCCGGAGGCACGAACCGCGATCGGATCGTCGCTCGCGCCTGCGCGCCGGTCATGGTGTGCACCGGCGGAAATCCGGAGTCCAGCGCCTCGATCAGGTCGGCGATCTGCGGATCGAGTGTCACGCGTACTGCAACACCGGCTCGCGGGGCGCCGTGGGCCGCGGTGCGGGCATGTTCCGCAGCGGCCGGGCCTGCTGCAGCGTCGGGGCCACCCGTCGCGGGCCGTCCTCGGCGTTGCGCCACACTGCCATGGCGGTCATCCGCACCGGCGCGACGAGACGCTGGTCGAACATCATCCGGTTCATCGGGCCGCACACCGACACGGCCGCCACGGCCTCGCCCTGGCCGCCGATCGGCGCTGCGACACAACCGAATCCGGTGAGCGCTTCTTCGCGGTCGAACGCGATGCCGTGCGAACGCACCTTGGCCAGCTCCGTGCGCAACTGGACGGGCGATCCGATCGAGTACTTGGAACGGCGGTTCGTCAGGTCGATCGTGTCGTAGTTCAGGTCGGTGGCAGTGGCCAGCATCGCCTTGCCCAACGCCGAACAGTGCGCGGGGTGGCGCCCTCCGACGCGGCTGGGAATGGCTGCGCCCAATCCGTCACCGATCTTCTCCAGGTACACGACATCGGTGCCGTCGAGCACGGCGAGGTGGACGACCAGACCAGTGGCGCGATGCAGGTCGTGCAGCAGGGGCACCGCCGCGCGGTGCAGGCGGTCCTGATGCACGGCGAGCGAACCCAACTCGACCAGCCGCATGCCCAACTCGTAATCGCGCCCGTTGCGCCGTAGCCAGCGCAGCTGGACGAGGCGCTCGAGCATGCGGTGCGCGGACGAGCGGGGAAGCCCGGTGCGGCGAACGATCTGCGCCAGTGTCAGTCGTCCGGGCCCATCGAAAGCGTCAAGAACCAGCGATACGCGGTCGAGGACGGCGCTGGGTGTTTCGACAGTCGTTGTCATGTGGCCTCCGGAGAGCGACCTGCACCAGGCAGGCGATATTTCTAATAGGAATATGCCTATTTGTAGCATGCCCGTGTGCGGGGTGTCACACGAACAGCACGATTTACTTTCGATCACGTCAACGACCTGCGGAGACGGCCGCACGCCGGCGTGTTGCAACCCCGGCTAGGGCGAAACGGCGTCGCTTCGGGGGTCGATCAGGATCTTGGCGTGCGCCTCGGCCGCGCCCAGCACCTCGAAGGCGCGGGCCACGCCGTCCAGGCCCACTGTGCCGGTGACGAGGGACGAGGCGTCCACCTTGCCCTCGGCGAGCAGGTGCAGCGTGTCGCGGAACTCCAGCGGCGTGTAGCCGAAGACGAACCGCAGGTCGATGTCCTTGCCGTTCGCGACCGCCGGGCGGAAGTGGTCGGTGCCCATGCACACGCCGACGACGACGACCCGCGACTGCACGGGCGCCGCCCGGATGATGCCGTCGATGACCCCGGGCACGCCGACGCACTCGAAGACCACCGGCCGCTTCGGCGACGCTGCGCCCAGCCTGTCGGCGACCCGGTACACATGCGACCACCCGGGCACGCGGCGCAGCTTCTCCATCGTGCCGACGGCGAGTTCGAACAACTGTTGGGCCTCGGTGACAACCCCGGACTGATCGACGGCCGTGTACGGGGAGTCGACGGCGGGGTCGACGACGACGTCGGCGCCGCAGCGCGCCGCCATCTCGCGACGGGTCGCAGAGAAGTCGCTCGCCACGATGGTCTGCACGCCGAGCGACTTGAGGTGGCAGATCACCGCGAGACCGACCGGCCCACAACCGATCACGATCGCGACATCTCGCTTGCCGATCTGGCTACGGCGCACCGCATGCAGGGCCACCGCCATCGGTTCGGTCAGCGCAGCGATGTCGAGGTCGAGCCCGTTCGGCACGACGAAGCTCATCGAGGCTTCGGCGAGGACGTGTTCGGCGTACGCACCGGGCGCCAGCGGCGACAGCCCGGTCATGTGCACCCCGCCTGCCGCGCGCACCATCGGAAACGACACCACGGGAGCCCCGACTCTGAACTCCTTGGGCGCCCCGGCGCCGCGCTCGGCCACTTCGCCGACGAACTCGTGGCCCAAGACGACCGGCGTGTCCTGGCGCATGAAGTCCGGATAGCCGACCTCGTCCATCACGTCGGTCAGCTCGTCGGCGTGGTCCTTCGCGTGCAGATCCGATCCGCAGATGCCGCAGCGCCGCACCTCGAGCAGCAACTGCCCACGCGCCGGGGCGGGCGTCGGGCGGTCGACGACGGACAGGGTGCCTCGTTCACAGCTGACGGCTTTCATACGTCCATCGTGTACCACGCCGACCGGCGGTCGGACGCTAGGCGCCCGCCGCGCTCCGCCCCGCCCGCCTGCCGTAGAAACTGCCGTCGCCCAACGAGATACCGCTCGCGTAGCCCCATGCGGCGAGACCCGCCGTGCAGCGGCCCGCGGCGAAGAGGCCGGGGATGGGCTCGCCGCTGACGTGCAGCACCTCCGCGTTGAGCGATGTCAGAAGCCCGCCAAGGGTGAATCCGCCGGTGCTCTCGCGCAGGTCGATCGCCCCCACCGGCGAGCCGATCGGTCGCAGCCACTGCGGCTTCTTGTGGAGCAGCGGATCCTCGCCCGCGGCGGCGCCGGCGTTGTAGGCGGAGACGGTCGCCTGAAGCGATCCCGTCGGCAGTCCCATCTCGGATTCGAGTTCGGCCACCGACTCGCACACCCAGGTCGGCGGGCGCAGCATCAGCTGTGGCGACAGCGAGGCCATCGCCTCCTCCTGGGACTTCTCGTCGATGATCAAGAACGCGGTGTTGTCCTGGTGATACAAGGTCAGCTGCCCGACCCTGCCGGGATAGGTGTCCTCGGCGACGTAGCGCTGACCGCGACCGTTGACCAGGATGCCCCGGACCAGCTGCTGCGGATCGATGAAGATGGCGACCTCGGTGGCGTCCATGTGGGCGAGATCGGCGCCCAGCGCCTGCGCCATCCGGATCGCCTGGCCGTCGTGCTGCTCGATGGCGGCGGCGGGCCGGCCGGCGATGCGCGGCGCGTACTGGGCGACCATGGCCTCGTTGTAGGCGAAGCTGCCCATCGCGAGCACCACACCGCGACGCGCCCGCACGGCGATCTCCTCGCCGTACCGCCGCGCGTACACACCGACCACCCGGCCGCCGGACTCGACGACCAACCGTTGCACACGAACGTCGTAGATCGCCCGCGCGCCGGCCGCGGTGGCCGTCTCCACGAGCGGCTTCATCAGCATGTAGCCGGCGCTGGCCTCGCCCTGCTTCTTGTTCGACATCTGTGGGACGTGTCCGCGCGGCGCGGGCGTGGCAATCGTGTTGAACGGGTAGGAGTTCTCCCCGCCGCTGTACATCAGCCCCTGATCGCCCATGGGCTCCCAGCCGGGCTCGCCGAAGAACTCCGGCTTGAACTGGACACCGCACCCTACGAGCCAGTCGAAATGCTCCAGGCTGCCGTCGCAGTAGTCGGCGATGCGCTTCTCGTCGGCGCCGGGGCCCATCGCGACGTTCAGGTACGCGGCCATGTTCGCGACGGAATCGTCGAAGCCACAAGCCTTCTGGATGGGTGTACCGCCGCCCAGGTAGATGAACCCGCCGGCCATCGACGCCGCGCCGCCCCAGGACCCGGTGCGTTCGAGCACCAGGACGTCGGCGCCGGCGCGCGCGGCTTCCACCGCCGCGGCCGCCCCGGCGATCCCGAAGCCGGCGATGACGACGTCGGCTTCCTCGTCCCACTTCGCGATGCCGGCCGCGGGCAGGGGAGTGAGATCGCTGCTCACGGGCGCATCGCGGCCGGCAGGTCGGACACCCACTCGTGGCCCCAGTAGCTGTCGGCGGTGATTTCCTCTGCGGTGTAATAGGTTTCGTCGACCCGCATACCGTCGGTGCCGAATTCGATGTCCCAGTCGCCGGGCGCCCGCACGTAGAACGACACCATCTTGTCGTTGGTGTGCCTGCCCAGCGTCGAGGACAGCTGGAAACCGTCCTTGCTCACCCGGTCGAGGGCCTGCCCGACCGCGTCGAGGCTGTCTACCTCCACCATCAGATGGATCAGGCCCGGATCGCGCAGCGTCATCGCGGGACAGATCGCCAGGCTGTGGTGGCGCGCGTTGATCCCGAGGAACCGCACCCGCAGCGGTCCGAACTCCGGCGGCGTCGGAACGCGGAACGCCCCGCGCGACTTGAATCCCAGGACCTCCGTGTAGAACTGGAAGAGCCCCGGCACGTCGAGGGCCGGCAACACGACGTGGCCCAATCCCTGATCGCCGGTGACGAATCGGGCGCCGTACGGCGTCACCACCGGGCTGTGGTCGAGCACCGCGCCGTGGAAGACCTCGGTGGACGTTCCCGCGGGATCGTCGAACGCGATCACCTCTTCGACGCGACGTGCGTCGGCCTCCTCGAGTGAAAGTTCCTTGACCGCCACGCCTGCGCCGTCGAGCGTCGCCTTCACGCGCGTCAACGCCGCATGGTCGCGGACCTCCCACCCGACGGTGACGATCTTGTCGACGTCGCCGGGCACCACGATGATGCGCGCGGCGCGCTCGTCCATGCGCAGATACAGCGCATCGCCGTCGGGACCGGAGCCCTCGGCGAAGCCGAGCACCTTGAACGCGAAGTGGCGCCAGCGGTCGATGTCGGTGGCCTGAACCTTGACGTATCCGAGGCTCTTGAGATCGCTCATCGTGCCCTTTCTAGATCATCGCCCGCAGCGGGCCCTGCGGATCCACGCCGAGCGAGCTCAGCGCCGCGGCGTGAAACACCGTGCCGGGCACGTGGATCGCGTGCAGCTGGCCGACGTGCACATCGCGCCAGTACCGCTGCAACGGCTTGTCCATGCGCGCGGCGTTGCCGCCCGAGCGAGCGAAGATCTCGTCGACGGCGGACACGGCGCGCCACACCGCACGGATCTGGGTGCGACGGCCCGCGGCCCGGTCCTCGAAGCTGACCTCCTTGCCCGCGGCGACCATGTCGTAGATGCGGTCGGCGTTGGCCAGCAGTTCCTGGCGTGCAGCGTTGATGTCGGCGGCGGCCTCGCCGATCGCGTACATGACGTAGGGGTCGTCCTTGATCGCAACGCCGCTGGAGTTCACGCGTTCGCGCTGATAGTCCAGGTGTGCGGCCAGCGCGCCCTCGGCGATGCCGATCGTGGCGGCGGAGATGCCGAGCGGGAACATCGTCGACCACGGCATCAGGTACAGCGGCTCGGTCATGCCGGCCTCGCGCTGAGCGGTGCCGTCCATCACCTTCATCGCGTCCATCGTCCGGTACTCCGGCACGAACGCGTCTTTGACGATGACGTCCTTGGACCCGGTGCCCCGCAGCCCGACCACATCCCACGAGTCCTCGACGATCTCGTAGTCCGGTCGCGGAAGGATCATGTGCAGCATCTGCGGCGGCATCAGCGGTTTGCCGTCGGAGTCGCCGATCATCGCGCCGAGGATGATCCAGTCGCACGCGTCGGTCCCGGAGCTGAACTGCCAGCGCCCGTTGAAGATGTAGCCGCCGTCGACGGGCTTGGCCACACCCTGCGGCGCGTACGGCGACGCCATCCAGGTGTCGATGTCGTCGGCCCAGACCTCCTCGCCGACGCGCGGATCGGCGTAGGCGAGCTGGTACGGGTGCACACCCACCACGCCGTTGACCCAGCCGGCCGCCGGGTCCAGGGCCGCGGTGGCCATCACGGTTTCGGCGAACTCGCGCGGATGAGCCTCGTACCCGCCGTGCTTCTTGGGCTGAAGCAGGCGGATGGACCCGGCGGCCTTCATCGACTTGACCGTGGCGTCGGTCAGCCGTCCAATCTTCTCGGCCTCGGCGCCCTGATCCTTGAACTGCTCGGCCAGTTGCATCACCCGGTCGAGTACGCGCTCACTCATGCTGATGTCCTCACTATCGGCTGCACTTGATGGTCTACCGCACCGGAAGCGCGAACGGAATCAAATCCCGGTCAGCGGGCGGCGTTTCCGGCTCAGTACTCGACGTGCAGATCGTCGCTGACCGGTCGGGCCTGACAGCCGAGGATCAGGCCCTCGGCCAGGTCGTCGGGCTCGAGGATCTCGCAGCTGGCCATGTCGACCTCGCCCGACACCACGGTCGCGACGCATGAGCCGCAGTGACCTTCGCGGCACGAGTGCGGAGGGTCGACACCGGCGTCGAGCATCGCGTCGACCAGTGTCTTGTCGCGCGGCCAGCGAAGGTGGTGCCGGGTGCCGTCCAGATCGACGCAGACGGTGGCATCGACCCGCGTCCCGCAGGCGTCGGTTGGTGACATGCGCCGATCATCACCGTCGCCGGGTCTCGGGTCGACCGGTCTTTCCGATGGGCGGAACGGTGCCCGCCCGATCGCCCGGTCATCGGGAAACTACGGCGGTGGCGGGTCCACGACGACCTACCGTGGCTGCGTGGGTATCTCCGAGGAGCGGTCAAGCGTGGACGCGGTGGTGGTCGGTGCCGGCTTCGCCGGGCTGTATGCGTTGCATCGGCTGCGTTCGCAGGGCTTGTCGGTGCGCGTGTTCGAAGCGGCGCCCGAGGTCGGGGGCACCTGGTACTACAACCGCTATCCGGGAGCACGCTGCGACGTCGAAAGCGTCGACTACTGCTACTCGTTCGATCCCGAACTCGAGCAGGAGTGGGACTGGTCGGAGAAGTACGCGACGCAGGCCGAGATCCTGCGCTACATGAACTGGGTCGCCGACAAGCTGAACCTGCGCGACGGCATCACGTTCAACACCCGGGTCACCTCGGCCGTGCTCGACGAGGACAACCTGCGCTGGACGGTCTCGACCGACACGGGCGAGGTCGTCACCGCCCGGTTCTGCGTGATGGCGACCGGTCCGCTGTCCGCGGCGTTGACGCCGGACTTTCCCGGCCTGGACGGTTACGCGGGGGAGCTGTACCACACCGCGCACTGGCCGCACGAGCCCGTCGACTTCACCGGCAAACGGGTCGCGGTGATCGGGACGGGCTCGTCGGGCATCCAGTCCATCCCGGTGATCGCCGAACAGGCCGATCGTCTCTACGTGTTCCAGCGGACGCCGAATTATAGTGTGCCCGCAGGCAATCGGCCGTTGACCGACGAGGACCGGGCCCAAGTCAAGGCGACCTACGCCGAGCGCCGCCGACTGTCGTGGCGCAGCGGCGGGGGCTCACCGCACATCGCCCATCCGAAGCTGACGATGGAGGCCACGCCCGAGGAGCGGCGCGACGCGTTCGAGAAGCGCTGGGAACTCGGGGGTGTGCTGTTCTCGAAGACGTTCAGCGATCAGATGATCGATATGGCCGCCAACGAGGAAGCGCGCAAGTTCTACGAGGAGAAGATCCGGGCGGTGATCGACGACCCCGAGGTCGCCGAGCTGCTCATCCCGACCGACCATCCCATCGGGACGAAGCGAATCTGCACCGACACCAACTACTTTCAGACGTTCAACCAACCGCATGTGAGCCTGATCAGCGTGCGGAAGACACCGATCGTGTCCATCGACGCTGACGGCATCAACACCACCGATGCCCATTACGACGTCGACGCGATCGTGCTCGCCACCGGGTTCGACGCGATGACCGGTGCGCTGAGCAAGATCGACATCGTCGGTCGGGGCGGACAGAGGCTGCGCGACGACTGGGCGGACGGTCCGCGCACCTACCTCGGCCTCGGCGTGGACGGATTCCCGAACCTGTTCATGGTCTCGGGACCCGGCGCGCCCGCCGTGCTGGCCAACATGGTGTTGCACGCCGAGGCGAACGTGAATTGGATCGCCGAAGCCATCTCTTATCTCGACGGGCACGGCTACACCGCGATCGAAGCCACCGGCGACGCCGTGGACAACTGGATCGCCGAGTGCAATCGGCGCGCGGAAGCGACGCTGTTCCCCAGGGCGAACTCCTGGTACATGGGCGCCAACGTGCCGGGTAAACCGCGCGGATTCATGTTGTTCATCGGCGGCTTTGGCGTCTACCTCGACATCTGCGCCGAGGTGGCCGCCGCGGGTTACAAGGGATTTCGCCTGCTCGCCTCGTCCTAGGTGTCCTAGGCGTCCCGGCGCAGGAACGCCAGCACGGTGCTTTCAAACGCCGCCTTGGCCTCGATCATCGCCCAGTGCCCGCAGTTCGGGAACACGTGCAGCTCGGCGTTGGGAATGGTGCGCATGGGGATCAACGCCATGTCCAGTGGGCTGACCCGGTCGTCGCGCCCCCACGTCAACAGCGTGGGTGCGGCGACCTTGTGCATCTGCGCCCACGGCAACGGCGCATCGCTGCTACGCATGAACGCCATCATCTGTGCGAAGGCCTTCTTGCCGTACATCCGTCGGGCGGACTCCAGCGTCTCCGGATCGGTCGCCAGCTGCCAGCGTTCCTCGATCAGTTGCTCGGTGACCAGGGACTGGTCGTAGACCATCGAGTTGAGCCAGTCCACCAGCCGCTGACGGGTGGGGTCCTCGGTGAACTCCTGCAGCAACCGGATCCCCTCACTCGGACCGGGACTGAAGATGTTGGTGCCGATGCCGCCGATCGTGACCAGGCGGCCGATGCGATCGGGGTTGTTGATCGCGAAGTTGATCCCCACGCCGCCGCCCATCGAGTTGCCGACGATGTCGACGCGGTCGATCCCCAGCGCGTCGAGGAAGGGGACCACGGCGCCCTGCGCGGTGATCATCGGGTGGCCGCCGAAGTCGTCGCTGACCCCGAAACCCGGGAATTCCAGGATCAGGCAACGGAAGTGCTGGGCGAAGGCGGGTAGCACACCGCGGAAGTTGCGCCAGCCGGTGACGCCGGGCCCGGAGCCGTGAAGGAACAGCAGGACGGGACCGTCACCGACGTCGTAGTAGCGCAGCACACCAGAGGGGGTGGGCGTCTCGCGGAGGTCGTTCTCGACGCGGGCGATGAAGGCTGCGGTATCGGTCACGCCCATAGCCTGCCACGCGCCCGGTCGCTCGCCGGGCGGGTGTTCCGTTCATCGGTCGTCCCGGTAAGCGGGACGCTCACTGTGCCGGTGCGCGTTTCACTGCGACGCTGCCGGTCGAGAGAGACGGGCCGTCGACGCGCCCGCGTGTAGTCAGGAGGCCCGATGTCGCCGGCGACCCCGTCAGGTGCTTCGCGATGACGGTCGTGAGCGACCGCGTCCGGGCGACGGGTTAGCGGGGGTCGCCGAATGGGCACGGTTCAGGTTCTTCGTAGTACGTATCCGCGGTTTACTCGGGGTGC